>DUDS01000003.1:0-77125 GCA_004769085.1 Candidatus Melainabacteria bacterium SSGW_16
CAACTCCGACACCAAACCTGGATTGTATTGGTAGTATTATTACTTATACTGCAGACAGAGCTAATGAGTTTTGCTCAGAAAAAAATTGCGATGCCCCTAATGCAGCATGTAAGGTTGTAATAACAACCGATCGGAGCGATGGTAGATCTGAGTATTTTTGCGGTTGCGTAACACCTACACCAACTCCAGCCCCTCTTCCATGTAGAGGTTTTCATACTGGTGCACTTGATCAAAGATATGCAACCGGAATATGCAGTCAACGTAATGCTTCATGCCCTTCACGTGTTTGCGTAGCTTCATTTGCTGCAACTAATCCTGAGGATCCTACTCGTCGCGAGTGGATCTGTGACTGTGCTGAATCGGTCCAACTACCATAAATTTAATCTACAGGCATAATACTATTTCAAAACAAATGGATTAAAATCAGTCTTGTAATCATAAAAATCTTCATGTTCTTTTTTCTTCAGAAAAGAAACTATTTTATAAGTAATTGGGGTTGCAATTACTTCCCATAAGACTTTTAATAAATAGTTTGCAACCATTACTTTAAAAATTAAGTGCCATGGAAATGAAACCAGTCCTGCAAAAGCAAGGGGATAAAAAATTAAAGTATCAACTGCCTCTCCTATAACGGTAGAACCAATTGTTCTTGTCCAGAGAGATTTACCTTTTGTAAGAATTTTCATTTTAGCCAGTGTAAATGAATTTGAGAACTCTCCAGCCCAGAATGCAATCATAGAAGCTATTACAGTTCTCGGCACATTAGAAAAAACGGTTTCATAAGCACTTTGATTATTCCAACCATTTGCTGGAGGCAAAAGCAATATAACCTGAATAGCAATAATTGACAGAACCATTGCACCAAAGCCTATCCAGATTACTCTTCTGGATTTTGAATAACCATATACCTCTGTTAAAATGTCCCCGATTAAATATGAAAGCGGGAAGAATATAATTCCTGAACCAAAGGTAAAATTTTTAATCTGAGATATTTTATTGTTTGCTACAAGATTTGAAAGAAGCAGAACAACTACAAAAACAACAGTAATTAAATCCAGATATTTGTATCTTTTCATAGTAAGGGCCTATTGCAATACGCCCTTACTATTATAAGGATTGTTGTTCTTTTATATTTAAATCAGATTTAATATTCTCACTGACTGAAATTGGTAACCCGGTAACTGCCCTCATAAAACCTAAAAACAATGGGTGTGGTTTCTCAGGCCTTGATTTAAACTCAGGATGAAACTGGCTAGCAACAAAATATGGATGGTTTCTAAGCTCTATAAGCTCGATAAGTGAATTATCAGGTGAACTACCACTAAAGACCATCCCTCCTAAATTTAATCTTTCTCTGTAAAAATTATTCAGTTCATACCTGTGCCTATGTCTTTCATAAATAAGTTCTTCTCCATATACAGCTCTGGCTTTTGTGCCAGGAAGTAATACACATGGATAACGACCAAGTCTCATTGTTCCACCTTTTTGTGTAATGCTTTCCTGATCCGGCATAAGATCAATTACAGGGTGTAAGGTCTCTGGTGCAAATTCTTTACTGTTTGCACCGGTTAATCCACAGACATTTCTGGCAAATTCAATTACTGCACACTGCATACCAAGACACAGTCCAAGATACGGGATTTTATTTTCCCTGGCATATTTAATTGCATTGATTTTTCCTTCAATACCACGATCTCCAAATCCGCCTGGTACTATAATTCCATCAATTCCTTTAAACACCTCAGAAAGATTAGCATTATTATCAAGCTCATCTGATAAAACCCAAATCTTTTCAACATCCACACCACAGCTTGCAGTAGCATGATTTACTGCTTCTGCAACACTAATATAAGAATCTGAAAGTTTTACATACTTTCCTACAATTGCAATTCTTACAACTTTCTTATCTCCAATACCTTCAGGATTTTTAAGCCTGTTTACCATATTCTGCCACTTAGTTAAATCCGGCGGTGGACTAACAAGGCACAATTTATCAAGAATCCTTTCTGCAAGCCCTTCTTTTTCCAGAGCAAGAGGAACTTCATAAATAACCTTCTGATCCCTGCATTCAATCACAGATTCAACGGGCACATCAGTATATAAAGAAAGTTTTTCTTTAAGTAGCTTTGTTACTGCCTTTTCAGCTCTGCAGACAAGCATATCAGGCTGAATACCTTTTCCTCTCAGGATTTCAACACTATGTTGCGTTGGTTTTGTTTTAATTTCATTAGTAGATTTTAAACTTGGAAGCAATGTTACATGTACATATGCTACATTTTCACGACCTACATCATTTCTGAACTGCCTTATAGCTTCAAGAAAAATTAATCCTTCAATGTCACCAACTGTACCGCCAACCTCTACTATTACAATCTCAGCATTTGAACTGGTTGCAGCTCTCCTGATTCTTTCTTTTATTTCGTTTGAAACATGTGGCACCATCTGAACAGTCCCGCCAAGATAATCTCCTGCTCTTTCTCTGTTAATGACAGCCTGATATATGCTGCCTGAAGTAATATTATTTATCTGGGATAAATCAGTATCAATAAACCTTTCATAATGCCCAAGATCCAAATCAGTCTCAGCACCATCTTCAGTTACAAAAACCTCGCCATGCTGATACGGTGACATTGTGCCAGGATCAACATTTAAATAAGGATCAAGCTTCTGAATAGTAACAGAGAATTTTCTTGCTCTTAAAAGACAACCAAGTGAAGCAGCAAGAATTCCTTTCCCTAGGCTACTTACAACACCACCTGTTACAAAAATGTACTTAGTCATTTCCTATTCTCCAATTTTTGGCACTCTAAAAAATCCATATTCTTCATGAGGAGCATTTTTAAGCATTTCACTTCTTTCAAATTGTTTTTTAACAATATCTTCCCTCATTACATTTACAGTCGGTATTGGCTGGGTCATGGGTTCCACACCTTTAGTATTAACTTCATTTAATTGATCTATATAATCAAGAATTTTTGAAAGTTGTTTTGTATAAAGTTCTTTTTCCTCATTAGTTAACTCAAGCCTTGCAAGCTTTGCTACATGTTCAACTTGTTCTTTTGTTATCATACAGATATTATTCTAACAGGAATATAAACGACGTTAAATTCATTAAAATATAATAAAGAATGGTTACTACCTAGCTCGGCAAGATGTCAGAGTAAACTGCTTATAAAGTAAGATTTTATCCGATTCATTCGGTAAAATCTGGATGGTGTGAAAAGAGGTGTCATCTAGATGTACTTTGCAAAGCCTGACAAGCGAAGAATGAGCGAGGAAGGCGGTAGGCAATAACAAAGAATGACTAAACCATTAAAGAGATCATTTTTTGAAAGAACCACCATTGAAGTAGCTCCTGAGCTGCTTAATAAAATTATTATTATCAGATCAGGGAAAAAAGAAAAAAAGGGGGTTATTGTTGAAGTTGAAGCATATACAAAAGACGATGCTGCATGCCATGCAAGCAGGGGTAAAACACCAAGGAATGAAGTTATGTTTGGACCAGGGGGGTACAGTTATGTTTATTTCATCTACGGGATGTACCATTGTTTGAATTTTGTAACCGAAAAAAAGGATATCCCTGGTGCAATATTAATAAGAGCTCTTGAAATACCAGATGAAGATGAGAGGGTTGCCAGCGGGCCGGGAAAACTCTGCAAATACCTCAATATTACAAAAGCACATAATAAAATTGACTGCTGCAATGAAGACAGTTCACTGTTAGTTACAAATAATAATCAGAAAGAACATACACAAATTGTTCAAACAAAGAGAATTGGCATATCAAAAGCTGCTCACTATCCCTGGAGGTGGTATATAAAAGATAACCTCTCGGTTTCAAAGAAATAAATCTTATACCAAGGAGGTAAAATTACATCTCAAGTAAAAAATAAAATGGTCTCAAATATGCAAATGCTTAATGAAGTCTATATAGCTTTTCTTGAAGAAGTAAACCTTGCAAAGGATATTAATTCTCTTTATCAAAGTCTGTTCAAAGCTGTTTCAAGTGTTTTCAGGGATTTCAGGCTTCAGATCTGGGAAAGCATAGACGACGAGACAGGCTATTCAATAATTGTAGATTTAACTGAGAATAAAGAATCTTCAATGCTAAAGTTTAGGGTTAAACAATTCCCTGAATCCTTTAAAAGAACTATTAAAAAGGATTTCATACAGGAAGCTCAGATAAACGATGAACTGTTAAACAAACTAAATATATTTTATGGGATTTTCCTGGGACTTTCATTACAGGAATCAACAAATGCATTTATTGTTATTGCGCTAGAAAAAAAACCAAAGGAACTGAGCCAAAATGAAATTGATTTTTTTGAAAAACTTAGAATACATTTTGAAAAAGCATTAAAAAAAGAAACTTTGCTTGGAAAAAAAAATGATGATTCAAAAAGACTTCTGATGCAAAATGAAAATCTAAGAGAGCAGGACCGACTAAGAACAAATTTCATAAACAACATCAGCCATGAATTTAGAACTCCATTATCCAGCATCTTAGGATTCAGTAAAATGCTTGTTACAAAAAACAGTTTAAATGACTCTACAAAAGAAATTGCCCAGCAGATCCAGCATGCAGCAGGAAGGCTTTCTTCCCTGATAACCGACTTCCTTCAGATTAATAGAATTACAACAGAAGGCTGGCTTGCACATTTCGAGCCTTGTGATATTGGAGAAATAATAAAAAGTTCTGTGGAGGAATTCTCATCCCTCAACAAAGCGTACAAAATATCCTATAAAGTTTCTGATAATTACCCAATTCTTAAGACAGATCCAAAACTGGTTCGTCAGGTAACAGACAATTTAATTTCAAACGCAATAAAATATTCTCCTTCCGGAAGCATAATAAAAATCACTCTTGAAGTTTCAGACAATAAAAAAGAAATTTTAGTTACAGTAACAGATGAGGGAATAGGAATAACGAGAGATGAAATACCAAAAATCTTCAACAGACTTTATCGATCATCGAGTCCAGAAGTACAAAAAACTCCCGGTTCAGGACTGGGGCTTACAATCTGCAGAGAAATAATCATAGGTCTTGGAGGTAAAATTCATGCTGAAAGTGAATCAGGGAAAGGGAGTAAATTCACATTTACGCTACCTGTAAACTAAACCAGCTACCAGGATTACTTATATTTATACAACCATTTCTTATAGTAATCAGGTAACTTTTTATAAGATAAAGGATCTTTTGTACCAGCTTCCATAAAACCTTTTAGGCGAAGCCGGCAACTATCGCACAAACCACATGGCTGTCTTCCACCCAGATAACAACTCCATGTATCCTGCCAGGGCACATGCAACCTTTCACCAAGTTTGACTATATCTGCCTTGGTTAATTGTAATAATGGTGTCTTAATCTTTATACCTTTTCCTTTTACTCCTGACGCTGTTGCCAGTTTTGCCAGTTCCGTAAACTTCCTTATAAAAGCTGGTCTACAATCTACATAGCCAGAATAATCAATTGAGTTTACCCCTATATATATTTCCTCTGCTCCAATAGTTTCAGCATATGACAATGCAAAGGCTAAAAATATTGTGTTTCTTGCTGGCACATATGTTACTGGTACTTTTAGTGATTTTCTATTTGCCAAAGCCCCTGGAAGCCTTTCTGACAAAGGGATACTGACTTTAGAATCTGTTAACGCTGAGCCTCCCCAGAGAGTTAAATCAAACTTAATTACTTTATTGGAAACTGCTCTTATTCTCGTACTTATTTTTCTGGCACACAGGATTTCCCTTCTGTGTCTTTGTCCATAATCGAAGGTTAATGTATAAACCTTATTCTTCAAGTAAGCTCCTGAATTTTTTGCTGCAAAGTATGCAAGTGTCGAAGAATCCAGGCCGCCAGAAAGAATCACAATTACCTTTTTTGTTTTTCTCATTATTCAAAATCCAGCATTATTCCTATGTTAAAAGAGGGAATTCCGGGTATGAAGATAATATATCAGGATAATTTTAAAACAAGAAAAGGAGGATTAACCAGTTCATAACATAAAAAATAATTTGATTTAGAAACAAACCTGTTATTTTTTAAACAAATTTATTTATTAGAAGGACGATGGAGTCTCAAATGAAAGGTTTCTTGTACAATTTTTTAAGCATTTTAATACTATCAAACACTATACTATTGCCTGCATATTCAAATGAAAACACTCTGGAAATTTCCAAAGAATCAGTACTAAAAGGTAAAGCATCAAAGTCAGATTATCTTAAAAAAAACACAAAATTAAAAATCTCAATAAATCAAGAGTTAAGCTCGCTTGCAAATGAAATTGGTGATGAATTTTCTGCAACTCTATTAAATGACGTAAATGTAAATGATGTAAATTTAATTCCAGTAGGTAGCATAGTAACAGGGCATATTGCAGACATAATGCATTCAGGAAAAGCAAGCAAGCAGGGAACAATTGAAATTTTACTGGATAAAATTCTTCTTCCATCAGGAAAATATATATCCCTTAGTGGTGCAAAATTTGCAGCTAACAGTAAATATACAAACAAGAAAAGAGAGATTAAAGGTGAAGGAAATGGACTTGCCAGAAATATAGGGCTTGGTGTTGTAAAAGGTGCAACATTATCATTCATTCCTGGTAACAAAGCAGTAAAAACTGCTGCAGTTGGCGCAGCAGCAACAGGAGCAGTATTCAGTGGTGGTTGGAGCTTAACATCAACAGCCGTTATAGGTGGTATAAGCGGTCTTGTTTACGGACTTAAAAAACATGGTAAAGAAGTTATGATTGCTTCAGGACAAGAACTGGAAATTGAACTTAACGGTGAGCAGGATTTAACTCCTCTTGAAGTTGCAGTAGATGACATTATGAACCAGGGCGTACAGGAAGCAGATACCGGAACAGTTATAAAATAGTATGTCATTCAATTGACATCGGTATAATATTCTACTGATGTCAATCATAACTCTTACTACTGATTTTGGTGGCAACGATCCCTTTTTTGGAATTATGAAAGGGGTTATTCTTAAAATCTGCCCTAAAGCAAGAATTGAAGATATTACACATGATATTTCACCACAAAATGTCTGGCAGGCGAATTTTATACTCCAGTCCTCTTATCATTATTTCCCTAAAGACACAATTCATGTATGTGTAGTAGATCCTGGCGTAGGTTCAAAAAGAAAATCATTATTAATTCAAACTAAAAATTATTACTTCATAGGACCTGACAACGGCTTATTCACCGGAATCCTTAATAAAGAAAAAGTAATTAAAGTTATTGAGCTTACAGAAAAAAAATACTGGCTTAAAAATGTAAGCCAGACTTTTCATGGCAGGGATATTTTTTCACCCGTAGCTGCCTATCTGGCTAAAGGTATAAAACCTGAAAGTTTTGGAAAATCTGTTTCAAAGCATACGCTTATAAAACTCGAAATAAGCAAATCTCTTAAAAAGAAAAATTGTTTTACAGGTATGATTCAATACATAGACCACTTTGGGAATTTAATTACCAACATATCAAACAATGAAGTTCCTTTAAAAATCAACGGCAGGGTAAAAAATAAAACATTCACTGGTCTTGTTTCAAGTTTTTCACAGGCAAATAATAACAAGCTAACTGGTATTAAAGGCAGCAGCGGTTTTATTGAGCTTTTTATAAACAAAAAAAATGCAGGAAAGTTAACTGGTATTAAGTTAAAAGATAAGGTAATAATTAATTTTTAAAAAATGTTGACTTTACAATCATTTGAAACTTATACACATCAAGGTAGAATCTTAATAGTTAAAGAAAGAGGTGTTAATCATGCAAAACAGAGATAAAGTTCTAAATGCACTTAAAAATAAAAATCTAGTAAAAATTATTTCAGGAATTCAAAATTATGACAAACAAAAAACGCTTGCAGTTGCAATGGCAGCAGAAATGGGTGGAGCAACTGCGCTTGATATCTGCGATGACCCGGAAATTATTAGATCAATAAGAGCTCTTGTACAGCTTCCATTATTTGTGTCCAGCACAGATCCATTAAAACTAATTGCTGCACAATCATATGGAGTAGATGTGCTTGAAATCGGTAATTATGAAAGCTTTTACAAACTCGGAAAAATGTTTACACCAAAAGAAATACTAGATATAGCCCAGTTTGTTAAAAAATCAATTACGACTGATATTCTTTTATGCTGTACAATTCCTGCAACTCTTGAATTGAAAAATCAGATAAAACTTGGTAAAGAACTCCTTTCTTTAGGTTTTCATATGATCCAGACCGAAGGGTTCTCACCGGGAACTCCTGTATCCGACAGGAAAGATACTGGTTATAACGATATCCTAAAAGCAGCATCAACATTGACAAATACACTTGAACTCAGAAAAGCACTTCCAAATGCAAATATAATTTGTGCCAGTGGAATAAGCCTTACTACTGCACCACTTGCACTTGCCATGGGTGCAACAGGTGTAGGCATTGGTACTTACATAAACTCACTTACAAGCCAGAATGAAATGACAGAAAAAGTAAAAGAAATAATGTCCAGTGTAAACTCCTTTACACACAATTACCTGGAAGAACTGAAATCCACAAAAAAAATGCTCGTAGTATAAATAACGAGTAATAAGTACCCAGAGATGAGCAACTAGTTTTTAGTGACTTAATTATTCTTTGCTTGATGCTAGGTATAATAATGAAATGACTACTAAAGAACAACAAACCGATCAAGCGCATGAATCATCAAGGATCAGAAACCAGAGACTCCAGAAACTTGAAAAAATTATTTCCTTAGGATTAGACCCATACCCATATAAATTCAAAAGAACACACAAGAATTCTGAGTTACAAGTCAAATATAAAGATCTTGCTAATAGCCAGGAAACACAGGACATAGTAATAATTTCCGGAAGAATCCATAATGAAAGAAATGACTGGATGTTTATCGATCTCTATGATGATACAGGAAAAATGCAGATATACTGCGACAAAGAAAAACTTGATAAATCGCTTCTAGAAATATTACCACTTCTTGATAAGGGAGATTTTATCGGTGCAAAAGGTACTGTTTTCAGAACACCACGTGGCGAACTTTCAATAAAAGCCAAGGAAATAACAATACTTTGTAAATCACTACTACCACTTCCTGAAATTATTGAAGGGAAAAAACGACATTTAGGGATACATGATATTGAAACCAGATACCGTCAAAGATATTTAGACTTAATTGTTAATCCAACACCTAAAGAAACTTTAAAAAAAAGAGCAAAAATTACTTCAGAAATCAGAAACTATTTAGATGCTAAGGGTTATTTAGAAATAGATACTCCTGTTTTACAGGTAGAAGCTGGTGGTGCTGAAGCTCGTCCTTTTATTACACACCACAATGCATTGGGTATTGATCTTTACTTAAGAATAGCAACTGAACTCCATTTAAAAAGACTTATAATCGGGGGATTTGAAAAAGTATATGAGCTGGGAAGAGTTTTTAGAAACGAGGGGATATCAACAAAACACAATCCCGAATTTACCATGCTTGAATTATATGAAGCATATAGTGATTACAATGACATGATGGATTTAACAGAGGATCTGGTTAAAAACCTTTCTAAAATGACTTGTGGAACATCACAAATAGAATATCAGGGAAAAATAATAGATCTTGGAAAACCTTGGAAAAAAGCTTCCATGATTGATTTGATAAAAGAATATGCAAATGTTGATCTTTCTTCTGAACCTGTTGAAAAAATAATTGGGATTTTTGAAGAAAAGGTTGAAAAACACCTGGTTCAGCCTACTTTTGTAACAGATTTCCCATTAGAGATTTCACCACTTGCAAAAAAGCACAGATCAAATAACAGGCTTGTTGAAAGATTTGAACTTTATATTAACGGATGGGAATTTGCAAACAGCTTTTCTGAATTAACTGATCCTATTGATCAAAGAAACAGATTAACTGAACAATCCAGGAAAAAAGCACAAGGAGATCATGAGGCACATTCACTGGATATAGACTTTATAACCGCAATGGAATATGGCATGCCTCCAACAGGCGGATTAGGAATTGGAATTGACCGTTTGGTTATGCTCTTAACAAATTCAGCCAGCATCCGTGATGTAATTGCATTCCCAACAATGAAACCTGTTTAAGAACTACAATTTGAAATGTTATCATTACCCAAATATGATTACCGTAACATTTTCACCTTTTACCCGGCAATCAAAAGAATATTTGAATCTACGTCGATTTCTAATAGAACACTCACCTGCTCCAGATCCTGGCAGTATTGGGTTGCCTTTTGGCACATACGAGACAAATCAGCTCCATGATCAAAATGGCAACGGAGGCAGGCAAATTCTAAAAGAATTAAGTTACAGACCTAAAAGAGCAGTAATTATCGATGCAAGAGATCCAGATTTAATTTCAGATACTTTAACAACTTTAAGAAAATTAACCGGTACTGAGGTTTTTCGTGCTGCTGATATGGTCGGTAGATTCTTTATAGTTACCCAAAATTCGGCTGGAGACATACTAAACGGGCTTCTTTCAAGATACGACGAACATTTAAGGAATCTGGTAGAAAAACCACATACTGACCAGATTAGGTTTTTTTAAGACAATTCTTTTTTAGTTATTTAACGCTAGCTATCCTTCTTCGTTCTTGGTGAACAACTTTTGCAGCCCTGCCTATAGATCTGGGGAATTCTCTTCCACGGTTGAATACTGTTTCATCAAAATGAACTGGTTCAAGTATATCCAGGGCAATATCAACTGCCATTCTTACATCAAAATCCTTACATGAAAATATATCCAAAGTAAAAAACTCTTTTTCAGGGAAAGTATGTAAAGCAATGTGTGACTCAGCAATTAAAACCACACCACTAATACCCCAGTCTTCTTCTACTCCTCCCCCGTCATATTTAAATACATAGGGAGGCATAATTTTATGCATTTCAAGTTTTTGAGGGTAAACATCCAATAATTCACTAATTGCGCCAAGATCTGATAGTTTCCCTTTAGGTGAACCGTATGCTTCCAGTAATAAGTGTGGTCCAAACATTCTTTTTTCCTCCAGCCTTTCTTGCTCTCACAGGTCAGATATTTTTAATTTTTACCAACCTGAAATTACTAACCACCGATTTGCCCATTTTAATTTCCAAATTTTTGTTTGGCCGGAATTGGGCAGTCACCGTTAGGTGCTAGTATTTATGCCTTATTCGTCTCCTCTCACTTTTATTAGGTAATTTCGACCTGTATTTAAATTTCTTATACTTCTTTTTCTATATTCCCAAAATATTTTTTTTGACAACACAAAAAAAATATTTTTTATAACTTTTTGATTATACAGGAGATTATCTTTCATTAGAGATGCCTTTCAGTTTTTTTTATAATTGAATTCATGGGAAAAATTTTCTTCAGCTGTGTCTGGAAAACAAAAAATCAAATCACAAAATTCTTTAAATTTTCGTTGTTTTAAGGCAATTTGCGACATTTTACATTGTCTGGTATTTTTGTGATTGGAATTTTGTGCCATAATTTTCTTGTTATCAATCATGAAACTTTCACTAAACTGGTTAAATGAGTTCCTAAATTTAGACGAAGTAACTCCTGAAGAAGTTGCTAAAAAACTAACTCTTGGCTCCTTTGAGGTGGAGGAAATTCATCAGGTGGGTCCAAAACTTAAAGGACCTATATTAGTCGGGCAGATTCTAAGCATCCAGAAACACCCAAATGCTGACCGTTTATCCATAACAAAAGTTACTACCGATGGAAAGAACGAGCTTCAGATTGTTTGTGGAGCACAGAATATCAAGGAAGGACAGAAAGTACCTGTTTCACTTGAAGGGGCTGTGGTAATTAACAGGCTTGATGGCTCAGAATTTCCAATTAAAACAAGTAAAATCAGAGGAATAGAATCTTTTGGAATGCTTTGCTCACCTTCTGAGCTCGGTGTAATTGGTGCTGACCCTAACGGAATCTTAACTCTTTCTGAAGATTTAAAAATCGGGGAAAGTGTCATTGACCTCTTATCTTTAAAACAGGATATTGTTTTAGAGGTAGGTTCACGTTCAAACAGGGGGGATGCACTCTCCGTATACGGTTTAAGTAAAGAAATCAGTGCAGTAACAGGCAAAAAGCTAAAATCTGTTGAATTTAAAACACCTCTATATTCAGATTCAGTAAAAAATATTGCTCCAAAAATTGAAAACCCTGCTGATAGCCGCATTTTTTACACAGTAACAATAGAAAACATAAAAATAAAAGAAAGCCCGCCCTGGCTGAAAAACCTTCTTGGATCAGTTGGCTTAAGGTCAATAAATAACATTGTTGACATTACCAACTACATAAATATAACCTTTGGTCAGCCAATGCATGCCTATGACAGGGAAAAGCTTCGAGGAACAACGCTTATTGTCAGAAGGGCTAAATCAGGCGAAAAAATTACCACTCTTGACGGAAAAACAAAGGAATTAAAGGAAAATATCCTGGTTATAGCTGATGAAAAAGGACCAGTTGCTGTTGCAGGAATTATGGGCGGAAAAGACAGTGAAGTATCTGAAAATACAACTTCAATTGTTCTCGAAGCTGCTGTTTTCAGTCCTCCTATTGTAAGAAGGGGTTCAAGAGCAATCGGGCTTTTTTCTGAAGCATCCAAAAGATTTGAAAGGGGCGTCGATAGTAATTTTACTTACAATACCCTTTTAAGGGCAGTTGAGCTTGTAAAAGAATGCTCTGGAAGTAAAGATAAAAGTATAAATGTAGGAAAAATTCTTGTAGCAGGAGCCCCGGACAACAGGGAGGTAAAAATAAAACTTGAAAACAAGGAAATAAAAAGAGTGCTTGGGGTAGAACTTAACACTGACGAAGTCTGTAAACTACTTGAACTACTAGAATTTAAAACAAAAAAAACTACAAATGGTACTTTTGAAGTGCTGGTACCAAAATCAAGAATTAATGATATTTCAAGACCTATTGATTTAATTGAAGAAATTGCAAGGATTTATGGTTATGACAAAATACCGACTAAACCACCATGTATAACTATCTCTCCAGAAAGAGCAAACACTGGGACTGAATCAATTAAAAATCATTTTCTATCATGTGGATTTTCAGAAATATTTTTAAGCAGTCTTGTTGGTGAACACTTTCTAAGCCTGAAGGATTTTCCTGTAACCACTAAATCACTTGTAACCATGCTTAATCCACTTTCAAAAGAACATTCAACTCTAAGACAAAGTTTAATACCAGGATTATTAGAAGCACTGAGATGGAACCAAAGTCACCAGATAGTACCAATCAAAATTTTTGAAATCGGAAAAGCTTATTCCTCAACAAACCCTGGAAAAGGTTCAGAAAAGGAAACAGGCGTTACGGAAGAACTAAAAACTGCAGGTATTTTGTACGGAAGAAACGAATCATGGCTTACAAACAACAGGAACATAAGTATCACGGATGAACTTTTTTTCCAGGCTAAAGGATTCCTGGAAAATCTGTTTAAAAAAAACAGGTGCCAGGTAGTATTTTCTCCCCACAAAGAGAATTACTTACATCCAGGTTATACATTAAAAATGACCTTAAATGAAAAATCAACAGGAATACTTGGATATTTGCACCCACTAACAGAAAAGACTTTAGGAATAGAAGGTCCTGTTATTATTTTTGAACTTAGTTCTGATCCATTAATAAAAGCAGCTACAAAAGGAACTACATTTCAAAGAATTTCTTCGCAACCAGCAGTAACAAGGGACATAACAGTTGATATCTCTAAAAAATATGGTGCTGGTGAGGTTTTCAGGGAAATACATTCTGTTAAATCAGATTTTGTCAGATCTATAAACCTTATAAGTGTTTATGAACTTGATAAGCAAAACAGAAGCCTGACATACAGGCTTAAAATGCAGGATCTGGAAGAAACTCTTACAAGTGAACAAACAGAAAGTGAAGTAAACAAGGTAAAGATTCATCTAACTTCTTGCTTTCAGGCAAAATTCAGGGTTTAATATTAGCTGGTTACTGCCTAGTTAGGTAAGATGTCAGAGTAAACTACTTATAAAGTAAGATTTTATCCGATTCATTCGGTAAAATCTGGATGGTGTGAAAAGAGGTGTCATCTAGATGTACTTTGCAAAGCCTGACAAGCGAAGAATGAGCGAGGAAGGCGGTATAGGCAATAACATTAGCTGGTTTGTGAAATTACCTTATACAGTAGACAAGCAATTATAAAATGTACAGGCTAATCGGACCTAAGTTAATCTTATTTATACCTATAGTTGTTTTAGGAATTTTTATTGTTGCTTTTATTCCTTCACGTTACGGTGCAGAAAGAATACTTTCCTTTACTGCACTCTTAATGGGAGAGGCAGGATTAAGTTTTATTCCAATACTTGCTTTATATCCAAAAGCAACCCCCATTCAGGCTGGTTTACTTGCAATAATTTATTTTTTTATAACTTTTATAATTTGCTTCAGTGCATTTGGCATAAACGGTCTCGGGTGGCCCGGCAATTATGCTTTTGCATTAAGAGACGGCAACTTTGTAATAAACACATTTGCATTATTTGCAGCAAACATTTTTTCAACTCTTGCTCTAATTTTAAATTTTAAGCTTTTGTATGACGAAGAGCTTACTAAAAATTTTATCAGTAAACAAAAATCAGGTTATAAAGTTAAACAAAGATTTTTCCCGTCTGAAAAACCTTTCTTAAAACAGCCTGTAATAGGAGGTCCGATTAAAGAGACTTCTAAACAAAAGAAAGAAGAATTTAAAAAATCTGGCATGAAAAGTGATTCATTTGAAGATGAGATTCTGAAACCATTTGAATTTCAGCCTGAGACTGAGAATATTAATCCTGAAATCTTGCCTGAAGAAAGTTCAGGGAAACTGTTCTCACCAAAGGAAAAGGAAACAAACAAAACCTCAGACTTTTTTGCTGAAGAAGAAAGCAATGAACAAATTTTATTTAAAGATACTTTAGACAGATTTGAAGGTGAAAGAAAGACTTCTGTGCAACAAACAAAACAATCATCTTCAAGCCCCTTTCCACCATCAGACATAAAAGATGATCTTCAGGCTATTTTTGAACAATACTCCTCGCTAAATGCAGTTAAAAAACTAACTTCTCCAAAGATCGAAAAACAATTACTGTTTCAGAAGAGAAAGTCAGTTGAAAAACCGGTCGCGGACATTCCACAGGTTGAGTCAAAAGAGGAACCAGCATCCTTAAAAGAAGAAGAAATTATATTTGACGCGACTTACAGGCAAATAACAGAAGAGGAAAAACTTGCAGAAATAAAAGAAGAGCTAAAAAAACAACTTAAAGAAGAACTCGAGGCAAAGCTTCAGGAACAAATACAGGTAAAAGAAGAGGAAAAAACTAAGGAAGATTTAACTCAAAGTATTCAAACACTTAAGAACGAACTAAAGAAGGAACTGGAAGAAAAGGAAGAAAAAATCATCCAGGAATCTCAGGAAACCAAAGAAGATTTAATCCGCTCCCTAAAAAAAGAACTTATTGAAAGTTTAAAAGAAGAGCTAAAAAAAGAAATCGTAGTACCTGAACAAAGAATACAAAAAGAGGAACCAAAACCAACCCGGGAAGATTTAAAGAAAATGTCAGAAATACTAACGACTTTAAATAACACTCTTAAATCCACAAGTTCCATGTTCCTTGATTACTCAGGTAATTTACTAACAAGAGGTGAAACAGATAAAAGAGTCATACAGGAAGATGTGTGCAAAGCAATAGCAGGTTTGTTTAGTACCATAAATAAAAACATAACATCAACAAATCAGGGCAAATTATTACATGTTTTGTTAGAATCAGAAGAGGGGACATTGGTACTGGCAGAAACAAAAAATAAAATATTAACCATTGGTACAGCCGGAACTGGAGAAGCATCTTCCGCGCAGATTCTAAGAGCAATATCAGAGATAGAGGAAATTTAAAGATGAAAGAACTTATTGAACTGGTTATTCAAAAAAAAGCAAGCGATCTGCACATAAGCGTAGGATCACCACCGGTGCTTAGAATCCATGGAAAGCTTGTGCCAACAGAGTATGAATCACTTACTGCAGTAGATACCAAAGCATTGATTTTCAGTATACTAAGTCTTGAACAAAGAAAGATACTTGAGCAAAGACTTGAACTGGACTGTAGTTATGGAATCGAAGGGCTGGGCAGATTTCGTGTAAACGCTTACAAAGACAAAAACGGATTTGCGGCAGCTCTAAGAACAATAACAACAAAAATACCAACATTTGAAGAATTAAATCTTCCAAAAGTATGCCAACAAATCTGTGCAAAACCAAGGGGACTGACACTTGTAACAGGACCAACAGGATCCGGAAAATCTACCACCCTTGCAGCAATGATTGGATGGATAAATGAAAACAGATCTGATCACATACTCACTATAGAAGATCCTATAGAATATATTCACACCAGCAAAAGATCCCTTGTAAACCAGAGAGAACTTGGTGCAGATACACACAGTTTTGACAATGCTCTAAGGGCTGCACTTAGAGAAGATCCTGATGTAATTCTAATAGGTGAAATGAGAGATCTTGAAACTATTGCTCTTGCATTAAAAGCTGCAGAAACAGGACACCTTGTATTTGGAACACTTCATACCAGTTCAGCAGCACAGACAGTTGACAGAATTGTGGATGTATTTCCACCTGATCAGCAGGCACAAATAAGAATTCAGCTCAGTAACGGACTTGTAGCTGTATTCAGTCAGACTCTTATACCGAAATTAAACCCACAGGGACAAACTGACGGCAGGGTAATGGCTATGGAGATTTTAGTTAATACCCCTGCTATCGGTAATTTAATTCGTGAAGGTAAAACAGCCCAGATATATTCAGCTATTCAGACAGGTGGTAGACTTGGAATGGTTACACTGGAAAACAGTCTTGCAGAACTTGTTAAAAAGAAACTCATAAAGCCAGAAGATGCTCTTGCAAAAAGCTCAAGACCTGAAGATTTGGAAAAATTAATTGCGTCTGAACTTACTGCTGCAGGATTGAAGCAATAACAACTCATTCAAGACTATCAATAAGAGATTTTGCTTTCTCAAGTATAATTTTTTTCTCTTCTTCACTATAATCAAACAAATATTTTTCAAGAGCAGAAACCGGATTTGTAACCATATCAACATCAAGATCAGCAATTCTGTATGTTCTTTCCTTATGAACGATTTCAGGCTGTAAAACATATGAAAAGGAATCCGTGAGAAGATTCTTTATTTTTTCATTATTAACAGCACCAAAATTTTCTTCATTTATTTTATACCTAATCCTTATAATAGCTGCTGGTTTTTTATTTTTAATAATTGCATCTTCAAGCTCTTTCTGAGGATCACTGCTCTGAGTTAAGTCAACAGAAATTGTAATAAATGGTCTTGGATTTGTTGAAATAAATTCATGCTTGACTTTTCCTTTTTCAATTTCAAGATAAATAAAACCTTTATCCTCGTTTTCTTCCCCAAAATCAACTCTTTCAAGTGAACCGGCATATAAAATAAGCGGTTTGTCTTTTTGCAAAACCTGATGCCTGTGTATATGACCAAACCCTATATAATCAAGTTCTGTTTTCTGAAAAAACCCAAGAGGAAAACTGAAAACTTTACCGATTGACAAATCCTGTTCAGAACCAAATTGTGCTGTTTCAATAGTCCCGTGTCCTATTAAAATAGCAGGATCAACCGGATCAATCTTTTGCAAACAGGCTTCTAAAGCCTGTTTTACTTTTTCTATCATTAACTGATCCTGTTCTTTTGTACCAAGATTTCTGTGCTCTTCTTTTGTCAGTAATCTGCTTTTTGTTACATGCGGGAGAGAGATTATCTGAACAGTACCATTTTTTGTAATTATATTTTTTTTCTCTATTTTGTTAAAAACAGTCACGTGGTTAACCTGCAGAGTATCATAAATATCAAGTGCATCAGAACCATCAACCCTGTACAAAACATCGTGATTTCCTATAAGTAAAATCGTGGGTATTTTGCTATCTGATAATTTTTTTATTCTTTTTGCAAATTCTTTCTGGTAAACAGGTTCAGGCGTCGCATGTTTATATGTGTCACCAGTAAAAATTACCAAATCAGCATCTTTATTCACTGAAAAATTAACAGCTTTATCAAGCGCAGATATGAAATCTTCAAATCTTTTATTTAAACCGGTTTCAGGATTTATCGAGCCATACCTCTCTCCTGAGCCAAAGTGAAGGTCTGAAAAATGTACTACTTTAATCATAATAAACAATTAGTGTGATATATTTTACCTTATGCAATTTTTAAAGAAATTAAAGAAAGAGGTATGGACTGAAGCCAATCAAGGTCATATAAAAGGCTGGCAGTGCAGTTATTTACTTCAATTCCCAGCTTTAAAACATCTCTTTACAGGTAAAGCAGGAGATTTAAATTTAGCAAAACATCAACCTACTGTTTTCCCTGAAAAAAGCGTGGAAAAGAATCGTGAATCATTATGTAAATGCCTGGAAGTAAATTATAAAAATTTAATTGTCGTACCTATTTCACATACAGATATTGTTCAGGTTTTGGAAAATGAAAATCAAAAATTAAAAGAATGTGATGCTATTATAACCCATTTGACAGATATTCCAATATTAATTACTGCAGCAGACTGCGTACCAATACTTTTATATTCACCAGAGAAGAAAATACTAGGACTAGTCCATGCCGGATGGAAAGGCACTGCAGGAAAAATTATAGAAAAAGCAGTAATTGCAATGCAGGAAAATTACATGGTAAGGCCATCACAAATAGTTGCTGTAATAGGTCCTGCTATTGGAAGAAAAAGCTATGAAGTAGGGCAGGATGTTGCAGATCTTCTGGTACATGCAACAGAAAGTGCTGAGATTTTAGATACTTCAGGATCAAAACCAAAAGCAGATTTGAAACTTGCAAATAAAATACAGTTAGATAAAGTAGGTGTAATGAAAATATTTGTTTCAGAATTAGATACAGGTATTAATACCGGCTTGCTTTATTCACACAGAATTCAGGGGAAAAGAGCTGGCAGACAGGGTTTAATTGCTTCTATGGTTTCAAATTAAACACATATAGCCAGTATTTTTTTTACCCTTGCTACCTGAAATACTTTATAGATATTGGGCTGCACATTTAAGATTCTTACATCTACCCCTAAATCTATAGCTCTGTCTATAAGCTGCTCAAATCTTTCAAGGAAATATACTGAAATAAATTTGATGTTTTTAAAATCGATTGGGATTTCTTTTCTGTCAAGAATCTCTTTACCTAAAATGTCAAGGATAGCTTTAATTTGTTTTTCTGTTGTGATTTTACCCTGAAATAAATCTGCAAGGATGCCATTATTAGTATGCATTTCTAAAGATCTCCTCTAATTCCTGAACCAAAGGCATTCTGGGATTAGTTCTAATGCTTAAGTCGTTTATGGTCTTGTTTATTAATTCTGGAATACTCTGCAGATAGTCATCTAGTTTTATTCCCAATTCACCAACTCTGGAAGGAAGCATAGAATCCTTAAGGAGTTTTTTTACTTTATCTTTAAAACTATTTATCAGTACCTTTGTATCATCACCATTACAACCAGTTAATTGGGCAAGAGATAAATACTTTTCAGGTGCTACATATTTTTTGTAATTTGGAAATGGCATAAATTTGGTCGGTGTTCCTGAATTAAAATCAATTGTACTTAACAAAAATACTGCATTTGCTCTGCCATGAGAGATGCCAAATTGTGCACCAAGAGAGTGAGCTAATGCATGGTTTATTCCAACAGAAGCATTACTAAATGCCATACCTGCAAGGGTCGCTGCATTATGCATTCTCTGTCTAAGGTACAAATCTTTTGGATTTTTTATTACTTCAGATAGGGTTTCAAAAATTATCTTTATGGACTGAATACAAAGAGCATCAGTATAATCTGATGCATAAATTGAAACATATGCTTCCAGGGCATGTGTAAATGCATCAATCCCTGTATCAGCAGTAGGCCCCTGAGGTAAGTCTTTAACAACTTCTGAATCTACTATTGCAATATCCGGTGTCAATCCGTAATCAAAAATAGATATTTTAATATTATTATTTTTGTCTGCTATAACACATGCAGGGCTGACTTCACTTCCTGTTCCACTGGTCGTAGGAATTGCAATAAGCTTTGACTTTCCGAGGATAGGGAATTTTACTACTCTCTTCCGTAAATCAACAAAATCAACAAATAAATCTTCAAACTTAATTTCAGGACACTCATAAAATAACCTGATTGCTTTTGCTGAATCAATTACTGAACCACCGCCAATTGCAATAAAATAATCAGGATTATATCCACTCAACTGTTCAATTCCTTTATTAATAATATCCATTGAAGGTTCCGGTGTTACATCACAAAATGTTCGGACATTACAACCGTCAGAAAGATTTTCAGTCACTTTGTTAAGTAATCCAAGCTTTTCAATAACGTGATCTGAAATAATAAATGCATTTTTTATGTTTAGCGTTTTAAGAATACGCAGGGAACCTTCATTAAAGTAAATTTGGTTAGGCAACTTAAAACACATTGGCTCAATTTGTCTTCTTGGCACACGTTTTATATTAAGCAAATTATAGATATTAACATTGTCTGTAGTACTGTTACCACCACCAGTTCCACATCCAAAACTTAAAGTCGCAGATAAATTATTATACATTCCACCTAAGCCACCAAGTGCTGTAGGCTGGTTCACAATTATTCTTCCTGCATTTATGAGTGACTGAAAATCTGAAATTGCTTTTTCATCATCTGCAAATATCCCTGCAGTATGACCGGTTCCACCACCATAATTAACAAGTAGACATTTGTTAATAGCATCAGACTGGGAATCAGCTTTCATAACTGCAAGAACAGGCATTAATTTTTCTTTTAACAAAGGATGATTTTTGCTTTCAACTTCACAAATAAGAATTTTAGTATTTTTGTCTACATTTATTCCCGCAGCAGAAGCTATTGTGAATGCACTTTTCCCAACAAATTTGTAATTCATTGCATTTGTTTCAGAATCAATAACATACGGTGTAATTTTTTTTATTTCTTCAGGAGAGCATATATGACAGTTTAATTTTTTAAATTCATTAATTACATCCTGGTATATTTCCTTATCAACTACAATTGTCTGCTCAGATGGACATTCATTCCCATTATCAAAAGTTTTTGAAATACAAATATCCATAACTGTGCTCTGTATATTTGTTGTTTTATGAACATAAACCGGCGTATTACCGGAACCCACACCAATAGCTGGTTTTCCAGAACTATAAGCAACTTTTACCATGGTAGTGCCACCAGTTGCAAAAACAAGATCAACTTCTTTGTGATGCATGAGATAATCAGTTTGTTTTCTAAGTTTTGAATTTCTCTTTAACCATCCTATACATCCTTCAGGAGCACCAGCTGCAATAGCAGCTTTGTATAAAACTTCTGCAGTATACATTACACATTTACTAGACATTAAATGTGGGCTGAATACAATTGCATTTCTTGTTTTTAAAGCAATTATTGATTTATAGATTACAGTGCTTGTGGGATTTGTTACAGGTGTCAAAGCTGCTATAACACCTATTGGTTCGGCAACTTCAGTCATCTGCTCATCTTTAAAATCCCTGATAATATCTACGGTTTTTTTATCTCTTATCTGGTGATATAAAAACTCGCTTGCAACAATATTCTTTAGAACCTTATCCTCAAACAAACCCATTCTGGTTTCTTCAACAGCAAGTTTTGCAAATTCTCTGGAATGCTTTAATGCTGCTTTGACAACTTCATAAACAATCCTGTCCACTTCACTTTGAGAATACTGGGTAAAAACTGCACAAGCTTTTCTTGCTTTTGCAAGAATTTCATCTACCTGTGGAAATGTTTCATTGGTAATTTCCTGGTATAAATCAATGTTTAATTTTGCTAATTTCTCATCAAGCAAAACACTTTCACTGTCATTCTCAGGTAAAAGGGGCATAGTTTTAATAGTTTACCCATTAACAAAATAATATTCATAATTCTTTTAGTTTATTTAAGCTCATAAATACATTTTAGCTTCGGTTAAATTAAAGCATTACTTACAATTTAATACCTAAATGTGAAACTGATTTTTTATTCTGGATTATCAGTTTAGTTTGATAATGCTACTAAAGAAGTTTTTTGTTTCAGTTCGAGCAATTCAGCAACTGAAATTGTAGTCATTGGTGTACGAATAAATCTAGGTAACAATGGATTAGACTCTTTTAATGGAGTTATTCTTAATTTCCCAACTGCAGGATTAATAGAGTTCATTTGAGCTAAAGTAGTTCGCAATCCATGCTCAGTTAATAAACAAACTGGTGGATCCTCCCATGGGATTTGCAGAGCATAATCAAAATCCCTATCACTGGTAATCTCTTCCCCTTCCCCCGATAATACAGAAAAATTCTTGAATGGAGATGGCTCTTTATAGCTGGTTAAACGACTTACTATCATGTTTATTAAAAAAAAGTTATGTAAATTGAGTAAGATAATAACAGCTGCTATTAACCAGGTCAATATGTCTAAAATTTTTACTTGCCTTGTTGATAAATTTCAATCATAAGTCTTAATGTATCATCAAAACCTGTAGTCTCATAAATACCCTGCTGTAAGAAGGAATCAATAACAGGTTTCAGCAATATTGCTTTATCAATTCTTGGATCTGAGCCTTTTTCATATGCTCCTATTGCAATTAAATCTTCTGCATTATTATATGTTGCCATCATATTACGAATAAATCCTGCGGCTTCCTGGTGTTCTTTACCAGCCAGCTCAGGGAAAAGTCTGCTTACACTGTTTAAAACATCAGTAGAAGGATAATGATTTCTTGCTGCAATAGAGCGCGACAGAATAATATGACCATCAAGAATCCCCCTGGCTGCATCAGCTATTGGTTCATTAAAATCATCCCCTTCAACAAGCACTGTGTAAATAGCAGTAATAGCTCCTGTTTTTGACCTACCAGATCTCTCAAGCACTCTCGGAAGCAGCGCAAAAACAGAGGGGGTATAACCTTTCATTGTAGGTGGTTCACCAACAGAAAGTCCTACATCTCTGGCTGACATAGCAAGTCTCGTAATAGAATCTGCCATAAGTAAAACATTTTTCCCCTGATCCCTAAAATATTCAGCAATTGTAGTTGCAGTTAAAAGACATTTAACTCTAAGCATTGCAGGCTGATCTGAAGTAGCAACAACAACAATAGACTTTTTCAAACCTTCTTCACCAAGACTTACTTCAATAAAATCCTGAACTTCACGGCCTCTTTCTCCAACAAGTGCAATAACGTTTACATCTGCATCTCCATACCTTGCAATCATACCCATTAGTGTACTTTTACCAACTCCCGAGCCTGAAAATATGCCTATTCTTTGCCCAACTCCAAGTGTCAGTAAGCCATCAATAACTCTTACACCTGTTGCAAATATAGTATCAATTCTTGGCCTGCCATATGCTTCAGGAGGCGGAGCATCCAGTGCTCTGGGTACAAGATTTCCTATTATCTCTATTCCCTCAAGAGGATTTCCAAAAGTATCAACAACCCGACCAAGCAATGCCTCACCAACATTTACTTCAACAGGTCTTCCTGTCTGAATTATTTTACTGCCCTGATGAACTCCTCTTCCATCTACAAGTAAAAGTAAAAGCGATGTTTCTCCTCTAAAACCAACTACTTCTGCAGGTTTAACATCACCATGGTCAGTTATAACATGGCACAATTCACCAATCATTGCACCTGGAAGTCTGGCTTCAAGCAAAAGTCCTACTACTTTATTTACAAAACCTGTCCATTTTCGGGTTTCGTTTTTACTTAAGATATTGCCAACTTCTCGTCTTAAATTTTTTATATAGTTATCATCAACTAGAGATTTATCAACTGCTGGTAAACCTTTTAAGATATCCTCTTCTGTAATTTTTTTTACCATTTAAGTCTCCTGCCAGTACTAAATGTTTCTATGCTGCTGGTGCAGTAACTCCCCCCGTCCCTGTTTGTGCTGATTCAGGCTGCCCAAGTGTTTCAAGAACCTGCACGTTAAAATCAGGTGAAAGTTCTGCATAAGATAAAACATGGATGTGCGGATCAAATTGTTCAAGCAGTCTGTATAACGGTAGCCTTAAGCCTGGTCCACAAATTAAAACCGGCCTTCTGCCATACCTTTCATTAATTCTCTTTGAAGCTCTTGAAATCATTGTTACCAACTGCTGGATTTGTCTTGGATCAAGAATCAGGACCAGGTTATTTTCTACTCTCTGCAGTGACTCTTCCAGTTTTCGTTCCCAGTTAGGGTGAAATGCTACAGAATAAATTTGTTTTTCAGGTGTTGCAAACTCAAGGCATATCTGCCTTCCGAGAGTAATCCTAAGTTTCTCTGAAAGTAAATCAGGATCCTTAATACCAGAACAAAGATCTTCAAGTCTTTCAAGCAGATATTGGACATCTCTGATAGAGACTCTTTCCTTTAAAAGATTTACAAAAACTCTTCTTAAATCACCTATGCTTATTAAGCCTGGTACAAGGCTATCAACTATCTGTGTATCTTTTTGTTTTGCCTGTTCAAGTACTCTCTTAACATCAGCTTTTGTAAGAAGCTCATCAATGTTTTTCCTGACTACTTCAGCCAGGTGAGCAGTAATTACTCTGACTGCAGGCGTTGCAGGATATTGCCAGTCAATTTGTTCAAGGTAATCTGGATCAATCCAGTATGCAGGCTCCTGAAGAGCTGAATCCCAGCCCGGAAGGGCACCAGGTGGAGGTTCTGAATAAATCCTGTCCCAGTATTCTCTCAGAACAAGCATTCGATCAGGATATGCCTCGCTTGAAGAAACAGTTGTATCCCTTATAACAATTCTGTATTCATTTGGATTCAGACTTGGTGCATCCATAATTCTTACAGAAGGTAAAACATAGCCCAGGTTTAAAGTAAGCTGGTGACGAAGCGAAGCAATCTCAGGTACCAGAGTACCTTGTCTGCCAGGATCTGCAATATCAAGTAAATTTCTTCCAACCCATATTGCAAGATTATCAACCTCAAGCAATGAATACATCATGTCAGGGCTGCTTGGATTAATTTTCGGTTCAGCTGTTGCCTGCTCTTCAGAAGCTTTCTGATCTCTATATCGTTTAGAAAAAACTGTACCTGCCATTACACCAACAATAATTGATAAAGTTATAAATGCAAAGGTAGGCAGCCCCGGGAGAAATGCAATCAGAAACAATAAGCCAGATGCAAGAGCTAAAGCATTTGGTCTATTCATTATCTGGACACCAATATCCTGTCCCAAGCTTTCAGCGCTTGAAGTAGAACGGGTTACTATAAGACCTGCAGCAATGGAAAGAATTAGTGCAGGCACCTGTGCTGATAATGCATCACCTACGGTCAATATTGTGTATTTGCTTGCTGCCTGCCCGAGATCAAGTCCTTTCTGGGTTACACCAATAGTTAAGCCTGCAGTAATGTTCACAATAGTTATAACAATACCTGCAATAGCATCGCCTTTTATAAACTTACTTGCACCGTCCATTGCTCCATAAAATGAAGACTCTCTTTCCAAATCTGCTCTTCGTTGTTTTGCCCCTTCACTACTGATTAATCCTGCATTAAAATCAGCATCAATAGACATTTGCTTACCTGGCATAGCATCCAGTGCAAACCTGGCAGAAACTTCAGCAATTCTCTCTGCACCTTTAGTAACCACTATAAACTGGACTACTGTAATGATTATAAAAATTATGATACCTACAACTATATTTCCACCAGCTACAAAATTCCCAAATGCCATAACCACTTCACCGGCATATCCTTCTTCAAGAATCAATCTTGTAACTGCAATGTTAAGTGAAAGTCTCAAAAGTGTTGTAATGAGCAGGACAGAAGGTAAAACCGCATAATCAAGAGGTCTCGAAATATAAAGTGCAATTCCTAAAGTAACTATTGCAAAAGAAATGTTTGTAGCTAGTGCCACATCCATAAGCCACGGAGGTAAAGGTACTAAAATCAGGAGGAGTAATCCAAAGACTACTGACCCAACAACAATTTCACTGATTAAATGATTTCTATTCATTAAAACAAAAATTTGTTTTACTTTTAAGCTTTGTCCCCTATATCATTAATATTCACATAGCCATTCTGTTCTAACTAGGTAATCAAAAGCTTAAAATATAACCAAATTATCGGATTTTTTCATAAAAAGATTAGAATTTCAGGCTAAAAACATAGGTACCCTGTATATATTTAGGATCTTAAGAGGGTAATCCACTGGGGTTAGCAGCACTTATTATTTTAAATTATAGTCAGATAATTGTCTGAAACTAATACTCACTGGCTACAAGTCTTCGTTCATGATCGAGATTAACAGAATCTTTTACCTGATAGGTTTTCTTATCCTGGGATTCAAAATATGTTCTCATCATAATATCTGCAAGTATTCCCATAAGTAAAAGCTGCATCCCTACAATAACAAACACAGCAGAAAATATAAGAAGCGGTGTTGAATCCAGATCAATATGTCTGAATATTTTCAGATAAAATGACCAGATTGTAGTTAGCGCAGAAAATGCAAAACAAAGAAATGCAAAACCACCAAAAAAATAAATTGGCTTTGTTGAAAAGTCTGATAAAAACTTAAGCACAATTAAATCCAGCAAAACTTTATATGTTCTGCTTAGCCCGTATTTTGATTTCCCAAAAATTCTTTGTCTGTGATTAACTCCTATTTCAGTAACTTTAGCTCCGTTCCATGAAGCGCAAATCGGGAGAAATCGGTGTAATTCACCATATAATCTAACTCCTTTCAGAATATCTCTTCTGTAAGCTTTCAATGAGCATCCATAATCATGCAGCTTTACTCCTGAGACCCATGAAACAAGCCGGTTTGCAATCATTGAAGGAATTTTTCTGTCTAATGTTCTGTCTTGCCTGTTTTTTCTCCAGCCACTGACCAAATCATATCCTTCAGAAATTAAATTAAGCAATTTGGGTATGTCATTAGGATCGTTTTGAAGATCTGCATCCAGTGGGACTATTACATCTCCTGTTGAAAAATCAATTGCAGCCAAGAGTGCTGCACTCTGTCCATAATTTTTCCTGAGTCTTAATACTTTAATCTTAGGATTTTGTGATGCAGCTTCCTTCAACAGGACATATGAATTGTCAGTGCTTCCATCATCAACAAAAATCACTTCATAATCATATTCAAAATTCTTCAGAAAATAGTCCATTTCATCAAGCAAAACCCTCAGGCTTGTAGCTTCGTTATAAGCAGGGACTATTATTGAAACTTTTTTAAGTGCTGAATCTGTCATATGAAGATTAGTTTAGCAGGGGTTTGTTAAGCTCTTAAATACTGCTTGTAAGGTAATATTCCAGTAATTTACAAGGTAAATCTAAATATAAGACAAAACTTTATAATAATTTAAGGACAGTCTTAAATATTTAACCAATACGGATAAAATGCAAGCAATTACCAAAAAGAAAGAAACAGATCAAAGGAAAAAACTTTCAATTGAGCTTTGTGAGAATTTTACCCGAAGGTTACACCCATCACAGTCCAAAGAATTAAAAACAGGGGCATTAATTGCAATTAAAAACTTTATCAAAGAAACAAAAATTGATGATGATATTCTTTTAAGCTTTCTTGTAGATTCTATTACAGATCCGGACAAGGAAATAAGAAAACTTGTTTCAAGTATTATTAAAGAAGTGGTAAATAATGAAATTATTGAGCTTCTGGAAATAAAATTAAATGAATCAAACGGTTCAGAAATAAAGGAAGAAATTCAGAAAGTACTAATTGATTCAGTCACCTCAGGGTGAGGCTGTATGTTTTTTGTCTGACAGTCTTTAATGTATTCTTTAGAGCAATATTCAAATAGTTTTTCAAAACGTTCTGTATCTTCCATATCAGAAAGATAGCCCTTTAAAACAGGTGGAAGTGACCTGATAGGAGATTTTTCAATTCCAATTTCTTTTTCATAACATGCTTTTTTAAGCTGGTACAAACTTTTTTTAATATCACCTTGTTTCCCTAACAAAATTAGTGTTATCGAGTCAGGTCCATGCTCTGAAGCAGGAGAAATATTTAACAATGAAACCTGATGTTTCATAAAGTGGGAGGACAAGTCTTTTCCCATAAGATCAATCACTTTCTGGGAAGTTATAACCATTGCTTGTATAATACTGTCTTTGTTTTTATTTTTATCGTTATCTTTAATCATTTCATCAATTATTATTATAATCGAAAAAAATATCATTTACCTACAATAATATAAATAAATTAAAATCTATTAAAGACACAGATAAAGCTAGGCATAACTACTCACAATCCATAAAATGACCACAATAGCAATTTATCAGGAAAGGTTTTGTCCGACTTGTTCGGCAAAACCTGGACATCGCGGTAAGAAGCAGATATTTAGTGCACTCTGGAAAGGTGGCGAAGCGAATTATGAGCGAGCCACCTGAGTAAAAAAACCTAGATAATTCTTACCACTCAATACCTTTTGTATACCCCATGTAATGTTTAGATATTTTGCCTTCAACAACAGTAGTTGCAAGTTCTTTTAGCCAGTCAGGGCATAAATGCCCGGTTGCAAGAACTGTAGTACCAGGATAAATGTTCTCAAAAATCATTCTTGCATTTTTTTCAGAGATTCGCTGTTCTTTATGGTACATAAGGTCTGTAACTTCATCCACACAGATTAAGTCATACTGAGCCGAAGATACATCATTTACTAGGTGCCTTAACCCCTGTTCTAATTTAAGCTGGTCCTGAAGCGTCCATCCGTCAGGATCACCAAAAAACCTGAAAGTTCCATTTTCTCTTATTCTGGAGGTCCCTGCAAAAAAATAGTCAAAGTGACTTGGAAACTGAGCCTTTAATATTTCATATATTTTTGATTCGCTGGTTGTCTCTTCACACTTGGAAAATAAAAGCATTTTTACTCTTAAACCTGCTCCTATAGCACGTAATGCAACCCCATTAAGCGCTGTAGTCTTACCAGGAGCATATCCCAGATAAAGTCTTAATTTTTCTATTTTTGGGCTATTACGAATTACCTCATCAAATTTATTCTCAGGATGAAATGAGTCTAAGGGCAAAGAATTTTGTGCATTATTCATTTATATATATCTTCTAAAAGTCTAACTCATAAGATTCCAGACAACTCAGAGAATTAAAAGTTGCAATGAAACATTCACATTATAATTTTATCCTCTTTTGACTATGTTAACAAATCATAACAAAACAGTAATTTTTAATGCTTTTTTACATTCTGGATATAATCTTCAAGTATATATCTGGCTGCTTCCTGATCGATTATTGATTTAATTTCTTTTGCATTTTTACCACTTTCTTTTAGTCTTTCTTCAGCCATAAAACTGCTTAAACTTTCATCAATGGCTTCTATAGGAATGGAAACATTTTCTTTTAATTTGTTTATAAAACCTGTTATAAGAGACTCCATAGAATCAGAGTCAGTAATATCTGGTTTCCCTCTATAAGGAACACCGACAATTATCAAATCAATATTCTTGTCCTCAATAATTTTAACAATTAGCGATAGAACAAATTTGAAATTCTTGTTTTCAATTGTACCTAACGGAAATGCAAATATTTTTTCAGGATCAGAAACAGCAAGCCCAATCCTTTTTAATCCATAATCAATAGAAAGAATACAACCCATTCGATTTTGACTCACCGCCTTCCTCACTCATTCCCTGTAAAATTCCCATAAAACGATACTTACAGCAACTGAGAGATTTAATGACTCAATTTTTGGCAAGTGAGGAATCCTTATACATTTATCTGAAGCCTGAAGTAACCCATCTGTAAGTCCTCTACCTTCATTGCCAAACATAAAAACATGAGGCAGGTTTTTTGTTATCTTGTCAGGCTCAGTGCCAGTCTTTGACGAGGTAGATACAAATGTATAGTTTTTGCTTTTTATCGTCTTGTAAAAGTTATTGAAATCATCAATAGAAACAACAGGCATGCTAAAAGCAGCACCAGCACTTGCTCTTATTACTTTTGTATTAAAAGAATAAACGGATTCAGAAAGTAAAATTATGCCACCAATATTAAAACCAGCTGATGAACGGATAACCGACCCAAGATTGCCTGGATCCTGAATGTTTTCAAGAAGTACTATATCTTTCCCGGATTTTAAAATATCGTCAAAATTCCATTCGGGTTTTTCTGCAAGAGCTACAATTAAATCATTTTTATCAGGAACATTTTCAGTGGTAAATGTAGATCCTATAAGTAAATTACTCATAAAAATAACCTGACAATCATTTTTATTTTTCAATTCTTCAGGAAGACTGCTATAACTGTCCTTATCAACAAAAATCTCTTTTATCCTAAGATTTGCTTTCAATGCCTCTTCTAATAATTTTCTTCCTTCAATAAAAATAGACGTTTCTTTATCAGTGGCTGTTTTTTTCAGTCTTTTATAATTATGGTTTTCTTTACTTGAGATTTCAGGCAGCATGTGAAAAGTTATAAGTATATCTTACATTATGGCTTCTTTTCTTCAATTTTATTCTGTGTGAGAATTTTTTCAACCAGATTATAAAGCTCAATAGGACTAAATGGTTTTGTGAGAAAATAATCAGTGCCTACCGAAATCGCCCAGTCACGATCTGACTGCTGTCCTTTAGCAGTAAGCATAATGATTATTATGTTTTTTGTTTTTGGATCATTTTTCAGCCTCTCGCAAACTTCAAATCCACTCAAGCCCGGCATCATTACATCAAGTAGAAGCAAATCTGGCATTTCAGTCTGCGACTTACCTAATGCTTCATGTCCATCAGCAGCTTCAATAAGATCAAGGGCTTTATTAGCACTTAATGTTGCTCTTACAAGAAGTCTCAGTGAAGGTTCATCATCTGCAATTAGTATTTTAGGCATAACTTAATTTAACCTTTATAATTTTATACCTACCACGAGTTAAAAAATTCTTATCAATCCATACAGAACAATAATACTTCATGTATGTAATTACTCACCGTCCTCCTCGCCCCTTCGTCGCTTGTCAGGCTTTGTAAAGTACTCATGTATATTCATGTAGATGGAATTTTAGCATTTAAAGAGGAAATCTTGAATTTGAGATAATTAAATCTGTAGGGCTAGCCTTAAATGTTTGCAGACTATATTATTTGTATTGTATGACCAAAACAGAAACCAAAATAAAACTGCTTCTTGGGTTTCATACACATATACCATCACAGATTGCATCAAAAAACAGTGAAAATGGAAATGCAAAAAACTATTTTGATTTTATAAAAAATATTCTTGAGCTTTTACATAACTCCAGCAATATAAAAGCTGCATTTCACATAAGTGGAACTTCTATATCATTATTGGATAAAAAACTGGACGGATTTTCAAACAATATCAGAACTCTTCTTGACAGGAACCAGATTGAGCTCTTGGGCGGTGGAATCTATGAGCCTGTATTTTCTTTTATACCAAAAGAAGACAGGCAAACACAACTTATGTTAATGGGAAGACTGCTTAATCATACTTTTGGTTATACTCCGAACGGTGCCTGGATAACAGAATTAAGCTGGGATCCTTCCTTTGCAATTGATTTCTCAAAATCAAGGATACACTTCACATGTCTTCCAAAAGAATACTTTATACAAAGCGGTATAAATGAAAATGATCTGAGTGGTTATTTTGTTACTGAAGAAGAAGGACGAAAGGTTGCTGTATTCCCTATATTATTTGAACTAAACAAACTAATGCAAAACCTCACTCCTGAAAGTGCAGTTGAAAACATTACAAAAACAATAAAAGAGACCAATTCTTCTTCACCATCAGCATCAATTTTTTATAAAAGCAACAGTCCTACCAAAGAAGACATAAACTGGATTAACAAGTTCTTTATATTAATAAATGAATCAGGTGTATTTGAAACAGTTCTTTTCAGTGATTACTTTCATAATTACAAACCAAAAGGAAGAATATACCTCCCTGCAGCCCAATATCATTCCTCAAATAATGGTACTTACTGGAAACACTCCATCTTAAATAATTATGAAATAAACCTGCTTCATAAAAAAATGCTTAGGGTAAGCAAAAAAATTAACTCGGCAAAAGAAGGAAAATCCAGGTTTAAAGTTATAAAAGAAATGATAACCCAGGCTCATGATCTTTTATTAAAGGGACAGTGCAATGATGCATACCTTTGTTCTGACTGGTCAGGTATACAGATCCCACAACAGAGACATAATGCCTATAAAAATTTGATTAAAGCAGAGAATCTTATTGATTCGGCATCAAAGCAAGGTTCAAAATGGATTCAGGCTTATGAAATTGATTATGACTGCGATGGTCATGATGAAATCATAGTTGAAACAGAAACTCAAAACATTTACATATCACCGGGATTTGGCGGGACAGTTTTGGAACATGATTACAGACCTAAAAACACAAATATAACAAATGTACTTTCCCGCAAAAAAGAATGGCATTATACTGCTGAAAATGGAAAAACTGTATTTGATTACTACCAAAAATTAAATTTAATTGATCATTTCCTAGACAAAGGTATTTCACTTGAACAGTGCATTTCAAATAATCTCCCCCACTTAACAAAAGAAGTTATTAAACCATATGGAATAGAAAAAATTAAAGCGAAGGAAGAAATATGTAAAATAACACTGAACTCATTATTTGCACTTGAAAATCATAATGATAAACCATCTGTTCAACTGGAAAAACAAATTTCTGTGAGATCCGGGGACTCCTCGGTGTTTTACGAATACAAACTAACCAACAAAAGCTCCAAACCAGCACAATTTATTTTTGGAATTGAATTTAATTTCAATATTACACCTAGTTTAGAAAATGACTGTTTTGTATACACTGATGGAGATAAAAACAAAAAATTCAATTTACCATCACCTGCTTCAGCAGAAACAATTAAAGACCTAAAACAAATTTCTATATTTAATAAATCTGAAGGGCTTGATCTTTCTCTGTCATTTGATAAGCAATGTACATTGTTCCGTTATCCTGTTGAAACAGTACAAAAGCTCACCAACACAGAAGAAAAGATTTATCAGGGGACAACATTTCTTGCTACATGGGAAATTAATATTGAACCGGAAGCAGTCTGGGATATTTCCATAAAGCAGGATATTAATGCATCTTCAGAAGAATTATAAACTGGTTCAATATCTATTTCTAATGTACGTTACTGGTGGAAAACTTAAAGGAAGAAAACTTGCAAGCTGCAAAGGTAAAACTATCAGACCTGCAATGGGACTGGTAAGAAAATCAATTTTTGACACCTTAAATAACTTCATAGAAGGGATAAATGTTCTCGATCTTTGTGCAGGCACAGGGATTCTCGGCATTGAAGCCATAAGCCGTGGAGCAGAAAAGCTAACACTTATTGACTCTGACAAACAGTCTATAAAATTAATTCAAAAGAATCTGGAGTTATGCAATATTAAAGCAAATGTAATACGCGGAAGGCTTCCGGATATATTAAATAAACTAAATAACAGAAATGAGAAATTTCACTTAATTTTTGTTGATCCCCCCTATGGAAAGCCCAACTTAATTAAAAATGTTTTAGAACTAATAGTTCTAAATAAATTAATTGTTAATAGCGGGATTATTTCAATAGAAACCGAATTAAAGAATAATTTTGAAATACCTTTAGAATTAAAAGTAAAAAAAGAAAAAAAATATGGCAACACAAAGGTTACGTTTTTAACCAGTAATGATTTAATGCCTATATAATAGAATTAATGCCTGTTGACACAAAATTTATTGGAAAAGAATATGATCCGGTTATCTATGTAATCGGTGAAGAAAAAATTAAAGAGTATGCTTTTGCAGTAGGCGATCTTAATCCTCTTTATATAGACAGAGAGTTTGCAAAAAAGTCGAAGTATAAAACAATAATTGCACCACCAATGTTTGTTGTTGTATTTGCCAGGGATACTATATTCAGTTTGTTCGAGGACAAAGAAATAAAAATTAACATGTCAATGCTTGTCCATGGTGAGCAGGAATTTACTTTTCACAAAATCGTCAAAGCAAACGACATAATAAAATCAACCAGTAAAATTAAAAACATTTTTCAGAAAAATAACAATGACTTTATAGAATTTGAGACAAAATCATATAACCAGAACAATGAACTCGTGGTAGAGGGTAACTGGATATTTATTATCCGTGGACAGTAAGGTCGTCTAATAAAGTATTTACCCCGGGACTTTCACAAAAGCGAACCTATTGCCCAGAGCGTAATTAGGCTTTTTTCTTATTCCTGAATACCATTTTTAAAGGACTTCCGGAGAAATCAAATCTCTTCCTTATCTCTTTTTCAAGATATCGCGTATATTGTTCGCTTACAAGAGATGAGTCATTAACAAAAAACACTATTTCGGGCGGTTTAATACCTGCCTGGGTAACATAATATATTCTTAAATGCTTCCCTTTTTTTCTCGGCGGGGAAACTAAAAGCAGGATTTCTTCCAGAGCCTGGTTTAATTTGCCGGTCGAAATTCTTTTTTGGTAATTTGAATAAACTTCCCTTATCAATGCCCAGATTTTATGTACATTCTTTTTTTCAGTTGCACTTGTAAACAAGACTTTAGAGTAACCAACAAACTGCAAATCTGAGATTATACTCTCTTCATAAATATTTATTGTATTTGACTTTTTATTCTGTACGAGATCCCATTTATTTACTACAACTATTGATGCTTTGTACCTGTCCTTTATAAGATTTGCAATCTTTTGATCCTGATCAGACACCAGGTTAGTAGCATCAATTACAAGTAAAACAATTTCAGCTCTTTCAATTGCAGAAATTGTTCTTGCGGTTGCATATCGTTCAATTACAGAAGATACTTTTGACTTTCTCCTCAACCCGGCTGTATCAATCAGCAAATATTGTTCACCATCCACAGTAATATTAGTATCAATAGTATCTCTTGTGGTACCAGGAACAGGAGTTACAATTGCCCGTTCTTCACCTGTTATACAGTTCAGTATGCTTGATTTCCCAACATTTGGTTTACCTACAATAGCTATTTTTACTTCATCGTGAGCAGCAACAGAACTACTCTTTGATCCTTTTGATATTTGATCGAGTATGTCTGCCATTCCTTTTGAGCCAGCTAATGCAGAGACTGGATATGGTTCTCCAAACCCCAGTGAATAAAACTCATGCACCAAATCAAGCTGCTTCTCAGTATCAATTTTATTTACAGCAAGAAATATTTTTCTTTTGTTTTTAATTTTTCTCAGGCTTGAAGCAATTTTTGCATCCTGTGATGTAATCCCTGCTTTACCATCCACTAGAAAAATAATAGAACCAGCATCTTCAATTGCTAAGTACACCTGTTTTCTTACTTCAGGAGAAAAACTGTCAGCTAAAGCATCAGGACCTTCAAGCAAGCCCCCTGTATCAATAAGAGTCATTTGTTTCCCGTTCCATTCAATATCAGCATATATTCTGTCGCGTGTAACACCTGGCGTATCATCTACAATAGACCTTCGTTCCCTTATTAATCTGTTAAAAAGGGTTGACTTACCTACATTAGGTCTTCCAACAATAGCAACTTTTGTATAATTATCCGGCATATTCAGAAACTAAAATTATATCCCATTTAGCATTTTGAATTTCCGAATGACAATACAAATGTTGTAAAATTAGCTGTATGTCAGCAAAAATAACATCTGGAAATCAGAGCTTTACTATTGATCAAATCATCTGGGACAGAGATTCATTTTTTATTGACTTTAATTCTTACTGGATAAGGTTAACAGCAACAATAGCACAGATGACTGCTGAAAGAGTTACAAATAACTGGAGCAGTTTTAATCTGATCCGTACTGAAGTAATAAAAACACTTGGAATAAACCCTGAAACCTCAGAATCACTTTCATCATCTTCACCAATTAAAATTATGCCTGTAAATTCCTATCCATACATAATCGCTCCGTCTATTTCCAGAATCGCTTCTGATCATTCTCAGGAAACTATAATTGACATTTTAAAAGAAGTTATAAGCAAATCCCTGACTGAATGTAGTAAGCATCTTAGTGAAACTGTAGTCAAAAAAAATGCTGATAAAGTTAAGAATTTACCCGGATCAGCAAACATTTTAATAACCAATGATTCCAAAGAAAATAATTCATTATTTTTAAAAGAATCAGGAATTGGAAATAATTTTCATAAGATTTTCCCTCAAAAAAACAAAGATGAACTAACTGATCTATTAACAGATAAATCGCTTTTCATTACTGACAATGAATTTCTTAAAAAATCATATAAAAAAAGAGGCTTTGACAACATTTTGCTTACTGACAATCTGGACAATCTAACTATTATTCAGGAAGAGCAATCTGCAATAACCATTAATGTTGACGGGGCATCAAGGGGTAATCCCGGACCTTCAGCAATTGGAATTATATTTAAAGAAGGTACAAATATCATTCATGAAATATCTGAATACATAGGCAACCATACCAATAATTTTGCTGAATATACGGCTCTTATAAGAGCACTTGAAACAAGTCATGAAAAAGGATTTAAAAAAATTGAAATTAAATCTGATAGTGAACTAGTAGTAAAACAAATAAACAAAACCTACAAAGTAAAAGATGCTGATATAAAAGAACTCTTTGATAAAGCATCAGCATTAATAAGCAAATTTCCTGATTTTAAAATTGTCCACATTCCAAGAGAAGAAAACTTAAAAGCAGACAAACTTGCTAATAATGCTTTAAATCTTATTCTTCAATCACAGCAAAAGCATTTGTAACAACCTGCTCATTTTTCTGATTTTCAGCAAACAGATCAAAAGTAACAAGATTATTTTCAATCTTTGAAACTTTTCCTTTTATTGTAAGTTTATCAAGTGGTTTAACTATGCCGCGAAAACGAACTCTGAATGATTTAATTTTCTCAGGATCTTTATCTCCCATTACTGCACGGTAAACAAAAGCCATTGTACAAAGTCCCTGTAATATAATTCCTCCAAGTCCTACAGATTTTCCAAATTCATCATCAATATGAATAGTATTAAAATCTCTTGAAGCACCTGCATAATAATACGGTCTGTATTTATCTACCTCTATCTGAACCGGTTTAATCTCCTGACCAGGTATATAGCTCATGATTTCCTCCGTCATTCTTCATCAGTTCTGACTGGTAGCAGTCCTGCTTTTTTCACAATATTCTGGCCTTTTTTAGATAAAACCCAGCCAATAAAGTCACTTATGCTTTCAGACTGATCAACAGCTGTAATCAGATACAAATAATGCGCAAGCGGATAATCACCATATCTTACTGCATTTTCATTTAATTTATGACCAATAAAAGGAGCCACAGGGACTGAATCAGGATAAGTTTTAATTTTCATATATTTTATTTTTTTATTTCCCCAGGGGAAATTGTTTGAATTAATAAAAGCAATGGCACCTTCACTCTGGGATATAAAATCAAATATTTCTTTGTTTGATTTTTTTCTAATAGGCTCACCAGGGAAATCAGTATTTTGCAGAATTCTGCTGAGTACAAAATCATTAGTACCGCTTCCTTTTTCTCTTATCACCGGTGCCAATGGTTTGTTAAAACTGCTTATATCCTGCCAGTTCTGAACCTCACCATTAAATATTTTTTCCAGATCTTCAAGGCTTAGATCTTTTACAGGATTAGCAGCATTTACAGCTATAACAAGTGCATCAAGTGCAACCCTGTTTTCTACAAGCTCAATTCCATTTTGATTTGCCTTTTTCTGATCCTGGTGACTTACAGGCCTGCTTGAGTTTGCAACTTCAACATCACCTGTGATAAGCGCTTTTATTCCGCTGTCAGAATCGGATTGTATAAGAGATACTTTATATTTTGGGTAATCAAGGATAAAAGCATTTTTCCACTTTTTTGATAACGCTAGCAAGCTCGTAGAGCCTGATATCCTTAACCTGTTTGCTGGAACAGAACGAACAGTTTTTTTAGCTGTTTTATTTCCCTCAAACTGGACATGAGAACCAAGATTATTGAATGTAGTACCCAGTTGGTTTAATACTTCTGGTTTTGTAATATTGGTTACAAACAAATATACTACCCAGAAAGTAAATGCAAATATCACCATAAAAATCATTAAAATAACTATCACAGACCATCTTGAAACAGTTCCAGGGCTCTGGCTAGGAACCATTTTGGGTTCATCTGGTTTTTTAAATCCCTGAGCCGGAATGTCAGTTTTTGCTTCTTTTAAATTTCTTTTAATACTTTTAATAGCATTACCTAAAACATTTCCTATTTCTTCCCTGTTCCTGCCAAGCTGTGTGCTTATTGCATCTTTATTCAGATTACGAAAGTATCTTAATTCAACTATTTTTTTTTCTGCATCAGGCAGGAAAGATATTGCTTTTTTTACCTTATCCCTGAGGGATTGTAATTCATTTACTGCAGACTTATCATATTTTTCATTTGGTTTAAGGTTTAAGATTATCTCTATGGATTTTTCATTTAACTCTTCATAGAACTGTTTATTCTGCATAACAAGTTATATTTTAACTATTCCGACACCATATTATGAGAAAAGTAAAACAACTAATTAAGAAAGGTTTTGTTCCGCCTTAGGCGGGCAAAACCTATAAACCGTTAAAGTTAGAACCTACCAAGTGCACATTGGAAAAGTGGCGAGTCAAAGCAGCAAGGCCTTGCTGCGGTTATAAATAAAGAGCGAGCCACCTGATTAATATTACATTTTACTCATATGAAAGAATATGAGTAATTAATCCCTGTATCTCTTTACATTAAAGCAGTTATGTTTATCAGATTTGACCTAAATCCTGCGGTCTGATTTCCTCTTGCTTTGAAGTCAAAGTCTGCTTGGGTAATTTTCCTACCTGATATTGCTGGCATGTAATTTCAATAAGTATATTACAAGCTGCAGGAGAGACTAGCTCTAACCACTCATCCTTATAATATGATTCAATTTCATTTCTATTTAAGGACGTCATATAAATCTAATATAACAATAAACCAAGATGGTTTTATCTTTTATACTGTAATAATTTCTATGTAAATCTTATTTTATGCATCTGTGATATTTCGTGGCTTATTGTTAGATGCAAGCCTATCATTTCCCTGCATTAAATTAGTCAAATCATCCTTTGCCCCACTTGATAACCTGGAACCGGTAAAGAAGGAAGCAACTTGTTCACCTAATGTCTGGGCATTTCTAGCTGCTACATTTGGGGTCCTGTCAGCCTTTTTCTTTACACCAGCTGCTTTGGCAATTTCAGAAGATGCGATACGAGAAGGATCAAAATCTCCTCCAAGTCCGCCTATATTTCCTATTTCAAGCACAAACATAATCTTCCTCTGCTTTCTATTTTACTTACTTTTGTTAACCTTTGTTTAACCTTACACCACTATTGCACGCTTATATAAAGTAATAGTCCCCCCTTTTTTGATAGCATGAATATTAAATATTTCTAATATTGGCTAAATCTTAATATTTTGACTTAAAACAACTAAAAAAGGGACTGTCATAGAGCAGTCCCTTTTAAGCTTTAATTATAAAAACCTATACTGACATACCATTTACTGCTTCTTTTAAGCGCTTATTTTCATTTTGACGAAGGGTATCAATTGCACCATCTATCTGATCAGTATATGCCAGATTTGAAGCAAGTTGCGCATGTCTTTGTTTTGACATCTGTGCAATTTCATTCATATCACCCATTGCCTGTCCATAAATTCTATTACCGAGTGAGTTGCCTATAAATTTACCAATGCCATTCCCAAGAGTATATCCTAATGCCATACCACCTGGTCCACCAAGTGCCCCGGCAGCAGTTCCTATAGTTCCTCCTAAAGCACTTACTCTTTGTACTAGCTTAGATAACCTCATCTGGAACTGAGCTCCCTGCTGGAGTGAATCCATATAATCCTGAAAATTTGCATTCAAGAGCAAAGTATACTTGCTGTGCCTACATGAATTGTCCACATAAAGATCGGTTAAAGTAGTAGGGTCATTAATATACATTTATATTCTCCTATAAACTTCTATAAAGCTTATGAATCTTTTACAAGGTCCCATGCTTTTTTCATGCTTTGTTTTTCTTCTTTTATCATATTGATCCAGAATTCTTCTCTTTGACGTTGGTTTCCTATGTTTGCTCTGGTTACTGCAAGAATATGCCTTGCAACAGCTGGATCACCGTAGCCATAAATAGCTAATTGAACTAATTGTTCAGCAAATGTATCCTCCTGTTGATATTGAGAGAGGCTTGACTGTGCAGTAGCTAATTCTGAAAGCGGGTTTACATAAGTTATAACTGGCATTGTTTTTCCTCCGGTTCTATAAGGATCTTTTCAGTTCGTTGTGTACGAACATGCATATTTATCCAGATCCCTGTTAAAGCAAAGTTATGAAATTTATTAATTTTTTCTAATTGAAACAAAAATAGAACTTAAGTACTAAAGGAACATAAAAAAAATGCACGCTTTTTTTTTTGCGTGCATTTTTTCTTTTTTTGAAGTTGAACAACAGAGCTGGTAAATTATCCACCGCCACCTTGTTGTAAGGATTTGGTGCTGGCAATACCTTTCTTGTCTTCGTCGATTTGACTTTGAAGAGCTGATTCTTCTGTTCTCATCAAACCAAGGTCTGCTCTTATTTGTGACAATGCTTGTCTTGTGGTTTGTTCATTATCACTATCAAATACAGTTATGTTACTAGGTAGCTGGTAGCCTCCCTTATTTCCATCTGTATCTGTTAAACCAGCGAAATTTCCATTTATCAATCTGGTAGATAATACGCCTTCCATGTCACTAATTGCTGCTTCAAGCTTTGAAATACGAGCCCTGACTTCTGAAAGCTGGGCAAGTTTATCATTGCCTTTTGATTGTAGTGGTCCAAAATCTATTGATACTAATACGAACATGTTTCCCCCTCAAGTAAGTGCTGTTCTTACTTTGTTTTGTTTATTACTTGACTTACAGTCTTTTAGTTTGCAGTCAATTTATGCCGTATATTTAGCCTTTAGAAGTTTAAAAGAAAGTAAATGCCAATTTTCCAAACACGTTAAATTTATTTAATTTTACAAAGGGGTAATCTTAAAAAAATAATGCAAACAAAAAAAATATGAGAGAAAAAATTATTTTTAGGGCTTAGATTATGATTCAATTAAAAAAATTAGATTTTTTAAGGGGATCCCCTTAAAAAATATCTTACATTTTAATACAGTGTTATCACTAAAACAAATTAAACCAGACAGAAATATTTCCTAAAGATCATATTCCTTATATATATGTAAGGTCCATTGAAATCAGTTTAAATTAATCGCCTAAAAAACAAAAATAGATATTTAATCTGCTTAAAGGGATAACATTAATCCAAAAATACTAGGGCAGGGTATTAAGTCCGAGGTAATACCAGAAAATTTTCTGGTTTAGTAATGGTTAAAGATCCTTAGGGGGAAAAACATGCGAAGAAACAAGAAATTTCTTTCATTAATATCAATACTTCTTTCAGTCCTGCTCATTGGTCAAAGTGCAAATGTAGCACTTGCAGCAGGAAAGAGAGCAACACTTAATTTTGAATCTTCAGTAATACAAGGTAGCATTGCTTACCCAGAGAGAAATATTCTGAGCATAAAAGATGCGGGTGGAATAAGCTCAGTAACCATTTCTCCAGCAAAAGGAACTCCGGCAAGCATAAGATCAATTTCACTTGGTGTAATTGACGGAAAAGTAGATCTTAGTGCCCTTGGAAGAATTCCAAGCGGAGCATATAATGTAAAAGCAAAAAAAGGTAAAAGAGTTTTAAAAGGAAAATTTGATTTTATTTCTCCGACAATTCTTGCAGGAAAAGTTGTGCTGCCATCCGGTGGTTTAACAAGCACCACAGCTGGTAGAACAATCAGGCACCAAGAAGTAGAAGGTGCAACCGCAATAGTAACAACATACAATATTACTGGTTCATTAGAAGATGCTCAATCAGCAGTTGAAGTACCTGTGGTAGATGGCGTAATTGAGTATGCATGTGAAGGTAATCAAACCACTACAAATGGTGGAGACTACTTTGTAACAAGAGCAAGCGTACAAGATGCAGATGGTAATAATCTTGGTGACATAACATCATTACCTACAGGTGGCTCAGGTGATATAACCGTACCAGATGCAGATATATCAACAACTGCAACAACAAATACCACTGTAGCAATTGTTAATGAAAGTAAAACTAACGGGGTAGAAGTTGACGCAGTCCAAATCGCCAATGAAATTGCTCCTGAATTTGTTGCTTTAAATGAATCACAAACTTTACAAGATGGGTTAGCAGCCATACCTGGTTATACTGCAGGTGTTGCTGGAAATGTAATTGAAAATTTAGAAAATTCCTTTGAGTTTGAAAATTTCGACCCAATTGTTAATGGTATAACAAAAGCACCAAACATTAGTAATTTTAGTGATTTAGGAAACCTAGATGAAATAACAGCATCTGCACAGGCATTTGGAACAATGCCTCCGGGAATAGCATCAAAATTATCTCCTGATGGATTTAGCAAACTTCAAGAAGCAACTGGGATTGAACCAGGACTTCTTGAAGTAGATCAAGCCAGCCTGCAAAGCATTATTCAGGCTGGAGGTGCTCCACAGTTTAATGTTAACGGGAATGCATTAGCTAATGCAAAAGGAAATATTGTAATTCCTACAGGCGCAGTTCTTGATGCAGCAAACATACCAAGAGCTGCAACAGGAAATTTTACCTTTGGTCCTGGCTCTTTCTTAATAGATCCACTAAATGCAGGTTTACCTCCACTTGCTAGTTTTGCTGCAGCTATAGGTTCTCTCATTGCAGGAAATGTAGCAAATAATGTTCAACAATCAAACGCTAACATTCCTCAAGGTGCTACAGCTACAAACCTAGCTAACTTTGGGGTAACAGGTAACGTTGCATTTATCCCGCCAACTTTCAATTTTGGAGGGAACTTTAATATAAATAGTTTTCAAGCAGTAACAAATACTGGTATTCAAGCTGCACAAGTATTTAATTTAGGAAACCAAACTGGTGGACCAGGAAATGGAGCACAACATTTTACTGGAACACCAGATCAGCTTGCCGCACTTCAAGATGCTCTGCAAAGCTTACCACCTGTTTCAGCAGGTGGACCTGGCGGAACCGGTCCTTCTTCTGGCCCCAGTGGTGGTCCTTCTGGTGGTCCCAGTGGTGGTGGCTTCGGATTCTTTGGTGGAGCAGCTCTCGGACTTACAAATGCAATTCAAGCCGCAGGTGCAAATGCAAGTGCAACAGCTTTAGGTGTACTTAATACACTGAGTGGTTTTGTTCCAACCTTTGGAGCTCCTCCTCCAGGATCGCTTCCAGCTATTTTATCGGGTACTCAATTTACAGAAGCTGTAAATAATCAACCTCCAATTCCAGGCGGTATTCCTCCAGGCGGTGCAATTCCTCCAGGTGGTGCAATTCCTCCAGGTGGCGCAATTCCCCCGGGTGGTGCAATTCCTCCAGGTGGTGCAATTCCTCCAGGTGGTGCAATTCCTCCAGGTGGCGCAATTCCTCCAGGTGGCGCAATTCCCCCGGGTGGTGCAATTCCTCCAGGTGGCGCAATTCCCCCGGGTGGTGCAATTCCTCCAGGTGGTGCAATTCCTCCAGGTGGTGCAATTCCTCCAGGTGGCACAGCAGTTCCTCCAGAAGGTGCTCCTCCTCCAGGCGGATTTATACCTCCTCCAGACGGCGGCGGCACATTTATACCTCCTCCTGTATTTATACCTCCTCCAGACGCTCCACCACCACCACCACCTCCTCCTCCTCCTCCTCCTCCTCCACCTCCTCCATAAGTGAGAGGGAAATAGCACTTACTCAAAAGCCCCATTTACATGGGGCTTTTGCTTTCTAAGTCATACAAAAATACAGATCCTATAAAAATACTAGGAATTTAGCCAGTAGCCAGCGGGTATGTTCAGTATATTAGAATTAGACTATGCTAGAAACAGTCACACAGGATACTTTTGTAATTGCTGATGATCACCCGCCAATAAGGGCCTTCAGTAAAAACATCTTAAAAGAAAACTTCCCAAACTGTAATATCTTAGAAGCTGAAAATGGTTCTAAAGCAGTTGAGTTAAGTTTAAAGAACAAACCATCGCTTGTAATTATGGACATAGCTATGCAAGAACTGGATGGTATTGAAGCTACACAAAAAATCATTAGCAGCCTTCCACAAACAGGTATTGTAATTTATTCAAACTATGGTGATGAAGTTTATGTCAGGAAAATCAGACAGACTGTACCAGTTGACAGAGCATTTGCATATGTTTTAAAAACTGCCAGTCAGGAACAGTTTACCCAGGCTATAAAACAGGTTCACTCGGGTGAAGTATGGCTGCACCCTGATGTTCAGCAGGTAGTATGGAGACTGAACCTGAATAAAAAATCCACACAGCTTACAGATATTCAGCAGCAAATTTTACTTGCGGTTAGTATTGGAAAAACAAATGACTGGATTGCAGAAAAACTTTACATGAGCAATAAAACTATTCAATATCACCTATACTCTATATACGATAAACTTGGAATTAACAGCGCTGCTAAAAAAGTTAATCCACGAAATGAAGTGGTTTGTGTTTCACTTTTAAGAGGTTTAATTGATGCTCAGGATTTAAAAGCTGCTTATGAAAAGGAAAACCATTAAAATGGGCAAACCTGCATTTAATGAATTAACTAATTCGTTGTGTATAGTTTTGTTACTTATATGTCTGAGCTTTAATTCTGCTTTTGCATACTCGCATAAATCAGCATCAACACAGACAGTCGTAACATATGCCAGAAATCTTCTTTACAGCATAGTAGACAGTAATTTCCGTGGAAGCTGGGTAATAGATACAAATGAAGCAGATAAGGTTAAGCAAATCACCCAGAAAATACAAAAATCATTCACTAGTCTTGCAAATATTAAAATCGGGGCAAGTTCCAGACAAATAAGGGAATTATTAAAAAATCCCGTAGAAATAAGAAACAATGGGAAAATATGGATTTATGGCACTCCTAAAGGTAATGGAACCTATGAGGACCTGTTTGAAGTCTTTTTTGATGATAAGCAGGATAAAGTGACAGGGATCATATCATTCAATCCTAAAAATATAGTAGAAGATATAGGTGTAAATGTTGGTGATTCGATTGATAAAATGATTTCGGTTTATGGTGAGCCTGTTGATGAAAAAGATTTTATTGAAGACCCTGATAATAAGGAGTACCTTGGATTATATTACCTTTATCCTAGATCAGGTGTTGGCTTCCTTGTTGGACAGGAAAAAGCATCAAAAGATTTGCTTGTTCACGGAGTCCTTGTTTTTGGAAAATCATAAAACAATTAAAAAAATATTTGCTGCACTAGCTATATTTCTATGTTTATTATTTTTCTTACCTGCTGCGAAATCCCATCACGATGAATCTCACAATCCACCTTTAATTTACAGTATTACTCCCCAATTTATCCCTCAGGGACAAACAACAACAGTCATAGTAACCGGTGAAAACCTTCCCAGTATAGTAGGTGTTGACGGAGATATTTTTGCAGTAATTTTAAAAAAAGACAAAGCAAATAAATCACTTACAATCCAACTTTCTGCAAGTCCAACAGCACTTGGCCCCAAAAACCTTATACTAAGAAATGAATATGGCGTTGAAACTACTTTTCCATTTCAGGTAATACCATCTGGTTCTCCACAGGTTGAAAACATTGAACCAAATATTGCATATCCGGGGGACACTATTCTTGCTAGGATGTATGGAAAGAATCTTACAAGCCCTTTTATTGCAGCACTAAGCGAACAACTTTTAATAATCTCTTCAAGACCAACAAATGACGGATCAGTAGTTGATTTAACAATTTCTGTGAACCAGGATATTCAGCCAGGCACTTATCCAATTATAATAAGCACCCCTTATGGACAATCTGAAATCCCTTTTACTATTCTTAATTCTTCAAATAAAACAACAAGCTCTGATTATTTTAATCCGGATCCATACTCACCGGGAATTTTTTCTGTGGAGTTTGATCAGTTAAGCAAAACAGTAACAATTAAAGGTTCAATGTTCGATCCAAATCCATTGAATAACATTGTTACCTTGCTTGAAAACAGCGATGGATCAGTTATAGGCAGACAGGTGGAAATATCCTACGCAGATAACAATGAAATTGTAATTAATTTGCCTGATGGTATTACTTCTGATTCACTTAGCTTTGCAGTCTCAAATTCAGAAGGAAGATCCAGTAATATAAAAACCGTAAGTCTTGAACCGATAACAGAAACTGATTTATCAGACACAACAACCACAGACCAGTCAGAAAAAGATGCACAGGCAGACACTTCAGCAATGTCAGGAGGAGGTTTTATTGATCTTAGTACTACTGTTGCTTCTAGCCCTGTAAAGCCAGTTCAGCAGGATACAGTAAACCTTCCAAAAGATACTCAGACACACGATCAAAATAAACCTGCTGATAAGCCAGTCACTTCTGTTACACAAGGAACTACAGAACTTATAGAAGACCCAAGCATTGTACAGAATGTTCACAATCTTACACAGTACTTATTAAGCTCTACTGAAGGCACAAAAAAAGAAGAGATTTCAGAACCAAGAATCAATGAAATAAAGGATCCAGCCAAAATTATCTCTACTATTGAAGAAACAAAACAAATTAAAGACCAGGCAGATTTAATTATGCTTGCACTGGATAATGCAAAGGACAATGTCGAACTTCTTGATGCATTGAAAAGATCAGAAACATTAAAGTCAAAAGTTGATGAGCTTGAAAAACTGCTCAGTGTTGAAAATCAAAAGCACAAACCTGATCAGAAAAAACTTGCACAGTACCAAAAACTCCTTGCTTCAGCAAGTGCAGAATCAAAATCAAAGACATTTGAATTATTAAATAATTTACTTAAATATAAACCTCAGCTGAAAAATCTTTTTAGCCAAAAACCATTTGATCTCGCTGCAATACAGCCAAACATTCCTGATGATTCAATTATCCTTCAGTATGTCCCTACAGAAGAAGGACTAATAATATTTGCAGTAGACAATAAAAACTTAAAAACAAGAATAAATAAAAATATTACAAAAGATATTTTAAACAGGGAAGTACAGGCTTACAGACAGCTATTTGAAAAAGAAATTGAAAAAATTAAGTTGACCGGCAGAGTAACACCTATTCTGAGCTGGAAAGCTAATAATACAAACCTCTATAAAAAAGAAATCAGACCATTAAAATTAAAAAGTGTCTTTCTCTACAATGCTCTTATAGAGCCAGTTGAAAGAGATATTACAGGAAAGAAGAATATTGCAATTATTGCAAATGGGTGGCTCAGATATCTGCCATTCCAGTCTCTGGCAAAACTCACCGAGGATGACAATCTGAAATTCCTCATTGCAGACAAATCTATTACATACCTGGACAGCGTAATAGCTGTAAGTAAAAACTCCTCAACTGCTCTGAATAATAAATCATTAATAACTGTTTTTGCAAATCCAGATGGCTCATTAAATGGTGCAAACAAAGAAGCAGAAATTATCACAAAGCTATTCAGTAAAACTGTTACAAGTCTTGTACAAAGATCATTTAACATACCACTCATCAATGAGGTTTCAAAAAAAGCTGATATACTTCACCTGGCCACACATGGATATCTTGACAGTAAAAACATACAGTCCAGTTATCTCGTTTCCGGGAAAAAGCAAAACAGTAAATCACCTACACAGACAAAAATATTCCTTAAAGACATTTATGATTTGAATCTAAGCAACTGCAAACTCGTAGTTTTAAGTGGTTGTGATACAGGAACACTTGGCAGTTTATCAGGTGAGCCAGATGATATTGTAGGAAGCCTGGCAACAGCTTTCAGGGTAGCCGGTGCAAATACAATTCTGGCTAGTTTATGGAAGGCTCATGATGAAGCTACAAAAGTAATAATGCAGAACTTTTATCAAAATCTTAAAAGCGGTCAGAACAAAGCTGAATCACTCAGAAAAGCACAGCTTGCATTAAAAGAAAATCCTCAGTACAGCCACCCATTATTCTGGTCTGTATTTAATCTTATTGGTGACTGGAGATAAACCAGAATGACACTCTTTTAAAAATTTTACAACTTATTTATAACAGATGGATCCTGAGCCGAAGATCCATTAGTACTAATCTCACTCTCTTTTTTAGTGCTATTTTTTCTGGGTTCAAATGTAAAAGTGCCGGTATCGACTTTTTCAACTATTTCTTTAAATTCATCTTTTTCAATTGTTTCTTTATCCAGGAGAACCTGCATAAGTGCATCCATGTGTTTTCTTTTCTCAGTAAGTAGTTTTTTGCATTCATCATAAAGATGGTTTATTATTCTTTTCATTTCAGAATCAATCTGAGTAGCAATTTCTTCACTGTAATCCCTGACATGACCAAAATCACGTCCTAAGAATACATGTTCATTTGTCTGCCCAAATGTCATAGGACCAAGCTTTTCACTCATGCCAAACTGAGTAACCATTTTTCTCAAAAGTTCGGTTGCTTTCTGAAGATCATTCTGTGCACCTGTGGTTATATCACCAAAAACAATTTCTTCTGCGATTCTTCCGCCAAGAAGCACTTTAATACGGGCAAGGAGCTGTGATTTAGACAGATTCAGGTGATCTTCTTCTGGTAATGTCATGGTCATCCCAAGTGCCATACCACGGGGAATAATCGTGACTTTGTGAAGAGGATCAGAATCTTTTTCATAAAATGCCACCAGGGCATGTCCTACCTCATGATATGCGGTAACTTCTTTATCCTTTGCTGTGATTATTCTGCTTTTTCGTTCAGGTCCGGCTAAAACTTTGTCTATTGCCTGCTCAAGGTCCTCCATGAATATTTCTCTTTTGTTTTTCCTGGCTGCAAGCAAAGCGCCTTCATTAAGTAAATTTGAAAGATCAGCACCTGTAAAACCAGGTGTTCTTCTGGCAAGCACTTTTAACTCAACATCATGAGCAAGAGGTTTCCCTTTTGCATGTACTTTTAATATAGCTTCCCTGCCACCAATATCAGGTCTGTCAATAACAATCTGCCTGTCAAATCTTCCGGGTCTTAATAAGGCAGTATCCAAAATATCCGGTCTGTTAGTAGCAGCAAGGACAATAATACCGCTTGTAGCTTCAAAGCCATCCATCTCAACAAGTAACTGATTTAATGTTTGCTCCCTTTCATCGTGTCCACCACCTAAACCTGCTCCCCGTTGTCTCCCTACTGCATCAAGTTCATCAACAAAAACAATACATGGAGAATTTTTCTTTGCTTGCTCAAACAAATCTCTGACTCTTGATGCACCAACACCAACAAACATTTCGACAAAATCTGAACCACTTATACTAAAGAACGGCACTGCTGCTTCACCAGCTACAGCTTTAGCCAGAAGTGTTTTACCAGTACCGGGTGCACCTACAAGTAAAACCCCCTTTGGGACCCTTGCGCCAATAGCCTGATATTTTTCACTGTTCTTTAAAAAATCAACGACTTCCTGAAGTTCCTGTTTTGATTCATCTATACCTGCGACATCTGCAAATGTAATTTTTACTTTTGAATCATGTTGAAGCTTGGCTCTGCTTTTACCAAAACTCATAGCCTGCGAACCACCTGCCTGAGCACTTCTAATCATAAAAATCAGCATTATTAAAAAAAGAACAGGCACAAAAATCGATGTTAAAAAGCTCAACCAGAAGTTACTACCGCTTGGAGGACGAACTTCTACTTCAATAAATCTTTTTGCAAGGTTATCCGCAAGGTCTTTTAATGATTTTCCATCAGAGTTTGGTACTCGTACAATTTTTTCACTGTCATTCCTGAAAATAACAACTGCATTATCAGTATCATTTGTTAAAACAACTTTTTTTATCGGAGACTCACCTTCTTCCGGAAGAGCAAGCCTTAAAAACTCACTATAAGTAAGAATATCGTTTCTTTCTTTCTTAGCCACAATGGTAATTACAAAGAGGCTAAGAAGCATAAATAAGATTACAAAAGGAATCGTTGTGCTGAATTTTTTCATTTTCATTTCACTCATAATCTTAGCATAAATTAAGGTTTTAAGCCGGTTAAACCAGAATTATCCCAAGGTATCTATACCACTAATATTTGTTTTGTAACCAGTAAAATTTATTCATATATTGCAAGATAAGGTAAATGTCTGAAATCCTCAGCGCTATCAAGACCGTATCCTACAAGGAAATAATCATCAACTTCAAATCCTACATAGTCAGCAAGAATATCAATTTCTCTTCGTGACTTTTTATTCAAGAGACTTGCAACTTTAAGACTTCTTGGCTTGAACTGATCTCTTATATATTCTTTTAAAAAACCTATTGTCCTTCCACTGTCAACAATATCTTCTATTATCAAAATATCTCTTCCAGTAAGATCAGGCAGCATTAACAATGGTGCATCGATTTTCCCGCTTGATATTGTCCCTGATCCATAACTTGAAATTCTTACAAACTCAAGCTGTATCGGAAGTTTGATTTCCCTGATTAAATCCGCAGTAAAAATAAATGCACCCTTTAATACTGAAATAATAACCACTGATTTATTGCTTTTTCTTTTAGAATAGTCCTGTACTATTTCCTTTGCAAGAGATTTAACTCTTGACTTGATTTTTGATTCAGAATATAGAACTTTTAATTTTTTTTGTTTCATGGTTTAAATTTTACTTTCTGAGAATTTAACCATAATTCCGTTTAAGTTCAAGTTTATGAGTAGGAATTGTTTTTACCCTTATTCTTTCACTCAAAGCATGCCCAGGAACCCATAAAACCTCCTTATCAGAACAAAGAAGCGGTAATTCATATCTTTGGTCTCTAGATATTTTCCTGTTAATTAAAAAATTCTTTAGCTTAAGAGTATTTAATGAACCCAATGGCTGAAAAATGTCATGTGGTTTTCTATATCTGATTGTAAGGCTCTTTTGTAAAAACCTTGACAGATCAACAAAGGCTCTATTTTCAACATCCAAAGGATATTTTGTTAAGAATTTCTTGGATAAAAAAGGAGTTATTACCAATACGTTCTTATTATCAAAAGTGACTTTACAGGGTTTTGTATTTATTTTAAGCTTCAGGTCCTTTTTTGGATTATGTTTAATTTTCTTCTCCTGACTTTTCTGTCTAAGAGCTACTGAATCATTATTCACCTCAAGAATACATTTACTATCCAAATCAAGTTTCCCATAATTGTTAATAGCATAAATCACAGAATCAATCTTCTTTAGATTTCCCCTTACACCAATATTACTTAAAAGCCAGTACAGAAAAGGAACAAGAAAATTATACCCATGTAAAACAAGTTTTGTTCTGCTCATCACTACAGGAAATATTTCTTTCTTCTTGTCAGTTCTGATTTCACAAAGCACTCTGCTGAAATAATTATCTAGCTCAACGTTCTGACTATAAACAAGATTAGAAAAAAGTAAAATATTATTCGTATAGTTTTTATTGATTTTTTTCATGTTTGGAACAATATTTAATCTGATTAAATTTCTGCTGAACTTCAGATCTAGGTTGGTTTTGTCTTCTATAAATGAAACATGGTGTTTCTTTGCATATTGCCTGATTTCTTCACGGGTAAACTGAAGGAAAGGTCTATAAATTACAGTATGAGAAATAAGATGACTGACTTCTTTAATAGGTAAAAGACCATTTGTCCCTGTACCCCTTATAAGTCTGAAAAGAATAGTTTCAACTTGATCATCTTTATGATGTGCAGTACAGACAAAGTCAAGCTTATTTTTTAAAGCATGTTTTTTAAAGAAATTGTATCTTTCATTTCTTGCATTCTCTTCACTTTTAATTACTTTTCCTCTGGCTTCACCATAAATAAAACTGATTTTGTTTTTAAGGCAGTAATTTTTTACTAACTTTAAATCTTTTATTGATTCCTTCCTCCATTTATGGTTATAGTGCAAAACATAAAGTTCAAAACCTAGCTTTAATCCAATAGAATCAAATAAATGCAGAAGCACCATTGAATCAGCACCACCTGAGACTGCCAGTGCAACCTTTTTCTTTTTTAGGAAGGAGAGTTTACTCTGAATCTTGTAGAAGTTCATTTTCTATATTGTTATGCTTTTCGATTTCTTTTTCTTTTTCCTGCTCTTCTTTCTGAATACTGCCATAAACATCAAGGAAATCCACTTCCTTTATAAGTGCAGAACGAGCAGGTGATTTAATTATACTTACTTCAGACATAACCTCAGAAACAGGTATAACATTTATTCTTCTTGTCAAAAATACCAGCCCAAGGAGTCTTGGTTTTAATGCTCCTCCTGTAAGACCTATTGTTGCTGTAACAAGCTCGTTTTTATTTATTTTATTTGCAGTCAGAAACTTCTCCAGATTTAATTCATTTACCAGTCTGAATTTATCTTCCTGAGAGCTGTGAGGATAAATTAAAACTTCTTTGCTTATGGCTGCAACTGGTTTAATTTCATCTGCCAAATCAAAATCAATGCTGGCAGTATATTGTTGACCGCTTGCAACCTGTTCAGGGGCAGAAAGTTTTATCTTTCCCTGATCAACCAGCTCTGAGCCAATACCATATCCAATACTTACTTTTTCAAATAATGTTTTATCACTTGTAATCTTCCAGCTCGGGCCTAATTTTTTAAGAAAGAGATTTCCAACAGATACAGCTTTTAAAATTCCTTTTGAACCGACTTCGGGTCTGACTTTTGTTGATTCTCCATAATAATGATCCAGGCTTTCAACTGTGGCATAGTCACCATATACTCTTACTGTTCTTTCCTGAGTTTTACTCTTTATATCAGGATAGGCATCCCACAATTCCTGGGTAAGGCTTTTAACAGAATCAAGACCCAAACCATCACCATTAACAAAGTCCTGCAAATAATAAGAAAGAACTTTATTCATATCGTGCTGATTCCAGTCTCTCTCAAGCCTGTCCAGACTCTGGTTAATCTTCTGGACTTCAGTTATTGTGTTTATATCTTTTGATTCAGCATTAACAGAAAACGAGGCACTTTGTGGATCAAATGAAAATACCTCGGTACAGGTAACCAGAAAAAATATAATTAACTGAATACAAATTAAAAAGTTCTTAATTACTCACCGCCTTCCTCGCTCATTCTTCGCTTGTCGGCTTTGCAAAGTGCTCATGGTCTGCCACTTGTAATATTATACAGATTTTGCCGAATGAATCGTCAAAATCTTTTCATGTTGACTGCTTGCTGATAGATTATTGTAGTAGCTGAGTAATTGCAAAAGTTCTTATTCATTCTACGATATAGCAAACAATAACTATTATATTTCATATGCCAAATCCAAATAAACCAAAACCTGATCTTCTAGCATATACAACAAGAAATAATGGTATTGAAACTTTACATTATGGATGGGTTTTTGTCTTAAATCAGGATAAAAATATGCTTTATAAAAGAGGTAATCCTAATGACCATGTCTTTCTAAGATCATGTGCAAAACCCATCCAAGCAATACCACTAGCTGATAGGAGTATAAGAGAAGACGAAATGGCTGTTATATGTGGTTCTCACTCAGGTTCAAAAGAACACATAAAAGTACTGGAAAATTTCATGAGAAGGTTTGATCTAAAAGTGTCTGATCTGAAATGTGGTATTCATTACCCATTCGATGAAAAAGAAAGAAATAAATTAATCCTAGAAGAAGAAAGACCTTGTGCCCTCCATAATAATTGCTCCGGAAAACATTTGGGCATGCTGTATGTATGCAAACAAAATAAATGGAATACAAAAACATATCTAACCACAAATCACCCCCTTCAAAAGTTAATTTTAAATACGATTAGCACTTTATCAGAAACACAAGATATAAAAACCGGGGTAGACGGCTGTGGCGTGCCAACATTTGCACTCCCGGCAAAAAATATTGCAGTTATATTTTCAAACTTTACCAAAGAAAAATCTTTCCAGGGAATTGTTAGATCAATGAAAAACTATCCATATTATATGGGCAGTAAAGGACAGATAGACAGCGAAATAATTGTGGCATCAGACAAAAAACTGATATCAAAAGTAGGAGCTGAAGGAATAATAGTTGTTGCATTTAAAGGAAACTGTGCAATAGTAAAAATAGCAGATGGGTCCCCAAGAATCAGATCATTTATAATACTTAAACTGCTGGAAAAACTTGGGTGGTTGTCAAAAAAAAATATTAAAGATTCAATACTTGAAGAGGTTTCAAAAGGTATTATAAAAAATTATGCAGGAACTATTACAGGAAAAATCAAATCTAATCTATGATCTATCAAACTTAAGTTTCTTTTTAAGAATAATCTGCAATTCCTGACCAGGATTATATATGTTCTCTTCATTTTGAACTGTCAGAGCTTTAAGTGTCCCTGAAATCAGAAACGGAATAAGCTTTGAATCAATTTTATCTACTATGACAGCCTGATCTAATGATTCCTGATTAATATTTTTTTCATTCTGCTCAAGTGGCTCTACGATCCCATTGCTATCAAAAAAACCTTTTTGTAATGCAACTTCAGTGTTCAGAGTAGATACATCACCGTAAGGAGTTACAATTTGGTAAAGTTTTAAGTTCACTGTACTGGACATTATAAAAAATGCTGGTCGTTTAATAAAACTTATCCTTCCTCTAACCCAGGAGCCTTTTGGAATTATTAATACCGGCGGTTCAAGAGGAAGGTAAAAATCTTCTAAAACATGTGCCTTAAAATAATCTCCCACTTTTGAAACTTTTGTATTTATAGTTGTATCCAGAGATATCCTTAGTCTTGAATCTATAGCTGTTTCAGGAGGAATTTTACTAACATCTACTTTTGGAAAGTTTGGGTAGTTTTTAATATTTATCTTCGTAGGTACATTTTGTTCAATATTTTTTGCTTCAGGAGGTTCCTTTATAGGGAAATTACAATCCTGGGCAAAAACATTTAGGACAGGAGAAAGCAATATAAAAACTAAAAAAAACTTTTTAAACAACAATTTACTCAACTTACTGGATTTCTTCCTGAACAAGGATTTCACTGCCTCGTTTAGCCAGTTCATCCAGTTTAGAACTAATTCTTGTTGCCTTTTCCTGGAAAGTTGTTGCAACTTTTGTTGCCTGACCTTTACTCATTTCTTCCAGTTCATGCAATTTACCTTTTGTCAAATCTTTTAACTCTTTTGACTTGTCAAGAATATCCTTTCTAAGCTCCTGACCAGGCTTTGGCGCAATTAAAAGACCAACCACTATACCTGATATCAAACCAGATATAATCCCCGCAACAAACTTAAAAAAACTTCCTTCACCTTTTGACATAACTAAACTTTTTTACCCACTATCTTTCTTACCATTGTAACTGTTTTCGACTGTTTTGCAAGAAGAAAAATATTCCTTAACACCTGTTAAAACCCCATGAGCTACAGAAACAGTCATAATACTTGCTTCATTTAAATTAGTCCTTATAGATGAGCTACTTTTACTGAAAAGATTCTTAACATTACGAATACTTTCTTTGACCTCTTTTACTTCAGGTTCAAAATCAGAGACTGTATCCATAAGCCTCTGTAAAGAACTCAATGCTTTAACAAGCTGATAAACCACAGGTATCATTACAACAAAAAAACAAAAAAATAAAAGAGTAAAAATCACAAATGAAAAAACCAAGAGTAAATTTAAATCAACCATTTTAAGTTTTTTACTTCACAGACTGACCAGAGTTTGCATATTTTTTAAGTTCGTCAGCTTTTACCCTGGCTGCAGCAATACCCGTGGAAAGAGCACTTGAAAGTCTTTCTCTCTGCTCCTGAAAAGCTGATTTTGCAAAATCCAGAACAGATAAAGTTAAATCAATCAGACTCTCAAGAAAATTAAAAAAATGAAAAGGTACCTTGTCTACCTTACCCTTTAACTCTTCTCTCAGCTCCTTACCTGATTTGGGAGTATACAAAACTGCAGATGCAAGCCCAATCAATAAACCAAGCAGTAAACCATTTTTAAGTGATAATTTCATAACAAAATATAATAGCATTATAAACGGCTAACGGTAAGTATCTTTAAATCAACAAAGAAAGTCATACAAATTATAAAGACTCTGATTATCTTTCAAAGGTAATTTACTCACCGCCCTCCTTGCTCCTTCGTCGCTTGTCGGGCTTTGCAAAGTACTCCCAGTCTGCTATTTATAACATTCTACAGATTTTGCCGAGTAAATCATCAAAATCTTTCCTTACTGAAAGTTATATTTCGACTTTTACAAAGCACCTGAGTAATTATTTTCAGAGCTACTGCATTGTTAAAGAATATTGTCTTAAAGAGGTGATTTTTTCCAATACATCATCGACATGAATATCTTCCATGCAAATACCATAAGAACCATTTTTATTATTGCATTTCTTTTTCTGAAAAAATGCCTTACTGCAAAGACAACTTTTAGGAGTCAAAATATCATAACCAGAAGTATAAGGTCCACTTCTAAGATGCGAGGTAGGACCATATAGTCCTATAACTTTCACAGAAAGCGCTGATGCAATATGGAGTAAGCCTGTATCGCAGGATACCAGACATTCAGATCCTGAAATAATTTTTGTAACATCAGATAAATTTAATTTTCCTATAAGGTTTACAGCCCTATTATCAAGTCCAGGCATTGAATTCTCAAGACCAGAATAAGTAGCATTAAATATTTCTTTTTCATCTTCGCCACCCAGAAATAATATCTGGTAATCTTTGTTCTGATTTAAGAACTTCTTAGCCAGCATCACCCATCTTTCATAAGGCCATCCTCTGTTGGGTCTTTCTTTGCCAACACCTATAACAAAACAAATATATTTATTCCTTTTTAAACCATACATCCTTAAAAGCTCTTCACATTCATGAACAAAAAGTGTTTTAGTAGCTAAATTCAGTCCTGAAATTTCCGAATCATATGTCCTTGCAAAATTAACAACCGCATGAATCTTATTATCTTTTTTATACTGATAAAATCTTTTTGATCTTACACAAAAAATATTTGATAAAAGAAATCTTAAGCTTGGATGTAGATTAAAAAAATAAAATATTTTTCCTGATTCTAGGAATTTACTAAAGAAAGTGTGATTATTTTTATTTTTCTTATCATATTCCCACAGCTTATCTATATACGGAGCACAGTTTCGTAAAAGCTCTGCAACATTTTGAGAAGTAATATATTCTATGCTTGCCTGTTCATATTTTTTTCTAAGATAAGATACCAGTGGAAGAGTGTGAATTACATCCCCAATTCCGCCAAGTCTTGCAAAAACTATTCTTTTTAACACAGAGCTTGTTTTTTCTTTTCTTCAGAAGATTTAACTTCTCTTACAGGATTTAAGAAACTCATTTTGCTTCTTAATTCCTTCCCTACAGCTTCTATAGAATGCAGTGCTTCCTGCTTTCTCATTGCTTTAAATGCAGGCTGACCTGCTTCATTTTCAAGGATCCATTCTTTTGCAAACTGCCCGCTTTGTATTTCCTGTAGTATTTTTTTCATGGCAGCTTTTGTATGTTCATTAATTATTCTGGGACCTCTTGTATAGTCGCCAAACTCAGCTGTATTTGAAATAGAATCTCTCATCTTAGCCAGCCCACCCTGATAAATTAAATCCACAATCAGTTTTACCTCGTGCAAACATTCAAAATATGCCATCTCTGGCTGATACCCAGCTTCAACCAGTGTTTCATAACCTGCTTTAATAAGGCTGGTAAGTCCGCCACAAAGTACTGCCTGTTCACCAAATAAATCAGTTTCAGTTTCTTCCTTAAATGTAGTCTCAAGCACACCTGCTCTTGTAGCGCCAATGCCTTTTGCATAAGCAAGCGCAATATCCTTTGCTTTGCCTGATGCATTCTGGTAAATTGCAATAAGCCCCGGAACTCCATGTCCTTCCTTAAATGTTTCCCTGACTCTGTGACCAGGACCTTTTGGAGCCACCATAAATACATCAATATCCTGCGGCGGCACAATCTGACCAAAATGCAGACTAAATCCATGTGCAACCATTAAATTTTTGTTTTTTGTAAGATTTGGCTTAATTTCTTTTTCATAAACAGACTTGTGTTTTTCATCCGGCAAAAGAATCATTATGATATCTGCCTGTTTGCTTGCTTCACTTACGGATAAGACATCAAAACCATCTTCTTTTGCTTTGCCTGAGCTTTTTGCACCTTCATACAGTCCTATAATTACTCTTTTTACACCAGAATCTCTTAGATTCAGTGCATGTGCATGACCCTGACTTCCATAACCAATTACAGCTATTGTTTTATTTTTAATAAGATTAAAATCTGCATCTTTATCGTAATATACCTTTGTCATTTTTTGTTTCTCCCCACCGCCCTCCTTGCTCCTTTGTCGCTTGTCGGGCTTTGCAAAGTACACTTATTTGGTGCTTCTTCAATCACAATCAAGATTTTACCGAATAAATCGGTTAAAATCTTACCTCGTAAATAGCTTATTTCTAGATATTTAGTTGGCTAGATAGTAACCATTTTTAACTCCACAATTTTATTAACCAATAGTAATGATATCAAATTAGGACTTACGCACATGTCATACGAACTAAACTGGCGCGTCAGCATAAGTATTATTTTTGCGACACCAGAGCGTAGTGACAAGGAGCAAAAAAATACTTGTGCGGTTAAACAGCCAGTTTTAAACCTACTAACTCTGCGTAAGTCCTGCAAATATCTGATTCCAGCTTAAAAACACAGATTTATCAGATTTTAAATTAGAAAAACATGCAGTACTGGATTTAATTTTTAAGGGCTACCCCTTTTCTTTACCCAAGTTATTGGATGAGTTTACATACACATAATTACAGGGAAAATAACTTTTAGAAATCATGTGCATAAGAGAAATAAAAGAAGATCTTTTGTCAGAAGCTGAACTGCTTATCTATCAGATGAAAGCAGCACAACTTACAAAAGACTATGAAGCAGTAAGTGATAGAGCATTGTCACTTACTAACATTTGCAAAAAACTCGACTTCATAAGAGAAGAGGAAGAAAGATTTATCCAGGAGTCAGATTTTTAAACTGATAAATAAATGTCAACAGGGGTAAAAATGAGCACAGAAAATATAAGGGTTCAGATTGAACTCTTAAAAAATAAACTTGACAATATTGAAGAAACATTAAATGTTCAGGAAGAAGTGCTTGATCTTTTATACAAAAAATCAAAATGCTTATTTGAGGATGCAATAAAAGAAACACGAACATTCAGCCAAGAAGATATTATAAGAAGAGCCTTTACAAAAGGAAGAATTCCAAAAATACTGTTTAAAAAATAACCTATAGCATTAAAAACCTATAGAAAATATATCTGCTTTAAATACAGAATGTTGATACTAAAAAGCATTTTAAAACCATGTTTTAAAAATCCCAAAGCTACAATTATTTAGAAATTGGGCCATTTTCGGCCATTTTCAATTATCTTTACTTACTTTTTTCTTACCTGACTCCTGTTCAGGCCGAACCAAACAAACAATCATGGTTATAACTTATGTAAAGCAGATAATATATTTTCTTGACAAGTTATCTAAAGTCCGCAATTCTATATATTGCAGAAGGATTTTGACAGGCATTATATTTTTTTCAGGCATATAAGACGGTTTTACTGAAAATTTTTTGTTCTGAGTTTTCACAAAACTGACTAAAGCATGAAAAAAAAATTGAAGAAAATAATGTGAGCGTTAAAGAAAACCTATTAAAAATAAAGGAACAAATAGGTAGTAACAATGTCAAGATTATTGCTGTAACCAAGTACGCAAAATGGGATCAGATATTTGAAGCTTGTTCATTCGGAATATATGACTTTGGTGAAAGTTATGTACAAGATGCCCTGGAAAAGCTGTCACAGGATTATCAAGGACAAAAGCTTGAGAATTTAATCAGATGGCATTTCATAGGAAGGCTTCAAAAAAATAAGGCAAAATTTATTATAGGTAGATTTTTTCTTATTCATTCTGTCGACTCTATTGAGCTTGCAAAAACGATAAATAAAATTGCTGTTCAAAAAGAAGTTACACAAAACATTTTGCTGCAGGTGAATCTGACTGAGGAACCCCAAAAGGGTGGATTTAATAAAGACGATTTAAAAAAATCCATGAAAGAGTTACTCAGTTTCCCAAATATAAATATTCAGGGATTAATGACGATTGGACCTAAGACAGAAAATACAGACGAGAGCAGGAAGTGTTTTTTAAATCTAAAGGACATAAAAAGCAACCTGGAAGAAGAATATAGTATAAGCCTGAATGAATTATCGATGGGAATGAGTAACGACTACAAACTAGCAATAGAATGTGGTTCAACAATGATAAGAATTGGAAGAATTTTATTTAAGGAAGAATAATTTAAAAAAATAGAAAGCAGGAGGGTAATAAATTGAGTCTGGTAGATAGATTAAGAAGTATCTGGTATGGCAAACATCAGGATTCTGACGTGTATGATTCAGATGATTTTGAGAAATTATGGGAAATTGAGGAACAAGGCACTATTTCCCCTAGTCCAAATAATAAGCAACAAGAAAAAACAAACAAAAGAGAAATTATTTTTGATCAAATTAAAACAAGGGAGAATACAAACGTGATACAGCATCCATCGATAACGCCACAAAGTGAGGTCGTAGTAATTGAACCAAGATCATTTGATGAAGCATTAGACATAGTAGAAGAATTAAGATGCAGGAGATCAGTAATATTAAATCTTCAGTATCTTGACTCAGAACAGTCACAAAGAGTAGTTGATTTTCTGTCAGGCGCAACACATGCACTTGAAGGGCACCAGCAAAGAGTTGGTCAGGGGGTGTTTGTATTTGCACCAAATAATTTCACAATAAATGCAGAATCAAAAGAAGCAAGAGCTTTGAGAGATGCATTCTGGGGCAGAAGAACTGAAATAATGGAAAAAGAACCTCAGCTTCAATATGCCGAGCCTATAAAGAAAAGTTCTATATTTTAAGTAACTATTTTTGTTTCCCACTGATAAAATGTAGCTTGTGGCTGCCAGAAAAAAAACTTTCTATATCACATCTCCTCTATATTACGTAAACGACCTGCCACACATAGGCAGTGCATATACAACAATAGCCTGTGACTGCATAGCAAGATATAAAAGGCTACAAGGCTATGATGTCTGCTTTCTGACAGGTACAGATGAGCATGGACAGAAGATATTTAAATCTGCAAAAGAAAAAAACCTGCCTCCAAAAGATCATTGTGATTATATAGCAGGAAAATTTCAGGAACTATGGAGACTGTTAAATATAAAATATGACAAATTCTCCAGAACAACATCAGCCAACCATGGAAAAATTGTACAGGAATTTTTTAAACTGGTTCACAGTAACGGCGATATTTATGAAGCAGATTATGAAGGTTTGTACTGTGAAGCATGTGAAGATTTTAAAAGTGAAAAAGATTTACTAGAAGGAAATATCTGTCCTATACACAAAACCAAAGCTCAGGAGTATAAAGAAAAAAATTATTTTTTTCCATTATCTAAATTTGAAGAAAGACTTTTAAAACATCTGGACCAGAATCCTGGTTTCATACAGCCTTCATATCGCAGGAATGAAGTGCTTGGATGGATAAAAGAAGGACTAAAAGATTTTCCGGTTTCAAGAAGATCAGTCCCCTGGGGAATATCGCTTCCTATTGACAGTACTCAGACTATATACGTCTGGTTTGATGCACTGCTTGGTTATGTATCTGGATTATTAGGTGATTCTGATATCCCATCAATTGAAAATGCACTTAAAAATTATTGGCCGTGCTCTGTTCATATTATAGGAAAGGATATTTTAAGGTTTCATGCTGTTTATTGGCCATGTATGTTAATGTCAGCAGGGCTGCCTCTTCCTGAGAAAGTATTTGGTCATGGATTCTTAACAAAAGATGGAGAAAAGATGGGAAAAACTACAGGAAATATAGTTGATCCCTATGAGCTTATAAATGAATTTGGAACTGATGCAGTTAGATTTTATTTTTTAAAAGAAATTGCATTTGGAAAAGATGGGGACTATTCAAGACAAAGTTTTATAAACAGAATTAATTCAGATCTTGCAAATAATCTGGGAAATTTATTAAATAGAACTCTTAATCTGGTTAATAAAAACTTTAATGGAGAAATTAAATATGAAAGTAGTGCAGGAGAAACCCTGAATCTTGCTGAAAAAACAAATTTAACAATTAAAAACTATGAAAAAGCAATGGATAACCTTGAATTAAAAGATGCTTTGGATATAGTCTGGGAGCTTGTGGATAGTACAAACAGGGTATTTAATAATTTAGAACCCTGGAAATTAATTAAAAACAATGAAATTAGCAAGGCTAGAAGCTGTCTTTACGAAACCTTAGAGATTTTGAGGAATATATGTTTAACGATTTGTCCTTTCATACCTGAAACAGCAAATAAAATAATGCTACAGCTCGGATATGATAGACTAGATGAAGAATTAAGTTGGGAAAAGGCTGGCTGGACAAAAACTAAAGCCACTTATAAAGTAAAAGAAGGAAAGCCGGTTTTTCCAAGGTTAGAGCAAATATAACAACGATAGTTATGTTTTAAACAATATATATATATTATAAGTCTTATTTAAGGAGTAGATAAAAAATGGAAAGCCCTCTTAATTTCATAGGGGATAGTTCACGAGGAAGAATTGCAATCTTTATTGATGGCAATAATCTTTTTCATGCTGCAAGAACAATTGGAATAGAAATTGACTATGCAAAATTACTAAAACTCCTTTGTCATGGCGGTTCCCTTTTAAGAGCATTTTTCTATACAGGCGTGGATGAAAATGCAGCAAAACAACAGGGGTTTTTACTTTGGATGAGAAGAAACGGATACAGGGTTGTACAAAAAGAACTTAAGATTTTTCCTGATGGAACAAAAAAAGCAAATCTTGATGTTGAAATTGCAGTTGATATGCTTGGTTTATGTGGAAAGTACGAGACTGCAATCCTTGTAAGCGGTGATGAAGATTTTTCATATGCAGTAAATGCAGTTGCTTATAAAGGCGCAAGGGTAGAGGTAGCTGGTTTTAGAAATAATACATCACCAAAACTAATTGATGTAGCAGACAGATTTATTGATCTGGACAGTTTAATACCATATATAGTAAAAGAACCCGACAGCGAAGAACAAAAAGCAGCAATTGCAGCAGCAAAAGCAAATGGACTATTATTTATGGATGATGATGTTTTGCAGACCGCTCGTGAAAGAACATCCCCATTTATGAGCAAAAGAGCAGCACAGGAAAGCAAGTCACCAACAGAAGTTACCATTCCAAAACATCCTGCTGGTCGTGAATAGAAATTTATTCTATGATATAAAAAGATATAAGGATTCATTTAATTAAAAGTTGTATAAGAAATTAAAAAATCTAAACCAAAATGGCAGTCAAGCAAAAACCAAACTTGATTCAAAAAGTTACCGCACTGATAAGAAGCGGTGAAAAAGACGAACTTACAAATTTCTTAAATGATTTATATCCACAGGATCTTGCCCCGATAATAGAAAACCTTAAAGATGAAGAAAAAATATCATCTTTTAAGGTACTTGAGCTGGAAAATGCAGCAAAGGTTTTCTCTGAATTTAACAGTGAAATGCAGAAAATCATGCTTGAACTTTTAGGAGCTGAGTCTGTTGCACAGATAATTTCTGAAATGGATGTGGATGATGCTACTGATTTAATAATACGTTTACCAGAAGAAGAAAAAGTAAAACTCCTGAAAGTTCTTCCTGATCCTGTTCAACAGGCTCATGTCCAGGAACTGATAAATTATCCCCATGAATCAGCAGGTGGAATAATGTCTACTGATTTTTTAAAATTACGTTCGGATATGACTGTACACCTTGCATTTAACTGTGTGAGAAGGCAGGCAGCAGAATATAAAGCACAGATTTACTATCTTTATGTAGTTGACAATGAAAACAAACTTGTTGGTGTAATAAGTCTCAGGGATCTAATTTGTGCACCACTAAATGATCTTGTTGCAAATCACATGAATACAGAAATAATTACCTGTAAAGTTACAGACGATCAGGAAACAGTTGCAAAAACAATCTCAAAATACGATTTAATTGCAATTCCAATCATTGACGATCAGAATTCTTTAAAAGGGATAGTTACTATTGATGATGTCGTAGATATTCTAAGCAAGGAAACTACGGAAGATATTTACCAGGGTTCTGGTATCAGTAACGCATTTCCTTCTGATGAACTTATTTCCGGCAAAGTCTCATCAGCAGTAAAAGCACGACTTCCATGGCTTTTAATTACATTGTGCGGTCAGGCTACTGCTGCTGCAATAATAGCCTCATTCGATAAAACAATTATCTCAGCACCAATGGCGATTTCCTTTATGCCATTGCTCTCAGGACTATCCGGAAATATCGGCGGTCAGACAGCAACTATTATTGTCAGAGGTTTAGTTACAGGAGATGTAGAACTTAAAAACTCAGTAAAATTTATAGTGCATGAACTAAAAATTGGTTTTACTATCGGTATAATATGTGCATTTATTACAGGAATAATTGCCTGGAATCAGCATTCCACTCCGTATTTAGGATTAGTTGTTGCATTTTCCTTATGCTGTTCAATGACAGCAGGAGTATTACTTGGGACTATTTTTCCCATACTTTTACAGTATTTTAAAAAGGATCCTGCAACTGCAAGCGCACCAATTATCACGACCATACTGGATATATTGAACTTTACCTTTTACCTGAGCATAATTACATTAACCCTGAAACACGTTAGGTAAAACAACTAAAGAATGTAGTTACTTTGCCATTTATCTTTATTTTTAACCCATGATATATAATTATTTGGGATATGGGTAAATAATAAAAAGGAGGATTAAATTGTCAGAAGTCAGAATTGAAGATGGAGAAAGCCTGGAATCAGCTTTAAAACGTTTCAAAAAGAAGGTGCAAAAAGCCGGAATATTAACAGAAATCCGCAGAAGAGAGCACTACGAAAAACCAAGTGTTAAAAAGAAAAGAAAAAGAGCACAAGCACGTAGGAAACGCAGTATATAAAACAAGCGTTACTTATCAATTTTTTTTCACCAAGTTTTTAATTGTCATTTTTTTATCCTTAAATTTAACAATTCCTTGTTATCCTGAAGAATCAAAAGATAACTCTAATACAGTTCAGGTTGATCTAGCCACAGAAAAAATATCGGATTTAGAAGATAAGGTTTTTCACGAGAAGTATACAGCTGACAAAATTGAAGACAGGCTTGGAAGGCTTGAAGATTTTGTATTCGGAACAAAACATTCGACTCTAACTGTTAATGACAGACTACAAAAACTAGCAGGTGCTCTAACCTCAAAGACTACCGAGGATATTTCTATACCGTCTGAATCAGTTGCTGCGAAGGGAACACCTGAAAAACAACAAAAAGAAGAAACTAAAGCAGGTGATATTACAACCAACGAACCAAGGGTAGTTTATGATGAGTCATTTAATACTGGGGTTATTGGTGCAGTAAGTCAGATTGAAAACAGAGTATTTGGTAAGACTTTTAATGAGTATACTTTCCAAAAAAGAATTGAAAATCTTGAACAAAGAATATTAAACAGAGCAGAAATTGCAAACAATAAAAATAAAACCCTTATTGAAAGAGTAACTTATCTGGTAAGAAGAACAGGAATCAGCCCCGTTAATCCAAACGTTCCTGCTATTAATCCATCGGTAAATCCACAGGTAACTCAAAGCTATACTATTGATCTGAGTACTGGTAATTTAATTAATGAAGCTACAGGAGAAATAGTAAAAGACAGTTACGGTAATCCTATCCAGGTAAAAATCCCATCAATATTAAAACAAAATCCCGCCAATAGTCCGGGGATTTATAATCAGTTTCCTCAGGCTCAGCAACAATTTTTACAGCCATTGCCACAAAATGCTCAGCCTTATGGGAATGTACTGCCTCAGAATCAGTTCCCAAACAGCCTTCCATATGGAAATCAGTTTCCTGCTCCTGGATTGCCTCAACAGTTTCCATATGATTTTTTATTTAAGCAGGGTGGACTTGATCCAGGCACAGATCCTAATTACTAGTACTTCGTTAATTAATCTATAGCCGGATATTTTTTACAANNNNACAAAAAAGCGAAACCCATACCTATGAATCATTCTCGCCCTTTATAAAAATATCCCTGAGGTACTTCTGTCGTCTCCAGTTAATGATATAGGTATAAAATAAAGCTATCGTTATTGTGAATCCGAATAAAATTAAAAATCTGATTGATGATTTTGCACTTATAAGATAACTTGCAACAAGTCCGAGACAAGCAGAAAGCATATATAAGAGATAAGATGCTATTTTTTGTGAAAATCCAAAGGCAAGCACCCTGTGGTGTAAATGTTCTTTATCAGGCTGCAGGATTGATTTACCGCTTAATAGTCTGCGGACAACAGCAAACAAAATGTCACCTATTGGAAATGCAAAAATTAAAATAAGAACTGGCGAAATAACTGCTATTGTAATTTTTTTTGTAACACATGAAACTGCAAGTGTAGAAAGTACAAATCCTACCAGGTATGCTCCGGAATCACCCAAAAATATTCTCGCTGGATTAAAATTCCACCTTAAAAATCCCAGCAGCGCACCTGCCAAAGTAGCTGCCAATAATGCGCCACCAGGCTGGTTAATTCTGTAATCTACAGATACAGACCATATAGCAATTGCACTGATTAAAGACACCCCTGTGGCAAGACCATCCATGCCATCAATAAGATTTACAGCATTTGTAATAATCACAATCCATAGCAAAGTAATAATAAAACTCAGCAATGGATCAATATGAATCATGGAACCACCAACTGAAAGTTTAAAATAATGAAAGTTCGCATGATATAAAGGATTTGCAAGATTTACTATTCTAATCCCAAGAAACCATGCAACTGAAGCTGCAAAAAACTGCATGAAAAGTTTAACCAGTGCTGGAAGCGGATCAATATCGTCAAGAAGTCCAAGAAAAAAAATAATTGTCCCTCCTGAAAAAATCCCTAATAGTGTAAAAGTACCTGGCATTGTTGTCCTGTACTTCCAGTATGTTGCAAGAAAGAATATCGTTGTCAGGAATAAACTTACAAAGATACACACCCCTCCAAGTCTGGGTGTCGGTTTATCATGAATTTTTCTTTTGTGCGGTTTATCCAGGAGTCCAAGTTTTATTGCTCTGCTTTGCACCAAGGGGGTAAGCAGATATGAAATAACAAGCGCAATAATAAAAGCAATGAGTTGAATTACCTGAATATTGTATAAGTACTTACTTAGTTGATAGTTGAAGGTCATAAAGAGGAAAATCCTTACACAAAGATTGTACAGTACTCATGGTTTTTTCTTTTACTTTGTTATCATTTGGATTTTTCAGAACATCAGCAATGATTTCACCTATCATCTTCATTTCTTTGTTTTTCATACCTCTTGTTGTAACTGCAGGCGTACCAAGCCTGATACCGCTTGTAATAAAAGGTGACTGTGGATCTCTGGGAATTGTATTTTTATTACAGGTAATTCTTACCAAATCAAGCATTGTTTCAGCTTCTTTTCCTGTTAAATTAACTTTTCTCAGATCAAGAAGCATAAGGTGATTATCAGTGCCACCGCTTACGATATCAATGCCATTTTGAATTAAAGTGCTGGCAAGTGTTTTTGCATTTTCAAGAACTGCTTTTTGGTAATTTTTAAACTCAGGCTCAAGAGCTTCTTTAAATGCTACTGCTTTTGCAGCCACTACATGCATCAGTGCAGAACCCTGGCTGCCAGGAAATACTGCAGAATCAATTTGTTTTGAATATTGTCCTTTGCAGAATACAAGCCCGCCTCTTGGACCTCTTAGCGTTTTCTGAGTAGTGCTTGTTACAAAATCTGCATATGGAAATGGGCTTGGGTGAAGTCCTGCTGCAACAGGACCTGCAATATGAGCAATATCAGCAAGCAAATATGCACCAACTTTATCTGCAATATTTCTAAACTTGTCAAAGTGAATGGTCCTGGGATATGCACTGGCACCAGCAATGATTAGTTTTGGTTTTTCTTTTACTGCAATTTTCTCTAACTCGCCATAGTCAATAAAACCATTATCATCTACACCATAAAAAACTGATTTAAACCATTTACCGGAAACATTTGCTTTAGAACCATGGGTCAGATGCCCACCCTGATCAAGAGACATTCCTAAAATAGTATCTCCGGGAGTCAGCACAGCCAGAAACACAGCAAAATTTGCCTGTGCACCACTGTGAGGCTGTACATTTACATGCTCTGCACCAAAAAGCTGCTTTGCTCTGTCAATAGCCAGTTTTTCAATTTCATCATAATATTCACAGCCGCCATAATATCTTTTTTTAGGAAGTCCTTCTACATATTTATTTGTTAGAACAGTGCCCTGGGCTTCCATAACAGCAAGGCTTGTGAAATTTTCACTTGCAATAAGTTCTATGTTTGATTGTTGTCTCTCAAACTCTTTAACTATGAATTTATAAACTTCAGGATCTGTTTTTTTTATTTGCTCAAGGTGCATGAAACTATTTTACTTCAATATATACTTCATCACCCTGAATTTTTACAGAATAACTACCTGTAAAAACATCTTGCCTGGGGTGTGTAACACATTTCCCTGTAGCCAGATCATAACCCCACGCATGCCAACCACATGTTACCTGACATTTTTCTTCATCTAAGAATCCATCATGCAATGATCCACCAGCATGAATACATGCATTATCTAGAGCATAAAATTTACCTTTTACATTAAAAACAGCAATTTCCTTACCGGAAACCTGCACACATTTTGACTGACCTAATGGCAATTCACTGATCTTACATACTTTAACTAAATCCATAACAATAAGAATTTAACATAGGTACTAAAATTTGAGATCCATGTTTAAGTTTTATAATTTTAAACTTAATCTAAATTTCTTTTTCTAAGTACAATTTTAAATCTGAAATGGTTTTTATATTATATTTATCCGTATCATCTTTTCTCATTATTAAAGCCCATGTATTATTAAATCCTAGAGGCTGTAACCACTCTACATCAAAGTGTTTTTTAGATTCACTCTTTATGAGATTATAGAGTTTATTTTCATCATTAATTATTGAAGATATTTCTTTATTGTTTCCTGGTTTGAGAATTACAAATAAACCAGTCCCAGTATATTCAGGATAAATATCTATTTCTCCCTTTTTTAAACTATCAAAACATATTTTAGTCCCGGCAAGACCTTTTTTAACTTCTACATTTAAATCAGTATTATTTTCAATAAGCAATGCGAGTATTTCAGCGAGAATGAATTGTTCTGTAAAATTTTTCGAACCGATTACTATATCAGGCTTTCCACTTTTCTGAATGTTTGTTCTTAAGCCTAATTCAGACAAAAAATCAGAAGCTACTTTTCTTACAGGGACTTTATTATATTCAGCCTGATAGTTTAATTCTGACATTCTTTTATTTGTAATTTTTCCTTCTATTGTCGAAAAGATATTTTTTAAAATCGGATATTTCCTTAAAGTGTCACCTCTGATCACAGGGCAGGCACTATAAGGCGGAAAAACATTTCTATCATCTTCTAATATTTTTAATTTGTAAGTGTTTATCCTTCCTTCGGTAGAATTTCCTACAATGGCATCAACCTCTTTATTCTTCAGAGCCTGAAAAATAAGCTGTGAATCCATTTCTTTTGTTTTAATTTTTATTCTATACTCTTTTATTAAACTTTTATATCCATCTGCCCTTTCCATGAATTCAGGTACACATCCAACCGTAAAAGAACGGCTGTCAAATGTTTGAAAAAATATTATTGATATAAATATAAAAATTCCTGAAAGTAGCAACACAGGTTTTATAATTTGGGTGATAGATTTTTGCAAAGTACCAAGTGTAAAATCAAAGAATACAGCCAATAATGCAGCAGGTATTGCTCCTGCAAGAATCATATTTGTATCATTTAATGCAATTCCACTGGCAATAAAATTTCCCAAACCTCCTGCGCCAATATATGTAGCAATAGTTGCAATACCTACATTCAAAACAGTTGCAGTTCTTATTCCTGCAAAAATTACTGGAGCTGCCAAAGGTAACTCAACTTTTATAAGTATTTGAAAGTTTGTCATTCCCATCCCTTTTGAAGCTTCTTTTACAGATGCCTCAACACCTTCAATTCCTGCATATGTGTTTCTTACAATTGGCAGCAGTGCATATAGAAACAGTGCGATAATAGCTGGCTTTGCTCCAATTCCAAAAAATGGCAGAAGAAAACCAAACAATGCAAGACTTGGAATTGTTTGAATGATGCTGATTATTCCTATTACAAAGTCAGAAAGTTTTTTATATCTAGTTAAAAATATTCCAATAGGAATACCAATAATTAATGAAAGTATAAGTGATGTAAATGTTAAGCCAATATGTTCAAATATTTGATCAACAAGTTCTCTTTGGTTAGAAATAACAAACTGTAAAAAACTCTCCATTGTGTTATTTAATTCCTGATTTTAATTTAAAAAAAGCTTCTGAAACCTCAGCTTGTACCAGATCAAAAAAACTCTTTACAAAAATGTTTGCAGGAGAAGAAATCAATTCATGAGCTTTGCCAATTTGCTCAATTTTACCTTTATTCATCAAACAAATTCTATCTGCAAGCTCAAGAGCTTCTATTACATCATGCGTAACCAAAATTATTGTTTTATAAAGGGATGACTCCAGATTTTTAAACTCTTTTCTAATTTGAGTCCTCGTAATTTGATCTAATGCTCCAAAAGGCTCATCCAATAAGATAATTGGAGAATCAACGGCAAGTGCTCTAGCTATGCCTACTCTTTGTTTCTGCCCTCCACTCAATTCATGCGGAAAACGATTTATAAACTCATCTGGTGCTAAACCAACAAGCTCCATTAATTCATATACGCGCTTTTTTGTTTTTTCTTTTTCCCATTTTAAGAGATTTGGCACTATAGATATATTCTCTCCTACTTTATAGTGCGGAAATAAACCTGCATTTTGAATCACATAGCCAATATTTCTTCTAAGATTTTCGGGGATTTCTTCTCTTACATTTTTATTGTTAATAAATATTTCACCTGAAGTTGGTTCAATTAGTCTGTTAATCATTTTTAATGTAGTGGTTTTACCGCAACCGCTTGTTCCAAGCAGAACAAAGGTTTCACCCTTGCTAACCGAAAATGAAATGTCGTTAACTATTACATTCCCATCAATTAACTTTGTTAAATTTTTTACTTCAATCATCTTCAAAATCTCTTTTTAAAGGATTACTATATCCTGACAAGTTACTTACATTTATAATTCTGTCAATTTCTTTATAAACTGTCAGTATATTAAACCACTAATATTGATTCTGACTCTTTTCTGAAGTCTGATTTATAATTATAAGCACTGTTCGCAGCAACCTAACTTAGTAAACAAATGAGGTTTTGTCGATGGACAAAACCGAATGTCGTTAAGGATTCGCCACAAAATAGCGACATAATATGCGTTAGCATTTATGTCGCGTTATATATTAAAGAAAGGAATTAACTTATGTTAGTAAACCAAATTACTCCTATAACTGCTGGAGACATTCGCAGACAAGGGTATAAAACTTCATTTGATAGGCATCTAGGAATAGCTACAGAAAGCATTATGGCTGATAAAGAAAAAGCAGTCGTTAAAGCAACTCCACAAGAGACAGCACTAAATCCGCATGGATGTGTACATGGCGGATGGACAGCTACACTCCTAGACACAGTAGCAGGTGGTGTGGCATATTCCCACCAAACCGGCGGACTTGAAGATAGTGAATATGGTTTAACAAGAACGTTAAATATAAAATTTAATGCTCCTGTGTTTGCTGGACAATCCTATACATGTGAAGGAAGAATTGACAGGAGAGAAGGAAATAACATCCATACCACAGCTACCATTACTGATGACAATGGCACACAAGTTGCTACTGCTGTTGCTTTAATAAAAGCCCGAAGACCTGACTATGGGGCTGTTGAAGTTTTGAAACCTTAGGTTTCACTTTCTATTTAATTTTCTAAATATTTCTTCATATAAAAATTAAATTAATAAAAAGAGCTAAAGAAATTTTGAAGAACTTTTTCTCATTTTTAGTTAAAAACACATTCTTTATAAACGTAAAAATTCAAAAAACAAAAGATTTCTTAAAATAAAAAAACAGTTCTTAACCAAATCAGAGACTTTTCCCGGATTGCGGAAACTTAAATATTCTTGCAATCTTTGTTATTAAAGGACAAGCAGGGGGAATATATGAAAGCATTTATTAAAGCAAAAAGAATTTTTACTTCTTTATTAATTTCATTTACATTTTTATTTAATTTTTATCAGCCTGCTTATTCTGAAAGCCACCTAAAGATTACAGGTGTTTCAGGGGTAAAAGCGCCAGATGTACCTCTTGCTGATACCTCTATGCCAGATGTTGTTTTAGATGCCTCGCTTGCTGGCGATGTAAATGTAGATGTTTCAACTCATGGGGTGCCAGACGGGACAACGGTAAAAGTAAAGTTCAAAAATGAGGAAACCAATAATCCGCCAACAAGTGAAGTTATATCTGGAATGGCAACAATTCCAGTTCGCCTTGAAGCAGGAAACGCAAAAGTAATTTTTGCTGAAACAGGTCCTTATGTTCCTTTTATTACTAAGTCAGCATCAAATGGAAAACTAGATGCTGATAGCGGAACAGTTGGTCTTTATCATTTAGATAGTGATGTCCTCGATGCCTCTGGAAATGGAAATCACTTAATCTACTACCCTGGTTGGGAGGAAATAAACTACACAGCAGGACTAAATCCAAACTCAAAAGGAATATATTTCTGGTCTACTGCTAACACTTATGAAAATAGAAGAGTTGATAAATATGGCGACCCAAATGGCACTGGTTTTAAATCTCCTCCCCAGAAGTTCTCAGTAGAGTTTGCAGTTAAATACCTTAAAGAGATTGGCAGTGAGACATCCTTTCCACTTATAGCTTTTGATCAGAACATATCACTTTATCCATTTGCAGGAAAAGCCCCCTGGGGCTGGGGAGAGATAGGCAAATACAATATTTATCATGCCGATGCAAAAGGTGCCTGGCATTTACTCCAAATACCTGACCCCTTTCAAGTTAATCAGTGGGAATATCTAGCAATTACACATGATGGGCATGAACTAAAGGTTTATGTAAATGGTGAAGAAAAAGGAAGTGTAATCTCAGATGGGAACAGAGGTTCTCATGCAGGAGAGAATTTTGGACTAGCTGCAGGTTCTGTTTTTAATGCTCCTGGAGGTTTTGGTAATTCTATCCTTGTGGTTGATGAAATTAGAACCTCAAATATTGTAAGAAACAGAGAAGAACTTACACAAAATACAGAGGAACTTCTAGGACCAGAATTTCGTGCGAGGAAAATACTTTCTTCGAAGAAAACTGATAAAGTCCTTAAACTAGTTAAAAAAGACAAAACTAAAACAAAAAAAGGGGAACCAAAAAGAGAAATTAGATTACAAACTGCAGAAACACTTTCTCCTTATGAAGGAGAAGCTAAAAAAGATGAAGATACAGTAGCACTGTTTCATTTTAACGGCACAACTAAAGATTCAGTAACCAAAAAAGCACTTGTTGGTGATCCTGAAACTGTAGGTTTTGAAGAAGGAAAAAGTGGAAAAGATAACTCTTCAATTAGCTTTGAAGGTCAAGACGATCTACTACTTGTAAATAAAAATCTCTTTCCAGGAAAAACCAAAGAATGGACGATTGACTGTTTCAGTAAACCAGGTGAAGAAAAATCTTTTCTACCTGTTGGCATTCTTACTATTGACAACGGTGAGATTTTTGCAATGTTTTCTTATGCAACAAAACTGGATGGAGAAACAATACTTAGTGCTTCTTCTTTGACTGCAGATGAAAAGCTGGTCACACTAAGCGCTCCTAGTGAATTTTTATCTGACAAATGGACACATTTAGCTTTAGTTTACAAAGACAAAAAATTACAATTTTTAGTTAATGGAAAACCAATGGGCGAAGCAGATTTGCCATCACTATATAAAAAAGGAGATGGCGCAATTAATGTCGGCTCAGATGGAGGTGATGGTATTTTTAACGGGCAAATTGATGAGCTTAGGATTTCTGATGTGGCAAGGTCACAAGCTGAGCTTGAAGTATATGCAAAAAGATAAAAAAACAATTTCACACTTCTTTAATAAGAAGACTATATTTGTTAAAAAGATAATCTCTATTCTGTTTTGCTTTTTGTCGTTATCAAGCACATTTAATGTCCTAGCATATGCTCAAGAAATGCAAACTACTCAATCCCAACCACTTGCAGTTGGTTTTGGAAAAGACGGGAAATTACTCCAGGCAATTAATTCAAATTATCTTGCAGTTGGAATAAATAATCCTACCCCTTCAATTCTCTCGTCCGACCCTGAAAGTCTCCCTCCTGTTGAAAGTGAAATAAAAGTAAAACTTTATGGTGGCGGCTTTACTGAAAAAACTAACTTCTCCTTAGTAAATGAAAATTTAGAGCCATTAACAGAAGCGCTTCAAGCTGATATTTCAAGTGAAACCCAAACTGATTTAACATTTTATATTCCACCATCTGAGATACAAAGGGGTAAACTAACTTTTCTTGCTCAAAACAAAGATATTAAGGATGGAAGTGATTTAAAAAGTAATTTATTTAATATTCCACTTGATTATTCCGCACCAACAGTAATTAACAAAGGAGGAAAAAGTTTGGTTCACATTACTCCAAGTGTTGGAGTGGCTCCCCAGATTGTTACATTTGATGCAAGTGGCGTAGTAAATCCTGATGACATTTATTTGACAAATCCACAAGGACTTAAATACAAATGGGACGTTGGGGAAAACTCAAACGCTTTAGAAAATCCAGTAGCTACTTACACCTATACAAAACCAGGGAAATACACAGCTACATTTACAGTTGAAAATGCTTATGGAAAAACATCTACTGTAAAGAAAGAAATTGAAATCAGGGATAAAAACGAAGCGCCAAATGTTAATACTACTTATACATCAAGTGAAACAGATGACTATCTAGAAGTTTCTTTTGATGCTTCTATGTCAATTGATCCAGAAAGCGACCCGATTTCATTTGATTGGGATTTAGATGATGGAACAACAATCACTGATAAAACTTTTACTTACAAATTTACTAAGAAAGGGACATATATTCCAAAAGTTATCGTTACTGACTCACTTGGGGCACAAGCAACTAAATATTTAGAACCAATTACTTACCTTGGCCCAAATATCCCGCCAACTCCAATAGCAAACATCTCACCAAGTGAAGGATATCTGTCACTAGCAAATGAAAGCTCAAATGTTTATCCAAGACTCCTTATAAAACTACAAGCAAAAGACAGTTTTGATAAAGATGGAGAAATTAAAAATTACAAATGGACAATTTCAGGAAATAGTTTGGAAGAAATTAGAGAAGGCAATGAAGCAACCCATGAGTTTACTCAGGCTGGAACCTACAAAGTAAAGTTAGCAGTAACAGACAATAGAAATAGAACGGCAGAAAAAGAAGAAACAATAACTGTTAAAAACCCAGACCCAATTGCAAGCGCAGATATTGATAAAACAAGCGGTAATTCACCACTTTCTGTTCAATTTAATTCTAATGGCTCAAGAGATTTTGACGGATCACTTGTAAATGTAAAATGGAACTTTGGCGATGGTACAACTGATAGTATAGAACCAAATCCAATTCACACATATAACAAACCTGGTGCTTATCTTGCAACCTTAACAGTAACTGCACCCGACGGCAGAACTAAAAAAACAAACACAAAAACAATTTTAGTAAACGAAAACAATGGACCAGTTGGAATAATTTCAACTCTTGAGCCAGTTCAACTTGGAATTCCAAATGAAGGAATGATTAAACTTTCGGCAAAGGAAAGTTATGATCCAGAGTTTAATCAAATGCTTTCATACTCCTGGTCATGGATTGCACAACAATTAGACAAAGATAAAAATCTAATTGATATTTCTGAAGTAATAAACAAAGAAACAAAAGAAAATATAAGTGAAGAGTTTTCTTATACATTCATAGCCCCGGGACAATACACCCCAGTTCTTGAAGTAAAAACTGAAGATGGAAGGATATCTAAACTAAACGGGGAAACTATTACAATTGTTCCGGGACAAGAACCCGTAGCAATTGCAAATATTACAAGCGATAAACTGCAAGGAATAGATTCACTCTCAGTTATGTTTGATGCAAGTGGCTCTTATGATCCAAAAGCAGATGGGAGTTTAATTTCATACTTTTGGGAATTTGGCGACGGGTCAACCTCAAGTGAAATCACACCGGAACATACTTACAATACACCAGGTGAATACAATGCAAAATTAACCATTCAGGATAGCCGTGGATTTAAATCAACTGCTCTTGCTAATACTGTAAGAGTTACTCTTAGTAGTGATACACAGGCTCTGAAATCCCGAGTTGTTGATACTGAAAAAACCTTGCTGCTCCAAGTAGCAGATGAAACTGCTAGTGAAAGCACACTTAGCTTCTCATCAGATGAAGAAAAACCAATCGATAATACTCCCCCTCAAATATCACTTTCAATATCAAATCCTGATGTAAAAGCAGGGGAAACACTTTCACTCAGCGCTCATATTACTGATGACATTAGTGTAGAAACTGTAGGATACAAACTCCTGGATGAAAACAACAACATAATTCTTGAAGAATTAGAAAGCGCGCCGGGAAATAATCAGATTGACGAGTTTATGGCAAATGTAGACTACACAAAAGATATTTTAATACCACAAAACACACCCCTCGGAAAATACAAGCTCTTACTTTTTGCTAAAGACAAATCAGATAACTGGATTGGGAAAATAGATTCAAGCCAAATCATATCCAGCGAGATAACTATTACAGAAAGTCTTGAAGATACCAGTAATATTGTTGTCAGCAGTGAGGATCTGGATGAAAAACCAGATGCCTCTGTAATTTCTGAACTGGATGAAGCACTACAGGAGACAACCGACGAGGAAAGAAAGAAATTGCTTGAGCTTGTGGCATCTGATAAAGAAAACGATA
>DUDS01000003.1:77202-103532 GCA_004769085.1 Candidatus Melainabacteria bacterium SSGW_16
TTAAAAGCAAGACGCTCTGCTCCAAATGTAAATGTTGGCAGCCCGCCTGCCTACGGCGCGCCTTCTGTTATGAGTCATGTAACCAGTGTTAGTCCAACTATTTCCTCGGTTATGACCTCACAAACCAGCACTCCATATATAGATGTAAGCCTCATGACAGTAGTAAACAGCAATACTGTTAAAAACTTCTCACATGTTCAAATTAGCGTTTCACCAAGTGCTACCGCACAAAGTACAAGCCCGCAAATTGAAAAAACCATCACAATAAGCTGTGCAGCCGGTAGAGATTGCTCCATATATAACGATAGGATAAAAGAAATTGAAAACCCAACTATTTCAGTCACTCCTCAAGACTCTTATGGAAATCCGATTGGAGGTACACACACCCTACAACTTGATTTAGAAGAAACAAATAACATAAAACCTCCAGTTATTGACTCCCTTGAAGTAACAAGCAGAGAGCGGGGACTTGGAGCATTTAATTTAAAAGTCACAGGCTCAATGTTTAATGAAACCAGTTATATACTTTGGGATGGAAATAAACTTGAAACTAATTACAAAGACCCCCATAAACTTGTGGCCTTTGTTCCTGCCACATTTACTTTTGATAGTAAGATTGCAAAAATACAAATTAAAAAACAAAAAGATGGAAACTCTTATTTTTCAAATATTTTAAACTTTGAAGTTTTACCAAAGCCAAATGACAAAAGATTTTTAGTTTTAAATACACCTAATGACATTACCCAGGAAATATCAGGAAATGATCGCGTCTTGGAAAGAAGCGGCGGGAATGTCTATATAGACAACACAACTACTACCTTTAAAGATGCAGGTGATATTACACTTCCTTTTGTGATTTCTCATGAGTCCAATTTAAACCTTGAAGTAATTGGGAGTATTATTTCATCCAGTCAAAACCCGCTTATTAATCTCTACCACAATAATAAATTAGTTACTTCTTTAATAAGAAAAGAAGGCGCCAATAGCACAAAAAGTAAAAGCTGGAAAGTAAATTTTGGCACATTACCTCCTGGCGGACATACAATCAGGCTTTCAGTTCCGGATTTGTCTAATAAAACTATCTTTGCGCTGGATAGATTTAAGTTTGGTTTTAGTGAGGTTATAAGGCCAAGGGTTACTTCAATATCCCCAAAGTCAATTTACCCGCCAAATGAATCCGACAGAACAATCACACTTACTGGCACAAACTTTGGGAAAAATCCAAAAGTACTTTTTAGTGATGAACTTTTAAGTACAACAACTATTGTCGAAGAAAAGAAAATTGAAGTTAAACTTCCAGTTGACTTAAAACTTGAACCAGATCAAAAAAATCTCTCTATTCAAGTATTAAATACCCAGTCAAATGAAAAATCTGAAACCATATCTATTGGTATAACTTCAAAGCTGGACATTAATTCAACAACTGCAACATATACCTTTAATCCAGGACCTCCAAATGGAGAACTTAAAGTCAATTTAAACACTACAAACAACTCTGATACTGCATATATTGGAGTATTTGATAAAGGAGGAAGGATAGTTAAAGAGCCTTATCATGAAGGGAAAACAAACACTCCTCTTACTTCATTTATCCTTCCATACAATCTTAAAAGCGAAAAATATCATGTAATTTCACTTCTTGAGAGAAAAAATACAAATGTGAATATAAATGACTATTCAAACAAAGAGGTAAAGAAATTATTTGATGATTTAGTTGAGAAAAAAGTAAATGATTTTAATCAAAGGCTTGCTTTAATTCCAGATTCTCACAAAATAACCTTTGAAATTGGGAATTATAGTGTGCCAACACTTAAATTAAATGGGGCTTCCATCATAAATGAAACAAATACAATTCAGGAAAATCAGGAATTAGGAATTACTGTTGAGTTAAAAGGTAACATAACTGACAAATCAAAAATAACTATTAAAACAAATTTTGGAGATGGCGCTGAAATCATAGGCGAGAATCCAAAGCACACCTATAAACTTGGAAACAGTGATAAGAATAAATATTTCGAAATTATTACGAGGGTTATACAAGATAGTATAGAGATTGGAAGTAGTGTTACAGGAGTCCGGGTATATAAAGATCTCCCTCCTGTTGCAGTGGCCGTTATTGATACAGAAAACTTTTCCGCCCAAGGCGGACCCGCCTCTGGCGGGGAACTTTCTGGTGATGCACCATTTAAGAGCGGATTTGTGGATAAAAGCTACGATCCAAATGATGAACTTACTAACTTTAATGGACTTCTTGATAAAACTACCCCTGAACAAAATATCTGGAAACTATTTAAATACAAAGACGGAATATCAAATCAATTAGTTAACACTGAAGATCTATCAGTAGTTGGAAATGAAGTTAAAAATAGTGGGAAATCATTTATCACTGGAAATATTTTAAACCCCGGCACATACTATGCTCAGCTTACGGTATTCGATAGACAGAAAAACTCTGACTCAACACAATCTGAAACTATTCAGATCACCCTGCCTACTCAAAAGCTTTTAGTACACGGCGGTTTTACTAATCCAAGCAATCAGGCATTTGAATATGACAGTGAAGGAAAAGTAAAAGTTAACTTCATGTCAAATGTTCAAATCAGGGGAAATAAGCAACCGAAGAATATACTTTACAAATGGGACTTTGGTGACGGGTCAACCTCAAGCGAGCCAAACCCGCTTCACACCTACAAACAAAGCATGTCAAACAAAGACAAAATAGACTACCACCCTGAACTTACTGTTACTGCTATCTGGGCTAATGGTTACAGTGAAACATGGAGCTCTAAAGCAGGAACTGTTTCAATAATTGATAAGCCTGAGTTTGTAGCTCTGGATATTGTGCCAGATACAACTATTGGTAATGTGCCGCTTACTGTTAATTTCATGGTAAGTGATAAGAGTTTTGCAAAGAACGCTACTATTGTTTCATATTCATTTGACTATGGCGACACTTCAGAAATCGAAACCAGCGCTATCTCATCTCTGGATGAACTAAAACAAAAGACCTTTACTCACACATATAACACCCGTGGTGACTTTAGCCCAGTTTTAAAGGTGAAAATAAAAGAAAATCTAGAGAGGGAAATATCGTTCAATAGCCCAATTATTTCTACTAATCAGCTTTTGATAAGCAGTATTGAGGTGATTGAACCGCAAGACAATTACATTACAAACCAACCAATTCAAACTTTTAAAATCAATACGATATACACAAATCCTTTTAGTGAAAAAAATAGACTGACTTTTCATGTAATAGATGAAGAAAACAATGAAACCGTTACAGAGCTAAACCCGGATTCAAGTGAGCAAACAATTAGTTTAAGTGAAGGTGTTAATAGTTATTGGTTTGAGGCGAGGGATAGTAGTGGAAATGTTATTAAAAGCGAAGGAAGAATTATCAAATGTGATTTAACTAACCCTTCCCTACAGGTATTCAGTCCAGGCAATAAAGAAGTAATTAAAAATGAAAGTCTTAAAATATTTGGCAGTTCTCAGGATGAAAACCTAGACCATATTGAATATCAAATCGATAATAATCCACCAGTAGTTATCATTGAAGATGATCTTCGTATTATTGAAATTGGGAATGTGGTTTTCTTTAAAGAAATTGGAAACTTAATAAACGGAAAACATATACTTAAAGTCAGGGCTATTGATAAAGCAGGAAACACCACTGAAGAAAGATTTAATATAGGAGTAGGAAATGATACATTCATCTTCAGCAGGCTTTTCCCATTAAGAAATAATTTTGATGTTCCTATCGTTGGAAATAATGATGGTGAAGAAGGGTTTAAAGTTGGAGTTGGCTCACCATTTAAAATACAAACAAGTGTTAGGTTTTACGGTGACACTGTCGGGAAGAATGATTCATATGCAGATGTTATTCTGAAATCAAACGGCTCACATGATGGTAATGAATCAGCAACTCTAGACAAAGAGTTATTTGAAACCAATTCTGAACTTCTTGAAACTCATAATGTGTTTCAAGGCGGCGATCTAGACGGACCTTCACCAAATACAAATATAATTTATAGATCTTCTCTTCTCAATCAAAAAGATTTTACAAAGTCTCTCTTTAATACAACAACAAACAAAAACATTGCTAGTGCATGGGAGCTTGGAAACCATAATATAAAGTTCAATGTTGGTGTAACAAGTCCAACTGGAGGAGTCAGCTTAGTAAAGCTAAATGACCCTACAGATATATCTACCCAGCTTGAACAAAACTATAATATTGAAATAACCAGACCCGTTGAAGTACTTAAGTCCATACTTTCACCAGAAATTACACTTTTAAACAACTACACAAATTATACAGCAACAATTAAAGTAAAAGACTTTTTGACTTTTAATAATTTAGACAGAAACATTAAACTCCTTCTGGATCAAACAACACTCACTAAACCTCAAAACTCAAAAACAGAAATTGAAAATCTTAAATTAATAGAAAACAGCTATGTGGTTAATTCAAATAACGATAGATTAGCTTCAGTTAATATATCATTTAACTTAAAGCCGGATATTTTACCTTCAAAAGATGAAAAGTACGAGTTAACCGTACCTATTCAACTTGCACCTGACAGTAAACATATCAATGGTTACCTTACAAAAGCAAAAATTGAGATTCCTGTTCAGGGGGAATTCCCGGCAATAATTGAAACCCCTACTGAAGGTGAAATTGTAACCTCGCAAAATATTACATCAGCAAAACTCTTAGGTGCTGCAAACAACATAAATACTTTTGAAAAACAAAATGTATATTTTGCTCTTTCAATCGGCGAAAAAGATCTTGTAAAAATTAAAGCAAATAGTGGAAATGAACAGATTATAAGAATTACTGAACAAAATAAAATTAATGAAGACATATCATTTGAGGCTAAAGTACCGTTTGATTTACTTACACTAAGTGACTTTAAAGATTTATTCCTTACAGGTGAAGCTTTTGGACCAATTGAGTTATACAGTACTTATACAAATGCAAAAAATAATACCTCTTTCAATGGAAAGCCTAAGAAATTACTTCTACTTGATAATCCTCTACCTGTTATTAAACAAACAACTCTTAAAAAAGATAAAAATAATGTGGTGCTAAAGCTATTAATAAAAAATAACACTGTTTCTGATGAAATATTAGTTAAATTTACACCTTATAATTCCAATGGAGAAGCAATAGAAGGATTATCCGATTCAATAACAAATCAATTATTTTCATTTATTGGCAATACTAGTAATCCACAGCTAACTCAAACAAAAAAGATACTTTTACCACTTAATACTGAAAAAGTAAAAATTGAGGTTAAAAGAAGTGATAATTTCTTAAATACAGTAAAAGAAAAACTTCCACTTGAATGGAAAGATAATTTTATTCTTAAAGCCAGAGAAGAAGAAACTAAATACAGAATATTTATTATTTCTTTAAACAGTACTTTAAAATCAGACTGCGAGGCAATTAATGAGTTGCTTAACAGTAAAATAAATATTAGTCAGGAAGTTAATGCTCTTAAAGAACTTGCTGGGTGTGAAGCAGAAAAAACATTCTTCACAGAAAATAGTCAGGAAACAGATTCCATAAAACTTCCTTTTGTAACAAATGGAACTGCTTCAATTCCAGATGATATTGTTCTTGGAATAACATCAGTCAGTTTTCCATTCACAGGGGGACTAACACTAAAAGAGTTCAAGCAACTTCTTAAAGATCTAAAACTTTTAAATGAAACTAACAATAATGGATTTGATTTAGAAACTCAGGAAGCTACCTATGAGCTTTTAAGAATAATTGATAATTCAAGATGTACCTCACCTGAAATTATTTCCAATCCAAGTCTCAGGAAACAAACTATAAATTTACAATGTGGAATTTCAACCTCAAATTATTTAGAATATATTTCAACTTCAATTCAGCAAAATCTACCTGTTATCATATTAATAAAAGCTCTGATTGATCAACTAAAAACAATTGGTGCTCAAAGCCCTCCTGCAAGCATTGATCTGCCTGACAGCATTATCTTCAGAACACTAGCAAATGAAGAAGCATTATTACCTTTACCTCCTTGGGCTAAAGCAGCCCTTTGGCTTGGATCTTATATAGTTACAACTGCACTACTGAACCAGAAGGTAAAAACTGATTTCTTTGAACAAGTAAAAGATAGTACATGTACAAGAACGTTTGGAAGTATTGATAGAAGGTTTATAATAGGAAAGGATCTAAATAATTTAGACAGAATGAGAACAAATACAATGGCAGGTATAGTAATCGAGGGGTTAAATGTTCCAGTGAAAATAGTAGAACCATTTCCCCATATTCCACAGTATCCAGGAATTTATTCTACTTGCTTACCTGAAGGTACACATACAATTACACTACAATTTAATAATCAAAACACTTTCAGCATGAGCATTACTGTTCCTACTAGTTCAAACTTAAGTTTTGTTGAACCGTTTATCGGTGGGGTGTTTAGGAAGTATGCTAGACCATTTACTATTCCTTTAATTCTTGATTCAAGAAAGATTCTTAACACTCCAACGGGAGATCTAAGAAAGCCATATAACCCGGCAGGATCTGGTGCTTACTTAACAAATTTCAGTCTTAAACCTGGATTTGATACTAGTCCAGAGGAAATAGCCAGAAAACTAAGATTATTTCAGGATGGATCATTTGAACCTGGAAACATTAATAGCATAGGCACACTTGAACCAGATAGAGCAAGAGCATTTATTGACTTAGCTGTGAATTATAAAGCTAACTTATTTGATTTTGATCCTTTATTTCCATTTCAATTTGTACTTCCCTATACAGAAATCTTATTTGGAAAGCCTGGAGAAACAAACGATTTCATATTAATTGATGAGTATGTAACACCATGAATATAAAAAGTTTAATTGAAGCATATAAAAACGGACCTTTAGATTCAACTCTTATAAGAAATATTGAGCTTAAAGTCAGAATAGCTTTTGTGCCAGAAGAATTAATTAGTAATAAATATATTGTGCTTGAGGATGAAAGTGGAAAACTTGAAGCTGTAACAACTAAAGAAAATGTTTTTAAAGCTTTAAAGAGTTCTTATTCTAAGCAAGAAGGTTTAAAAGTCAAAGGTCATCTAGATAAATCAGAATTTGGAAATATAGGTTTTGAAATTGAAGAAATATTAGAATAATGTAAAAAATCCAAGCACCAAGACTTAAGGACTACTTATCTGAAATAAAAACGATCTTAGAAATATCTGATTGATTTACACAAATTTATTTACAGACCTATTATTTATTCTTTGGACTACTTTTTTTGCTCTGTTCTTTTTGAGAAGAATTAAGACTATTTAGATAGTTTGATATACCGTTTGCTACATCTAAAGTAATACCACTTGAAGGAATATTATTTAGTCCTTTAGCTAATCCACCCATTTCTATTTTAGGATAAAAATCTGCTAGAGAAGTGGCTTGCATTGGACTACTTGTACTAGGATAAACTGCAGAAGCCAATCCTAATGTAGAAGCCAGAGAAGATTTTGGAATAAATTCGTACTTGTTTTGTAATTCGTCTATCAAACGATCTATAAGTTTTGAATGGTCTTGTTCTCTTTCAAAATGAGTAATTTTATGCTCCATAGTTTGTAATGCACAAATAATTTGTGCCATTTGTCTTTCCTGAACATTATTACTATTTTTTAGAGAATTAAAGTCAATTGTACGGCATATTGGATTGTCTACTTTTAATGGGTCTGACTCAACACATTTTATTTGTTTTTCTAGACTTGATTTAAAGTTGTGTACACTTTCTACATCTGTTGAGTCATATGTTAAAGTTCTGCATTGATTAACATCAAAAGGTAGTGTTTCATTAACTCTAATTATATGAACAATAGGCTTCTTTATCATATGCCTTATTGCTAGTTCATAAAAAACATTGGCATTAGAGCCTGAGAGATCAGCAATTACTAAATCTGCCTCAATTAATAATTCAATTACTTGAGTAGTGATGATTCCTGGTTCAGATATATTGTCAGCCCTTACAGGAAAGCCATAACCACATTCAAGAACAACAGGAGAAAGTATGTACTTTAAAACCTTATCAGACTGCTCCCGTTCTTTTGTATTAAGACTTCCTATTGGACAAATAACAAAACATGTTTTTTGTTGTTTGTCCTTTTTATTTGTCATTTCAATTTTTCTTTATTTATAATCAGATATCGTAAAACTTTTATAACTACCCGCCACCAATTGCATCTACTGCATGGGTTTCTTGTGCTTTGCATTCGTCTGCTGCTTCAACTTTAGCTGCCAATTCTGGATCATCTTTTTCAAGCTTTAAAAGATAAGCTCTTCTCCTTTGATCCAAAATTGCATCAAGTCTTCTTATATCAATTGGTGGAGTTGACATAGATCCTGGCATTTAAAATCTCCCAATGGAAAAATTTAATCTATTTCTTAATTGCAATACAGTAAATGCCTGTGTTTCTTAACCAAACTTCATACAGTAAATAGATTTTCTTAACCAAAACAGAGATTTTACCTGTGTTTATCTTGAATTTCTCATGGGTATAGCCCCAATACCTATGAAAATATCAGGAATTTTATATGGCTGGTTAGGGCTAAAAAGAATTGGAGGTTATTCTCTTTTCAATCACCCAAGAAACAATACTTCCAAAAATTACAAATTGGAAGAACCTATCCCACCAGAATTTAAATTTGCATATAAAAGAATTTCTAAATGGGATATTTATTTACCTGCATTAGGCGAAGGTAGTAAAAATAATGCTGATTATTTTAGCGATAAAGATATTTCCAAATTGAAAGAAGCACAAGAATGGATTAATGAACTCTTTTCAAATAAAACATCTTATGAAGGGCTTGCTCAGGACTTTCAGAGTGTCGGTTTCACAGAACAAGAATCCCAATCTATCCTAGATCAATCCATCTACCACACCGTCCGCGCTGCCGACTGGGCAGATGATAACCAGGTTAACTCTGGTGATGGAGCTAAAGCCATGTTACTTAGCATGTTCTTTGGAATCGGGAAAGTTGTTTTAAGTAATTTTGAGTCAATTTATGATTATGTAAAAAATACATTTGGATTTCTTAGTAATCTTAGTTCAGCATTTAGAGGATATAAGCAGTTTAAAATCTATGGTGAAAGAATAGACGAAGACAGAGCAGAAAATAACTATGAAGGCAAAATGTATGGAAATAAAGCCAGTAGTATATTTGCAGATCTGGCATATGCTTTTGAAACAAAAATAAACCCCATTGCACTGCCAGTGTTGGGGTTCTTTAGTGAAAATATTCAGAACTGCTTTAAACCTCTGCTTTCACTCTGTAATATCCTGTGGTGGCGAATTAGAATGCCAGCAGAAATAAACCAGAGTTTTGCTACTGATGTTTTAAATTTTCTAATTCATAAACCGCTTTCACTGGCTGGATTTGAAAGAAGCACTGAATTATTAAAGACTGTTGACCCTGATAATGTTTCATATAATTATATAAATAAAAGAGCCAGAGCATTAATTGGTCTTGATCCTCATAAAGACAAATCAGTCAGCATTTTAAAAAAACTATTTACTGAATTTAAATCATTATTTTCTGGAAATATAGAAGAACAAATAAAATCAAGTGTAAAAATAAATAAGTTTATTTCTCCCTTCTTAGGATTTTATGGATTTTTTGCTGCACTTATCGGTATGCCGCTTAGTTCTGCCTTCAAATTCTTCAATAAAGAAAATAAAATCGTTGAAGCATTTACCCAGACAAGTTTTGCATCACAGCAGTTAATTTATTTGTTTAGATTGATGCTTCCAGAACATTGGGAAAATAAAAAATTGGAATTAAAAGAAAAAGAATCAAAGAAAAAGCCATTAGATAAAAATATAGTGGAACTAAGAGAAACCAGAAAGAAAACTTTTTATACAGGTGTTTCAGTATGTCTAATGAATATCGCTTCTATATTTCTCAAGTTTTTTAATTTTGAAAACAGGTTTTTAAATACAGGGGTAAAAATCTATAACGAAATTGCTGATAAAGGTATTCCATATTATTTATCAAAAAGGAGAGAGCTATTAGGAAAGAAATTTAAATTAGATAACTCTGAGCTTTTTACAAAAGCAGGTGACCCAAAAGTTGATTTTATTTTATGTAGTGCATAAAAGGAGGAAATATGAATAACGATCAGGTTAAAAGAACAATTAAAATACCGAGGGCAGATTTTATATACACGCAGAATCCAAAGGCTTATTTACAGCTTGAGGCATTTTATTTTCAGATGGTATTAGTCTTCGGACTCTTGTTTCTAGGGCATCTTGGAGCATTAAGCTGGTGTTCAGGAATTGGCTGGTTTTTCTTTTCTATGTTCATTTCTGTTTTTATTACCAGAGCAGATTACAGCAGAAATCAAAAACAGGATCCGTTGTATGAGTTTAAAAACAGTATATTTACAAATTCATCGATGAACTAAAAGTTAAAGTCATGATAGAATATAGATAATAAACACAAACAGAAAAGATACAGGAGGGATTCGATGCAGAGCCCTATTGTTCCTTTAGTTAAAGACGTTAATATTTCAGGAAGCACTGCGTTTCTTGAAAGAACTACAGATTTGATAAATGAATTAAAGAATAAAAATATTCCTTTTGATATAAAAAACAACTCCACTGACGAAGGTGTTATATCTATTGAGCTGCATAAGCCAAAAGACGGTATTAGAGCCGGGTTATTTAAAGTCATAGATGATCATGCACATCATGATCCTATAATTCAAAGATTTACACTCACAGCAAGAAGTAAAAGTTCAAGAGTTTTGGGCATTACATTTTCAATGCAACATCCTGAATTTGAAAATGCATTAAGGTATGAATTTGAGAAATTATTAGCTTAGTACAGCATTTTAAGCTTAGAGAACTTTCACAAAAGCGAAACCCATACCTTTAGCGGAGCGTTGGAGGCGCCAAGCCCACCAAGCGGAGCGCGGGTATGGGTTGAGCATAGAAAGTGAAAGTCCTAATCTACGAATTAATATTAATTTCCCACTTACCTATATCACCGCTAAGTGTCTTATTTTTTAATATAAGCCAGTGGCTTGCCTTAGGGTGATCAACATAAAAATGTAATTTAATGGTTTTGGTTTCATTTGGTTCCAGATTTTCAAATAAATCATCATTAAAATCTGCAAACGATGCAGAGTATTCTTTCCCCTGCGAGTCTCTCAAATAAAAATTATTAAGAGTGTAATTTTCATCTGAATTATTTTTTATTTTTGCATCAATACTTAACAGATGCTCACCAAGCAGGTCATTTTTTTGTTTTGTTGACAGGATTTCAACATCAACACTCTTATTAATTTCTTCAGTTACAGTTTGTTCATTATTATTAGGCTCTTTACATGCAACCTGTTCCATTTGCTTTAAACTCACTTCATCAACAGGTAAAACCAGAAGTTCTGTGCCAGGTTCTATTGATGCAGCTTTGCCATCACTATAGGCACCACTTAATATACCTACAAAACCACCTACTGCAGCTCCTGCAGCAAGCGAATACCCGTGAGACGCAGCTGCCAGACCTAAGCCCCCAAGCTGATAAGAAAATAATGCACCGGCAAGAGATCCACCCAGAAGATTTAAAGTTGTTTTGCCAAGATGAGAAAGAGGGTTATATGAACTTACATGTGATGATGATGTGATCCTGGTTTTTAAATACAAACTTTCACCGCCCGGACAAACTGCCCGATCAAAAACCACCTTAAATAAACCTCTCCGGTTAAATTTCTTTGGAGGAGTAAGTTCACTTATATAACCAAAAAAATGTGTTGATTTCGGAATAAATATTTTTTCTCCATTTAAAGAAATGGAATAATCATCCACGCTTTCTGCATTCAGTTTCATATTTATCTTTGGAACCAGTGTATTGTCTTCAAGATTTCTATCAGTAAAACTCGAAAAATTATCTTCGATTTTAAAAACCTTTAGTTTTAACGGCTGGAAAACCTTATTTGAAATATAACCTTTTATTAAACTAGAACTTTGGCTTTCAGTATTCTCATTTGAAAAAACTTTTAAAGCAAATAACTGGATAATTAAAGAGATTAGAAGTAAATAACAAATTGTGGTTTTAATTAATGTCATAATTTAATTGACGCTTTTAAATAATCTGGTTTCCGGACAAACCCCAGACTTAATTACAGTGACATAAGGATATAAAGGGTAAGCCCTAGAATAGTCCTTCTTCAGCTTTAAAAGGACAAATTAACCAAGTGATTCTGCTCACAATCAATATTTTGCCTTAGTTTGCATTGATTTTTAAAGTGGAAAATTCTTAGTAACAACTATTTAGAAGTCTAAAAAATGCTTAAAATTTTAGTAATTACACAAACTAACGATTCAAAATACTGGCAGGACACAATTTCAAATGTGTGGGACGGCCAGCTTGATATCATTCTTCAGAGCAATTTTGAAGTTAAAAAAGATACTGATCTAATAATACTTGATTTTACAGGAAGCAATATAAACGCAATTGATGTGCTTGGAGAAATCAGCCCTAATCTGGTAGGGAAACATTTTCTTATTGTTTCAGACAAAAAAGATGCAGATCTTGCTATTGAAGGAATTAAACTTGGAGCAATTGGTTTTCTAGTCAAACCATTTAAAAGATTTGAGCTTATATCAGCGCTTGATAAAATGCACACCTCAAGCGGCGGACATCTTCCGACAAAAAGAAAAGGAAAAATTATTACTATAGCAAGTTATAAAGGCGGAACCGGTGTAAGCACAGTTGTTGCAAATCTTAGTTATATAGTCTCACATGTGTATCAAAAGAAAACGTTAATCATAGATGCTGCTGGATTTTCAAATCACATAAGTGTTCTCCTGAACACAATTCCAAAGTGTACTCTTACAGACATATGTAAACAGGGTAAAGCTCTGGATGAAGAATACCTGAACAATGCTGTTACAAAGATTGGAAACAATCTTGGAATAGTCGGGGGGCTTATAAAAACCAGTGACTTTAGTGATATAAACCGCGAAGGACTAGAACATTTTATTGACCTTGCAACTGAAACTTATGATTTTGTAATTGTTGATACCCCATCACATGTGCTTGATGAAATATCAATGTTTTTTGCTCAAAAAGCAAACGATCTTCTGGTAATGACGACCTTCGATCTTTTAACCATAAAAGACAACAGATTTTATATACAGACTTTAAAAGAATTTGGTGTCTCTGAACACAAAATAAAACCTGTAATTAACAGACAGGACTGGTACATAGGAAGCCTTGAACCTGAGCTTGTACAAAAACAGTTAAATCATAATATTTTCCATTCACTTCCCAATGACTGGAATCTCTGCGTAGAAGCTGCAAACTATGGAAGACCAATAACTGAAGTTTCACCAAATTCACAGCTTGCAACCTCATTTAAAATACTGGGCGGGAAAATTGCAAAATCAGATATGCCGGAACAATCTGATCAGACAGTAAAAGAATCTGCGGCGCCAAAGGAAAAGAAAAAAAGCTTATTGAACTGGTTTTAGGAGAATTTAATCAATGGATGAACGAACTCAACATTTCTCAAAAAGTGTATTCTCAAAAAAAGAAGATCCTGAGCAAAATCAGAGCAAGCAGGTTAATTCACTGCCACACAAACAAACTCCTGTCACAAGTTCCGGAAGCTATAAAGATTTGAAAAAGAAAATTCATACAAAATTACTTGATGAACTCGATACGACAAAGCTGGGTGAAGATCTGAGCAATGAAGCAACAAGGCAAAATATTACTACTCTTATTGAAACACTGCTTGCAGAGGAATCTGTTCCTATTGGCATGCAGGACAGAAAAAAACTAATTCAGGAATTAATTGACGATATTCTGGGACTTGGACCAATAGAACCACTCTTAAGAGACACAACAGTAAATGATGTTCTTGTTAATGGACCAAAAAATGTTTATGTAGAAAGAAAGGGAGTTCTTGAAAAAACCAATATAACATTTGATGATGAAGGACATTTAATGAAAACTATTAACCGCATTGTAAGCTGCGTGGGAAGAAGAGTTGACGAATCATCACCAATGGTAGATGCAAGACTTAAGGATGGTTCAAGAGTAAACGCCATCATTCTACCGCTTGCAATCGATGGTGCATCATTATCCATAAGAAAGTTTTCTGAAAAGAAATTTATGCTTGATGATCTCGTAACATTTGGTGCGATGACCGAGGCAATGTGTGAAATGCTGAAGCTTTGTGTAATCTGCAAGATGAATATTATTGTTTCGGGAGGAACCGGCTCAGGGAAAACAACCTTTTTAAATGCGCTTTCCAGATACATACCGGATCATGAACGTGTTGTAACCATTGAAGATGCTGCTGAACTGCAGCTACAGAGAGACCATGTTGTCAGACTTGAAACAAGACCACCAAACCTTGAAGGAAAGGGTGAAGTTTCACAAAGAGATCTTGTAAAGAATGCACTTAGAATGAGACCGGAAAGAATAATACTTGGAGAAATCAGATCAGGTGAAGCACTGGATCTTTTACAGGCTATGAATACAGGACACGATGGCAGCATGGGAACACTTCACGCCAACACAACCAGGGATGCATTCAGCAGACTTGAAACAATGTGTTTAATGTCAGGCATTGAATTACCTCAAAAAGCCATAAGAGAACAAATTGCATCAGCAGTAAGTCTTATCTGCCAGCTCAACAGATTTTCAGACGGCTCAAGAAGGGTTACCCAGATATCAGAAATAACAGGCATGGAAAATAGTGTTATCACTACTCAGGATATATTTGTATTTGAGCAAAAAGGCGTGGATGAAAACGGTAAAGTAAAGGGTATATTTAAACCATCAGGGATAAGGCCCGTATTCTCGAAGAAAATTGAAGCCATGGGATATAAACTCCCTGCTAACATGTTCAATCTAATCTAGTTTAATCACTTAATATCAATCATGCTACCTGCAATTATTTCAGTTACAGCATTCCTTTCAATACTTATAGGGTGCTTTTGTGTTTATCTTATTATTGAAAAGCAAAAAAGTACTAAACTTCAAAGTCAGAGATTTGAGTTTGCAATAAACCCACTTGCAATTAGTTCAGCACTCGGACTAAAGTCACGAGAGAGAGATCTATTGGAAGCTGAAGAGGGTGACCTAAGAAGGGATACAAGCACAAGTTCAATACCATGGCTGGATAAATTATTAAGAAAACTTTTAAAGGGGAGAGCTAGTTATCTTCTGACAATTATTGAGCAAAGTGGGTTAAAACTTAAAGTATCGGAATTCCTTTTATTTACTCTTCTAACCTCACTGACTGGAGTATTAGTTGTTGATCTTTTCTTTCACATTCCCTTAGCCGGAGCAGTTATAGGAATTGTCCCCTGGGCAGTCCTTAATATCCTTAAAGCAAGAAGACTTGAATCATTTATTGCACAAATGCCTGCTGCTCTAGACATGTTAAGTGGTGATTTACGCGCAGGACTTGATGTTCAGGCAGGATTAAAAAATCTTTCAGAAGAATTCCCTGCCCCGATAGGAGAAGAATTTGCAAAAGTAGTTGCCGAAATTAATCTTGGACTGCATTTAAAAGATGCTCTGCAAAATCTTGCAAACAGAGTTAATTCAACCGAGGTTCAGATACTTTGCACAGGGATAATAATAAACAGGGAGCTTGGAGGAAATCTCTCAGAACTTGTTGGCAGTGTAAGCGATACCGTAAGAGAAAGATTCCGGCTTAAGGGAATGATCAAAGCCCTGACCGCAGAAAATCAAATGTCAGGATATCTCTTAATTGCTCTGCCGTTCGCACTTTATCTCATATTGAATATGCTTGCACCGGAGACTTATAATTCATTTGCAAGCGATCCAACAGGACAAAAAATAATTATCGGCTGTCTTGTTTCTATGGTTTTTGGCTATCTGATAATGAATAAAATAACCCAGTTAGAGGTATAAAATGATTTCAATAATTTTAATCTGTTTATGCATTTTCGGATCTATAGGACTTATGGTCATTGTTTATTTGCGAAGCAGGCAGTTAAAATCAGAATCAAAGCAAATGAACAAAAGACTTAAATTCTGGTTGTCAGAAAAAAGCGCCAACCTGCAATTTGAAGATTTTCACAGAGATTCAGAAGATAAAGATGAAAGTTTTGCAAAACAGTTCTTGATTCCGCTTGGAGAGCAGGTAGGAAAGTGGATGTCTGAAAAAGTCCCATATAGCAAACAGTCAACAATCCGAAAACAGTTAATTAGAGCAGGATACAGGGATAAAAAAGCATTGCAGTTTTTTTATTCAGTCAAAGTTGGATTGGGAATATTATTTGCCCTCGGATTTACACTTACCATGTCAATTCTGGGAAAAGAACTACAGTCAGGATTTCTTCTGGGAGCCATATGTGCATTTATTGGATACCGGATTCCCGATATTTTTCTTGATAAAAAAATTACAGAAAGACAGCAAAAGATTGACAGGGTTTTACCGGATGCTTTAGATCTACTGGTTATTTGTACTGAAGCAGGCATGGGCATTGATCAGTCACTGCTTCGTGTAGCAGCAAATATTGGTTCAAAAGGGAAATCATTAAGAGAAGAAATAATAATCACGAACAGGGAAATGAATCTTGGAGTTGAAAGATCAGAGTGCTGGACCAACATGGGTGAAAGAACAAACTCAGAAGAATTAAAAAACCTGTCAAGAATAATTGTTCAGTCAGAAAAAGTTGGTGCAAGCATTGCATCTGTATTAAGGAGCCAGTCAGAGTTCCTAAGAATGAGAAGAAGACAAAAAGCAGAAGAAACAGCAGCACAAATGTCAGTAAAAATGATGATACCACTAGCTTTATTCATATTCCCATGCATAATGGCAGTAACAATGGGTCCCCCGGTATTAAAAATAATATCCACTTTCAGCAGTACAGCAAATTAGAAATATCGTATTTGCAGGACTTACGCAAAGTTCGCAGGGTATGGCACCATTCGCTCACTTGTGCGAACAATGCACACGTTCGCTCAGATGCCACACCACTGCTGACTATTTTGCGTAAGTCCTATCTATATTTCAAGAAAATCTTATCTTCAGCAAGATAACTACTTCGTAGAAACGGAACAATTTAACTTTTTAAAAACTCTCATATCATTATCGTGAGTAAAAGTAACACTATTATTTTTTCTATCCTGAATGCAATAAACAGATTAATACTTTCATTAATTATTATATTTTATTCGGTATGTTTACCTGCAGTGCCAAAAATATTTTTTCTTGAAGCAGATTATTATCAAGATAAAGTCCAGGACAGAATTTTAACAATTGGAAAAGGTGAAATTATCTCAAGTGAAAAAGATATTGAAAGAATTGCAGTAAGCGATCCTAACATAGCCGATCTGCAAGTGTTTACACAGAGACAGCTTTTTGCAAGAGCAAAGCAGCTTGGGAAATGTACATTTCTCGTCTGGGAAAAAGATAAGACTTCTCCAACCAGATTTAATATTTCAGTCTGGCCTGATATAACCTACCTGACAAAACAATTAAAAGAAATTGATGATGGCATCTCAGTAGAATATATTCCACCTTCTTCCAGTTCAATCACTGCTTCACAGGGAGGCTCTCAACAATCATCTTCAGAACCACAACAAGCCGGTACAACAGGCGGGGATGGTTCGCAAGGACTATCACTACCAAATACTTCTTCCTCCCAGCAGTCAGGCGCACAAACTAATACTACTGGAAAAATTATTTTAACGGGTATCGTAAAAAATGCAGAAGTAATTGCAAGAGCACTTCAGATTGCAGGTGCATATGTAGGGGATCAGGGAATAAAAATTATTAGCCAGCCCGGCGGTCAGATTGTAGACGGGCTAGGTGGAGAATATGGACTTGATAATAATTCAGACTCATCATCTGCAGGTTCTTCTCAGGGTTCTGCAGTCTCTTTTGGATCAAGAGAGTCAATAAAATTTACAACAAACAAATTTGCAAATCTTAGCAGAGGAATTATAGCAACCACACAAAATGGCTCTGTACTGAGTTTCCTAACAGTAAACAATCCTCCTCAAATATCAGTAGCTATAAGATTCTATGAAGTTAAAAGAGATTTATCCAGAAATCTGGGAATCAATGCCACTCTGACAGGGAATACAATTCAGGCTGGAAGTTTTGTAGGTGGAAATATCTCAATGATATTTGGTGCTATTGGATCTATTTCAAGGCTTACCGGCTTTATGGGATCTCAGGGAAATCAAGGTCCTGAATTTTCATTTGGTGATTTTAAATCTCCTGGAGGCACCTTTGTAGCTCAGGAACTCGGAGAAGGCGCAACAGGTGCAATTTTCTATCCAAAAGCAGGAATTGGTGCAGTTATACAGGCGCTTCAGGCAAGAGGAGAAATTAAAACACTTGCAGAACCAAATTTGGTTATTACAAATGGTGAACCTGCTTCATTTCTGGCTGGTGGCGAAGTGCCAATCATTAGATCAGTTTTTACAGCAGGAGGCGCAAGTCAGGATGTTACTTATGAACCATTTGGAATAAGGCTTACATTACTTCCTACAATAACATCAAATGAAAAAATATTTCTGCAGCTCAGCCCTGAAATCAGAGATATAGATACAGCTATTTCTAATCTTGTGGTACCTCCTGGCTCAACATCAGTAAGGCCCCCTGCCTTTAGAACGAGAAGGACACAGACACAGGTAGAGCTTGAATCAGGACAGGCTTTTGTAATTAGTGGACTCCTCAGAGAAGATAACACAAGAAGTCTAAGAAAGGTTCCAGGCATAGGAGACATACCAATTCTTGGCTCATTGTTCAGAAGCAAATCATTCAGAAAGGATGAAACAGAACTACTTATAGTAGTTACCCCACAAATTGTAAAACCAACTACTCCGGATAAAATAGCTAAAAAAGATCTCAGTATCCCTGAAGTACCATATAACGAATTTAATCAGCTTACACCTCTAAGACCAAATATCAAACTCGATGATGAAGCAGGTCCTGATATGAAAAAACCTCTTGATCCATCAAAATATAATAACCCTTCAAACAATCAAGATACACTCAAGGAAGAATCCAATAATGTGATTCAAAAAAACAACTCCGTAAGTAACAATCTGACTGATAACAACACAATATCACTAGTCAATAATGATCAAAAAGAACCAAGCAGTATTAAAGTAAGTGAAAATAAAATAATCCCAACAGAGATTCCACAGGCTTTTGAACCAGGGTTAAACACTGTTTCAAAAGACGAAACATTCATAAGTGAACAAAAAAAACTACAGGAACTCTGGCAAATTGAAGTGCAAAAATACACCCAGGCTAAAGAAGCCATGAAGCTTGCAAGAACAAGCAAATAATCAGCTAACCAGCTTTAACCCTAATTCATCTGCTATCTGTAAAAATGCATCTTTAAGTTTGGCTGGATCATTTATAAACATAACTGGCTCTGCTTTCCCTGCTTCTTCCATCTGATATTTAAACTGGTCAATTGTACTCTGTGTTACAGCAAGCGTAAGAACTATTGAATAAACTTTTATACCAGCATCAGTAAGTGATTTAACTTTCGTTCCAAGAGCACTAAATGAATGTGATGGTTCACCGTCAGTAAAAAGTATTATAATTTTTTCAGAATCTCTTCTATCGCTTCTATCAAGTGTTGTCTTTGCATTATTAAGGCCAGCATTTATATTTGTGCCTCCATTTGGATAACTGTTTGTTTGTAGTGGACTATTCTGTTGTCCATTTCCACCACTCGACTTTGTTGTTAATTTATCAACAATTGTATTAAATTCTGAAGGGTTTACCAAAGCAACATATGGAAGTGTCCTTCTCTGGGATTTTGATATATTGTTTGCTCTCAACTCAGAACTGGTCCAGTTTGATTGTCTATCATTTAAATAAGACTCGCTTTCAAATGTTACAAGAGCAAGTTTTAATGCTGCTGCTCCATAAATCCTCACAGTATCAACAAAAGCCATAACACCATAGACAGCACTAGAATGCGGTTCAATATATGGAGCTGCCCTATTAAAGTAGATGGTTACATCAGTTGCATTCAAGCTCCTGTTTAAATTATATGTTTGAACAAGTATTTTATCTTCAGCACTTACATTCTGGTTCTGCAAATTGCTGATTCTATAACCACTAAGAGCAGTTCTTCTCAACCCATTTGAATTATTACTGTTAACTATAAATCCCCTGTCAGGATTATTTACATAAATAGCTTGTCCATTAGTATACTGAGCATTTGTAGGTATATCAAAAGCAGGTTTATTAATTACTACATCTGTAATCCTATCAATGGTTGTTACAAGACCATTTGCAGTTATCATAGAATTTCTACCCCAGTCTTCACCTTGAGACTGATATAAAATAACATCGTTATATAATGGTCCAAGCCCGGACATACCAACAGTCTGAACATTAGCAGAACCAATGTATGTATTCAAAGTAGCAAATCTCATTGAACCGGATAAATCGTTTACAAGAACAATATCATACGGTGGCAATTCTGAAACTTTTTTAACTTTTATATCAGTGTTTGCACCAAATATCTGTGCAAAAAATGGTTTTGCTTTAACCTCAGAAGTTACTGTGATTTTTCCGCGAGCCTGTTCAGCAACTACTGTGACCATGACAGGCTGATCCCTGAATATCCATGTAAGATTATCTGCCGTTGTAAAGGTAGTAGAATAACTCAAGACAGAGGGATTCCCCATACCAGTAGGATTGTGAAAATTCCCAAGCATTGTATCATTAGAAATATTTATCTTATATACTTTTAATGCTTCATTTACTGCCATACCACCATCTGCACCACTCCTGAAATATTCCTGAGCTCCAGCAACTGAAGCAGCTTCTGTTGCCCTTTCAATAGAGCTTCTTAAGTTAGCATAATAGCTTAAATCAACACCAGTAGCTGAAGCAGTTATAAAAGTAGTAAGTAAAAAAACAGCCATTGGAAGTATTGAACCTTGTTTATTTCTAATATTTTTTTTCATTGTGTTTAACATATTATTAGCATATTAATTCAGCACCGGCCTCCTTGAACGTTCCAAAAAACATACTGCCTGTGCAGACAACTCAAGCCCATTTGGACCAAAAAGTGGACTGCCAAAAAATCTCCCGGGATCAAGCAAAGGAACTTTGAGAGCAGTATTACCAGGTGGCGGGAATATAATAGTAATCACCACTTTTGTACTAGTGGCACCATCTGCTGATCCATTTACAACAGTTGAATTGTTACCAGCATCAGTAACATTAAAAGAAAATTGGTTTGAGTTAATAACAGATCCTGGATACCTGACGCGATCAGCATAGATAGAAAAGCCTGAGATATTATAACCAGGTGCTCTTCTGGCATTAACTGCTATTAAATTTGCAACTTGCTGGGCTGCAGCACTCATGGTAGCTTTTATGTATAACATTCTTGACATTTCAATAAATCCAAAAATAAAAAATAGAAATATCGGTATGGCAAGACCTGCTTCTACCATTACTGAACCCAGGTTATTACGGTTAACTTTTCTCATCTTTCAAATCGCCCCTCAATTTTAAATACAGCTTTTGACATAAGGCTTACTTTTGATTGAAACATATTTGCAGGATTAAAAAGAAGAGGTATCGGAGCATTAACTGGGGGACCTGCTCCAGGATAAGTAATTTGCACTTCTATATAATCAATTGAACCAGGGTTATTCTGCCTGTCAAAAGGTAAGTCCTGAACACCCTGGACTTCATTACCAGCCGGATTTAAATACCTGATCCTGAATTGACCTGGCTCTTCTATAACCCCCATAATTCTTACACTGTTAGTAATTAGATTCTCTATCTCAGTTCTTGATACTGTTCCTTTACTCATAAAGTTTCCATCAACACTTTCTTTTATTGATGAACCCACCCTGGCTGCCTCTTTTGCAGCATATTCAATTGTATTCTGGAGATAGAACATCCTTGATAATTCAAACATTCCTGTAAGGAACAATATCAACACAGGCATTATAAGTGCAAGCTCTGCAAATACACTTCCTCTACTGTTTCTTATGTTTTTTAATCGAGCCATTATAGTAGCATCCTAGTTTAATTATAATTACTAAGACAAATCAAAATTAGTGACATCCACTACAAATGCTTTGCCAGGTACTCTATACCTTCCCTAATTAATAATTAATATAGGGCTATCACTGGAATAAGCAATGAAAAGGGTTATACTTTTAGTCCTGAATTCTTATCAATAATAGAAGTAACTTCTTTGATCACCTAAAACAATTTCTATAGAATTTTTAGGTTTTTGTTTGTCAATATCTCCAGATATTACTGAACCTGGTTGATTTAAATCTTTTTCCGGCACGTAAGCAAGATCACCATAGATATCATCCAATTTAACTCCCACAGCAAACACAGACTTCTGATCACCAGCTGGTTTAAGAGCCAAATGCAGCTGACCAATTTCACCAGCCAGTGCAAGTTTCTCGGAATCCAGTGGTGTAAGCGCAAGTGTTATTTGACCTACAATTTTTGCTTTTGGATCAGAGACAGAACTTTTATCAAGGATTTCATCCCCCACTGCAAGAACCAGTACATTCTGCAGAATTGTTTTTGAAAATGTTTGCTGGTCATTTTTTGTAACAACTGAGACCAAATCAATATAATCTCCCGGTTTTACAAAACCACCAACCCCGGTAACTTCATTTACTTTCATGGTTAGTGCTCTGTGTCCTGGCGGTATTACAAAAGGCAGCCCACCAGCACCACCCTGCCCAACAAGCCTTGTTTCAGTTATTATTTCCTCTGGTTTAATTATGTTCTTTACAAACCTGCCTTTGACAGATTCTATTGTTGAAGGATAGTCTTTTGGTATTGTCTGTGCAGGAAGTTGTTTCACTGATAAAAACTCTTCAGTCAATTTTGTACCTGCTGGTATATCCTTGCTGGCTACAACAACTGGTCTTGTAGCAGTTAATTTTTTTACTGTTTCTTGGGTATGAGTCAGATATTGCCATATGCCTGAAGCAGCAACCAGGCCTAATAAAACAGCTATTGAGGCCATTACTACTAATGAACTAACCTTACTTTTTGTTTTTGGTGTTAATGGTTCAGGATTTATTGCCATGGTAAAAATAGAAAAATGCTTTGTTTATATCCAGACGATTCAGCCATTATATATAAGATTGTACCCATGAATATTGCCAGACCATATGGGAACTTCTGATGTTTATCTACAGCTGGCAGAGCCTGTCCGGTTGTTATCAGAAACTTAAAGTGACCCGGACGAAAAATTATCCATATCAAGCCTAAAAATAATCCACATACAGAAGTAAGGATAAAAATAATAATCACATTTTTAAAACCTACTACTGAACCTAAAGCACCCAGAAGCTTCACATCGCCTGCACCCATCATTCCAAGTAAATAAGGAATTAAAAGAATTCCAATCCCGGACAAAAATCCAAGCAGAGAATAAAATACTGCCTCAAATCTATGGCTTATAAGATTCAAGCCAACAACAAGAAACAATACTCCAAAGGTAAGCCAGTTAGGAATTTTCCTATATTTCCAGTCAAAGAAAGCACCAACAAGAGAGGTTATGATTAAAAAAATAGCAGACAAAAGCGGAGTCATATAATAAATCTTATTCTAAAACTAAAGACTAAAGAATTGCTTTATTGTTCAAAAGCAGTACCTGACTGTGTAAACTGGTTACCCATTTCTCCTCTAAGTGTTGTAACAGTAGTTGCAATTACCACTGTAATCAGGCTTATTATCATTGCATATTCAGCTACTGAAGCACCATCTTCGTCTGTAATAAACTTAAGAAATTGATTCATTTGATTATTATAAAAATATTTATACACTCTAATTAAAAACAAGCACAACCCGTTTTTGATTTAAACAGTGAACAGGTTGTGCTTTATTTTTTAATTTACTGAGGTGTCAGAGCAGTTCCTGCACGTGTAAATTGTGCAGCAAGTTGTCCTCTGAATGTTGCTACTACTGTAGCGATTGCAACAGTAACTAAGCCCAGAAGAAGAGCATACTCGGCCATTGTTGCGCCTTCTTCATCTCTCATTAATTTGATTAAGGTTTCCATTAATACCCCCTTTTTTTAACTGACTTTCTTTACATACCCGGAAAATAGGAAAAATATATCTATTGTTAACCCTAATTTTTTACATTTGTGATTTCTGACTCTAATAGTTCAGATAATTCATTTTTAGGTTAATTACAATTATTTACATTTCTTCTATCAACCTCGTTATCTATAGTCTAATAATCTTTTTTTCTTATCTAAGTGAGTATCATCATATTTTTTATAGGGATAGCCTTATTACAAAAAAAACCTGATGAGCAGTATAGGTTTTATTTGCTTTTACTGTGGTGTTAAAGAATCACCTGCACGTGTAAATTGTGCAGCAAGTTGTCCTCTGAATGTTGCTACTACTGTAGCGATTGCAACAGTAACCAAGCCCAGAAGAAGAGCATACTCAGCCATTGTTGCGCCTTCTTCATCTTTAAATAATCTAACCAAAGATCTCATAAGTTCCCCCTTTTTTTTAACTGACTTTCTTTACATACCTGGAAGACAGAAAAATATTTCTCTTATCAACCCGTTGTTTAAATTCTAATAACATTCTCTATCCATCCTGGAAAAGCTTAATAATAGAAGGGTAAGGTTAGCTAGATTCAGCAGGGGTAGCATAAAAAACTTTTAACACCCAAACACTTCCCAGGGTCATCCCGTTTACAAATGTAAACAATTGAAAAAGAAATTTTTCATTTTCTACGATTTAAAGAATTAATTATCATAAATAAAACACATTCATAAAAAATCATCCATTTAATCCATTTTAGTTTAAGCCCCATTTCCCGCGTGGTAACAAACATATATAAGGATATTCTTTGAGTTCTCTAATTCTGGAGGCATTGGTTTGAATTATTTAGAAGCAATAAGAATACATTTAAGATTGGGCCTGCTGATTCTTTTTATTATCCCAACATTAGCATGGCTTCAGGCATTAACCATCACCCCGATTTATGAAAGCAGGGCAAGGTTACTTATCGAGGTAAAAGATCTGGGATTGTATGGCAGACCAGATACACAATTTGCTACAGTTGCAAGGCAAAGTGATCCTGTACAAACACAAATTCAAATTTTGAAATCCGCCACAATTCTTGAACAGGTAATCAGAAAATTTAACTTGCGTCACAAAGCAGGTTCAAACAGGGGACAATATCTAAACTATTTAACTCTCAGTGGGAATTTAAACATTGCATCAGAGAGAAGTGTAGATATTCTTGAACTTAAATATAAAGATCCAAATCCAAGAGTTGCAAATCAGCTATTACAGGCAATAATCGATAGCTATATTGAAAAAACTATAGAATTAAAAGCAAGCGATACAGCAAGCGCAATAAGATTTTTAAAGAAAGAAAGAAACAAAGCCGAAAGAGAAGCCCTTGCAACCAGCAAAAAACTTAGAGAATTTGAGCAAAGAACTAAAAATCTTGGGATCGACACAATAAAAAACATTGTAGCAGCATCACTTGATTTAGAAAGTAAAAAACTATTCGCAGAAAGTGAATATGCAAAAGCCATGGTTAACTCTGAACAACTCTCCAGACAATTAATGACCAATCTCAATGATGCTGTTTTAAATGCAATTGTAACGGAAGATCCATTCCTGGCTTCCTTAAGAAAAGACCTTTATGAAAAAGAATCTCAGCTAGTCAGATTACAAACAAAAGTTAAACCCGGACATTACCAGCTTGAAGAGCTAAAAGAACAACTGGCAATGAATCAAAAGCTTATAGAAAACAGGATTAAAGAAGTTGTTGGAGACAAAGTTGATATAAAAGCACTAAAATTATCTAACAGTCCCATTAATGGTGATTTAGCTAAAAATCTTATACAGGCAAAATCATTAGAACTTGCAATTAAAGAACAACTAAATATTTTTAATGAGGCATTTGCAAAAATACAGAAAAAAGTAGAACAGCTTCCAAATGAGAAATATATTTATTCACAATTGCTCAGGAGTAATGAGTTATCAGAGAAACGACTTGGAGAAATTGAAAACAAACTTATAGACTCCAGGATGAAGGGAGTCATAGCTTCACATGTTACAAACATAAGAATGATTGATCCACCATCATTCTCAAGGCATTCGATTTCACCTGATATTCCGCTAATATTAATGTCTGCATTATTATTTGGTCTTTGCCTTGCAGCTATTGTAATATACCTGGTTGAATATTTTGATGATGTAATTAAAAGCGTTGATACTCTCCCAAAAGAAATGGGATGTCCATTCCTTGGACAATTGCCTTATATACATATGAGCGATCTGCCAATTGT
>DUDS01000040.1 GCA_004769085.1 Candidatus Melainabacteria bacterium SSGW_16
CGTGGAGCATGGTCAGGTGCTGCAATTGGTGGAGGGGTAGGAGCTACGACTGCAATTATTTCTAAGGGATCTGAAGCAGTATTAAATAATGGTACTAATTTGACCCTTGTAATGGAGCAATCATTTAGAGCTGTTGCTTACAATCGGTAAATAAAAGTGTAAAGGAATGAAAATAAATAATATGAAATTTTTATCAATAGTATTAGTTTTTTCGATTTTTATGACTTTAACTTTTATGACAATTAATGCATTTGCTCAAACACAAATTACCTCTACTAAAATAAATGCTTTTGAGAAATGTTCAAATAAAGCCAGCGAAAGCTTTCTGAGAAATGATACGAAACTTGCATCTGAAGAAACAAGGAAAGCATTAGAAGTTGTAAAGAAGGATGCTTTAAATGCGACAGTTGAAGGGGGAAAGCTTTTAAATGAATCAATGGAAGGATTAGAAAAACTTGCTCAAGATTTAGAAACAGGAGTCAGTATTTCAGAAGAAAAATTAAAAGAAGTATTTATAGGTGCTCGTAATGCAATTATAAAAAATCGTCATTATGTGACTATAGAAAGGTTATATAGACAAGCTTCAAACCCAACAGATGTTCATTACTAACTTATAAATTAGGAGGTTATTATGGAAAATTCTTCCAAACATATTTCGATCTGGCATGATAATGTTGCTCTTCCTACTTTCACCCCTCTAAATAGAGATTTAAATTTTGACTTTGTAGTAATTGGTGGGGGAATCAGTGGGATAACTCTTTCTTATCTCCTTCAAAAACAAGGAGCTCAAGTAGCACTTGTTGAAGCTAAACGGTTGGGATCCGGAGTAACCGGAACTACTACTGCACACCTTTGTTATATTCCAGATATTTCACTTCCTTCTCTTATTAAAAATATTGGAAAAGAGAAGGCTTGTCTTGTAATAGACTCTTGGAAAGCCTCTATTGATTTTATTGAAAATTTATCTAAGGAAAATAAAATCAGCTGTGACTTTAAACGTGTTCCCGGATTTTTATTTACTGAATCAAAGGATGAGGTTTCTCAGATTGAAAAAGCTGCAGAGGCTGCTTCCACTTTAGGAATATCTTCTGTATTAACTACAAATACCTCTCTTCCTTTTGGAGTAAAAATGGCAGCACAATTTGAGAATCACGGACAAATGCATCCCCTTAAGTTTATAAAAGGAATAGTTGAATCTTTTATAACTTTAGGTGGAAAAGTTTTTGATGAAAGCCGTGTAATGCAAGTAGTAGATGGTGAAATATGTGAAGTTAAAGTTGAAACCGGTAGTAGCATTAGAGCTAAAAAAGTAGTAATGGCTACCCATACACCTTTTAATTTTAATATCATTCAAACAAAGGTTGCTCCCTACCGTTCTTATGTTCTGGGTGTAAGACTTAAGGAGGAGATAAAATTAAATGGTGTTTTTTATGATACTAAAACTCCTTATAATTATATTCGCTCTTACTATGATACAAATGGTCAGTTAATAATTATAGGTGGTGCAGATCATAAAACAGGCAGCCGCAGTGATACTTCAAATTGTTTTCAACAAATGGAAGAGTTTGCCAGAGCTCGTTTTAATGTAAAATCCATTGATTATATGTGGTCAGGTCAAACTTTTGAACCGGCAGACGGACTGCCATATATTGGAAAACTTCCGTTAAATGAGAATGTATATGTTGTTACCGGCTTATCAGGAAATGGCATAACCGGTGGTGTGGTTGCATCCATGTTACTGTCAGATTTACTCTTTGATCGTCATAATCCATTAGCAGATATTCTTAGTCCGGAAAGGATTAAACCAATTGCTGAGGGTAAACAATTTATAAATGAAAACGCGAATACAGTTGCACATTTTATAAAAGATAGAATCACAATTCCTCATAGCAATCTTCAAGACTTGGACTTTGAAGAAGGAAAAATTATTAATATAGATGGAAAGAAAGTAGCTGTTTACCATGATCAGGATGGAAAATACCATGCTTTATCTCCGGTTTGTACTCATTTAGGATGTATAGTGCAGTGGAATAATTCTGAAAAAACCTGGGATTGTCCTTGTCATGGGGGCCGTTTTAATGCTACAGGAGAAGTGCTTGAATCTCCACCAACGACAGAATTAAAACCTCTTAATGTGGATATAAAAGTAGAAAGCAAATTAGGAAATAACTAGTATTAAAATCAACTCAATGTTACTAATAAAATAAAGCTTTCGCTTGACCAATTATTGAGTTAAGTGTTTTATAGTAGTAAGAAGAAATAATGACAAGATTATTAATTTTGATTTATGGACTTGTAGCTTATTTTATATTTTTTGGAACCTTACTTTATATGATTGCTTTTGTAGGTAATTTCTGGGTTCCAAAATCAATTGATACAGGAATTGTGGATAGTTCAATCAAAGCAATTCTTATCAATTTGTTTTTGGTCTTTCTTTTTGCTATCCAACATACTATTATGGCAAGACCTTCATTTAAAATCTGGTGGATTAAATATGTGCCTGCTGAGATTGAACGTAGCACTTATGTTCTTTTTTCAAGTTTGCTTTTAATTTTACTATTTTGGCAATGGCAACCTTTGACTACTACCGTGTGGGAAGTTAAAAGCACCATGATGAAAGTTGTTATTTATGCACTGTTTGCACTGGGCTGGGTCCTTGTTTTGCTATCATCATTTTTAATTAATCATTTTGATTTGTTCGGATTAAGACAAGTTGTTCTTTGCTGGAAAGGCAAGAATTATACTCCTGTTGAATTTAAAGAGAGTTTTTTATATAAAATAGTTAGACATCCATTAATGCTTGGGTTTTTAATTGCATTTTGGGCAACCCCTTTAATGACAACTGGTCATCTATTGTTTGCAATAGCAATGACTCTTTATACTCTGATTGGGATTTGGTTTGAGGAAAAAACACTAATAGCAGAATTAGGAGATGATTATATTAAGTATAAAGAAAAGACACCAATGCTTTTTCCTCTGCCAAATAACCCAAAAAGCAAGTGCCCAATTAAAAATCTGTTTAATTTTTGAAATTAAAATCAAGTTAATGTTACTAACTCTTCAGCAGCAGTAGGGTGAATGGCTACAGTTTCATCAAAGTCTTTTTTCGTGGCACCCATTTTTACAGCTACACTAAAACCCTGCAGCATCTCATCTGCTCCAATACCTATTATTTGAATTCCAATTATCTTTTCATTCGGTTTTAGAGTTATAAGTTTCATCATTGTTTTTGTTTTTCTTTTGGTTACAGCATGGTACATATTTGTAAAAACTGTTTTATATGTTTTTATGTTTTCAATTTTATATTTTTCTACTGCTTTTTCTTCGGTAAATCCTATAGTTCCAATTGGTGGATGTGAAAAAACAACACCTGGAATGTTATTGTAATCAAGTTTTAATTCAGCTTCATTATTAAAAAGTCTTCGGGAAAGTCTTCTTCCAGCAGCAATAGCAACTGGAGTTAATCCTTTTTTACCTGTAACATCTCCGACTGCATATATTCCTTTAGAGGTTGTATTTTCATACTCATCAACAATAATATATCCCTTTTCATTTACTTTCACCTTAGCTTTTTCAAGTTTTAAATTTTCAATATTTGGTTTCCTGCCTATAGCCCATATCAAAGCATCATATCCAAGTGAAGATTTCCCGTCTTTACTTTTCAAAGTTAAAAACCCTTTATCATTTCTTTCTACTGATGAAATCTCAGTATTTGCTATTATTTCAACTCCTGAATTTATTAATTCTTCAAAAAGAAAATCTTGAATATCCTTATCAAATTCTTTTAATAATCGATCTTTTCTTATGATGCATGTTACATGTGAACCCAGGTTTTGAAATATACCAGCGAATTCAACTGCAATATAGCCTGCACCAACTATTGCAACCTTATCAGGGATTTTTTCAAGTTTGAAAACCCCGTCAGATGTAATCCCAAACTCAGAACCTGGTATCTCAGGAATAACAGGATAACCACCTGTTGAAATCAAAATATGATCTGCAGTATATCTTTCTCCATTAACTTCAATTTCTTTTTCACTTATAAATTCTGCAAATCCGTTTATCCTTTCAACTCCTGAGTCTTTTAAATTTTTCTCATATATACCATGAAGTTTTTCTATATAGGCATCTCTTTCATCTTTTAATTTTTTTAAGTCAAAGTTTTTATATTTAATTTCATATTTAATATTAAAGCCGTAGTCTTTAGCATCATGAATGGTTTCTGCAAGCTCTGCTGTATTCCACATGATTTTTTTAGGAACACAGCCTACATTTACACATGTTCCTCCAATATATTTTCCTTCAATCAGTAAAACCTTTATGCCAAATGAAGCAGCTTTCCTTGCTGATGCAACTCCTCCACTTCCTCCACCAATAACTATATAATCGTATTTTTTTGTCATACGTTTAATTATAGACTTATTGTTCAGGTTTTGTTGTCACTCTAATTCTTTGAAGTATCAACCTTCACTGAATCTGTCGTAAATGCATAAACAATTTTTCCGGCAGGTATAACAGCTTGATCGCCTTTTCTAAGTCCAACCAAGAGTAAAGGCCAAAAAACGACCGCACCTATTGCTGGCAGTATTTTTGCTGAAGGTTTGCTATCACCTTTTTCACGTTCGGAAATTGTCACACTGTGCTGAGTTCCAAATACATCGGTTAATTTTCCACTTGTTATTTTAATTTTTCCGGCACTTCCCCAACGACCGCCTTTTTTACTTGAATCTATAAAAACGACTCCATCTGTTCCTCTTTTAAAAACCAGTATGTCTTCTACATAAATATCTTTATTTATAACAACAGGAATAACATCACCGGAGGCAATGTTATTACTAGTTATAGGTTCCTGAAAACTTACAGGGATAGATAAAAGCCTCGGTATTTTTAATTTGTCAGATTCCGCAAACGAAACCAAAGGCATTAAAAAGATACAGCGAAAGAGTAATGCCATCACTAAAAGAAGATTGATTGTTTTTTTCATATTGTCTCCAAATACATAATTTTTTTAAGATTCGCTTATTCTTGAATAAGCTAACCCATACAAACAATAAGCATACTCCTAAAAAAAGAGTATGGTATCAATTCCCTCCAAAAATCATACTTTAGATGAGCTTACTATCAATTCTCCTAACAATCTCATTTAAATATTTAAATATTTAAATACTTAGCTATATACTAGATTTTAATAAACCGACTTCCCTTTAATTTCGCTATCGCCTGGGGCAAGCCCACAGGGTATTTCGCGAAATTAATGACTTCGTAACCGGTCGTCGGATTTGGAAGTCGGTTTGATTTCGCTCGCTTATATCTCTCGTGGCAAGCCACGGAGTATTACGCTTCGCTTAAATAAAGTGTAAAATTAACATACTAAATCAAGGAGATAAATATGTTGAAAAATATGGAAGGTCAGAAAATACCGGATGTGACATTTAAAATTCGTGAAGGCAGTAAATGGCTAGAGATTACAAGCAATGATATTTTTAAAAATAAAACTGTAGTTGTATTTTCACTTCCCGGTGCATATACTCCTACGTGTTCTTCAGCACATGTCCCAGGATTCAATAATCTGATAGAAACATTTAAAGAAAACGGTGTTGATGAGATTGTTTGTATTTCTGTAAATGATGCTTTTGTAATGAATGCTTGGAAAAAAGATGAGGAAGCCGATGGCATAAGATTTATTCCAGATGGAAACGGCGAGTTTACAGAAAAAATGGGCATGCTTGTTAATAAAGAAACTATTGGTTTTGGAAAAAGATCATGGCGCTATTCCATGCTTGTTAAAAATTGTGTGATTGAAAAAATGTTCATTGAGCCTGAAAAAGAAGGCGATCCCTTTGAAGTATCAAATGCTGAAACCATATTGAAGTACATAAATCCCAAAACAAAAGTACCTGAGCCTGTAACATTGTTTACAAAAGAAGGTTGTCCATTTTGTGCAAAAGCAAAAGCAATGCTTACAGAAAAAGGCATAAAGTATGAAGAAATCCCTATAGGGAAAACCATTACTACCAGGACGCTTCTTGCTATAACAGGAAAAACTACTGTTCCTCAGATATTTATTGGTGGAAAATATATAGGTGGTTCAGAGGATTTAGAAAAGCATTTAAAGAAAGAGAAGCAGTTAGTTTAAATCGTTAATAAATTAATCTTATTTCTTTTCGAAAAAATTATGGGGTTTTATAAAAACCTAATTCATTCACCAAAAAGCGCTGTGACTAAAAAGCGAGTTGAGCATTAGTGCGCCCGCTAAAGGACGGACCCGTCCTGCGGCGGAAAACGAGCGGTATAAAAAAACTGGGAACCGTGAACACTATTCGAACCAGAATACTCTTAACTAAGCCTAGGATTTATGGGAAGGTGGCTTGAGAATTTCTTTCTAAATTAGCTATCTTATTTATTGATATTTTATTCACCAGTGTTGTCAGGTCTATTTTTTAATCCAAGTCTATGTCTGGAGGCATCTCCCAGTACCATAACATTCCTACAAAATGTTGTTAGTGGGTCATCACCAGTTGGTAAAGGTCCTTTTCCATCATCACTTAAAGCAGCTTGTATTCTAGACGCTGCATTCCGTGCTGCATTTGCTGCTTTAATAGCACCAGCAATATCTTTTGGGTTTATATTTCCACCTACTATTCCTAGGTCAACCATCTTTTTACTCCTTAATCTTTTATTAACATTTCCTAATTCTTTTATAAACTATTTTCACCTAAAAAACAAGACATAAAAGATTAACTTGTTCTAATGAGAATCATAGGATAAACATACTATGATAAAACCAAAACTTCAAAATACTGCAGTTTAAGAAATCAACTGGGGAGGTAGGATTTGAACCCACGAATGTCGGGACCAAAACCCGATGCCTTACCGCTTGGCGACTCCCCATTTTTATCCGCTGCCAAACTTTGCCAAGCAAAGATTTGTCAGCTTTGCATAGAACGCTCGATTTGCCAAATAAATTGGGCAAACCTCGCTTTATTAAACTCCCATTTCATATAGCTTTTGATTTTATTAACTAACTTCATTATCAGGATTCAATTACATACAGTAAATAAATTATAATACGATTATAGATAGTTATGAAAGAACTTACTTTCTTAAATAACAAAACTAAAAAAGAACTCTACAAATATACTTTTGCTGTACTTACTGCTGTTATTACATGGCTTTTGCAAATATCCATGATGAGTAATATTCAGTTTTTTGAGGTATCACCAAACCTATTATTACTAGCTTGTACATTTATAGGCTTAATTTTCGGTCCTGTAAGCGGGTTTATCACAGGTTTAATTATTTCATTCCTTTCGGCAGGAGTTATATACAATCATATTTTCTATCTTTCATACCCTCTGGTTGGCCTTCTTTCTGCATTTATTTTAAAAAATATTTTTTCTTCTGAGCTTTTGTCCTATTTAATCCTTTGCTTTATTCTTAGTTTTCCTTGTGAATTATTAAATTATTTCCAGTATAGTTCCCCGGAAATTAAAATTGGCTTTGGTAAAAT
>DUDS01000013.1 GCA_004769085.1 Candidatus Melainabacteria bacterium SSGW_16
GATGATAGTGATGATTCCAGTCCTGTGGCTAATGATGATTCCGAAGAAGTTAGTGATACTGAGGGAGCCGAGGATGGTGAAGAAGGAGAAATTGATATAGAGCAAGTAAGAGGACGGATGAGAGAAATGTTTGGTCCAGTTATAGCTCAACTCCCGCCTGAGCAGAGAGCAGAATTAGAAGGAATTATTGCTACTGGAAATAGAGAGCAACTTGCAACAGCTTTGAGAGGGCTATTAGTTCTTGCAACAACAGCAACTGTTGTTGCAGGTAATGACGTAGGTGGTGCACTACCACCAGCCCCGGCACCAGGAGGACCAGCACTACCAGCAGGAGATTTAAATGCTCCAGCTCCCTTACCACCAGGTGCACCAGCCCCAGCACCAGGTGCAGCACCCCAACCTCTTTTACGTGATTTAGTTACTGGAGCAGCAGCAGGAGCACCACCTGGTGGAGCTCGTGATGCTGTACAAAGAGTTTTGACAGAAAGAGGATTGGATCCAACTAATGCTCAATATAGACCTATAATAAATGCAGCAGCAGCAGCAGATGATGATGATCGCAGAGCAGGCAGAGTAGCCCCAGCCGCCGCCGCAGCACCCGCTGCAGCAGCACCACCAGGAGGTGGAGCAGCCCCCGGAGCAGCAGCAGCACCAGGAGGAGGAGCAGCACCCGGAGCAGCAGCAGCACCAGGAGGTGGAGCAGCTCCCGGAGCGGCAGCAGCACCTGGAGGTGGAGCACCTGGAGGTGGAGCACCCGGTGGTGGCGGTGGTACTGGTAATGCAGTTGGTTATTTAATGGCTGCAAGAGGATTACTTGCTGCAATAGCAAAAGTTAGTGCAGTAATGTCACTGAATCCAAACCCAATTGTTCAGATAGCAAAAAATCTTACGAATAAAGGATTGTCTGAACAGTGTATAGCTTATCTTGAAGCAGCACTTGTTGACTCTGCTATTCAGGGCACACCAACAAATCAGGCAATTATACTTACCAAAGCTCAGGCTAATACCATACATGGTGAAGCTGAAACAAATATTGCATTCTGGAAAGAATGTATCAATGAAAATAAACAGCTCGGTAAGCAAATGCAGGATCTCGCTAAGTTAGTGTAATCTAATTCAGATAAACTTTTAAAAACCGGTAGCAGATTAGTTTGTTGCCGGTTTTTTAAATTCTCTTTAACCGAATTTATTTAATATTGATAAATATTTTTCAACTAAACAATTTAGTACTATACCTATGGAATTTAACTTTTTCATAACCTCATTCTGATTAACTGTCTTTCGCTAGCTCCAACTAGCATAGAAATAATATATTTCTAAAATCAGATAAATTAAGGAATAGGACACATGACAGACTTAGGCCCAGTAAGACGATCAAATCAAAATGGAGCAATTCAGGGTGATAATGGTGCCCAGAATGCAGCAACTCCTGCAGGATCAAATAATAATTCAAGTAATACAATGGCATCGCTTGAGGCTGAAAGAGCCAGAATCAGAACTGAATTACCAGATGAAGAAACTGCATTGGATAATGCTCGTACACAGGTAGCTAATAGTTCAACAGTAATTGATAATGAAGCTGACGCACACTCTGAATCCAGGGTTGCAGAACTTGGCTCAATGAATGAATATGACGATGCAACTGCTGAAGCTGAGGTATTAAATAGTAAAGCTGATCAAAAAGAATTTGAAGCTGAGCATGGTGAAAGTACTCAGGAAGCAAAAATTCGATTACAGTTTGAAGCTGATGAATTAAGACAGCAAGCAGAAGAACAACAATTAATTGCAACAGAGGCAGAAGCAAATGCAGAAGAATCAAATCAAGAAGCAGCAAAACATTTGGCAAATCAACAAGTCGCAGAACAAAATCTAGGAAATGCATCTGCTCAGGTAACTACTCATTCAACAAATACTACTAATCTCAAAGCATCTAGTGCAACACTTTCTGGTCAATCATCCGGTACTTCTTCAGGTAGTACNNCTTCAGGTAGTACACTTGGATCAACTTCTTCTTCAGGTAGTACTGGCACTTCAGGTAGTACACTTGGTTCAACTTCTTCCTCGGGCTCTACTTTGTCAGGGACTTCCGGACAAACAGTAGGAGGTTCTGCTTTTAGTACATATATTCAGTCAGGTCCCGTTGGGGCTTATTTGCAGGCTGCTGTTTCACTATTAGGTGCAATTGTACAAAACTCACGTAACAATAGTGGACCAAACAATGCAAATCCAGTTGTTCAGATTGCAAAGAACTTAACTAATAAAGGTTTTGCTGAACAGGCAACTATGTATCTGGAAGCTGCTGCAGTTTATGCTGCAACAGCTGGTGCGCCTATTAATTCACAGATTATATTTAGAAAAGCACAGGCTAATACCGTCCATGGTGAGGCTGAAACTAATATTGCAGCGTGGAAAGAAGCTCTTAACGATAACAAGAGTCTGCTTAAACAAACACAAGACCTGGCTAAGATGGCATAACGTAATTGCAACTTTTAGTTACTCTGTTTATATTGTATTTAAATTAATTTTTATAGTTTCATCATATATTTAAACCAAGTATAATATCTTTGGTAATTACTCAGGTGCTTTGTAAAAATGGAAATATAACTCTCAGTCAGGGAAGATTTTGACGATTTACTCGGCAAAATCTTTAGAATGTTATAAATAGCAGACTAGGAGCACTTTGCAAAGCCTGACAAGCGACGAAGGCGCGAGGAGGGCGGTGAGTAATTAATATCTTGTTTATATGGAAGCATTAACAAAGTTAGGTAGAGAGCCATTTCTTTGGCTTGTTGAATTAGGTGAGTCATTTAGAAATTTTATATTTGGCTCTATCTGTATTTTAAGTGGCAAATTTTCAAAGAAAGAATTTCTTGATCAGGCAAGTAAATTTGGTTTTGATACATTGCCTGTTGTGGCTGTAGTAAGTTTTTTTATTGGTTTGGCATTAACTCTCCAAATCTCAAAACAGCTTATGGGTATTGGAAATACAAGCTCTCTTGGTACTTCTGTGGCAGTATCAATTGTCAGGGAAATAGGCCCTGTTGTGGCAGGTGTCATGATTGCTGCACGGGTTGGTGGTGCTATGGCTGCTGAAATTGCAACTATGACGGTGACTGAACAGGTTGATGCTTTGAGAATAATGAAGTTAAGTCCAGTGAGTTTTTTGATTGCACCAAGGTTATTAGCATCGCTTATTATGACACCATTATTGACAGTGTTTGCGATTTATATTGGAAGTGTTGGAGGGATGATTATTGCGATTAGTTATGTTCAGCTTGATCCTTATATGTTCTTTGATTCCTTCAGATCAGTTGTTGGAAACAGGGATATATTAATTGCATTGTTTAAAGCTTTTATAAATGGTGCGCTTGTTGCTACATTGAGTTGTACTTTTGGATTGGAAACAACTGGTGGAGCGGCTGGTGTTGGTCATACTACTACAAAATCTGTAGTCTGGGCTATGCTTGGCATATTCTTTTTTAATTTTTTAATTACTAACAGTGTATATTCTGTCGGGAAAATTCTGGATCCTACATTTGTAAAATAATATTATTTTGGAGTTTTATGAAATATTTAATTGAAGTCAAAAATGTATTTAAATCTTTTAATGCTTTAAAAGTTCTTGATGGAGTTTCTTTAATGGTTGCGCCTGGTGAAAGTGTCGCTATAGTTGGTCCGTCCGGCGTTGGCAAATCTACTCTTCTGAGAATTATTTCCGGGCTGGATAATTTTGATGCTGGGACAGTTAATGTTAACACTAAAAAAATTGCAATGGTTTTTCAGTATAGTGCACTTTTAAATTCTTATACTGTTGGTGAAAATATTTCACTTGCGCTTCATGGACTAAAATTATCAAAAAATGAGATTTATAACCGTGTTCTTGAAAAATTAAAACTTGTTGGGCTTGAAAAATATATCAATTCATTCCCTGATCAATTGTCAGGTGGTCAGAAAAAACGTGTAAGCTTTGCAAGAGCTATTGCATCTGAACCTGAAGTAATTTTGTATGATGAACCTACTTCAGGGCTTGATCCTATATTATCTACACTTGTTGAAGATTATATAAATATGCTTGCAAATAAATTTAAGGTTGCAAGCCTTGTTGTTACTCACCAGTTATCAACGATTCGTAGGACCTCTCAGAGAATACTAATGCTTTACGAAGGCAAAATTGTATATGAAGGTACCCCGGAAGAATTTTATTTAACCGATAATCCTTATGTAAAGCAATTTGTAAAAGCAGAGATAGAGGGTCCCATTCTTTCAGGCTTGTTAGGATAGGGTAAAATGAAAAAGTTAACTTGTTTTCAAAGAAAAAATGTGTCCCCTCAGGTGAAAATAATTGGGCGAAGGAAGCTTCAGCTTGTCTGAAGAATTATAAAAAATGAAATATACAAATGAAATAAAGATTGGAGTATTTGTAATCAGCGGATTGATATTGCTTGTTTTTGGGTGGGCCTTTTTAAGGGAATTTGCTGTTCAAGTTCAGCATAATTTTACTGTGGTGTTTAATGATGTTGCAGGCTTAACCAAAGGTTCTTTCGTGAGAATAAATGGTTTAAGGGTAGGCCGTGTAGATAATTTAACTCTTGACACTAAACAAAATAATGTTCTTGTTGAAATTAGGATTCAGTTACCAGATATAAATATTCCGAAAGATTCAAAATTTTATATTAGAACCAGTGGGTATGTTGGTGACAAATTCCTGGATATCACACTTGGAATGTCTAGTGAGGTTATTAAGGATAACGAACTTGTTTACGGCGAGCCTGTTGTTGATGCTTTTCAGTCTCTTGAAAAAGTCAGCCAAATATTAAATCAGATACAGCCGGAAATTATCGGGAAAAATATTCAGGATGTTACATCAGGTGCTGCAAGTCTTATAAAAAAAGCAGACAGTGTAGTAGAAAGTACGGATAAACTTGTTATGAGTTTGCCTAATGGTGAGGAGTTCAATGCCCTGGTTGATAAAGCACATGATACGATTACTCAGTTAAATAGCGCAGTTGAGAAAGCACAGATGTTTGTTACAGATCAAGATGCACAGAACAATTTGTCAAAACTCTTGTCACAAGCCAATGCAATTTCTTCTGACATCAGATCTGCTCTGAAAGATGCGAATAGTCTGGCTGTAAATAAGGATGCGTTTAATAATGTTAATTCTCTGCTTGTAAAAGCTTCCAAAGTTATTGAGCAGATTGATGAGGTCAGGGCAGATCCTTTAATACAGAACGAATTCCGTGAAGCATTAAACAATGCAAATGAAGCAGCAAAAAAACTTTCTACAACAAGTGATGAAGTTTCAATGCTTTTAAAGCAAAGATTTCTTTTCCCAAGGCTATTTTTTGGAAAACTCTCTCCGGGAGAAAAAAAGAAGGAAGAAAGGGCTTTTGATTAATGGAAGGAAGCTTCAGCTTGTCTGAAGCATTATAAATAAAGGACAGGTGTCCGAGTGGTTGAAGGAGGTAGTCTTGAAAACTACTGATGCCGCAAGGTATCCGGGGGTTCGAATCCCTCCCTGTCCGTAGCATTTAGCAAAAAGCAGTTAATGAGTATATAGATCTTTATATGATTCTTTAATATGATAAAGAATTTCAAATTTTGATAAATATTAAATTGCTCGTATAGTAAAATAGTTTCGTTTATTTAATATTTTATTTAATTATGTCCATAGCAACATTAGAAAAGCAGGATAAAAAAGCCTTATCCACAAATCGTACAGATAACTGGTGGCTTGAACCATTAGTCTATGCAATTGGTCTTGGTTTATTTCTGGTGTATGCTACCTGGGCTGCATTTCAGGGAAAAAATTATGAATCTGGACCATACCTATCACCATTCTACTCACCTCTGATTATTGTTAGCTGGTGGAAGTTCTCACCAGCATTTTTGATCTTATGGATACCGGCTGGTTTTAGGCTTACCTGTTACTATTACAGAAAAGCATATTATCGCTCTTATTTTCTGGGACCACCTGCATGTTCTGTTAAATCACCTTCAAGCACTTATTCGGGGGAAACCAAATTCCCATTTATCCTTCAGAACCTGCACAGGTATTTTTTAATTGGTGCAACAGTTTTATTGCTTTTTCTCTGGAGTGATGTAATTAAATCTTTTAATTTTAATGGTAAATTTGGTGTAGGTGTTGGTTCTATTGTTTTACTGCTTAATACGATTCTTCTTTCCTTGTATTCAATATCATGTCATTCATTCAGGCATTTAATTGGTGGTTGTATGGATAGTTTTAAATGTGGTTACCAGTTTAATTTATACCATAAGATAAGCTGTGCAAATGAACATCATATGTTCTGGGCATGGACCAGTTTGTTTATGGTGGGATTTGCAGATTTATATGTGAGGCTTTGTTCAATGGGAGTGTGGACAGATTTTAGATTATTGTAGGGGGCGTATTGCAATACGCCCTTACGGCTGGAGATTATGAGCGTACTAGATCGATTTGAAACCCATACATATGATGTCCTTGTAATAGGTGCTGGTGGGGCTGGTCTTAGAGCTGCAATTGAAGCATCAGCCTGTGGAGCAAAAGTAGCATTAATTTGCAAATCATTATTAGGGAAAGCACATACTGTAATGGCTGAAGGTGGTATTGCTGCTGCACTTGCAAATGTTGATAACCAGGACAACTGGCAGACTCATTTTAAAGACACAATGAAAGGCGGCAAGTTTTTAAATAATTATAGAATGGCTGAATTGCACGCAAAAGAATCCCCCGAACGTGTAATTGAGCTTGAAAAATGGGGGGCATTGTTTGACAGAACACAGGAAGGGAAAATTTTACAGAGAGCATTTGGTGGACATTCTTATAAAAGACTCTCTCATGTAGGTGATCGCACAGGACTTGAAATGATTAGAACACTTCAGGATAAAGGTGTACACATGGGAATTGATGTTTATATGGAATGTACAGTAACCAGACTTTTTAAAACTAATGGAAAAATTTCTGGTGCATTTGCCTACTGGAGAGAAAATGGCAGGTTTATTGTTTTTAATGCAAAAGCAGTTATTTTAGCAACCGGTGGGGTTGGAAAAGCATATAAGATTACTTCTAACTCCTGGGAATATACTGCAGATGGTCAGATACTTGCATATAAGGCAGGTGCAGAATTGATTGATTGTGAGTTTGTGCAGTTTCATCCTACAGGGATGATCTGGCCTCCTGGTGTAATTGGATTGTTAGTTACTGAAGCAGTTCGTGGTGAAGGAGGGTTGCTGAAAAATAATAAGGGTGAAAGGTTTATGCAGAAATATGACCCTGCAAAAATGGAATTATCCACCAGGGATGTTGTTGCCAGGGCTATTTATACAGAGAATAAAGAAGATCGCGGATCACCACATGGAGGTGCATTCCTGGATATTAGTCATAAAGGTGCTGAGTATATAAAGAAGAAACTGCCTAGCATGTACCATCAGTTTAAGGAGCTTGCAGATGTTGATATAACCATAGGTCCTATGGAAGTAGGCCCAACATGCCATTATTCTATGGGTGGTGTGAGAGTCGATGCAGAAACTGCTCTTACAAATATCCCGGGACTTTATGCCTGTGGGGAAGTTGCTGCTGGGTTACATGGTGCTAATAGATTAGGTGGAAATTCGCTTTCAGATTTACTTGTATTTGGTCGCCGGGCTGGTATGTATGCAGCAGAATATACACGGCTGGATAAAGAAATCCTTCAGATAAAAGATACTGATATTAATATGGCTGAAAAAGAAATGACTGGATTTTTTGAAAATAAATCAGACGAAAACCCATATACCATTCATACTGAGCTTCAGGAGCTAATGCAGAATAATGTTGGGATATTTCGTGTTGAGGGTGACTTAAAGCATGCAATTTCTGAGCTTAAAACTTTAAGTGTAAGAGCAGAAAATGTTAAGGTTACAGGTTCCAGGATGTATAATCCTGGCTGGCATATGGCATATGATTTAAAGAACATGATTCTTTATTCAGAGGCTATTGCTAAATGTGCCTTGCAGCGAAAGGAAAGCCGTGGAGCGCATAGTCGTATTGATTTTCCTAATACTGATCCTGAACATGGCAGGTGGAACAGTATAGTCAAAATGTCTTCTGACGAAAATATCCTTGTTGATAAACTGCCGTTATCTGAGATATCAAGTGAATTAAAAAAGTTCTTTGATACCGACCCTGTTATGGTTAAAAAATAGTAGAGGAATTTATTATAAAACATGAAAGAAGCAGTATTTAAAATATATAGAGGTGATTCCTCCGCAGGAAAGGAAGTTTTATATAAAGTGCCTGTTGAAGAAGGTATGGTTGTTCTTGATGCAGTTCATTATATTCAAAGGAATTTATCGCCAGATATTGCAGTCAGGTGGAATTGTAAAGCAGCAAAATGTGGTTCATGTAGTGCTGAAGTAAACGGTAAGCCTCGTCTTATGTGTAAAACCAGGCTGGATGATTTTAATTTAAATGATGAAATCTACATACGACCCATGAAATCATTTCCAGTTATAAAGGATTTGGTTTGTGATGTTTCATGGAATTTTGAGGTAAATAAAAAAATTAAGCCATTTACGCCAAAAGAAAATACAAAATGGATTATGAAACAAAGAGATGTTGACAGAGTGCAAGAATTTAGGAAATGCATTGAATGCTTTGCATGTCAGAATGTCTGCCATGTAATTAGAGATCATAATTTAAAACCAAAATTTGCAGGTCCCAGATTTTTTGTGCGAATTGCTGGGCTTGAAATGCACCCACTTGATTCAGAAAACCGATTAGAGCAATTAAAAAATGAATATGGAATTGGATTCTGTAATATCACTAAATGCTGTACTGAAGTCTGCCCTGAAGATATCCATATAACAGATAATGCAATAATTCCGCTCAAGGAAAGAGTCGTCGATAGATTTTATGATCCATTAAAGATGTTTTTTAGAAAAATACTTAGCAGAAGATAATTATAGAAGTGCTTTGTCTTGCTCTTCTTTGGTTATGCCGCGCATGGTGAGGCTGATTCTGTTTTTCTCATCAATTTCCCGAACTCTTACTGCAACAATATCCCCAACTTTTACTACATCTTCCACTCTTTCAGTTCTTTTATCCTGAAGTTGGGAAATGTGAACAAGTCCTTCTTTGTTTGGAAGAATTTCAACAAATGCACCTATCGGAGCTACTCTCATAACTTTTCCTGAATAAATAGCACCAGGCTGTATTTTTTCTACAAGCCCCTGGATCCACTTTTTAGCTTTAAATGCTTTATCAGTGTCAGGTGATGCAATTATTACTGTGCCATCGTCATCAATATCAATTTTTGCACCTGTTTCATCAGTAATTCTTCTAATCATTTTTCCGCCAGGTCCTATTATTGTTCCTATATCAGACATGTCTACTTTAACTTTTAATATTCTTGGTGCCCATTTTGACAGCTCTGCTCTTGGTTTTGGAATTACACTTAGCATTTTTTCCAAAATAAATAGTCTGGCTAGCCTTGCCTGTTCAAGGGCAATTTTCATAATCTCAAGTGTTATGCCCTGGATTTTTATATCCATTTGTAAAGCAGAAACACCTTTTTTAGAACCCGTGACTTTAAAATCCATGTCTCCCAAGAAATCTTCAAGTCCTTGGATATCGGTAAGGATTGCAAATTTATCCCCTTCTTTTATTAGTCCCATTGCTATACCAGCAATTGGTGCTTTTAATGGAACCCCTGCATCCATTAATGAAAGAGTACTTGCGCAGGTGCTTGCCATGCTTGTTGAACCGTTTGATTCCAATACATCTGAGACAATTCGTATTGTATATGGAAATGAGTCATGCTCTGGTAATACCTGGATTAATGCTCGTTCTGCCAGTGCTCCATGCCCGACTTCTCTTCGTCCAGGTGTTCTCATTGGCTTAACTTCGCCTACTGAATATCCCGGGAAATTATAGTGGTGCATGTATTTCTTTTCTGTTTGTGGATCTGTGCTATCGAGCCTTTGGGCATCACCACTTGTTCCTAGTGTGCATGATGAAAGTACCTGTGTTGTTCCTCTTGTAAATAATCCTGATCCGTGAACTCTTGGAAGAATCCCAACTTCACAATTTATTAGTCTGACTTCATTACATTTTCTTCCGTCAGCCCTTACACCTTCTTCAAGTATTTTCTTTCGCATTAACTTTTCTTCGAAAAGATTAACCTGAGCTTTTGCAAGTTTTTTAATTTCCTCTTTGGTTTTATCTTTTAAGTCTGTTAGAAACTTTGCTTTTTCTTTTTGTTCTTCTATTGCTGAAACTACTTTTTCAACAGCTTCTTTTACGTATTTATTATGAGTTTCCTTATCTTTTACATTATCCATTGATTTTAATAAGGACTCTTTTGAATTTTTTTCTATAAGCTGAGTAAGCTCTTTGTTTGGTTGGGCTGTAGCCACATCTGTTTTTTTTGAACCATACAAAGATGCAAATTGCTTTTGTGCTTCTACTTGTTGTTTTATTACTTGTTGTGCAAATGCAAGTGCATTTAAAATCACTTCTTCTGAAACCAGCTTTGCACCTGCTTCAACCATCATAATCGAATCACTGGTACCTGATACGATGAGATCTAGATCACTTTTTTCGAGTTCTTCGTAGGTTGGATTTGCAATAAATTTATTATGAACAAGTCCAACTCTAACTGCACCAATTGGACCCTGGAAAGGTATGTTTGATAATGTAAGTGCTGCTGATGCGCCAAGCATTGCAAGCACATCAGGTGGGTGAACCTGATCAATACTAAGAGCCAATGCAACAATCTGGAGATCATGATAGAAATTCTCTGGAAACAATGGTCTTATAGGCCTGTCAATAAGCCTGGAAATTAAAACTGCTTTTTCTGTTGGTCTACCTTCTCTTCTGTTATAGCTACCTGGTATTTTGCCAACTGCGCTGATTCTTTCTTCAAAATCACACAAAAGAGGTAAAAAATCCACATCTTTTTTTGGTTCTTCTGAACATGTTGCAGTAACAAGGATTAAATTATCACCGCACTGAACTGTAACTGATGCATTACAGGAACGCGCGATTTTTCCAGTTTGTATAATAATCTCTTTGCCTGACAGGCTTATTACTATTTCTTTATTTGATTCTTTTCCGTTGGTATCTTCATTAATTCTGTTTTCAACAGATTCAACTTCTGTGTTTCTCATTTTTTAGACCTTTCTTACAATTTAATATAATTATTTTTGTGGCTTTTATTAACCGCTAAAGCACAAGGTGATTTTTAAAAATAACAAGAGAGCTTAACTTCTTATACCTAAAAGATCCACAATTCTTCTGTAGGATTCAAGATCTTTTTCTTTAAGATAGCTTAAATAACCTTTCCTTTTACCAACTTGCATTAATAACCCTCTCTGACTAGCATAATCCTTTGGGTTTGTACTCAAATGATTGGTTAAGTGGTTAATCCTTTCAGTTAAAACAGCTACTTGAACCTCAGGTGAACCTGTATCATTTTTATGCTTTTGGTATTTTGTAATTAAATCCTTTTTCTTTTCTTTTGTTATTGTCATTTAATTTTTACCCTTGTGTTCAATAAATAATTTACCATGATTTCCTTCTTTTTTAACATATATCACTGTTTTACATTGTTTTCATGGTTATCTTTTAATTATTAATACTTTTTATAGTTTAAGATAAAATACAACTGTATGTTGATATAAAGTTAACTGGCTGTTATTATTAACATTCGCAAATTTAAAAACTGAACACTGATAATTAGAGAACTAGAAATTAAGAAGTAAAGAATTTAAGGCTATTAACCAGACTCGATGATGTCTGATTTAATTTGGCTATTCTTTACCAGAATGTAACCTGTCATAAATTTGAGTAATGTAAAAGTGTTGTTAATTAACGAAGTAAGGCTTTGCCGGATTTATTCGGCAAAGCCAGTAATCGTAAATGATTGACACAAAATAAAAAGAGCTATGGAGAGTTTGATCCTGGCTCAGGACGAACGCTGGCGGCATGCCTCATACATGCAAGTCGAACGCCCCGCAAGGGGAGTGGCGCACGGGTGAGTAACGCGTAGGAATCTGCCTTGGAGTGGGGGATAACCTGAGGAAACTCGGGCTAATACCGCATATTGCCGAAAGGTGAAAAATTTATTGCTCCAAGATGAGCCTGCGTATGATTAGCTAGTTGGTAGGGTAATGGCCTACCAAGGCTACGATCATTAGCTGGTCTGAGATGATGATCAGCCACAATGGAACTGAGACACGGTCCATACTTCTACGGAAGGCAGCAGTAGGGAATTTTGCGCAATGGGCGAAAGCCTGACGCAGCAATGCCGCGTGTAGGAAGAAGCATCTTGGTGTGTAAACTACTGTCGGCGGGGAAAAACACAATGATTGTACCCGCAAAGGAAGCATCGGCTAACTACGTGCCAGCAGCCGCGGTAAGACGTAGGATGCAAGCGTTGTCCGGATTTATTGGGCGTAAAGAGTTCGTAGGCGGTGATTCAAGTCTAATGTGAAATAATAGGGCTCAACCCTATTCCCGCATTAGTAACTGGATTACTAGAGTAAGGTAGGGGTCAGAAGAATTCCTGGTGTAGCGGTGAAATGCGTAGATATCAGGAGGAACACCGGTGGCGAAGGCGTCTGACTGGGCCTTTACTGACGCTGAGGAACGAAAGCTAGGGGAGCGAAAGGGATTAGATACCCCTGTAGTCCTAGCTGTAAACGATGGATACTAGTTGTTGCAGGAATCGACCCCCGCAGTGACGAAGCTAACGCATTAAGTATCCCGCCTGGGAAGTACGTTCGCAAGAATGAAACTCAAAGGAATTGACGGGGACCCGCACAAGCGGTGGAACATGTGGTTCAATTCGATGCAACGCGAAGAACCTTACCTGGCCTTGACATGCCTAGAACCCGGGAGAGATCTCGGGGTGCCTTCGGGAGCTAGGACACAGGTGCTGCATGGTTGTCGTCAGCTCGTGTCGTGAGATGTTGGGTTAAGTCCCGCAACGAGCGCAACCCTTGTTGTCTGTTGCCACCCTATAGCAATATAGGAGCACTCTGACAAGACTGCCCCGGTTAACGGGGAGGAAGGTGGGGACGACGTCAAATCATCATGGCCCTTACGGCCAGGGCTACACACGTGTTACAATGGGCGCCACAATGGGCAGCAACTGAGCAATCAGAAGCGAATCCCTTAAAAGCGCTCTCAGTTCGGATCGTAGGCTGCAACTTGCCTACGTGAAGTTGGAATCGCTAGTAAATGCGGATCAGCACGCCGCATTGAATACGTTCCCGGGTCTTGTACACACCGCCCGTCACACCATGGAAGCTGGTGACGCCCGAAATCGGTATCCTAACCGCAAGGAGGGAGCCGCCTAAGGCAGTGCCGGTGACTGGGGTGAAGTCGTAACAAGGTAGCCGTACCGGAAGGTGCGGCTGGATCACCTCCTTTCTAAGGAGAATTTAAACGATACGGGATTTTAGAGTCCAAAGGTCGTTTAGGTCGGACCTTTCGATGTTAAAAAGTTTAACTCAAATACTTTTTAGCTTAATAAGGTGACAGGTTTCATTCTGGCAAAGAGTAGCTTAAAACTAAGTTTCTAAATGATGGAAACCTACAGATATTTTGGTTAACCAAAATAGAGCTGTAGCTATTAAAACTATTCCTATTAATAATCTGCTTAAATCATTTTTCTTTTCAACGAAGAGTTTATTCTCTATCTCATTTTTTACAACTTGGTATTCAGGGCTTATAAAATATCCACAAAATAATCCTGTAAATAATCCGCCAATATGTGCTGAGTTATCAATTCTAGGGAGAGTAAATCCTAAAATAATATTTATAATTACCAGTGTGTACATTGATTTGAATCTTAAATTTGCACCTGTTACTTTTTCTCTTTGTCTGTAAAAAAATATGATTAATCCACCTATAATTCCAAATACTACTCCTGAAGCACCAATTGCTATTTCACTTGAGAATGAATAGCTGGCTAATATTGAACCCCAGCTACATAAAACACACAAAATAAAATATCTCAATGTTCCATACATTGATTCCAGTTCTTTTCCAAAGATTTGCAATGCTGCAAAATTTAAAAACAAGTGAATAATATTGCCGTGCAGAAGTGACGGGGTTAAAAATCTCCAGTATTCGCCATTTGTAATTCCTTCATTCCATTTTGCTCCTAGTATTATTAAAACCTTTTCATTTATGTGTGCATTTAAAAAAACTTCAACTATATACATAAGCACTATAGCTACAAGGAAAGCATTATTAAACAATGACTTTTGCTTTGGAATCCTTGGGTCAAATGTTACGTATTCTTCAGGTTGCATTTGATATTTTAATTTCTCTCAATAATTTGATTAAAATCACATATTTTCTCAAATAAGTCTTTTCCTCTTTTTAATAAGGCTTGTCTTGCTTGTTTTATTTTTGGGTCGGGATCGTTTACTAATACTTTATCGAAGAAGGTATTTATAGGGTTAGTAAGGGTTGTTAGTTTATTTAAAAATTCATGATATGGTTTCGGATTTATTTTATCTAATTCTTCAAAGCGTTTTAGTAATTGCATTTCATAATCAGTTTTTAGGCTGGTTGAGTCTAAACTACCATTAGCTTTAGCTTCTACAATTCTTACTAGTCTTTTAGCAGAAACCAGAAATGTATTAAAATTGTCATGCTTACTATCGGCGAAATATATACTTAATGATTTAATTTTTTCATTGGTGTCATCTAAGTTGGTTAGTGGATCACCTATAGAACATACACTGGCAACTATATCGGATGCAGCATATCTAGATTGCATTGTAAAGGCAAGTCTTCCGGCAAGAAAATCCTTTATCTTTATTTCGATTTCCTTTGGTGTTGACATTGAAATTTCTTTTATATAAAAATCTATTATTTTAGAAATGTTGATTTTCAGTTGATCTGGACTTTCTAGGATGCTATCTATAATTCCTTGAGCTTGTCTTCTAAGAGCAAATGGGTCTGTAGAACCAGTGGGAATTTTCCCTATTGTAAAAAGGCAAATCAGATTGTCTAATTTGTCAGCAATTCCAATTATTGTAGCAATTGTTGACTTTGGGCAATGATCATAGTGCTCGGAAATTCCTTCTGAAACCTGTTTTGAGTAGTTATTAAGCTTTGCATAATCAGCGCCTATTTTACCTTGTAATTCTGGTAGTTCAAAAACCATATGTGTTGAAAGATCAAGTTTGCATAATTTTGCTACAGTGATTAAATCCTCTTTATTTATATCTTTATTATTTGATTCATTGTATATCTTCTCTGCCAGCTTTATTATTCTCGTTGTTTTTTCTTCCATGCTACCCATTCCTTTTTGAAAAGTTATTTTTGAAAGATCTTTTATTCTTTCTTCAAAAGTAAACGGTCGTTTTAAATCTTCCATAAAGAAAAAGTGTGCATCATTCAATCTTGCTCTAACAACTTTTTCGTTTCCATTTTCAATGCTAATGTTACTAATACCATTAGTAACAGCAATGAAATGATTTGAAAATGAGCCATCGGTTCCTATAAAAACGAAACATTTCTGATGTTTCTTTAAAACTGTTTTTATTACTTCTGCTGGCAGGGTACTAAATTTTGTATCAAATTGGCAAACCAATCCCAGAGGAAACTCTGTTATGTTTGTTACTTCATTAATTAGTTCTTGATCCTCAATGAGTTTTCCTGGTATACCATTAGATTTGATTTTTAATTCTTCGATAATTTGAGCTTTTCTTTTTTCCGCTGATGCTATTACTTTATGTTTTTGTAATTCACTTTCATAGTTATCAGGTTTTTTAATCTCAATTCTTTTGTCAGAGATAAATCTATGCCCATATGAATATTTATCAGAAGCAACACCAGCAAAAGAAAAATTGATTACTTCATTATCTAAAATTGCTAAAATCCACCTTATAGGCCTTGCAAATTTTTCATCATAGTTTCCCCAAGACATAAACTTGTCGCCAGTAGTTTGCCTAATTGAGTTTGGCAGAACCTTTGTGAGTATTTCTTTAGTCTTTTGACCCCCAGTAGTTGCTTTAAGAAAAACATATTCAGCACCGTTAATGGTTTTTGTTAGTAGATTTTTTGGCTCGAGATTGTATTTCTTTGCAAATCCAATTGCTGTCTGATTTGGATTCCCTGACTGATCATATGCTTTTTCTCTTGGGGGTCCTTTAATTTCTGTTTGTTTTGTTTCCAATTGTTCAGGCAGGTTTTTAATAATAATTGCAATTCTTCTTGGTGTATAAAATGTTTGGGTGTCACTATCTTTAACTTCAATGCCATTTGAGGTCAGATCTTTTAAAATATTCTCCTTAATTTGGGTACATAAACCATTTATTGACCCTGGGGGCAGTTCTTCTGTGCCAATTTCAAATAACAAATTTGCCATATCTATATATATTTAATAGTGTCT
>DUDS01000006.1 GCA_004769085.1 Candidatus Melainabacteria bacterium SSGW_16
ATTTTTGGATCTGTTATCATATTTGATACATTTGAGTAGGATTAAAATATGATCTCAACAGAAACAATAGAAAAACCAAAGGTAGTGTCAAATATGTTGTTGAAAGGTAAAAAGGGAATAATAGTTGGTGTTGCAAATAAATGGAGTATTGCCTGGGCAGTGGCACAAGCATGCATGAGGGAAGGGGCAGAAATCGGTTTCACCTATCAGGGAGAAAGAGTTCTAAGAAATCTTGAAAAACTCTTTAAAGAAGCAAATCTAAACGATCCATTCTCGGTAAATCTTGATGTTACTAAGGATGAAGAGCTTGCACAGGCATCTGAAGAAGTAAGGAAAAAGTTTGGAAATATTGATTTCTTCCTGCATGCTGTTGCATTTGCAAAACGGGAAGAGCTTGGAGGAGAGTTTGTAAACACTTCACGTGATGGTTATCATCTGGCTCAGGATGTAAGTAGTTACTCTCTTATTGCTCTTGCAAAAGCCTTTAAACCTTTAATGGAAGAGAATGGTGGGAGTATTGTTGCTTTAAGTTATCTTGGCGGTGAAAGAGTAGTAAAAAACTACAATGTAATGGGTGTTGCAAAAGCAGCTCTTGAAAGTACATCCAGATATCTGGCATATGATTTAGGGTCAAAAAATATCAGAGTGAATATTGTTTCTCCGGGACCAATTAAAACCCTTTCAGCAAGCGGGATTGATGATTTTTCAAAAATGCTTGAGCATTTCAGGACCGTTGCACCGCTTAAAAAAAATGTAACTGCTGAAGAAGTAGCTGACACCTGTATGTTCTTATTCAGTGATTATTCCCGTGCTATTACTGCTGAAACTATTTATGTTGACTGTGGGTATAATACGTTAGCGATGTAAACTTTGTTATTTTTTTGTGTAATTTTCTATTCTTATATATTTAAAATTTTCATTAACTATCACATTATAGTCTTCTTTTTTAAGGATTTTCTCCATTGGTGCTATTTCCTGAGATATAACCCAAAATTTATTACAATTTGATATCTTTTTTTTAAATTCTTTTAATTTTTCTTCATCTATAATATTTTCAAACATGATTTTAGTGAGATCATTTCTTTTAGAGTAATAATCAAAACTTACTTCAATATAAGACGGGTAAAAAATCAGGAGATCGTTTCTTAGAGCAGACTTATCTATGTACCTTATAGCTTCTCTCCACTGTACAGTTTTATGTCGACAAGGAAAAGCATTAACATAAAAATCTTTTATACACCAAAATTGCAAAAGGGCTATTCCAATTAACAGTAATGATTTAATGTGTTTGTTATAGTGATCAAGACCTGTTGAAATAAGTATATAAAAAGGGATTGATGATATTACAGTGTAGCTTTGATTATATATAGGGAAAAATGCCTTAGACATAAAAAAAAGTGAAAGAATTGGTATTAAAAGAAAAATATTTGTTAATAGGACTTCCATTCTCTTTCTTGAAAGAATATATGCAGTACAAATGAGTAATAAAAAAATAATTGATAGTATTCCATTCCCCGAAAAATAAATAACAAACGTTTTATATATTTCCAAAATATTTGGTTCCTGAATCCAGCTAAGCCTGGATGGAGAGTATATTAACTCTTTAATTAATGAACTAAGCCAAGGACTAAGAAAAATAAATATTAAAAGCTGAGAGAAAATCCATGATTTAATTTTAGTTATGTAACCTGATTTTTTATATATTAATAGAAATAATACACAAGTATTCTCTGTAAAAATCGTTAATATTCCGGCGGTGTGATTGTAAATCAAAAGTGTACTGAATAAAATATAGCAAGCAAAATTCTTTAATTTCTCCTCTTTAAGTATTTTTATAAAAAAGTAAATAGAAAGGGTTGAAAGAAGAGACATTAGTATATATGGTCTGGCTTCAGTAGAAAAATTAATTTGAAAGGTGGATAAACATGTTAAAAGTGCTCCGATTAAACCAGTTTTTTTGCTAAAAAGCAATGCTCCTAGTTTATAGGCATAGAATACATTAATAACTCCAAAAATTACAGATGGAAATCTGCATGCCACTTCAGATTTTCCGAATAGATTTATCCATGCAGAAAGAATTATATGATAAAGAGGTTGTTGACCATTCCAAAAAAGATATAGATAAAAATTTTTTATACTATTTTGAATGGCTATGGTTATTGATAATCCTTCATCTAGCCATATACTATTGTCGCCAAGTTTATATGTTCTTAAAATTAGGCCTAGCAGAAGAATGAAACACAGAACAATTACTTCTCTTTTGTTTAGTCTTTCTTTTGATTCTGCTTCTGCCATAAGGTTTTATTAATGAAAGTATAGCTTTAATAGTCTTTGTATAAAATATATATGTTACTAAGCTGCAAATTAAAAATGAGATAATTAGTTTCTAAGGATGGTTATTAAAAGTTTTGCTCAAAGAAATAGAAATTAAACAAATTCCCTATAAATATGATCCAGATACTTACTGGAAATCTGTTTTTGAGTCATATCCTTATTACCCGACAATCAGGCACCGAATCAGATTTATTATTTCTTCGATTAGAAAATTTGTTAAAAAACAAAATATTTCAGTGTTTGATTTTGGTGTAGGTGATGGATCTTTGTTAAGCAGGATCAAGGATGAATTTCATATCCAGGAAAGCAATTTGGGTGGATGTGATATATCTTCGACAGCAGTTGACATTACAAAAGGGAAAATAAAATCTAAATTTCTTTTTAAAGAACAGTTCCCTGTTATGGAAAAGAAGTGGGATGTAATTGTTTGTTGTGAGGTTTTAGAGCATACTAGAGATTATATTAATATAATTAAATGGATTAAAAAAAATCTTTCTGATGATGGAATACTCATTCTTACTACTCAGACAGGTAAATTGTACGGATCTGACAAATATACAGGACATACACAGCATTTTAATCCAGGTGTTTTGAAAGAAGAATTGTTATCTGAGGAATTTAAATTACTTCATTTGTCATTGTGGGGGTTCCCTTTTTTCTCACTGCAAAAATGGCTTACAAGCTTTAATTTTTCCTCAATCAGAGATAATTATATGGAAGGAAAAATCACGCTCTTTAAAAGAGTGGTTTTTGAATTAGCATATTGCATATATTTCATTCATGATTTTATTAATGCAGGACCTCAGATTTTTATTGTTGCAAAGAAGAAAGATTAGTTCAATAGTATTATCCGTGTAACATTTATAATTGTTCTGAAAAATATATTCTGAATTATCAGCCTTTTACAACAGCATTGTAGTACAATTTTGCAACTGTTTGAACTACTTTGTCTTTATCCCATGGTTTGTTATTAAAGAACCATTCTGTTGCAATTGTTTCTATGAGACCAGCAAGTGCAGTTGAAGCAATTTCGGGATCTACATTTCTGGTGTTTCCAAATTCAAGCCCTTTTAAAAGGTGCTCTTTCATCCTGTTTACGAGCCTTGACCTGACTTTGTTATGTTGTTCTCTGAAATCAGGATCTGTAGCTGAAAGTTCATGACAGATTTTAAGTATGTCTGCATTTGCTTTGAAACTTTCAAAGAATCCACTGATAGTAGCTTTAATCGGCGCAAGTGCTCCAAGTCCAACCCCTGTACTTACTTCTGAATTTCTAAGCTGGTATAGCTGATCATCAACCTCTGAAAGAATTGTATGAAGGGCCTGTCTCTTATCTGTAAAATATAAATAAAACGTTCCATAACCTACCCCGGCTTTTGTGGATATTTCTTCTGCAGTTGCTTTTGCAAATCCTTTTTCAGCAAAAACTTCCCTTGCTGCCTGAAGGATTTTTTGCCTTGTTCTCTGAGCCTTTGCTGATTTTGGTAATGGTGGTAAATTAATTTCCTGCATAGTATTTAATCTTAACTATTCTAATACCTTACGATAAGTATTGATAAAAAAATATTCAAATTATTGACAGTATTCCTGCAGTTACTTGATTTTCAATTATCTATAAAGGTTATAATCTTTATCTATCTTATGCATACACTCTTTAGGCTTATATCTTACAGCAAAAAACACTGGCTAATGTTTTGTCTGGCTTTT
>DUDS01000009.1 GCA_004769085.1 Candidatus Melainabacteria bacterium SSGW_16
TTTTAATAGTTTCTCTAACAAATACACAGCCTCCTATCAAACCTTTACATAATGAACAATCTGGTTCAGTACAAGATTTTGGTATAAAACTATTTCTACAAAAACCATCTGACAAAAATGGGCTTACACAGATGGATCTTCAGATTGCCGATCCAAATGATTGGTTACAAGTTACAGATTTAGATCATTATGCTAAGGAATTAGCACTCAAAAGAGAATTATTTAATAAATACCCTAATGTAGTTTCAGCTTCCCAAGCTGGTACAGCTTCTCAAAATGGAAGCCAGGCAGTATTAGAGATGGTTACACAAACTCTTGTTAACAGATACCCTCAGTATTTCAGACAAAATGGAAACGTATTCCGTAATTTAATTACTGGAGAAAACATTGATCTTCAGAATTTGCCAAGAGGCTGCACACCTCTTGATATAGCCAGTCAAATGGTTCATGAAGATTTTATATTAATGCATAGAGAAAAAGATGGCGACCCTTATAAAGTGGTTGCTGCATCATTTTATTTTCCTTCAGCCTGGAGCCCTCGCTCAAAATTAGGATTAACCATGCAAGAAGTTCATGCCCCTGTAAAATTTAAGGACACAGCTAACAGGGATACTTCCATAAATGCTTTTCTTGGCAAATCTATAGACAATGCTTTAGCAGGATTAAAAAGTGATAGACCTCTATGGCGTATGAACATGCTTATTCATAGTTCACCACAACTTTTTCGTTCAACTGATGTACCAGAAAGTCTTGAGCTTCCACAATATTCAGATCCTCTTACAGTTGAGAATGCTGGTAATCGTTTCTGGCTAAGGATTGAACAACAGGTTTTCCTGCGAGTATCAAAAACTGATGATGTATTGTTTTCAGTAAGAACATTCATTTATCCTTTTAAATCCCTTTCAGCAGAAACAGCAGCACATGTCGCTAATATCCTTCGTCATAATGATAAAAGAAGTGGTATGTCACTGGGTAATTTTCTACAATCAGAATATAAAGGCTGGACAAAAGAAAAGCTAGAAATCTTATTACAATATCTTGATCAGATAGCAGATAAATAAATTACCTTGGTCTAATTTGGCTTAAGAAATGAGATTAATGACCTATAAAAATTGCTCAATTAAGCAAATTTAAGCTAATAGAAAAACAAATTAAATAAATATAATCATGTTTCTTGAACAAAATCAAAGAAGAAACATTAGGATTTAAGGTACAAACTTACAAATCCCATTATTGCAAACATGGTTAGCTGGAGGACAATCAGTGACAAGAGAGGCTGTACTGTAAAAAGTTATCCGCCGCAAGCCAAAGGCTGGTCCGTCCTCTGGCGGGGAACTAAAATAACACAGTTTCAAGGACAGGTTTATATACCTAAACTGGCTCCTGCTGGATGATTTAAAAATAACTCGTAGGGAGCAGATAGGGAGTGAAGAATTTGAAGTAAAATAAAACCATGCATTCAATAGAATATATACTTTTAGTTACTTCAATTCTTTTATTTTTAAGTATTGTAGCGAGCAAAGCCTCAATTAAGCTTGGTGTACCAGCACTTCTATTGTTTCTTTTGATTGGAATGCTTGCTGGTTCAGATGGTCCAGGGGGCATTTATTTTGATAATCCAAAGACTGCACAACATCTTGGAATAGTTGCACTTGTTTTTATCTTATTTGCAGGAGGTTTCGATACAAAATGGGAAGAAGTTAAGCAAGTTGCTCTGCAAGGATTGTCACTTTCAACCTTAGGCATATTTATAACAACATTTCTTATTAGCTTTTTTGCAAATAAGGTGCTTAACTTTTCCTGGCTTGAAGGTTTACTTCTAGGTGCAATTATATCTTCTACAGATGCAGCAGCAGTGTTTGCTGTCTTAAGGGGAAAAAATATAAAATTAAAAAAAGGCTTAAGACCGTTAATAGAGTTTGAATCAGGTTGTAACGACCCTATGGCAGTTTTCCTCACGGTAGCTTTGCTTCAATTAATAACAAGTCATACTTCATCACTATTTGAACTTACAATTTTATTTTTAAAGCAGTTTAGTATTGGCACAGCATTAGGTTATGGAATTGGAAAGGTTGCAGTATTAATACTTAAACATTTTAAATTAGAGTATGAAGGGTTGTATCCAGCACTAACTATGTCATTAGTTGCATTTGCTTATGGAGCAACTTCATATCTTGGAGGAAGTGGTTTCTTAGCAGTTTATTTACTAGGGCTCGTAATGGGGAAACATGAGTTTAGTAATAAAAACTACTTAATGCATTTTCATGACGGAGTTGCATGGCTTATGCAAATTATGATGTTTTTAACACTTGGATTGTTGGTTTTTCCATCACATCTTCCATCAATAGCTAAAGCAGGTATTTTAACTGCAACATTTCTGGTTTTTATAGCACGTCCCATCAGTGTTTTATTTAGTCTTGTTTTAGCCAGGATGAATTTTAGAGAAAAAGTTTTAGTATCCTGGGGAGGATTACGTGGTGCTGTTCCAATTATTCTTGCAACTTTTCCAATGTTAGCTGGTATACCAAAAGCTGAAACAATATTTAACCTGGTTTTTTTCGTAGTAATAGTGTCTGTATTGGTGCAGGGGACTACAATTCCAATAATTGCAAAATTGCTAAAGGTTGAAGAAGTATAAGTTATTTTTTCTTATCCAGACACCACATTACTCCACCATGGCAAGCAATAAAGAGAAAAATGAAACAATAAAGAACTGCCAATTCGCCTTTGTTAATTACTGGGAAAAATGCAGATCCTAGTTGGAACTTCCAGTGAAACTGAAAATAAGCCACAGCCATGGTGCCACTTGCAAGGAAAGCTGCCCATCGAGTTAAGAGTCCAATCATTACAAGCGAGCCACAAACTAGTTCAATGATCCCACCATACCAATGTTGAGATCCTACAACAGGCTGAAAATCAGTTAGAATACCAAAAATTTTCTGGACTCCATGAAATGAGAACATAAATCCCACCATGATGCGCATTAAAGCATAAGTTTGATCGCTGTATTTGGCAAGGTATTTCATTAATTGCCTCCTTTGTTTGATTTTAAAATTATAAACTTTTCAAGACGAAATGAGCTGAAGTTGTTATTTTTTTAGATATTGTAATGGGATTTTGAAGAAATTATTTGTAAATGGAGCTGTCTAGTACAAGGTGTTAGAACTAAAATAGCACAGTTTCAAGGGCAGGTTTATATTCCAAGGTTAGCTATGGTGGTTTTAAAAATTAACATTTCTGTCTCTGATTAATACTCTGGAAAGTAAAACTATTACTAACCCTATAAGGGAGCAAATCTCTAAATTCCATTTTACTCCTAAGAATCCAACAGCATAAAATGGTAAAGCAAATAGTATAACTATTACCCAGATAAACAAGTGGTAGTTATTTAAAGAAATATTTTTCTTGTTCTTTGGAATTAGAAACAAAAATACATATGCTGGTGCAATCAAACTGTAAAAAGCCATAAATGATCGGTAGATAATTTCATTTACTGTCATATTTAAAAAGGTATATTTTGTATTAAATATTATAGGCAGCAAGAAAAATATAATGCTTAATATAAATAATAAAAAAAATGTTCTATTAGATCTTTTAATTGTTTGAAAAAGTGACCTAAGGTGAAGAATGACTGTGAAGCCAGCCTGAATTAATATATGGAAAACCACAAGGTAAATGTATGCTAATGGCAAAGGTTTTTGATCTTTAAGAAACCAAGTAACTCCTTCAATGATATTTGCCATAGGTCTTGCATAAAAAAAAGTAAAAAGTACCATTAAAAAAAACATAAAGCAAAACCCCATTGTAAAAATAATTTTTGAGTTTAATGAGGTATTAGATTGTATTACTCTATGGAAAGTTAAGTCGAGATAAGGACAAAGTAAGAATCCAAAGAAACAGATTGGTGTTAAATATAAAAGAGCATTGGTATTGTGGGATAAATTACCCTCTTTAAAAAGATTAATTTTTTCTATAGGGACAAAATGAAAAATTAAAATAAAACAAATTAAAGACAATATCCAGACAATAGAAGCACTTAATAGTTGATTTTTGTCAAAAGTCAAACCTAATACAGATATTAAAAGAAGTATAATACCTGTAATCATTATGAAAGTATTTGGAACAAGCATACTAACCCAGCCAATAAAATAAATTTGAAATATAATTGTGATTATTGAAAATACAATACAGGCAATTTTATGTTTTGTGACTATTTCTAGACTTGTATCAGGCTTTGAAAGAACATATGCCATTCCTGTAGCACCTACAATATTGGGAATTACAAATACTAACCATCCCTGTACACCATAATCGCGAATCAGAAACACTGGTAAAAACATTCCAATACACCAGGTCCATGAACAAGCTAAGTAAAAAGCCCATCCTACTATATAAAAGAAACCTGTTTTTTGATTAAAAAAAACTTTCAAAAGCTTATTTTCTTTTTTTGGCAGTTATTGGGGTTGCATGAAATGTTACAGTGCACTTCCCAACACGGCGTTGTTTTTCATTTGGAGCAAATATTAATTGGTATATAGTCATATCTAAATCAATATTAAATTCTTTTTTCAGAGAAGTAAGATTTTCAATATCTTCACGTGGGGTCATTTTGTAAATTGCAGGACCAATACAAGGTCTTAAAAATTTGTATTCAAGCTTCTTGCAGACTACTCTATATAGCCCCTTAGTTTTTTTAAATACATACGTACCACCAGCAATTTCACTGTTGCCCAATAAAATAGCTCCTGCCATTGCATTGTACCAATTTTTATTAAATCGCCTAAATGGGAGTATAGCAACATTTTCATCTTTAGTCATAAATAGTCCACTTGAGAAAGCAAACGGTAACCATATCAATGAACAGATTTTGTTCCAGAAGTTATTTTTTGTAGAAAGTTTACCAATAAACATTTCCACTTTTTTTATAAAGTCAAATTCTAGCTTTCCAGACTCAGCAGAATTCTCAGGAGGTAATATTATCTCTTCCTGATTTGAATTAGTGGAGCTGTCTTTAACATTAATTTTAATATTTTGCATTTTTGGATTTATTGTAAGGTATTAATTTTAACACAGGGAAAATACCGGATTAAATGACATAGTTAAATCAAAAAAGTGAAGTTGAAAGAATCAAAAGATTTTGCTTATTTCAGAATTGATTCATAGAACAGCTATGAAATTTATAAAAATAAAAAGCGGGTAGAGGGAATCGAACCCTCAACAATAGCTTGGAAGGCTATGGTTTTACCATTAAACTACACCCGCATATTTCAAACATTTAGAATCCGGTTATTTCATCTTGTAAATCAGCTTATATTATAACTTGGTTAGAAAATATATAACATCTACTCAAATATTTCTAGAATACCTAATTTTTGAATTAATAATTAAATTAGATAGCATAAGCCTTAGAATGACACATTTTAGCCAATCAAGTAGCTATTTGATTTTATATTTTTACTTACTAGCTAAAGCCAAAAGTGATATTAGTCTATCAAATATTATCTTATTATCCTTTTCTGTTTGAGTCAGGTTTCGAATAGTCTTAAGAACCAATTCATCTTTTTTAGCAAGTTCAACAAGTGTTTGTTTTACTTCTAAGTTACTATCATAATCATCTCTAGAAATTAATGAGAGTACTGCAACAACTCTAACTTCCTGTAGTTTATTATTTAGTAATGGTTTTATTTTTTGCAATTCAAGTTTTTTAGCTCTATCAATTACATCCTGTATTTTCTTTACATCACCGCTTAATATTCCATGATAAATATCAACGATTAATACATCAGGATCACTTGTACATAAACCATCCTTCCTGAAAAAAGGATTATCCTCTAATGTTGTTTCTTTCTTTGGCAACTGAGGACTTTCACGAGGCTTTTCTCTTACAGGAGGAGAGCTAAGATTAGGTTCACTGGTTAAAATTTTATTTGTGGTTATTAGATCATAAATAAAGCCACCTACACTGGCAAGGCAGCCCAAAATACCCACTAATCCTAAATTTTTTTTATCATTTGAAAATCCAAGAAAAGAAAGAATTATTCCTAAAATCCCAGAGCTAGCACTTGCAATTGCAACTGGGGTCATAGTATTAATGATATTTTGTGAAGGCTCTCTCTTCCATTCAGGAATACTTTTACCACAATTAATGTTATAGCCAATTGGCCTATTCCACCAGGAAAGATTTACAGTTTCTGCTCTCATTAGGTTTCTAAAATAAGTAAATGTTTATATAGATTAATTGTAGTTCTTTGTAAATAAGCAAAACTATTTAAATCCTTAATAATTACTTAAAAAATTATTTAAAAGTCTATAAAAGGCAATAAGAGTAAGCATTTCAAGAGGTCCTGCCTACTCTTACTTAACTTAGATTTTTTCAGATAACAGGTTATGAAGCTTTAATCTGCTCTATAACTAATGCTTTAAGCTCATCATCATTTTGAAATGGATGTTGGAAACCATCTTTTTTTAATAAATCTAAAGCAAATCTAAAAACTACCTCAAATTGATCTTCTTTACCAGCATTAGTAAATGTTTTTAGTCCACCTTGATAAAATCCGCCTGCATATTGTTGTAATGTGGTTACAACAGCTGTTACAGCATTCCCCTTCTGAGAATCTCTAACCTTCTGATGTCCAGCTAATACTTGAGCATCAGCAAATCCGTTTACTGCTTGAGCAATTTGAGGAAGATCTGCTGCAGATGCCCCTGTTTCTCTTCTAATACATTCTGCTAAAAGACCTACTGCAAACTTTCTATTTGCAGCATTTACACCTGCTACTGCTGCTTCTACTTGATCTTTTGCTGCACCAACTTGTCCCTTATATGCAGTATCATCCGATACTAAAAGCCCTTGTAACGCGGTTGTTATACCACTTGTAGTTATTGTCATATTACCCCCTTAAATATTTAAATTATATACAAATATTTTATACAATTAAGAATTATACATCTAAATTCATCTATCAACAAGGCAAGAAAAATTAAAACATTATTATAAATTGTGATCTTCCATTTTTTAAACTTAGTTTTTTCTGAGAGTTTCTCTTTATAAAAAATTAATAAACCCTTTTCATTTCTATCTACTTTACAAACAAAATTTAAAGCCTGGTCTTTATGATATTGCAATTGGGATTTAGTTCTTGTTATGAGAGAATTTCTTCAAAGAGAATTAAATGCTGCAACTGACAGCTTTATAAAAACAGCAGTTGAAAATGAACTGAAAAGGGGCTTTCATGACTTTGAAGAAGGATGTATTTGTGTATGTGCTACCGGTAAAACTGACATAGAAGAGAGTACTGTTAAATTATTAAAGCTTAGAACAAAAGTAAGAGAATAAACAATTACAATTGTTATTACCATTGCTTGCAAATAAAATTCATGAGAAACTTTCATACGGATTTATGGAGGATTTATGACTACCCAAACTTTATCGGAGGCAAAAATGACGCATCACGATTTATTAAAAGGTCAAGTTGCAATAGTTACCGGCTCAGGCCGGGGGATTGGTTTAGCTATAGCACGAAGGCTTGCAAGTGCAGGAGCACAGGCAGTAATTACTGACATAACCCAGGAGTTTGCAGATGGTGGTGCAAAAGAATTAACAGATAAAGGTATGAAAGCACAAGGGTTTATCTGTAACGTTACAGATGTCCAGAGTATTGAAAAAATGGCAGAAGATGTAATGAGCAAATTTGGAAAAATAGACATTCTTATAAATAATGCCGGAATCACCAGAGACACACTTATTATGAGAATGAAACTTGAAGACTGGAATGCAGTTATAGAAACAAATTTGACCAGCGTGTTTAAAGTTACACAGTCTGTTGTTAAGAATATGTCAAAAGCAAATTATGGACGCATTGTAAATATTGCAAGTGTAATTGGAATGCATGGAAACTTTGGTCAGGCAAATTATGCAGCATCAAAAGCAGGAGTAATAGCTCTTACAAAAACAATTGCAAAAGAATATGCTTCAAAAAATATCACCTGTAATGCAATTGCGCCAGGATTTATTGATACAGCAATGACACAAAAATTAAAGGATGATATAAAACAAAAATACATGGAGTTTATTCCATTAAAAAGATTTGGTCAGCCTGAGGATGTAGCTGAAGCAGCACATTACTTCTGTACAGGGGGCTCTTATGTAACCGGTCAGGTAATAGTAGTAGATGGTGGTATGTTTATGTAATTAGCTAATTTGTAAATGCGTTTTTCTGATGACTGTTCTATGGTATCCTAAACCGGAGTTAGAAGGCATTCAAATGGGGGAGATATGACTAAAGTTATGGATAGACAAGAAGCTCTTGAAAGAGTAAAAAAGGTTATTTGCTCACAGCTAAGTGTTGATTCAGGGGAAGTTACTGAATCAGCAAGCTTTACCACAGATTTAGGTGCAGACTCACTTGATACAGTTGAGCTTGTAATGGCATTTGAAGAAGAATTCGGTGTTGAAATTCCCGACGAAGATGCAGAAAAAATAACTACTGTTGCTCATGCTGTTGACTATATACTGTCACATTCATAAATGAGAATTAAGTTATTATTCAGGTAGGGACATTCACAGAGTGTCCCTACTTTTGTTTATAAGGGGTTATGAAAAGACGAGTAGCCATAACAGGATTAGGTTTAATCTGCTCTCTAGGAGAAGATAAGAATACATTCTGGAATAACCTTACAAGAGGAAAATCAGGAATAATCGGGATAGATTTCTTCCCGAATATAAAGACAGTAAAAGATATTTGCTGCGTTGCCTCAGTCTGCACAGATTTTAAGCCGGAAGTATATCTGGACCCAAAAGTAATCAGACGAACTGACAGATTTATTCAGCTTGCTTTAGGTGCATCAATAAATGCAATAAAAGACGCAAACCTTGATATTTCAAGTTATCCAAAACCAGAAAGAATTGGAGTAGTAGTAGGAAGTGCAGCCGGTGGAATACTCACCATTATTGAGCAACACAACATAATAAATGAAAAGGGGCCTACAAAAGTAAGTCCTTTTACAATTCCATCAATGATTGCAAATATGCCTGCAGGGTACATATCTATTTACCATAATGCAAAAGGACCGCTTAGCTGTACTGTAACAGCCTGTGCCACAGGTACAAGCTGCATAGGAGATGCTTTTCGTGTCATTCAGTCAGGAAATGCTGATGTAATGTTTGCAGGCGGTTGCGAAGCACCACTTACAGGTGTAAGCATAGCTGCATTTGGTGCAGCAAGAACACTATCAACTAAATATAACAACGAACCTGAAAAATCATCCAGACCATTTGACAGAGACAGGGATGGATTTGTTATGGGTGAAGGTGCAGGAATTTTAATCCTCGAAGAAATGGAACATGCAAAAGCAAGAGGTGCAAAAATATACTGTGAACTTGCAGGATTTGGAGCCACATCAGATGCATCAGACATAGTATCACCATCTCCAGATGGTGATGGTGCAGCCAGAGCAATTAGATTAGCTATTGAAGCTGCAGGAGCAAAGCCTGAAGAAGTTCAGTACATAAATGCACATGCTACAAGCACTATCGTAGGAGATATTGTAGAAGTAGTTGCAATTAAAAGAGTTTTTGGTGATAAGGCAAAACGTGGAGAATTACCGATCAGCTCGACAAAATCAATGCATGGGCATTTACTTGGAGCAACAGGTGCAGTAGAAGCAATTGCATGTGTAATGGCACTTCAAACTGATACTCTTCCACCAACAATAAATCTTGATAACCCGGACCCACAGTGTGATCTGGATTTTATACCCTACAAAACCCGTAAAGTAAAAGATTTAAATCTTGTAATTTCAAATTCATTTGGTTTTGGTGGACATAATACTTGTTTGGTATTTAGGAAGTTATAATATTTCTATGCAACTCCTTACAAAACCTAATTTAGATAAACTCTTAAATAAAAGAATTTCAAAACAGGAAGCATTAGACCTTTATTTACATACTGATTTACTGGAACTTGGTGAAGTGGCAAATGAAGTCAGAAAAAAATTTCATCCTGATTCAAAACCAGTAACTTTTATAATAGACAGAAATATTAACTATACAAATGTCTGCACTGCAGCATGCAGGTTTTGTTCGTTTGCCTTTTGGCCAGGGGATAAAAGAGGTTATATAAATTCCTATGAAATAATGCATGAAAAGACAAAAGAGCTTGTTAATCTGGGAGGTACACAGCTTTTAATTCAGGGTGGACATCATCCTGAATTAAAAATTGAATATTATGAAGATCTTTTCAAGAAACTAAAGAATGATTTCCCTGGAATTACACTACATGCTTTATCTCCATCAGAAATAGATCATATATGCAAAGTTTCAAACCTTTCTACAAAAGCTGTTCTTAAAAGACTAATAGAATCAGGACTTGATTCAATTCCTGGTGGCGGTGCTGAGATTCTCGTCAACAGGGTAAGAGATATAATTAGCCCACTAAAAATCAAATCAGAAAGATGGCTTGAAGTCATGGAAGTGGCTCACAGTCTGGGTTTAAAAACTACTGCAACTATGATGTTCGGGCATGCAGAAACCATAGAAGAAAGAATAGAACACATGAATAAAATAAGAGAGCTTCAGGACAAAACATCTGGATTTACTGCATTTATCTCCTGGACTTTCCAGAAAGAGAACAATCCTCTCGGCAGAGAAATAGAAAAGTCAGCAACAAGCATTGATTATTTAAAGACGCTTGCTGTTTCAAGAATTTACCTAGATAACATTGTAAATTTTCAGTCTTCCTGGGTAACGCAAGGGATTGGTGTAGGACAATTAGCTCTTTCTTTTGGTGCAAATGACATGGGTGGAACAATGCTTGAAGAGAATGTCGTCAGTGCAGCAGGTACTTATCATAAAGTCCCTATTTATGAAATAATTCATGCTATTCACAAAACAGGCAGAGATGCAGCTCAGAGAGATACACAATATAATATTTTGAAAACTATACTGAGAACAGCTTAACGTCATTGCGAGGAGCGCAGCGACGTGGCAATCTCCTAACGTTATGAGATCCTTCGCTTACGCTCAGGATGACACTTTTTCGATATAATTTTTATATGAGTTCTAAAAAACAAAAAATGAGATTAGATACACTTCTTCTGGACAAACAGCTTTTCCCTTCCAGAGAGCAGGCTCGTTCTGCGATTATGCAGGGTGCAATCCTGGTAGATAGATCCAAAATCACTAAACCAGGTACATTTATAAATCCTGATTCTGATATAACTGTCCTTTTTACAACAAATCCTTATGTAGGACGAGGCGGAATAAAACTTGAAGGAGCACTTGGATATTTTGAACTTAGTGTGGTGGATAAAATTTGTCTTGATGTAGGAACCTCAATAGGAGGGTTTACAGATTGTCTTTTAAAAAGAGGAGCAAAAAAAGTTTATTCAATAGATGTAGGATACGGACAATTTGACTGGTCACTTAGAAAAGATCCACGTGTAGTTCTTCTGGAAAGAACAAATGTACGCTATCTCATGCCTGAAAAAGTCTATAAGGGAGATGAGCCAAAAGCCACTATATGTGTAATTGATCTTGCATTTATATCACTATCAAAGATATTTAAACCTGTAGTGGACCTTGTTGAAGAAAATGAAGAAACTCATATTCTGACACTTTTTAAACCACAGTTTGAGGCTCTCAAAAGTGAGGTTGGTAAAAAAGGAGTTATAAGAGATATGGAAATTCACAAATCTCTTTTGCTGGGTTATGTACAGAATATTTCAAACCTCGGGCTTTCAATCCGCGGTGTTACTTATTCGCCTATTACAGGTTCCGCTGGTAATATTGAATTCTGGTTTGATATAACATTTAATGAGGAAGATGCAGGACATGTAACAGAAGAAACTATATTTAATGTAGTGGAAGAGGCGCATAAAAAGCTTGGAAAAAATAATAAATGAAAAAAACAGTAGGGTTAATATACAACGCAGGTAGAAAAGAGAATTCCAGACTTGTAAAAAAAGTAGCAAAGTATTTATCTGAAAAAAATATAACCGTCAGGATTTGCAAAACAGGTATTAAAACACCCGAATGGCATAAATTAAAAGGTAAAATCCATCTTGCAATTATTCTGGGTGGAGATGGGACCTTACTTGCTACAAGTAGGGTGCTGGCTGCAAGAGGTATTCCAATATTTGGAATTAATACAGGACATCTTGGATTTCTTACTGAAGGAAAAGAAGCAGATGCAATTGAACTTGTTGAGAAAATTTTAAGTGGTAAAGGAAAAATAGATGAAAGGAGTATGCTTTGCTCATACATAATCGGGAAGAGAAAAAATGAAGGTCCATTTTATGCCTTGAATGATGTTGTAATAACTAGAGGTACAAGTCGAAAAATGGTAAATATGACTTTAAATGTAAACAAAAAAACTGTTGCAGATTACATTGCAGACGGTCTGATTATTTGCACTCCTACAGGTTCTACAGCCTATGCACTTTCTGCAGGAGGCGCTGTAATGGAGCCTGCAATAGAAGGTATTGAAATTGTGCCAATCTGTGCGCACACACTTACAAGCAGACCACATATAGTCTCAGACAAAAAGGAAATAATAATAACATTTAACAGACCCCATAAAGGAACAACAATACTACTTGACGGACAGGAATCATTTCAGATTAAAGACGACACAAAAGTACTTGTTACACGATCTAAATACAAAGCTAAATTAATAAGGCTTGAAGGTAAGGAAAACGATTTTTACTGGAGAATCAGACATAAGTTTCATTGGGGATTCACCGCTAAGTAGTAGAGAATTTTTTCATCCATTCACGTTCATCATCAGCTAAGGATTGTCTCCAACACCCAAAAGATCCCCCCAGCATCAGAAGCGAAATAAGCTTTGCAACCATTAAATTAGAATGTCTATCAGTTAAAACAGGATTAGGTGGTTTACTGGTTAATTGTTTAACTACTCTAATATCATCCGGGACAGAAAGAGCAGTTGCACCACCTGTAGCTATGCTACTAGCTATAACAAGAGAACGTAAAAATTTAGTCATCCTTGACTGATGAGGTTGCCCATCCCTACGCAAAGCAGAAACATTTAAGCCCATATAAGCTCACAAAGCTAAATATTAAAAATTACTCTAGCAGATTTCTAGTAAAAAGAATTGTAAGGAATCACTTACAGGCTACTAAATAATCAAAGGTTCTCTACCTGTATCTCTTCCGTTTGACTGTACAGGTTGTGGAAATCTGTTATTGTCTTGCTTTGTAACTAGGTGTTTTTGTCCATTTCTGATTACTGAAAGTGCTTCACTTAAGTCCTCATCGAGACTTGCAAGAACACTTTCTGCATACTTATCTGCACCAGCTTTAACACCTTCTACTTCATCATAAGCTTTCTTTCTCATATCTTCAGACTCTTTGAGTGCCCTCATTCTTATTTCTTCAGCTTCCTGAAGTATGGATCTTTTTATCTTCTCTGCTTCCTGTTCAATTTTCTTTAAAATTTCTGAATCTTTTACCATTCTGTCAACTTTGTATTGTGTATTCTCCATCAGCTCTTCTGATTGTTTCTGTGCCTCTTTAAGCATTTTCTCCGCTTTAGCCTGTGCCTGTGTAACTATTTCATCTTTCTGGTTAATTATTGACGTTGCTTCCTTTATTTCCTGAGGAAGTTTAGACATAACCAGTTCAAGCTGATCATAAAATTTTTCAATATTTACCAGCTTATATGAAGTCCACGGAAGTGACGGTGACTCTTCAACAACCAAACCTAAACGATCAATTAACTTATATATGCTCATTTTCCCTCTTCCTTGCCTTATCCTGTCCAATAATTATACACTTGTATATTTTATTTTTACAGTAGGAAAATTGTATCCTACAAAAGCCTAATTGCAGCAAATAACTTACTTTTTCAATAGCATTTTTTGGTATAGATATTTGTAAACCGGCAGTGGTACAAAATCTTTAATATCCCCTCCAAGACCAGCTACCTCCTTAACCCTGCTGGACCTGATAAATGAATGTTTAGGATTGGTCATTATAAAAAGGGTTTCAAGTCCATTAGAAAGAAAATAATTTATCTGTGACATTTCAAGTTCATACTCAAAATCTGACGGGGCCCGTAAACCACGGATAATCACATTAGCACCACGTTCCTTTGCATACTTAACAGTAAGTCCGCTGAAACTTTCCACGGTAACATTCTTAAGATCTTTCACTGATTCTTTTACCAGCTCAATTCTGTCTTTAATAGAAATAAAACCTTCTTTATCCTGATTACTTAAAACTGCAATAATAACCTCATTAAAGAGCTTTACTGTTCTCTCAATTACATCAAGATGTCCATTTGTAATAGGATCAAAACTGCCTGGATAAATAGCTTTCATAAATGCACCTACCAGTGCATTTATTAATATATCATCTATGTAAAAAATAAGACACCTTTTCGGTGTCTTATAAATAAACCTAATTTATTTAATGAAGTTACCCAGGTATCGGGGCTTCACCTTCCGGTTGTACAAGTCCATAAAGAGCCTGTACTCTGGCTTCAAGCATTCTTGAAAACATTACAGTTGTATTGTTTACATCTGAGGCCCAGTTTGTTACTTTTTCTTTTGCGGTAGTTCCTTTACTGTCATTTTGTAATCGTGCAATTTCATCAACTAAATCAGAGAATGATTTGATTGCATCATTGGCTCTTTTCTGAACCTTATCAATTCGTTTTTCCAAATCCACATTATATGACTGCTGGATTTTATCTGTGGGGAATATTCCTGCTACATTGGTATTCATGGTAAAAAACCTCCAACTTGGTATAAAAGATGTATAGAATATAGGGGCCGACGGTTAATTTCTCGTTAAGCAATGGCTTTAATTTTTTTTAATGTCGACTAAAAAGGGGAGATGAGTTATTCATCTCCCCTTTTTGATTATTTAGTAACTGTTTTTAATCAGTTATTAATAGTCTCCCATTCCACCCATGCCGCCTGGCATTGCTGGAACCTGTTCTCTCTTTTCAGGAATTTCGACTACAAGTGCTTCTGTAAGAAGAAACATTGAACCAATTGAAGCAGCATTTTGAATTGCTGATCTGGTTACTTTTGCAGGATCAATTACACCAGCTTTGCGCAGATCCTCGAATTTACCTGTTTCTGCATTAAAACCAGTGCTTTGATCATTGTAGCTGAGTACTTTTTCAACTACTACTTCACCAGAAAGACCAGCATTATCAGCAATCTGTTTTAAAGGTGCTGCAAAAGCTCTGGCAATGATTTCAAATCCTGTTCTGAAATCACCATGATGCTTTTCAGCTTCTTTAAAGAGGGTCTTGCTGATTAGAAGAGGTGTTAAACCACCACCAGGAACAGTACCTTCTTCTACTGCTGCTTTGGTTGCATTAAGAGCATCTTCAAGCTTTAACTTTCTGTCTTTCAATTCGGTTTCAGTTGCAGCTCCGACTTTAAGAACTGCTACACCACCTGAAAGTTTGGCTTTTCTTTCCTGAAGTTTTTCCTTGTCATAATCGCTGTCAGATTCACTTATTTGTTTGTCAATCTGAGCGATTCTCTTTTTAACTTCATTTTTTGCAGAGTCTGTTGCAACAATTGTTGTTTTATCCTTAGTAATAACAACTTTTCTTGCCTTACCAAGCATCTCAATTGTTACATTTTCAAGCTTAATTCCCTGATCTTCAGAGATAAGCTGACCGCCTGTAAGAATTGCAATATCTTCAAGCATTGCTTTTCTTCTGTCTCCAAAGCCAGGAGCTTTTACTGAGCAACATTTCAACACCTGTCTAAGATTATTTACAACAAGTGTTGCAAGTGCTTCACCTTCTACATCTTCTGCAATAACAAGAAGTGGCTTTCCAGCTCTTGCTACTTTTTCAAGAAGAGGAATCATGTCAGCAAGAAGATTAATTTTCTTGTCAACATAAAGAATGTATGGTTCTTCAAGAACTGATTCCATTCTTTCCTGATCAGTGACAAAATAAGGTGAAATATATCCTTTGTCAAATTGCATACCTTCTACAATCTCAAGCTCGGTATCAACAAGCTTTTTGGACTCTTCAACAGTAATAACACCATCTTTGCCAACTTTGTCCATTGCCTGAGCAATCATTTTGCCAACCTGTGTATCATTACCTGCAGCAATTGTTGCTACCTGTGCAATTGACTGATTTTCTTTTACTGGCTGTGAAATCTTTTTAATTTCATCCACAGCTATTTTTGTTGCTTCATCAATCCCTTTCTTTAACTGAATAGGATTTGCACCTGCAGCAACATTTTTAAGTCCTTCTTTTATTATTGCCTGAGCAAGAATTGAAGCTGTGGTTGTACCATCACCACAAACATCATTTGTTTTACTTGCTACTTCCCTTACAAGCTGTGCGCCAGCATTTTCAAGGGGATCCTTTAACTCAATTTCCTTTGCAATTGTTACACCATCATTAACTATCTGAGGTGCACCAAATTTCTTTTCAAGGACTACATTTCGTCCTGCCGGACCAAGTGTAATCTTTACTGTGTCAGCAACAGCATCAACACCTTTTTCAAGTGCTCTTCGTGCTGCTTCATCATAAATAATCTGCTTTGCCATTTTGTTATCGCCTCCTTATATTTATTTGATAACCGCTAAAATATCTCTTTCGGAAAGAATTAAATATTCTTCTCCGTCAAGCTTTACTTCTGTCCCACTGTATTTTGCAAAGAGAATATGCTCTCCTTCTTTGACATCAATTGGTTTTCTCTGACCTTTGTCATCAACCAATCCGGGACCAACTGCTATTACTTTTCCTTCCTGAGGTTTTTCTTTTGCTGTATCAGGTAGAACAATACCTCCGGAAGTTTTTTCTTCTGGTTCAAGTTTCTGGACAATTACTTTGTCCTGTAACGGTTTAAGTATTCTTTTTGTTGCTGTAGCCAATTTAATCACCCTCCTTTATTTAAAAACAGCTCACACCATAAAAACCTTTTGTGAACTGTATTCTTGGCCCATTTGAGAGTTAACTATCCTGAATAATATGCTTTTTAAGATAGAAGAACTTCTCAAAATTGCCAGTAGATAATTATTTACTTTAATTGAACTTAAAAGGGAAATCTTTCCTAAAAATTTAATTTTTTAGTCTCAATATTTACATGTTTAAAAATTTTAGTGAAGATAAGTCTTCGACTAGTATTGATAGTTCTACTGTTAACAATGTCAATTTAAATCTTTTCTGTAAATACTTTCAAGATTATAAACCACACCGCCATAAACAGTAGGTCTTATATTCCCAAGGCTGTTTTGAAAAGCAAATATTCTAAGCGGTGAAGAGAGATAAATAAAAGGAAGTTTTTCATATGCTATTTCCTGAAATCTATCGTAAAGTTTTTTCCTGCTCTTAAAATCAATTACCCTGGTAGCGTCATTAAATATTCTGTCTATTTCAATTTCCCAGTCTCTTGGTTTGTGTAGTTTGTTATCAAACATATGAAGTCTTCCATCAAGCCTCCATACATTTGCTCCTTCATTTGGTTCAAAAAATCCTCCCGTAAACCCAAGTATTATTGCTTCCCAGTCACCCGAGTCAGATCTTCCAATTAAAGTATTGAAATCAATAGGTTTTAGATTGACCTTAATACCAATTTTTTTTAAATCATCCTGAATAATTACACCTGTTGTCTGTCGAGCTGCATTTTCTGCATTTGTAAGTATAGTGAACTCAACTTTCTTTCCCTTAGAATCAATAAGATTCCCTTCGCTATTCCACCTGAAGCTACCTTTCTTAAGCAATTTTCTTGCATATTCAAGATCCTGAGGATAACCATCTTTAATTTTTTCATTCAGGTATATTGATGCAAGAGATTCTGAAGTAAAAAGCGGCTTCCCTACGCCACCCAAAACACTTGCAACAATTGAATTCCTGTCAATTGCATGAGAGACTGCCTTTCTAAAATAATCATTATTAAACCAAACTGCAGTAGGAGCTTGTTGCAACAAGCCCCTACTTAAATTAAATACCAGGAACTCAGTACCGGAACTTGGTCCGAGATTTACTGTTTTAAAATCTTTTTTTCTTTCAAGTTTTTTTACAAGCTCTGCATCCTCACCATGTACTGAAATAACATCAGACTCACCAGCAAGAAATTTAAACAAATCCAGACTTGCATCCTGAACAATCGTATAAATCAGTCTGTCAAAATAAGGAAGTTTTTCATTCTCAATATTTATTATGTAATAGTCAGGATTTTTTACAAATTCAATTCGTTCCCCCTGCACATAACGTAACAACCTGAAGGGTCCGCTTGTTACAAAATTATCAGGTTTTGTATCAGTGCCCCAGAAAGAAAGAAAAATACTTTTCTTGTTCTTGCCTGCTTTATCAAGCATTGGTTTAAATATATGTTTTGGTGCCGGGGGATATCCAATCTGTCTTAAAAACGGTGCAAATACCACATGCGTCATAAACTGAACAGTGTAATCATCAATCTTTCTTACACTAGGATATTTCCCGTCAATAAGACAAAGTGACTGAAACCCACCTCCTTCAAGTCCGGTAAAAACAATTTCATTCCATGTAAAAACAACATCATCGCTAGTAATTGGCTTACCATCTGACCATTTCACACCTTCTCTGAGTTTTACATTTATAGTTTTACCGCCATCAAGGATTTCATACCCTTTTGCAAGATGTGGGACAACTTCTCCAGTATCAGGATCATCATCAAATAAACTATCAAACATAAGCCTGCCTAAAGTGCTGCTTGTATTGTCTGTAGATGCCCATAAATTAAAAGTTTTTGGACCTGAACCAAAAGTTGTAAGGTTTAGGACGCCACCAAACCTCCCAAGAGGGAAAAAAATCTTCTTGAAATCAACCTCATTAATTTTTATTGTTTTTGGTTTGGGTGGTTTTGATATATTAAGATCTGATTTTTCGTTTACAGGAACATTATGGATATTTGAAGTCAATGAACATCCGGATAAAAGCAAAGAAAATAAGGTAAAATAAAATAAAATTCTATTTGTTCTTTCTTTTAGCACTTTGTAAAATTCCTTCTAAGAAAATTTTATCAAACGGATCAGGCAAGAGCAATATTTCTGATGTGATAATAATCCGGATTCTTAAAAGAAATCAGAATCTGCCTCCCTCCGATAAAAACAAAATACGGAGGGTCATGATGTCGTGGATCATTGTTTGTTACCAGCCTCGTATGCTGTCTTGCAGCATCCAGATCATCACTTTGAAATTCTCTAAAAAGCAGCACAAGCTTTTCATTCACAGAGGAAGTTTTTTCAATAAAACCTCCAATAACAGAAACACTACCTACGCTTGGGATTTGCAGTTCAAGCACTACTCTTCTTTGATCCTTTGAGGCACGATTCAGGAAAGCTTCAATATCACGGGGATTTTTGCTTTGATTTGCTTTTATTAAAAGGGTGTCTATATCTTCTTCAGGTAAAACCACTGTATTTGTCGGGGTCTCCTGAACTTTTGCACGGATAGATCTGCCAAAATTCAGCCACCTAAGTAAGAAAAATGAAGATATAGATGAAGGTCCATCTGCTCCTGGTGCTGGAATCACTGACATTTATAAAATTCCTCAGATTATAAACTTATTGCTTGACTAACTGTATTATAAAAAAACCAGCAGAGAGATTTAATAAATTATTTTTTTATTTTTGGAAAGATTTTTAGAGGTTTATAGAGGAATTACAAGCTTTTTGCCAGGCAACAAAAGTTCTATTGTTCTTATATCATTTGCATCCTGAATCTTTTTTATGTTCTGTGGTGACGGATCTCCATAATACTCTTTTGCTATCAGCCATAGAGAATCACCATTTTGGATGGTATGGTTTACAAAATTTGCTTTTAAATTCTGGCTTTTATTTTCTGCTATTTGATTATTGTTTTTACTAACTGTTTTCGGGGCTTCGGGCTTTTTTTCAAAGAAATTAGAAAAGAAGGGCAGCTTGATTTCTTTAGTATTAGTATTTGCCTGGGCTATTCTTTGAGGTACTTTAGTTAAATTGCTTGTTATATCAGTATCAACAGTTTTTTCAGTAGTAATGTGGGCTGATTTGTGAAAAACAATTTGAATATTGTCATTAGCTTTAAACTCAGCTATTTTTAACTGGAAAATAATTATTGAAATTACTGATGTCAGTATCACCCCACTGGAAAACCATGCAAAATTTGTCATTAATGTGTTTTTCCTGGATATAGGTGGGTTCAGAAGATTTTCCTTATTTTGAGGCCAAAAGTCTCTACTTATAGATTGTTCAGCTTCTCTTTCTATTTCTTCCATTGGTTCATCAGAGAATATAGTGTCTAATAATTCAAATTCCTGCCGTGTATATAGGTTACTTTTGGGATAAAAATAACTTCCTATAATTCTTTCTTTTGTGGCTGTTGCCCTATTTTCTGTATTTCTTACTTTCTTTTGTTTAACTTTGCGCAGGTATGTTGCTTCTGACATTCAAATCTCCCTATCCTCAAAGATCTCTTATTTTACCTAACTTCTCTTATATATCCTTTTTAACAAAAAATTAAAAAGCAAATATACAAATTCACCTGTTAAACTACAAAGAAGAATTAAACCACTTCAAAGTCCACATAAAAATGAAAGACACTAATTTCTTTAGGTTTGTTCATTATTCGTTATACAGAATTTTAATAATCTATTAAAATCAAATATTTCTTTAAAAAACTTAAAAGAAACTAAAAATTTGTCAAAATAATCTGTTTTTTTCGTCAAATAAATATCAGGCATTTAAAAAAAGAACAAGTAATATCAAAATTAAAGTGAATAAAAAAAAGAAAAAAATGAAAAAGAATCTTTACAAAAAAAAGGAGAAATCAGGAAGCAACAAAAGTAATTTCAGCCTCCCCAGCAAAAAAGAAATAGAAAAATTAAAAGCCACTTACAAAAAAGGGGAATTAAATTTTGATCCTGATGAAATTGCAAAAACAATACTTGAAGACAAACATTTCAGGCGCGGTTTTACAAAAAATTGAAATTATTTTCCAATACAAAACTTTGCAAAAATACCAGCAATAATCTCATCATTTATTTTTCTTCCTGAAACTTCATCAAGCTTAGAAAGAGAATCTTTTAGTTCACCTACTATTAAATCCTCTGGAATATTTTCTAATGCACCATTCATAGCATTTTGGATTGACTGGTTGGACTGAAGTAATAATTCTCTTTGTCTTTGATTGATGCTAATACCGTATGGTTGATGGTATCCGTTTGTGTTTTTTACAATATTCTGCGCCTCCCCTGTGATCAAATTCCTTAAAGAATCTATATTGTTACCATATTTTGCAGAAATAAAAACATCACATTTATAGAGTTTATTTATATCTTCTTTACATAAATCAAGCTTATTACCAATTACAATTCTTGGTTTCCCATCTAATAATCCAAGTATTTTTTTAGTACCTTCACAAAGACCTTTTGTTAGATCAAATATTACTAAAACAATATCAGAATCATTTATAGAATTCTTGCTTCTTTCTATGCCAGATTTTTCAGCTTTTGAAACTTTAATATCATCTCTTATCCCTGCTGTATCAACCAAGAGAAATGGCAAATCTCCTATAAGTGTTTTTTCAATTATTGTATCCCTTGTTGTTCCTGGTTCATCTGTAACAATTGCCCTTTCACTCTCCAGAAGCTGATTTAATAAACTAGACTTACCAACATTTGGAACACCTAAAATTGATATTTTAATTCCTGTGCGTAGAATTTGTCCCTGGTTTGAAGTATTAATAAGATAATCCATTTCATTCCATACAGAAGAAAGTTCATTAACAATTTGATTTCTTTCTAACTGAGGTACATCAAGAGGAAATTCAAGATGGCTTTCAATAGCAGTTAATAAATTAAATATCTTCTCGCGAAATATCTTTATCTTTTCCTTCAGCGAACCCACCAGGTTTGTTGAAGCATTATAAACAGATGGTAAGTTGTCAGCATTAATAATTTCATTTATTGCTTCTGCTGTAGTTAGATCAATTCGATCGTTTACAAAAGCTCTAAAAGTAAACTCTCCTCCTGCAGCAATTCTAGCTCCATATTTCAAACATAATTCAAGTATTATGGATACAACTTTGCTGCCACCATGACAGAATATTTCAACTGAATCTTCAGTTGTAAAACTATGAGGTGATTTATAAGGAAGAACTATTACTTCATCAATTACATTTTCAGTATCAATAATATAGCCATGAACTGCTTCCATATGAATAAAACAGTGCTTAGTACCAACTGCTAAGCATTGAGTATTCTTTGTAAAAATTTTATTTACTATTTTCCAACTGTCAGGACCCGAGATACGAATAGCAGCAATAGCACCAGTCCCAGGTGGAGTACATATTGCAGCTATGGTGTCGGAAAGATTATACAAAGCAAAATAAATTATAACCTAAAAAATAGTCCTATATCGAAATGACATTTTAATGCTGCTCGCCTCTACTTAAAGGTTTCTTCTCAACAGGTCCTATCTCATCAAGCTTTTTGGAAGATGTAACTCTGTTTCTTCCTTCTTTTTTTGAAATATACATAGTATCATCCGCAGCTTTCATAATTTGTTCTTTATTGCGTTCCTCATGCGGGGTTCCACTTACTCCTATGCTTGCACTTAATGGACCCCACTGAGGGTGAATTGTTCTATTTAATGTTTCAAGAATTCTTTTTGCAATTGTTTCTGCAATATCAATATTTGCTTCGGGTAATAAAGCCGCAAATTCATCACCTCCATACCTGGCAATAATATCCATTTGTCTGAGACATTGTGTTAGCTTGCCTGCTACAAGTGTTATAGCTTCATCACCTGCTTTGTGTCCAAATTGATCATTTATCTGTTTCAGGTGATCAAGGTCAATCATGATTACAGATAAATTGGAGCCTGTTCTTTTTGCACGTTCTGCTTCATGATGAAGGGCTGTCTGGAAGTATGCGTGATTGTAGAGTCCTGTAAGACTGTCCCTTTGAGCCTGATACTGAACTTTCGTAAATAAATCTGCATTCAATACAGCAACTGATGCTTCAGAAGCCACTCTCTTTACAAATTCAACTTCACTGTTTGTAAATTTTCTATTTCTGTCACACTGGTGAATACAAAGTGAGCCGATAACATTCCCTACTGCTACAAGAGGTACTCCAAGAAAACTCTTCAGTCCAATAGTTTCAAGGATTATTTTTAGCGGATCACTTGAACTTTTATATTTTTCTGGTACATTTAATATGTGTAAAATTGAATTTGCTCTGTCAAGCTCTGGCAATTTATTTAAAGATTCAAGCCATTCCTGCTCAAACCCAAGTATTAAATCTGCAGCTTTATCTACATTTTGGTTTTTATTAAGATATTCCTGCTCTGTTGCAAGCACTGAGAGAGGATTAACACTTCTAAGTCTTCTTACAAAACATCTACTTACACCAAGAATCTCGCCAAGGTCATGAGCAGCACGAGCCATAACAGTTGATATATCAAGACTGTCACGGATTGCAGAGCTGACCTGATGAAGGAGGTTCATTTGTCTTTCAGTCTGCTGTACATGCTGATATAGCTCTGCCTGTGATAGTGCCATTTCTACCTGATCGGTAATAGCCTCAAGAAGCTGAATTTCAGAACTGGTCCAGAATCTTTGTCCCTCAAATTGTCCAAGCACAAGAATACCAATAGTTTTATTTCCCTTTATTAAAGAACACGCAAGATATGATTTGCAACCGGTTGCCTGAACAAGAGAATTATAAGTTCCAAAATCATGATTTAATAAATCTGGAAGAACTATACTCTGAACAATTGGATCAGGTATAAGTGGACTGTCTTCTTTATCCATGGGAAGTAAAGCAAGTTTTTCCTTATACTCTTCAGTTGTAGCCCACACTGATTTGAATGCAAAAGTTGCTCCATCTTCTTTTCTTAAAAATGCACCACAGGCATTAACACCAAAAACCTGTCCAACCTCTCTGGCAGTTTTTTCTAAGACACCTTCAACTTCAAGAGTGTCACGAATCATTGTTGTAATAGAGTTAAGCAGAAATTCCCGTTGCGCTGTTGAAAGGCTTTCTTCATAAAGGTTTGCCTGGTTTAAAATAACCGCAAGCTGACCTGCTATTTCCTGAACTATTCTTATATCTTCAGAATTAAGCTCAGCATATGGTGAAGTATTTACCAGAACAAGCACTCCCAATAATTCAGTTCTGATTAGCACTGGTATATAACAAAACACAGATGGTTCTTTTGAACCCAAGAATACACGAGATATTTTTCTCAGATTCTTGTTTTTATATGTCATGAATTGGTTTTTATATAAATGTTTTATAATAGGATTTTTACTGTTTACTTTATGGGTAAATCCTTTGAGAGAATGTTTTTTATCTTTTACTAATTCCTGACTAATTTCAAGCCTTCTTTCCTGGGGAACCCACCTTGTATAATAAATGTCCTCAAGTTTTAAAAATGAATGTACTTCTTTAAGCACAATATCAATCGCCTTCTCAGGCTTTAAAATACCCCTTAGAGAGCTTGAGAGTCTCGATAACAGCTGCAATCTATAATCTTTTTTATCAAGCTGGTTTCCCAGGTCATATTCTTCAATTATTTTGCTTATGTAATTAAGCACAAATAGAAGTATTTTTCTGTCTTCAGGAGAAGTAATTATTTTTGAGCCATTCACAAGAATAATTCCATAGATACCCCTTGTATTGTGGGAAAGTATTGGATAGATTCTTGTATTTAAGTCATCATCTGAAATTTGTTTTATGTTTAATTCATTCAGAGGGATCAAACTATTAAAATATCTGTCATGTTTATCATCAATTTGCTCTGCAATAGTTTCAAGAAGCTGACCTAAAAGCGGGTATTGCTTTGCTCCGGATTTCGAATTTATAAGATTTATTTTTTCATTTGCAAAGTTTGCATAAACAGCAATAGTTTCAATATCAAGCAAAGACTGAACAAAATTTATCAAAGTAGAGATTTGTTCTTTTGAATCAAGAGAGCTTCCCTGCAACTCAAGAATTTTATTAATCAGAACTGATTTCATATCATTTCCTGATTTTGATTTGCCGAATTTTGTTATTTCTTCTTTGTCCATGCTTATTAAATTATTTATTCCAAAAAATCTCTTAATACAATAGTTTAAACGGACTACATGTAACTTATTTGCCCCTAAACATCTAATTTATTAATTCCACAATTAACCTATGTTTAATCAAGTATTTTTTATCCGGACTATACTATCCGTTATATACTGAATTTGTGCTTAAAATTCCTTTAAAAAAGCATAAGACAGGGAACAAATGCAAGACAGAATTACTAATCTTATAAACCAAAGAAAAAAAAGAGTTGACTATTTAGAAATAAGATTCGAGGAATCAGAATCTCTGCTCATTAAATTTTTTGGGAAATCACTGGACAACTTAAATAGAGTCAGTTCAAGTGGTGGTTATATAAGAAGCTGTTACAAAGGCAGTTGGGGTTTTTGCTCATTTAACTCTACTGATGAACTCCAGAAACATGTTGATGAAGCAATATCACAATCAATAGCCCTGGGTGGTGAAAGGAATGACAAAACTATACTTTTACAAACAAATCCTCTTACAGCAACTAGTAAAATTAAGATTACGGGAAAAGATCCACGCTTAATACCACTAAATTCAAAAGTAGAATTAATAAGTCATTATCACAATTTAATGAATTCACACTCTGGAAAAATTAAATCAGCCACATCAAGATATAGTGAAGAAACAAAAAAAATAATTTTTGCAAACTCAGAAGGTGCATTAATAGAACATGGCTACATTGATATGGAAGCTAGATTTTCAGTAACAGCACAAAAGAATGGAACAATACAGGTAGCACAGGAATCACTTGGTTCACGAAAGGGTTTTGAAGAGATTGAAAATCTTGATGAAAAAATAATAAAAACTGCTAAAAGAGCAGTTGATCAGCTTGATTTAAAACCACCAAAGTCAGGTACTTATACTGTTGTTATTGATCCAATACTTACAGGACTCTTTGTACATGAAGCATTTGGACATCTTTCTGAAGGTGATTTTATTTATGATAATCCTTCTATGAAAGAAATTATGATCCTGGGAAGAAGATTTGGTGAAAGTTTTTTAAACATTCTGGACGGTGCAAAGATTCCTGATCACAGGGGTTCATATTTATACGACGATGAAGGCACTCCTGCTCAAAACTCTCCTTTAATAAAAGAAGGAATATTGGTAGGCAGATTACACAGTAAGGAAACAGCAGGAAAACTAAATGAAAAACCTACAGGAAATGCACGTTGCCTTAATTACAAATTCCCTCCAATTGTAAGAATGACAAATACATGGATAGAACCACAAAATAATTCGGTAGAGGATTTGATTTCAGATATAAAGCTAGGTATTTGGGCAGGTAACTGGCTTGGCGGTCAGACAAACGGTGAGATGTTTACATTTAGTAGCGGTGAAGCAAGGATGATTAGAGATGGAAAACTTGCCGAACCAATAAAAGATGTAAATCTTTCTGGTAACGTATTTCAAACTCTGAAAGACATTGAAGGAATAGGAAATGATATGTACTGGGATGAATCGGGCGGGTGCGGTAAAAGTGGACAAAGTGGATTACCTGTAGGTGTTGGCGGACCAAGTATAAGAATAAAAAATGTTCTTGTTCCGGGTGAATGATTTGCCGAGCAAAACTATAGCACTGCACCAGCAAGTTCAGCTTCTGACTGACGTGGCGACCCACCGGTTTCAACTGTTGGTGCAGGTCTCATCCTAGTAATTGAGTCTTTAATTGCTTTTGTCTCATCCTGGAATTTACCAAGGAACTGTGCAACTTCATCAATTACCGGATACAAAGTTCCAAGAGGTTTTCTTAAGAATGAAATGTGTGACCATATTGGCATTGTAAATTTAATCACCGTTGCAGCAAGCGGAAAGTATTGAATTGCAAATGGAGGTAATTTATCAATTGCCCAGAGACTCCAACCCGTTACTTTAAATGCTTTTGCTTGAACAGGATTAAAATCTTCAGTATTTGTTGGTTGTCCTAAAATACTATTTTTTAATTCTGCCTGAAAACGCGGAGTGAGTAGATATTCATCAATGAACTTGTCAACATTGCCATCTATTGAAATCCCTGCTCGTTGCGCAAACTCAGCAGCAATACCCATCAAACTGGATTTATTTTGCAATTCTCTTCGCAAAATCTGTTTAACACTTCCTGTTAAAACATCAAATGGATCACCGGATGTATTTGCGTGAGCATGATTAACCTCAGGTGGCGGGACTGAATCATCCACTCCATCTGTTCGTGCATTATCTCCTGTACCATTTCCATGAGCCGTATCATGAGCCTCAACAGGAACATTAGCTAAATGGTCCAATGTAGTAAGAAGATCTCTTGTCTGAGGTGCTGATATTTCCCCATGATTTGCTCTCAGAGTATTAACTATCTGATCTAATAATCCTTTGTGTGTAGCATATTTAGGACTATTAGGAATAGCTCCGGACAATTCTGCTAAACCACCTAAAAGTCCTCCTAATATCCCTCTTGCATTAAAAGTTGACTGAGTAGCTCCAGCAGTTGCTGTACCACTTGTGTGTGCAGCATCAACAACTGCAGCAGCTTCACCCCCTGTAGTAGAAACTACAGCAGATGCAGCTTGTAATATTTGGTCCTTGTGTTTTAAAAGTTCAGGAAGCAATTTCCCGGCTATTGCCTGAAAAGTTGCTACCGTTGCTGGGTTTATCATATTTCCTCCTAAAATAAAATTCTTATATATCCCTCTCCAATATTGCCTTTTAAAGGCTTTCAATAAATACAAAGTAAGGTTAAGAAATTATTTGATAAACAAATGGTTAAAGCCTTTGAAACATACAGTAATCCTTGAAAAAAAAAGCAAATTTGCTATTATTTCTAGGTTTGGGTGATATGAGAGGAATCTAATTCATGGCAAATGTAATTGTTGTTGGTGCCCAGTGGGGAGACGAAGGGAAAGCAAAAATCACTGACCTTCTCTCTGAAAGTGCAGATTATATAGTCCGTTACCAAGGCGGAAGCAACGCCGGCCATACTGTAGTAGTAGACGGAGAAACATATAAATTTCATCTTATACCTTCAGGTATTCTTTACCCAAATAAAATATCAGTTATAGGACCAGGAACAGTAATTGATCCAAAAATATTAATTGAGGAAATTGAGGATTTAAAGAAAAGAGGAATAAATGTAAGCGGTCTTAAAGTAAGTACTGCTGCACATGTAACGATGCCATATCATCTGGCAATTGATCAGGCTGAAGACAGAGGACGTGGTACCAAAAAAATCGGTACAACCGGCAGAGGAATAGGACCCACTTATGCTGATAAAGCTGATCGTTTTGGAATAAGAATTTCTGATCTTATTGAACCAAAAGAACTTGAAGAAAGAATTAACTGGCTTGTACCAAGAAAAAATATAATTCTTGAGAGATTATATTCTCTACCACCTGAAGATCCACAAAAAGTTTTTGAAGATTATAAAGCTTATGGTGAAAAAATTAAACCCTTTGTGGCTGATACTTCTGCAATTATATTTGAAGCTATTAAAAATAAAAAAAACATACTTTTTGAAGGAGCACAAGGAACTCTGTTGGATTTGGATCATGGCACATATCCATATGTAACTAGTTCAAATCCTGTTAGTGGAGGAGCATGTATAGGAGCAGGTGTTGGTCCGACTGCAATAGACAGGGTAATAGGTGTAAGCAAAGCATTTACTACTAGAGTTGGCGAAGGTCCATTCCCTACAGAAGTATTTGGTCGTGAAGCAGATGAGCTTCGTTCAGCAGGAACTGCATGGGCAGAATTTGGCACAACAACAGGCAGACCAAGAAGAGTCGGATGGTTAGATATAGTGCTTCTAAGATATGCTGTCAGGATAAATGGTCTTGATTGTCTGGCTATTACAAAACTGGATGTACTTGATACCATGGACGAAATAAATATTTGTGTAGCATATGAAGACACTGTAACAGGATCTAAATATTACGATCTGCCACTTGCAGCAGGTATTTTTAAAAGAGTCAAAGCCATTTATGAAACTCTTCCTGGCTGGAAAACATCCACTAACAAGTGCAGATCCAGAAATGACCTGCCACAAAATGCACAAAAATACCTAGATAGAATTCAGGAACTCCTTGAAACTTCGATTGCAATTGTAAGTGTTGGGAGAAAAAGACATCATACAATTGTAATTGAAGATCCAATTCACGGACCAAAAAGAGTACTTCAGAGAGGATGATGAGTCATTCTTTTATAAAATACAAAGCAAGTGATCATGCAGCAGTAAGAACACAGGAATATTTATATAATCAGCTTTTTCCTTATATTGGAAATAAAAGGAAATTACTACCTTTAATCTTCGAGGCAATACTTAAAACAAATATTTCTTCAGGACTATTTGTAGATTTCTTTTCAGGCAGTGGCGTTGTCTCAAGGCTTGGAAAGAAGCTTGGTTACAAGGTTATAGCAAATGACTGGGAGCCATATTCATTTTTTTATAACAATGCATACATAGAACAAAATTCTTACCCTGATTTTAAGCAGCTAGGCGGAATTGAAAAAATTTATAACCTATTAAACAGGCTCGAGGGTATACACGGTTATATCAGTGAATATTATTGTCCTTGGAATGATAAAAAACCAGACGTTAAAAGAGAAAGGATGTTTTATACCCATAAAAATGGTATGAAAATTGATGCTATCCGTGAAAAAATTAATGAGTGGGAATTGGCAGGAAAAATAAATTCAAAAGAAAAATCAATACTCCTAGCATCTCTCATCTATAGTGCAAGCTATGTAAGTAATACAAGCGGTGTATTCAAAGGATTTCACAATGGATGGGGTGGAAAAACAAAGACTGCACTTTATAGAATCCTGAGTGATATTGAGCTTATACCACCAGTCTTATTTAACAATAATGAAAAAAATAAAGTTTATCAGTCAGATACACAAATACTTGCTGAAGAGTTACATAAAATTAACATTGCATATCTAGATCCGCCATATAACCAACATCCATATGGAAGTAACTATCATGTCTTAAATACAATTGCCCTCTGGGACAAACCTGAGATTAATAAACAGATTTTTATAAACGGTAAAAAAACAAATAAAAGCGCAATAAGAACAGACTGGAGAATAGAAAGAAGATCTCTTTATAACTATAAAAATAAAGCAACAGAAGCATTGGACAAATTAATCCAGACAATAAATTCAGACTATGTTCTTCTCAGCTACAGCACTGACGGACACATGAAGTTGAAAGATATTCTGGATATTATGGCAGCAAATGGAAAATTAACTATGGTTACAAAGCCATATAAAAGGTACAGAGTAAGCACTCCTCGCATGTCTGAAAAACCATATAACATTGAAGTTGTTTTTATACTTGATAAAAATAAAACAAGCTCAAGAGGCACTGTTAAAAAATTCTGGAATGAGTTCTTAGAACAGGATAGATGGTTAAGAGAAACCTGACAGATTATTAAAATAATCTTATTAACTTAATGATTTTTAAAAATCTGATAAATAATTTATCCAATTCACTTAATTATGAAAGTTTTTCCTGCTACAGCATATTCTTTTTTAAACCAATACGGTTTATGGACCATGGCCGAATTTGTGCGAACTGTAGCTGATCAGGGAAGTCAGTTAAAAGATGGAAGAGAACCCAAATATGGAACCACTTTAAGAGGTCTAGCACAATGGGTTATAAGCCCTGTTACAAGAGAAGAAATTAACAGAACTGTAAGAAATAGTGTTGCTTATCGTGAGCATGATCGTTTGGATCCATTTAACGGAAGAAGCAATGGATTTAAAACTCAGGTTCAGAGAACGAAAGCTCTTATATCAAGAAGCCCTTTATCAAATCAGGAATTAAAAATATTTGATGCAGCATGTAATCATGGTCATATTGCAGAGCATTTAGACCAAAAAATCAGACGATATAACGGAATGGATACATTTGATGAAGTAATTGAATCTGCCTGGAAAGAAGCAGTGGAAAGATTCGAGAAAATTGGCTG
>DUDS01000001.1 GCA_004769085.1 Candidatus Melainabacteria bacterium SSGW_16
AGCTTTGCCAATGTATATGACATCACCCTTTTTATCCAACATCATGTAAACACCAGAAGACGAGGGTATATTTTTTAGTTCTTTTTTTAATGCAGGGTTAATATTAATCATTAGGATTATTCCTTATAATTATATATAATTCCTCTCTCCTTAAAATCTGTTAAAATTATGCACATAAATAATCAAAACAGAATGGAGATTCAATGAGTCAAATGACAATGGTTAAACATGAAATTAAAGATATTTCACAGGCTGTATTCGGAGAAGAAAGAATTAAATGGGCTAAAAGCCAGATGCCAGTCTTAAACAGCATCATGGAAAGATTTAACCGTGAAAAACCATTAAAGAACATAAAAATTTCAGCATGCTGCCATGTTACAACAGAAACAGCAATGCTTGCAATTACTTTAAAAACAGGCGGTGCAGACTGTGTATTAATAGCAAGTAACCCGTTAAGCACTCAGGATGATGTAGCAGCAAGCCTGGTAAAAAATCACGGTGTTTCAGTATTTGCAATTAAAGGTGAAAGCACTGATACTTACAGAAAACATGTAAGTATTGCCCTTGATCATGAGCCAAACATAATTATCGATGATGGTTCAGATGTAGTTGCAACGCTTTTAAAAGAGAAAAAAGAACTTATAAAAAACATTATAGGCACTACAGAAGAAACCACTACAGGACTTGTCAGACTTCGTGCAATGGAAAAAGACGGAGTATTAACTTTTCCCTCAATCGCTGTAAATGATTCCCAGACAAAACATATGTTTGATAACAGGTATGGAACTGGACAATCCACAATAGACGGTATCCTTCGTGCAACTAACACACTAATTGCAGGAAAAATTGTGGTGATTGCTGGTTATGGCTGGTGCGGAAAAGGTGTAGCAAAAAGAGCTAGCGGGCTTGGTGGAAGAGTAATTATTACTGAAATAGACCCGGTAAAAGCACTTGAAGCAATAATGGACGGTTATCAGGTTCTCCCAATGTCTGAAGCATCAAAAATCGGGGATATTTTCATAACAGTTACAGGAAACAAATCCGTCATAGACAAAAAACATTTTGAACAAATGAAAGACGGAGCAATAGTATGTAACTCAGGACATTTTGATCTCGAGATAAATCTTCAGGAGCTTGGAAAAATGGCAAAAGATAAAAAAATAATAAGACCATTTCTTGAAGAATACCAGTTAAACAATAAAAAAATATTTGTTCTTGCAGAAGGCAGACTTGTAAATCTTGGTGCAGCAGAAGGACACCCTGCAATTGTAATGGACATGAGTTTTGCAAATCAGTCCCTTGCTGCTGAATACCTTGTTAAGAACAAAGGCAAATTAAAACCAGGAGTGCAAAAACTCCCTGCAGACATTGACAGAGAAATTGCAGTGCTAAAATTAAAAACTATTGGGATTGACATTGATAAGCTTACCGATGAACAGATTAAATACATAAGTTCATGGGAAGAAGGCACCTAGTATCTGAAGAAAAATGAAATATATCGGAAAATTTTATCATCCACGGAAAAAACTCAGATTTTATGGTCTTTATGACCGGGATGAAAATCTTGTTTATCCTGTTGAATCAATTTTTTATCCAAATAAGACCGGAGATCCTTATAACTTCAACCAGCTTCATCCTCTTCTTTGTATCCAGCCCTCAAAAATAATTGGAATAGGGAAAAATTACAGAAGCCACGTAAAGGAATTTAATTCTTCAGTACCTGAAGAACCCGTTATTTTTATGAAATCCCCAAATTCAATTATTGGTCCTGAGGATAAGATTCTTTTACCTGAAGGAGCAGGACAGGTTGATTTTGAAGGAGAAATTGGAATAGTAATTAAAAAAGAAATTGAAAATATAAGCGAAGAAAATGCTCTTGATTATGTGCTTGGCTATACATGTGCAAATGATATTACAGCACGTGAGCTTCAGAAAAAAGATGGTCAATGGAGCAGATCAAAAAGTTTCAGGACATTTTGTCCGGTAGGGCCATGGGTACTACCTGTTTCCGAATTCCCTAACTATAAAAATCTTTCTCTTAAAACCTATGTGAATGATAAACCTGTTCAGTTTGCAAAAGCAAGCTCAATGATTTTCAGCATTCCATATATAGTAAGTTTTGTTTCAAAGGTTATGACACTATATCCAGGGGATATTATTTTAAGTGGTACACCAGCTGGTGTAGGCCCCTTAAAGAGAAATTATAAAATTGCAGTAGAAATTGAAGAAATTGGTACATTAATAAACAGAGTAAGCAGTAAATAGTCGTTTTTGGAATCTGCCACAAATAAAACCAAGCTTCGTCTTAAAAATCAAAACCAACATGACAGAATTCTGGGATAAACGTTCAAAACAACTTCTGGTACTTTCAGGTGTACTGCTGTTTCTTTTTGCATTACTGAAATTTGCAAAATATTTTTCTGAAATTTTTGCAATTCTTGGAATATCTATTCTTATTGCTTATCTTTTAATTGGTCCTGTAGATTTTCTTACAAGGATAGTAAAATTTCGTTCTATTGCAGTTATGCTGATTTATTTATTTTTAATAATATTCCTTATAACAGTATCAGTCTTTATAGGACCAAAGGTTGTAGCAGAATTTGGAGAGTTTACACAAAAGATTCCTGAAATAACAAACTCACTAAACAAAAATCTTCAGGATCTTCAAATCTCTTTAAATAAGAGCAATATCCCAATTAATATTCCATCAATCAAAACAGGCATACTTAATAAAATAGGCATAAAGACAATGGATACGCTAAGTAACATACTTGGTGTGGCTTCCAGTACAATTCATATGCTCTTTTACATACTTGTAACTTCTGTAATTTCATATTATTTCCTGCTTGAAGGACATAAAATCACACATGGACTTACCGCATACATTCCTCAGAAATATCATGTCCATATACACAATCTAATTTCTGAACTTGACAAGTGTCTTAGAGGTTTTTATGGTGGAATGGTAAAACTTGCTGCAATTAATGCAACTGTAATGTTTACAACTTATCTCATAATGAAAGTGCCTTACTCGCTTCTGCTTGCACTATGGCATTTCCTTTCATGCATTATCCCTGTGGTCGGTGGGTGGTTCGGACTTATACCAGCAATACTTGTAATCGCATTTACTGATCCCTTAAAAATCTGGATCCCACTTTTAGTATATGAAGGCTTCACAAGACTCATTAAGGATAATTTCATTACACCAAGGATTATGGGTGATGCAATTGGAATGCACCCGGTATTGGTACTCATAGCAGTACTGGCAGGACTAAAAACAGCTGGACTTGTAGGGATTCTTTTTGCATTGCCATTATTCGGTACAATAAATGTAATATTTAAATACTCACTAAAACAAATCCCCAAACAACAGGAATAATTACAGATATTTTTGTCTTACATAAAAAAGAAACGGACTGAATATGCTAATCTATTTTAGTGTCAATTGTTCATTTTATGCGCTAGTAGCTCACCGGTAGAGCACTCGGCTTTTAACCGATTGGCAGTGGGTTCAATTCCCACCTGGCGCACATTCAAAATCCAAAGAATCGGATCTCATTCTAATCAAACTTATAACTTTTAACAGTTTGACATCTGGTTCAATTCCCACCTGGCGCAAGTTTTAAAACGGCTCGTCGCATATTCGCTCTTTTTCATTTCTATTAAGGAACTACTATGACTCCTCGCCTATTTAGCCTTGTTGTTCAATGACGCTCAGACTTTCGCTCACAGAAAGTCTTCGCTTGGATTATCTGTTAAATAGTGAAACATTTTTCTAACTAAAAGGGCTTACAAAAGCGAAACCCATACCCTAAGCGGAGCGTTGGAGGCGCCAAGCCCACCAAGCGAAGCATGGGTATGGGTGAGCATAAAAATGTAAGCCCTTTTAGCTTTTATAGGGTAAAATACACAAAAAGCTTGTTTTAAAAGTAATTAGCTTGATTCCTGCCTAGCGCAAAATCTTCAAATGCCGGTTATTTCATTAAACGAAATAGAAATTAGAAAACCATTACCAGGTTTTAAAGGACAGTTTATCCATACAGATAAAATAACCATTGCATTCTTTGAAATAGAACAAGGGGCAGAACTACCTGAACACTCTCACCATCACGAACAAATTTCTACAATTATTGAAGGTAGATTTGAACTTAACCTAGGAGGAGAAACTATAATTCAGGAACCTGGAAAAGTTACTGTTATACCTTCAAACATTCCTCATTCAGGAAAAGCCCTAACTTTCTGCAAAGTAATAGACGTATTTTGTCCTGTAAGGGAAGATTACAAAAAGTGAAACTCAATTAAACCTTTTAGTCTCTTTCATGGTTATCGCCATTTTCTTTATCAGTAATACGATCAAGATGAATTTTAAATGGTTTTAAAACCCACAATAAAATAAGCGACATAAGAGTAATAATAAAAGCCAGCACAAACATACCAGTGCCGCATGCCATTCCAACTGAAGCAGCGACCCATAAGGTTGCTGCAGTAGTAAGTCCTTTTGTAACATATCCCTGGTGAAGTATTGCACCTGCTCCAAGAAAACCTATACCAGTTACAATTTGTGCTGCAACCCGTGATGTATCAACCCCATGAAAACCATAAATCGACACAAGTGTAAAAGTTGCTGATCCAATACAAACCAGCGACAGTGTCCGGAATCCAACCGTTTTATGACTAATTCCTCTTTCAATCCCTATAATTATTCCAAGCACAAAAGACACAAGGATTCTTATTATTATTGTTTGCGCTATATTTAAATCTGTTGCAAGCGTTTCCATAGTGTTTTTTAAATCATATACCCACCAATATAAAATAAATCACGTTTTGTTGTGATTTTTTACTGAATATGCTTGAATATTAATAATCAATAAACCGAAAGAAACATATAAATGCTAAGAGTCAGTTCAGCATTATTAAAAGGGCTTGTTGCTACTGGCGCATTAATAGCTGCTGGTGAAAATTATCATGCTCATAGTACTAATTTATATGCACAGGAAAGACCCCTGAATGAAACAGAACCAGGGAAAAAATTAACAAATACAATCAGTGCCTTTTTAAAAGCTAACGTGCCTAAGGGATATGAATTAAGTCCAAGAGAAATTATAGAAATGTACGGGTGGGTTATAAAAATATCCACTGAGGCTGATGCCCTGGAAAAAGATAAACAAGCTCAATATGTAAAAGACCAGCTAGCAACAGTCAAAAAAACATACATAATAGTTACTGATGAATCACTACAGTCATTAACAGATGGAGTAAACAAATTTAGAACAGTGAGAAATCAGACAGATAACAGCCAGGTACCAGCAAAAGACCGTATTAAACATGGAGAGTTATTATCTAACAGAGGAATAGTATCCAGATCTACACAGTTTGCACAGGCAGCAGGAATGACTGCTTCCCAGACAAATGAACTCATGGAGCTTATGCTTGGAAATAACAAAGGATTTATAGCTGAAAGGATCAACACCCAGCTAGATTCATATGAAACAAACAGCAGGGCAAAAAGAACCGGAGAGAAACTGGTCGAAGCAGTTAAATTACACAATCCTAATAATTAATATCCTCTTATATTTCTTACTATCTCCTCTATGGGAGGTAAATCTACAACCCCATCAAAATCACCTGGCTCATAAATAGCTATATTAGGATCATCATGTACTGTTGCATTTGTGCCAAGATGTAATCCCAATAAACCAGGACAATATTTAGGGATTGCATCTTTTTTAACATGCCGCGCTCCTGCTAATCCAAATATTGGTAACCCGGGATATTTTATCCTCCCACATCCAATATTTGCAGCCATATATCTGTTTACAAGATCTTCCTCCTCCTGATAATTTGATGGTCTTGGACACATATCAAATGGGATTACAGGAACTCTTTCTGACTGCAGAACTGGCAATATAAACTTTCTTAATGATGCTTCATATTCATCTATCATTTTTGCCTGATATCTTTTAATAGCAACCATGGCTATATCAACAGGAACAATAGGATCATGAGTAAATTTGTTTAATGTATCATCAAGCTGTGCCGGCAACTCCAGGGCAGAAACAAATTCTATGCCACGGGATTTTGCTAATTTAACAGCAATAGCGTAAAAAAGATGATGTGACATTTCCGTATGAGTATCACCAACTAAAACATCTCTGCCATTTTCAAGTTCACCCAGTATAGCCTCCATAGCATCGCCATAAGGTAGTAATGGTTCTGCTGTAATAAACCTGTTAGCACCAGTAGAAATCAAATCCAGCCTGTTTAGCCGTTCCCTCCAAGCAGGATATAACTGGATAAAATGCTTATCCGGGTGAATTCTCATTGTTTCCCCTGTATATGGAACTAAATTACTAGGACATTTATTCCAAATATAGAAAACTGAAATTAAGAAACAGTTAAATGAATCTTACAATAGCTGATGGTTAAAGGGTTTCAAACTCTTTAAAATGTTGAAATAAACAAAATTGCTAACTAAAAAACTGTTTTAAAATTTCCTATAACAAAACTACATGAAATAAAATTTGATTGTTAACGTTAAACAGCAAGGTTTAGCTAACTGGTTTGAGATGTAAAAGGTTAAGAATAAAAGTAGTTATTTGTTATTAAAATCAAAAGATTTTAATCTAAGCTCCCAAACTAGTATTAAATATTCGAATACCAGGAGTCACTTCCGACTTAAGTTTTAAATGGATATCTTCACCATTAATATCCCACAGTTCAAATTTTGGGAAATTTCCTTTAATTGAAACCAAATCCCTTAGTCCCATATAAAACTCCCTGTCTGTTTTTTCAGCAATTACTCTTCTTTCTAAATCAATTAGTGTGCTTCCTGCACCACTTACCACACAAACAGGAATTATTTCTCTTTTGTTATCAGAGAAGAAATTAAGCCCTCTTGCTCTGGAGGCAATCGATTTAATTTCTTCTATACCTTCAATAGCCCGTCTAAAACTGCTTTTTACTTTTATTAAATAAGTCCTATTTTTTGTTTCAACTCTCATATCTTCTTTTTCAATTTCATTAGGATCCACAATGTCCATTTTTACTATCTCAGGAGGACGATATTTTTTATTAAACACTTCTGAAAGACTAACTGCAGCTTCAGCTTTAGCATAATAACCAAAAACATACCTAGGGTTTAGTTTCTCTTTTTCCATAGCTTTCTTAAAAAGCCTTATTGCACCACTAACACCATTTGAATCAATTCTTATTATGTTCCTTATAAATGTCCTTCCTGCCCTGAAAGCATCATTTTCTTTGCTGCCTAGAAACAAAGCTAAATCTCTTTTTGTAGAATACGCATGTAAATCATGACTGGTTGAATTATCCAGCATATTACTAATACTGACTCTTACAGAATCATCAGCCTGACAATATTGTAAAAATGCCTGATACTCAGATTCTATCGTAAATAAGTCACCGGGTAGTTTATCTACACCATTTCTTGTTTTTAACCCTGATAACGATTGTAAAAATCCTACTCTTAAAATTACTTCTTCAGGACTTAAAGTCGAGTAAATATTCTCTCCTAATCTAACAGTCTGCAGAAAAGCATCTGATACCTTACTATCCAACCCAATAGTACTCTGGTAGGAGTTAACTCTTCTAACCGTGTCAGGAAGGATAGTTGAAGGATATCTCATCGGCAAAACCACAGCTCTGTCTTCATCATTGGTAACAGATACAGAAACTGGTTCAGTTAGAATCTGATTTTGTTCTGTTACCTCTTCAGCTATTTCAGGAATTATATCGTCCTCGACTATTTGTAAATGTTGATTTCCTGGATTCCTGACACAAATAATCCCGGTTATTTTTTCTGCTATTGCCGGATTGTTAGTGTTTCTGGTTATAAAAGATATTAATGCTACTCGTGCATTATCCATTACTGAACCTAATGTTTCATCACCTCGCCTGGATCTGTGCGATGAGCCAAAATATCTTGCTGCACGTTCAAATGGTTCCCCCTGCCCAATGTCATCCAGGAATGAAATAACTTTTTTATTTGGAGCAGAAATTTCACTGATTTTCCCCAGAAGAATATTTGCAGCCTGGGAAGCAGACAACCCCTCAAGCTCACTCATTTCAATGGTTATTAATTTTCTCTCTGCTTTAGAGACTTGAGTATTTATTCCACTGAGATTTTCCTGTGGTTTTGTTATTTGTGCAGAAGAAACAATTACAAGCGATTTTGGCTTATCTACCTGCATAGTAACAGGTGTACCGGCTTCAGGCACCACATTAAGGATACTTTCTTCATTTGAAGAAGCTTTTGATCTGAAAAGAAATGATACACCTTGTTTTAATTTCACTGCACCATCTTTTATAGCACCTGCAACAGCACAACCTAATTCATAGTATGAATAAAAAAATGAACCTATCTTTTTACCTACGAATTTAAATAATGCACCAACATCTTCTAGCCCACCTGACAATTCATCTCTAAACGATGAGTCATCTTTTCTGTAAGTTCTTCCAGCATTTCTTACAGATTTTTTGCGAACACCATTGCCTGGGTTAGCAGAACTTTTTTCTGTTGTTTTTTTACCAGGGGGCTGATTGCCTACTTTACTGATTTTCTTTGAACCCATATAAGTATTGAATTATAATTTCCATTACAGTAATTTATCAGAAAAATAATAATTTATTTGAGTTACAAACTATAAAAATATGTAAATCACAAGGGTAATCAGATTAAAATTGTTTAATCTTTTCTGTGGGCTAAGTTAAGTAACCCCCACAAAGCTCTCTTCTACAATTTTCGGATCAACTTCTTTTAAAAATGCTCTAAGCTTTACGTTTAGTACCGGCTTATTAGCTTGAAAGTCTTCAAGCTCAACAATTGCCATATTTTTTTCTGAGACTTTACCGCCTTCTCTAAATTTCACCTGAAAAACAGCGGACTGACCCGGATGAGTTAATTCTCCAGACCACCATTTGTATTCAATGCCACCACGATCTTCTACATCGTCAAGTTTAAAAGGTGAATATTTATTTTCATCATATTTTAATAAAGTCTGCCCTACCGGAGTAAAATCTTTATCTCCACTAACGGCATGTGTTGTTTGTGCTTCAAAGGTGACACCTTTTTTATTTGTACTTTTAATTTGCATTACTGACCCTGCACCTAGGCTTAAATACATCCCTTTTTTTGGTGTAAATGGCATTGACTGATAGTAAAATCCAGGCGGATATTTTATTTCATTAGTTGAATAAATTTGAAGACTCATATGATTTTTATTATCCCAGTTAACATTCAGAATCAATTGCAAAAGATTTCTTACAATTAAATATGTTTTACTCATGTTAATATTCAAGAACAGTGAAAATTACAAGACGCGAGTTCATGCCAGCTTTTGCTGCCTTAGGTGCTAGCTTTGCTGGCATAGCAAGTGCAAATGAAGTACACCCAAAACATGCAGAACCAGTTAAGCCAAATGAGCCACCTAAAAAAGAAGTATTAAATGAAGCAGCTAAAACTTCAGAGCAGGATTCTACAGCAATAGAAGTACTGCGGTGGATAGATCCAAATCTATCAAGTCTAATTATTAATCTTACATATTGTTTTACTGAACCAATAATATTTCATAAAAATAACCTTGAAAGATTAAAAAAAGGCATTGGAGGAATAAGTGAGGCAGACTTAATCCACAATAACTCAGACAGATGGGCAAATGCAATGGCAAGTGCAATGTCTTATCTCCTGGCTTACTCTGCAAGGTTTCCTTTTACTGTATGGGTTGCAAATGAGAGTTCCGAAGGTTCAGAAGAAGTAAAAAAACAAAACAGAGTATTTTCAGATTTTATGACAATTAATACTTATTATGGACAGACATTTGCGGACAGATATTTGACGAATGCTTTTCAGCATGAGCTAAGACAGGCATATAAAAAAGTACTTATGGAAAATCCACAATATAAATATCAACCCTGGGCTATACCTTTAAGCAAAACAATTCAAATATTTCGGGATATTTATCCTCCAATAAAAAGCAGTGTTAAGGAAGATGTAAAAGAAAGTGCAGGTGCCCTAAAAAGACTTGGAAGCATTAATGAAAATCTTGCCGTGGAATGGTTACGAAGTAGAAGAAACCAGTTAGATTTAATGCTTATATTCTTAAGTTATGTAGGCACATTTACTGATATTCCATCACTTATTACAGGCAACAAATTAAATGCTAATTCAGCAAACACTGCTACAGGTAGGGTAATAGCAAACTTACCGTGTCAGGCAGTACTATGCAAAAATTTATTGAAGAAATTAAAAGAAAAAGGTGATATGGACGGTTATAACGAAGAAAAAGTAATGTCTGCCGCTGGTTTACTCAATGGACCTATTTACTATGCAATAAATTCTGCTATTCAGTCAGTTACCGATTCAGCACTTGGTCTAAAAAAATATTCAGATACTGATGTAGCATTCTCAAACCTCAGGGAAATAATTGGTGCTATTAATGGAAGTATAATTTTTATGTTTTTACAGTATAGGCTTGAAAGCACAGTTCGGGCAAACATAAAAGATACAAAAAAGGGGCTTGCAAAAGAAGGCATGGTGAGCAGATTTGCAAACTGGTATATTGAGCCTGATGTAAAGGGGAATAAGCCTGATTCATAAAGACTTCATTTAACCTTAAACAGAATTCAATCTATAATATTTTCATATCATGCTGCGAATTGCTGCTTTAACAATTGTTTTATTTTTTTATACCTGGACAGTAACTGACGGGACATATAATTTTTACCGTGAAAATAAGCATGCTCCCCTATACAGCTATCTTGCAGATGGATTTTTACATGGACAGTTACATTTTGTTCAGAAGCCACCTTTAGAACTGCTTAATCTGGAAAATCCCTATGACACATACCAAAACAAAGATTTCAGGACAAATGGGTGGCATGATGTTTCACTTTATCGTGGAAAATACTACTTATATTTTGGTCCAGTACCTGCAATTGTATTGTTCATGCCATTTAAACTCTTAACTAAAAAAGAAATGTCTGATCGGCTTGCTATATTGATATTTTCATTTGGAACCTTAATCTGGGCAACTTTTATAATAGGATACCTTAAAAAAAAATATTTCCCAACTGTCCCTGAATACATGGTAGCAACTGCTATTTTGCTTGTTGGTTTTGCTAATGTCTGCCCTTACCTATTAAGGAGAGCATTAATGTACAGCATAGCAATTGCATCAGCAATTTTCTTTACCACCGCTGCAATATATTTCCTGTCTAGAGCTATAGAGAAACATAAGCTAAATATAGTCTGGCTGTCTTTAGGCAGTCTGTTTGTAGGTCTTGCTGGCGGATGCAGACCACATTTTATACTTTCTGGAATTGTTTTAATTATATATCTTTATTTCCTTATTCAAAAAAATTATTTTCCCCAGGCAAAGCATGCACTAAAAGCATTAGTTATACCGTTTATTATCTGCCTCATTACACTGTTTGCTTATAACTATTTGCGCTTTGAAGACATAACTGATTTTGGATTCAAATATCAGCTTGCAAGAAATAAATTAACAATTACAGATACTATGGGAGTTATATATTGTGCTTCAAATATAAACTGGTACTTTTTCACAACACCTCATCTTTTTTCAGATTTTCCATATGTCCTCTTAAGATTATGGAAAGCCCCCTACTTTTCACAACCATATGAAAGGATTTTAGGATTATTTCCAGGCATACCTTTTGTTTTATTAATTTTTGAAATGCTAATTGTTAAGTGGCTTTTAAAAAGTAACAAATTAAAATCTGTTCAAAACTCAGCTAATTTTCCAAAACGTGAATTTATTATTATTATTATCCCTGGAATAGTAACACTGTCAGTTTTATTAACACTCTGCTATGTAACTATGAGATATCTTGCAGATTATATGACATTTTTTATATTAGCTGGAATTATTGCATGGTTTTATCTGTACATAAAACTAATACAAGGTTCATTATTTTCAAGAGTAACAAATTTATTTGCATACTCATCTGCAATTTACAGCATTTTAATTGGAATTGCAGCCTCAATAATCGGACCTGATCTTGGTTTAGTAGAAACAAATAACCCTGAATTCAGAAAACTACAATTACTATTTTTCCCCGTTTCTGTCTTTTTTCACTACTTTGATAAAAACATTTGACATATTTTATAAGCATTAGACTTTCAACATCTTTTTTAAATTTTCTTCTCTGCAGCTTAGATCAAAAACTGGATCCATTAAACTAATTTTTTTGTTTTTAATTTTTTGTGACAAGTGTAATCCCTTTTCAATTTCTATTGAAAAATCATCAGGTTTTCTGCCATATGATACATAACCATTTATTCCGTCCATTATAATTCCTTTGTCCAGCACATTCGTTATCACACATGGCGTTCCACAGGCAAGCGATTCAAGAACTGCAAAAGTGGTACCCTCAAAATGTGATGTAAGCAATGTAACATGAGCAGTCCTGTAATATTCTGGCAGTAAATTGTTTGGAATTATCCCGATATTTATAATATTCTGAGCATATTTGACTTTATATTTTTTTATTAATTTATTATATGATTCATCACTTACACCAATGATTATTAGTTTTACATTTTCATTTCTCTCTGAGACTAAATGGAAAGAACGAAATAATAATTCCGGGTTTTTACTAATTTCATCGTCTAATCTCCCAACATAAAGGAGTATTTTGTCATCATTTTTTATTCCTTTAATACTAAAGGTCCTGTCTTTAGGATATGGATTAAATATTCTGACATCAACTGAATTCGGTAGGTAGTATACTTTCCTTCTTAAAATGCCTATTGGAGAGTTAAATAAAATTATGTCCTTTTTATCAACAACAATCCTATCAACCAGTAATAACGAGAATAAACATCCTAGAGAAAAAAACATTTTTATTAAAATATTTTTGTGACCATAAGCCCATAAATTCCCTCTGATTGAACTTGCAAAAAATAAATATACTTTTGAGCGGGGATTTAATAATTTAATTAAAAGAGCTAATATTAGCCGACCGTATACAAATACAATTGTTTTATCCTGATTAAACTCCTTAACTCCCAAACAGGGTTTATTAAACATCATTTTAATTAAGCTGAAATTATATTTGTTTCTTCCTAAGGAAATATTTTTAACTGTAATATTTTATAACTCATCATCAAAATGCTCAATTCCTCCGAGTAAAATAAGATGAATATCATAATCATCATTTTTTAATGAGTGAAGATTAGAAATAAGTAATTTCCCTGCACCTCCAACAGTAATTGGGAGCTTATATCCATTAACCTCAAATGGTGATTCTTCTGAACCATAAAAAATTGATATTAAAGATTTAACCATAGACTATTTTAAATTCTTTATTGGTTTTAATCCCGGTCATATCATGCAATATATTAATAAGCCATGAAGTTGCTAATGGAAACACTTTAAATGACAGCAGCAACAATGCAAAAATCACTTTATCAGGTTGAAAAAAAGAGCTTAAGGGAGAGAGAAAAAATGATTTTTTGAGATTTTTAATAGCCAAATCATATTCACCATCAATTGTGCATAAAACAGCAATAATATATTTACTTCCTGAATAACACTTACTACTAAAACTTCTGGTAAATCTGTTTTTATCCTTAAATAAATTGTCAAGGATTGCGCTTGAGACACATTCAAGCTCATCATAATTTTTAGAAATGTTAGTAGAATGCCTTCTATAGCCAACTAGTATTCTTGGCAATGTAATTATGGGAAAATACTCGCTTAATCTTATAAAAAAATCCCAATCTGAAACAAGCAAATACTCTTTAAATAATCCAACTTTATCAAAACAATACTTCCTAATAAGCGGAGCACTGCCACAAGGAATTCCATTTACTTCTGAAACATTTTTAAAAACATTTCCATTTAAATTTTTTCCAACTCTCCAGCCAGTTAATCTACTGTTATTATCAATTACTGCTGCAAAACAAGATACTAAACCTGCATTAGGATTCTCTTCTAATGCTTTTACCTGAAGTTCAAGTTTTTCTTTATGCCAGATATCATCCCCATCCATAATCGCTATAAATTCTCCCCTAGAAAACCTGATTCCAGTGTTCCTGCCACCACCCTCACCTCTATTCTCCTGATTAATTAATTTTATATCCTGATATAATTCATAAAATTTTTCTATAATTTCTTTTGTTTTATCTGTAGAGCCATTATTTACAACAATAATTTCAAAGTCCCTATAAGTCTGATTTAAAACAGACTGAATAGCTTCCTCTATAAAGCTTTCAAGATTATGAGCTGTTATAACTACTGAGACCTTTGGATTTGGCATGATAATCTCTATTATAGAGATATTAAAATCTTTATAGTAGAGATTTACAATAAGAGAACTATACGAACCAATGATCCTACTGATAATCCCTTAACAGTTTAAATAGTACTCAGTATATATATTTTCTATAATTTATTTAAATTTAAGAATAAATTTCATATACAATAGTCTAACAAAGGAAACAACTAAATGAATGATTTTCTTAAGAGATTTACAGGAATATTGGCCTTAATTTACATTCTGTTTTTTTGTGGTTTTTTTATACATTCAGAGGGACATCATTCTGAAGATTCTGGCTATCCACTGGGACCTAAGGATATAAAGTTTGCAAGGAGTAAACCTAATACATTTTTTGCGTGGGGACTTACACAAAATCCTGACTATATTGTTGAAGAAATTGACAAAGAAATTGCAAGAAAAAAAACAAACACTTTCTTTGCTTTAGGAGCAACACAGAATCCTGGCTATATTGTTGAAGAAGCTGACAAAGAAATTGCAAGAAACAAGCCAGGCTCAGTTTTTGCACTTGGGGTCACAAAAAATGCATCATTCATAATAGAAGAAACAGATAAAGAATTTGCAAGAAATAACCCTCTGTCTAATTTTGCAATCGGGCTAACACAAAATCCTAATTATGTTGTTGAACAGGCAGACAAGGAAATTGCCAGAAACGATCCCTCATCTTTATTTGCTGCAGGAATTGCAAAGAACAAAAGCTACATAATTGAACAGGAAGACATACAGATAGCAAGAACCAACCCTGAAACTATATTTTCAGGTGGTATTGCTTTGAACCCAAATTATATGATTGAAGAAACGGACAAAGAAATTTTAAGAAACAATCCGAATACCTTATTTGCCGGCGGACTAGCTTTGAATCCAAACTTCATTGTTAGCCAGACAGACAAAGAATTTGCCAGGAATAACGCAATAGTTCCTAAAGGTGCTGATTTGACTGATAGCTTAATTCTTGGCTCTATAATTACTCAAAACCCAAGCTATGAAATAGAACAAATAGATATTGATCTAGCCAGGGATAATCCTGGAAGTCTGTTTGCATCAGGAATAGCTCTAAATCCAAACTTTATGATTCAGGAAGAAGACCTAAAAATCGCACGGAGTGCATTTAAAAGCTTTTTTGCAGCATCCTTAGCAGTCAGAACAGACTACCCAATTACTGATAAAGATATAAAAATTGCAAAAAGAAATCCAAACACCTTTTTTGCACATGCACTTACTCAGAACCCTAATCCAGCCGGAGCTAGCATAGATAACTACATGGAAGTCTTTGTAGCAGTAATTTTCCCATTATTACAGGAATTGTTTTCAGATCCGTTAACTGGAGGAGAATAAATGAAAACTAAAATAAAATCTTTTATTTGTATCCTTATAATCACTTTTTCTTCTTTATACACAAAGGCTGAAGAACCCCTTATCCCAATTGAACTAGTTGCCTGTTTTTTAAATACAAGTAAGACTGAAACAGTAATATCCAGAATTGATGTTGGTTTACAACCATTAAAGCTTGCAGTAAATCCTGTAACAAGAAAACTATATGTAACTAATTTTGCCAGCGATACTGTTTCCGTAATAGACACTGAAACAAATTTTTTATTAAGCACCATTAATACTGGAAAGGCTCCTAATGGCATTTCTGTAAATTCAAAAACAAATAAAATTTATATTGGGAACCAGCTGGATAATACTGTTACAGTAATTGATGGTTTAACTGACACAGTAGCTACTACTATATCTGTAGGACAAAAGCCTGTTCACGTCCTGGCAAATGAAAGCACAAACAAAATCTATGTTTCTAACCAGGATTCAAACTCAGTATCAATTATTGACGGTAGCAACGATGCAGTGACCACGGAAATATCAGTTGGTAATAAACCACAAGGAATTGGAATAAATACAAAAACAAACAAAATCTACATTGCAAACACTGAATCAAATAATATTTCAATAATAGACGGTTCATCTAATGCAGTTATAAAAACCATAGAAAATATAATTACAAACCCAACAGGAATTGCAATAGACGAAGGGAAAAATATAATATATGCATTCAGCACATCTGGAGAATCACTTCTTGGAAGAGGGGTATTATATATAATTAATGGTTCATCTGATACTGTAACCAAAAGTATCATTATTGGCTCAAATGGCTCAGAAATAGCTTTTCATAAGGCATCAGACAAAGTTTATATTACTCATACATTTAACAGTACAGTAGACGGATATGACTCAAAAAAGGATGAACTCCTTTGTACCATTACTGAAATATTTGATCCTGTTGGTATTGCAATTGACCCCAAATCAAACCTAATATATATTTGTGAGACCTCTACAAGCAAAGTCGCAGTTGTTAAAGACACAGGTATTAAAAAAGATGATGACAACAAACCAGATAAACCGGAGAATCCTGAGAACAACACAAATAATGGCACAAATACAAATCCGGAATTAGTAAATAACTTCAATCAGGCAATAGAAGAATTAACTAACATTCAAAGTGAGATAAAAAACTCATCTAGGTTTGCAAGACCAGTAGCAACCAGGATTGGTTCTGCAATAAAAAAACTTAGAAAGGCAATCCAATTCAGCCAGTCAACATGTGAAAATCAAATACAAATCAGCATAGAAAAACTTGAAAGTATAATATCTTTCTTTGAAAGCAAGGGTTGTTCAGAGACAAAATCACAAAGATGTATTCCTGCTGATATATTAGATGATCTTTTAACTCAATATGAAAACCAAATTGAAGTAATAAGGTCAGTTACTGAAACTGATGATAATGCAAATAACACACTGGATCTTTGTGAAAGATGATCACGGTTTTTTTTCAGACTTAGGTATAAGATTTGCAAGCGGCATTGTAGATAACGGGGTTGGCATAATAAATCTTGATAAAGGTTCTATAACCCTTATATTTGCTGCTTGTCCAGGCTCATTAGCTATTGGCATAAAATTACCTAATGGCATAGGAAAAAGAGGCGTAGGCATCTGAAATCTTCCTGCAAAATCCATAGCACCTATGTGAGATTTTTCTTCCTGAGTTAAAATTGGAATCTTAAAAGCACCATCTATTAATCTGGTTATGTTTACGTTATTTGAGCCAAATCCATGAGGCAGATAGCCTCCTCTGCGAACCCATCCAGAAACCCCTATGAGTTTTCCATCCCTCAGGCTTATTATCGGTCCTCCTGAATTACCACCGTCTAACTCGGTGACCTGAGTCTGATTAGCATACAACCTGTCGCCAAGAAGCACGTATCTACCAGGATGCCTAACAAAACCTATAGAGATTGAACTGTTCAAACCTCCTGGGTTTCCAATAACAACTATAGGTTCACCATATAGAGGAGGTTGCATTGGCCCTCTTATTTCAAGCCCAATATTTTCTGGTATTTTAGCGTCTATGTTAGGGGGCAATTCACTTAAAGCTAAATCCCCTGTATCTGACTGTAAGAATGGTATTGTACCGCCCGGCAGAGGGGTAGGTGTCATTTTAAAAGAGAAACCATCAAACATTCTTATGGTTAGCTCTTGTCTGAGCCAGTGAACTACATCAGAATGTCCATGACCTACTGTAAGAAGATATCGTTTACCATTTGCTCTTATAATTGAACCTGCTCCAAGCACAGAATTACCTTCACTATTTCTGTAAGAAATATTTACTGCAGATGGTCCTACCCTACCAACCATTCCCATTACTTGTTCCATCCCTATAGATGTACCTAGTCTTTGGTTTAATTCACCTATGGTTGTCTGCATATTTTCTACAACACGTTGGTTTTCGTTTAATCTGTCACTTAAATCCCTATTTGCAGCACTGGTTTGATCTGCAAGATTTTGTGCATCCTGTAATTTTTCTCCAAAGACTCTTGCCTGAGCTGCCGCATTTGTTGCCTGAGCTTCTCTTGCTTGCCTTTCTCTTGCAAGTGAAGCCTCATGATCAGATTTCATCTGATCAATTCTTCTTTCAAGACCCACAGTGTTTTCATTCTGTTTATTAATGTCACTCTGCTGGAAATATAAAGCTGTGCCTCCTCCTCCAGCCAACAATAAAACTGCTGCTTTGCCTAAAGAAGCTCTGTTAATCCTTAACACACTCCCCCTTACTATAACCAGTTACAGACACTGACCCGTGAAGTTATATCCTTACTGCTTTATATGTTTAATTAATTGTGTTTATTCTATTATTACTTAAATCATTTGTCTATAGTTTGTTTAAAATCTTGGGGTGCTTGATTTGTTATTAAATAAAATATTTAAAGGATTATGTTAAAGGAACTTAATTTTCTGTCTACGAAGCGAGCCATTCATAAAAAATATCAAACAATTAAGTCTGTTCTGGTTAGATATTCACATGAATGAACAGATAATTTAACAATTTAACATTTAACAAAAACTGTTTTGTTTATGCTAATATAACTTGTTAATTAATACTATTTGAGAAATCATAAATTACTTAGGTGCAAGTATGCCTATTGATAGCATAAACAGTGCTAAAAGCGGAAGAACTGGTGCTTACCTTAGAAATACTTTATTCGTACTTCTAGGTGTTGGCACTGCAGGAGGAGTAGGTGGTTACTTCCAGCTTAAGGATGAAATTAATGGTAAGAATACACAGCTTACTCAAAAGCTTAATGAAAGTGAAACTGCAAGAGCTAGTATGGCTGAAGAGCTAGCAAAAGCAAATGCAACAATTGCAAGACTGGAACAAGGTATGTCACTCAACAAATCTGCAATTGAAGGTAATGCAACAGCTATTGATGAATATAGAAAAGCTTTAGCAAATATGGGCTCAGAAGCTCAAGTTCAAAACAAGAAAATTGAAAGCTTAGTTAAAAGGGATGGAGAACACGATAAAGGTCTTGCCAATTTAAATAAAAGTTTAGATACAGTAACTATTAAAGTAGGTAATTTAGAAACTAAAGTTTCAGTAAGTGATCTTCAAGACGTATACAACAAAGCTCTATCCTCTACAGTTATAGTTAATATGGAAGTAAAGTATAAAAAAGATGATGGCATGGGTACTGTAGTAGAAAAGACTGAAACTCACCAAGGTTCAGGAGTAGTGGCTGCCCACATAAATGGGGGAAAAGATGGTGGTTATATTGTTACTAACTGGCATGTTTTAAATTGTGAACATTTGAAAGACGAGGATTATAAAAATAAAGAGATAACATTAACCTTTCCAGATGGCAATAAAGTAAAAGCTAAACCACATTATTATTTGGACAGCAGTGGAAAAGAACAATTAGCCAGGAAAAAAGATCATGATCTTGTTCTTCTAAAGACAACTGAAAATATTTCAAAGGCTGTTCCTGTTTCTTTTGCATCTGATGAACCAAAAGCAGGAGAAGCTGTGTTTGTAGTTGGAAATCCATTTGGAGATGTCCTTGGTAATAGATTTTCAGGAAGCTTTGGCATTATAAGTGGCGATAGCATTGTAAAATATGGAAGTGGCTCTCCTACTATACTCTCTAAAGATGAAAAAGATGCAATAAAAACCACAAGAACTGATGCTGCAATGAATCCTGGAAATTCTGGCGGGCTTGGATGGAGAGTAAGGGACGGAAAAATGGTATTCATGCCTACATTTATTTTCCCAGGCGAAATATTTCACGGAATGGGTTTTGGTGTTACAGCACCTACAATAAGTGGTGATATTAAAACATGGATTCCATATGATCTGAATTCACATGGCGGCTTTGTGGAGAGAGAATCAAAGCCTGCAAAACCTGCTCCTGTCAAAACGAGTAAAATAACTCCTCAGAATAAAAACACCAGGACCTGGCAAAAAGGCTATACTCCTCTAGTTAGACAATCAGAGCTTAGAAGTTACAATACTGCAGTTTTAGCAGGAAGAAGATTTACTTAAAATGCTTCTTTTTAATTAAGAATAAAGGGCGTTTTTATCTTTGGTCTTCCACTATCAATAACAAACCTGTTAGAGTTTTGTCTTAAGTAGTTTAAGTTATCCACTGAAAAAATATCCTTGTTTTTTATAGAAGCTGTATCTGTAATCATTCTTAATCCACTAAATAACAATAAATCTAATATTTCAATCTGAGTTTTTATTCTTTCAGCTTTTGATAATAAAATTTCAGATTTATATTCAAGAGGCTTATTCTTTAATTCAGGGAATGCATTGTCAAGCGCTCTAATAATCATATTTTCTCTCTGAGAAACAGGATTTCTTCGGATTTCTCGTAAATTTATTACTAGAGAGTCTAATTCCTTAACATCACTAAGGATTGAACTAGCATAGCTCAAAATATGTGCAGGTAAATCAGGATATTCAGTAATTTTTTCAACGAATTCTCTTGCTGCCTCCATCTCTCTGCCCAAATATTTAGAGCCAATAAATATAGCTTTGGCAGGTTCGGTTTGATAATGAATAAAACCTCTTTGGAAGTCAGCAAAATTTTCTATTGCTGATTGAGAAAATGATTGAGGATAGTTAAGTAAAGCATGTTGACTGATAGAGCTCTCATGGTTGCCTTTAAATTGCTGCATTAAGCCTGCCACATGAACAATAGCACCACAAGAAACATATGATTCGTTTGCATATAATAGTGCATCTGTTTGTACCTGTATGGATTCTAATGCAGTTCTTTCTACATTTTTAGCTAGTTCTTTAAGATGAAGTCTGGCTTCTTCATCTGTTATCAGCTCACCAAAAACATCTTCAACAAAATCAGACACATAACCATTCTGGTAATTCAGGATACATTCAGTAAATATTTTAAGATTTTCGCCTGTAAATTCTCCATTCTCAATTTCAGAAGCAAGCTCGGAGAGCCCAAGAAGAAGATACTTTGGTTCTTTAAGTTTCTTGGCAATATGAAGAAGATCTTCAATTTGGTTAAATTGCGTATTTAAAAAATCAATCAGCTCTTTTTTTGCATCGGAATGTTGTTTTAAAATAGTTTGAGCAGATTCTAATTTTAAAACGTATAATTTGTTTAAGGCTTCTATTTCAATACTTTTCCTGTCAAACTTTACTTCAGAAAAATCAATGATATTAGCTTCTAATGATTCTGGATTAATGATCTTAGATTTGATAAATTCCAATTGAAACCTTTCTTCTTCTGTAAGCTCAGCCTTTGAATATAGACTCATTAATTCTTCTCTTATACTCCTTTCAATTTTTTTCATTTCCTCATGTATTTTGATTACATGAGTTTCCATAAGCATAAAAGCATCTTTATAACAAGCACTGCTAGTTCCAATAGCAGATACTTCTTCTCCTTCGGGAATATCTTTATTAGATAAAATAGTATTAGTAATATTCTTTAATTTTATATCCCAAATTTCCCGTGCATTAGATAAATTCTTCTGAAAAGACAAGCTTGGATTATAAGACTCTTCAAATATGCAAATTGCATTTTTAGCTAAGGCTTTAACCCTATTATCATAGTGCCACATGTCTAATAATAGTGGGTTGGTTATATCAAGTTTAGGCTGCATCATTAAACGACTTGTATAAAAATTAGTATCAAATAAAACCCATGATTCATTACCAAATGTGTCTCTAAAAAACCTATTCATTTCTCTAACCATTTCACATTCAGTAATTTCTGGATTAGCAGTTTGGATAGCAGCTGAAGCAATGTGAGAAAGATACTTTTCTAGACCACGGATTAAATAGAGGATTTTAGGATGATCTTTATAAGAAGAAGTTGCCTTAAACCAGTTCCAACCAGCTGCTTCTAAAGCTCTAGTAGCAAACTCCAACTGAAGAGAAGTCATTCTCAATCCTGTTTTAAAATCATTTTTCACCTGCTCTGGAGAATTGTCATTTGGAATTAAAATTCCTTCAACTTTCTCTGATTCCAAAATAACATCTTCAATACTCCCAGTATTATTTATTGCTTGTTCAATTAATCTATTAGCTTCTTTTTTTACCAGCAATAAATATCTGTCATCAATTAAAGTGCCAGCACCTTTTGTTTCATGATTTTGAGTAATAGAATAGTCATGATCTGAAAGCGGAGTTATGGAACCATACGACTCAATATTTGTGGCTAATTGATCATGATTATAATAAGCAATATTTATAAGATCCCGAATCCCTCTAACAGGTCTTTGTTCAATAACATTTCCTGTATCTGTAGCAATTGCCACTAAATAATTTACTAGTGCAATAGTTCTGTTTGATGACTGTTCTAGAGAAGAATGAATTATATTTCTTTCTGAATCTATTTGCTTTCTGTTAGGTAATCTTCCATGAGCAACTGTTTGTGTGGTTGCAAGATCAGAGCTGTGAAGTCTTCGTAAAATAGGGTCAGGTATTTTTCTGGAAACAGTTCTGCCTGCTCCCAAAGGATAAATACCTTGAATTATAGGAGTACTAAGCATTTTCACTCCATTTTTAACCAGGTTTATTAATTAACAGCCATTTTATCAAAAGTTGTCTTACTCAACATTAACAACATTTAATTTAGACTGCAAAATAGCTATTAAAAGCAATTTTTGGGCAAAACCTACTTTGAAATATGCTTCTATGAACTAAGCCACTTATAAAAAGTATCAAATGCTTTTTTCCCACCAGAAAGAAACTGATCTCTGTTAACCTGCTGAGCTGTAACAACCCTGGCAAAACTCATTCGCATCTCATTTCGTCTGTCACCATAATTATTAAAAAACTCTGCTCCATTATGTGGTCCCAGCTGAAGATTACTAACTGCCAGTTTTTGTGCCGTGGCTGTAGCACCAGCAGTTGAACCCTCAATAACTGCCATACATCCTAGAACCTCTGACAATGTTGAAAGTTCAGGAACTTCAGCACAAACCGGAATCTCATGAAGTTTGTCACTTCCAATGCCAAATTTTTGCAAATCCCTCTCAAGCATAGGCAATCTTCTTCTCTCATTAAAATCAATTCCAATGGCACTCCAGTCAATCGCTTTTTCTAACCTGGGTTCCAATGCTATATATAAACCATACATTTTTTTTAGAGCAGCAATATATTCCCCACGGGTTACATTTGTATTTTCTAAAGCTTTAAGCAAAGGAATCTCACCAAGTTTTCTATGGGTATCAGAATTTTCCCTGAGTAAATCTTTAAAAATCTGAGGAATAAATAATCTCCCAACTCTTGCACCACCTATAGCAGCCAGCACTCTGGTAAAATTCATACTTAAATCCTTAATTTAAAACAATTGAATACTATAATACCATGTAATTTTATTTAAATTAACAGAGTGTTTTTGACTATAATATAACTAATTATTATTTCTTCCATCCATTAATTTTCTTACTGCATGGCTTCTTGCTGAGGCAATTTTATTGGCTTGTTCTTGTGCATCTAGTCTTTTATTTAAGCCTTCACCATAAATTGCACGTGAAGCAACGTATGTAGCAGTTGCAGTTACAGTACTTGCAACTACAGAAGCAATTTGTCTATTTCCAAATGCTCTAGGATGTACTACTTTATACCCACTGTCAGTTAGCATTTTTACTAATCTGTCTATTTCTCTTTGTTCATGTGGAGTAGGAATTTTTAATGCTTCTGTTCCATAACCAATCGGCACACCAACCAGAGCACCAGAAGCAATAGCAGTCATAAAATATCTGCGGGGTATTGGCTGTGCATATGGTTCACCTTCAAAGTAATCCGGTCCTTTTGTTTTTGTTAGTTCTTCTTCTTTTTTGTTTGCTCGTTTTGCAATAGGCAATGCAACATTGCCTCCTGCTATACCTGAGACAATAGGATTTCCAACATCCCTGTATGCATGAGAATTATTCATTTGGCTGTCAGGACCATCATGAATGGTAACATGTACCCTGTATCCATAACTTTCAAGCTTTAGCACAGCTTCTTTAAGAGGATTTTCTCTATCACTTATAGATTTATCCCACGTAGAAATAGATGCAGCACATGCAGCTGGAACCCCTACCAAAGTGCCCCCGAGAGAAGCCGCACAATGTGCAAAAAAAGCCCTTCTACCTATTCCTTCTGATTTCATACTAATAAAATATTAGCCCATTTAATGTCCGTGTACATTAAATTCCTCTAAGGCAACTATTAAAAAATAGTAAATAATTTATTTTACTTAACCAAATTACTTTTTTTATAAGACTTTTTTACTCTGTAGGAATATCTGTTGGTATGTCAAAATCTTCCGGGAGACCAGGAAATCCCTCAGGAAGACCAGGAAATCCTTCAGGAAAACCAGGAATGTCTGTACCGCCTGAAGAAGTACTACCACCTGAAGAGGTACTGCTACCTATACCAGGGAAGCTGGGTATAGTTGGTGCATCACAAAGTTTTGTAGTGCCAGTACCGGTACTAGTACTTCCTGTAAACTTTTCAGGAAAGAGATTACCTGAAATAGCTGCAATAGGAACTGATTTTAGTTTTTGAAAATCGCTGTCTTTTATACAATTTTTCTCCGGATCTATAGTGCTGGTTGTTTTAGTAATGCTTGGGTTTTGAACAGTAGCATTAAAACTTACATCCAGGCAACCGTCCTGTCTTTTATTAATGACTTCCACCTTTCCTTTTACTGAATAGCTGCTATCAGCAGTAAAAGGGGCACCTTTACTCACTGAAACTGATTTTGTTTTTGACTTTTTGCTGCTTCCTTCAGAAAACGTAAAAAAGACTTTCTGGTTTTCGGTACTACTGGTGAAAGAATTCCCATGTTCAAACTCTATAACATCACCTGTTTTTAGATTATTAAATTCCTGAGAGCTAAGGGTTAGGTTTAAATTCACAAATGCTGTTTTTCCTCTCCTTTTGCTACTTACAAATGAAAGGTTAATATTTTGATCCCCAAAGTTCTGCACCTCACAAGAAACAGGCGGTGTACTTCCTGATTTTTTAGCCGGGGCATATGTTATACCTCCAATTTTTACAAAACTATTTCTATTTTCTGCATTTATTACACCAGCAAAACAAATTACCAAAAACATTGAAATTAAAAAATTACTTATTAGTCTTTTACGTGCTTTATCCATAGAAGCCTCCTATACAAGCTAATCAGAAATTATCTCATGAAATCCTGAGGCAGAAGCAATAAATAAAGCATTGAGACACATTGAAGAAAAGCATCAATCAAACCTGTTGATAAAATATTTTTAAAGGATCAGAGTAAATTAATTGAATAAATTTAATTATAAAGATTTAGCTATCAATGTCTCGCTTTTACTGGTAAGTAGTTTATTTGGTTTACTACTAGTAATTTTTGTAATAGAAGTAAGGCATTTTATAAAAACAAAACAGTATTTGAGTTATGCATGGCATGATCCAAACACACAGTTTGATTCAGAACTTGGATGGGGTCCAATACCAAATACAAAAATCTATGTTCCTGACTGGGGAACAACAAGTTCAAATTCGCTTGGATTTCGTTCTGCTGAAATTGATCAAAGTAAAAAACAAATAATTATACTGGGCGACTCAGTTGCATGGGGATTTGGGGTAAGTGATACAGAGACATTCCCTTATTTCTTAGAAAAAATGGTTTCTAATTTAGGCTACCAGGTGTCTAACCTTGCAGTATCAGGATATGACCTTGGGCAATATTATCTATTTTTAAAAAGACATATAGATAAATTCAATAATTTAAAACAAGTGGTTCTTGTGATTTGTACACAAAATGACTTAGTATGCACAGGAAGGAATTTTGATAATGGGAAGAGAAAGCCTCTTTTTGTTACTAGAAATAGTGATTTAATACTTACGAATAATCGTATTAATGAGCATTGCCTAAGAAATTTATTTTCAAGAAGCTATTTTCTGGGCAATTATTTCCCAAATAGAGGTATTACAGGTAAGTTTTTGAGCTGGATCTCTGGTGATAAGACTCTAAGCAGTGGAAGTGAATTAGAAAAAGTCTCGATAACTTTACTTCAAAAAATCTATGAACTAGTTTTAAGCCATGATGCTAAACTTCTAGTTGTTTTAAGTCCTTCTACAAAAGATTTTATAGAAAAATCTGCTTCTTTAAATGCCTTTGAGTATATTTTTAACAAATTAAAGCTTAAAGATCTTAATTACATAGATTATATTGAAGTGCTTAAAAAAGAAGATCAAAAAGAACTAAATAGTCTTTATTTGCATGATGAACACTATAATAGAAAAGGTAATTTGCTTTTAGCTAAAACAGTTTATGAATCTTTATTTAAGAAGTAATTATATTTAAGCTATGTTGAAGAAAATAATCCTTATCATAATGCTAATTAATTATTTTCAATTTACTGGTTATGCCTGTGATGATTTATCATTACCAGGCAACCCAAGCACAACAATTGATTGGCATGAAGGATTGGATGATTCATTTCAAGGACCCGACAATCCAAATACTGTATTTGAAATAGATGAAAATGCATATGTTACTTTTTCAAAAATAATTCACGGGACCAAGGTGCTGGTAGCTGTTCACAAAGATTTTGTCGGTAAAAGTGAAATTAAAGGATTTAAAATACCAACTCCTGAAGAATTCTCAGAAAGAATATTTAAAACATTTAATCACCATTGGCATGTGTTTGGTGGTTATCCATATGACAGATACACTGTAAAAATAAAACCATTTTCTGAATCTTCAGGTTTTTCCCTGTCAAAGATAGGTGTAGCTTTTGGAAAAACAACAGACGAAAACACTCCTAACTTTCCACCCCATGGTTATGTGGAAGCACTTGAGGGTTTTGTACAACATGAAATGTTTCATTCATGGCTTGGGAAATTAATTCAATACGAACCAAATGAAAGCGGCAATCTTTTCCAGCTTGAAACCTGGGTAGTAGAAGGAGGAGCAAGTTATTACGGGGACAGATCAGCAAGCCTTATCATAAGAAAATCCATATACAGAAAATTAATGAGACAAAAACTAAACAGCTATAAAAAGGCATTAAACACATCTCTTGATCTTTCGGTTCAAGCTCTTGTAGAAAAAATAGGACCTGGTCCACCGGCAAATGACAACACTCAAACACTACTCTATGCAAGATCAACCATTGTTAATTATTTACTCGATGAAGAATTAACAAAACTTGGATTTGATCTGGACATTTTAATGAAGAGATTATATGAAGATTTTGGATTAACAAATAAAAAATGGACTCAAAATGATATTGTACAAATACTAAATAATGAAACGAATAAAGACTTTAGCAAATTCCTTAATAAGTATTTATTAACCAATAGCAAATTCCCAATAAAAAGGAATTTTAAATTCCTAAAGCATGCGGCACAATGCTCAACAATTGACTAGCATCTGCTAAAAAAAAACAGAGCAGCAACTCAAGTTACTGCTCTGTTTAAGTAGTGAGTATCCTCTAGTAATCTCTTCTCTTTTTAAAACCACCGCCACCTGAGCTGCGGAATCCACCGCCTCTATCATCATTTGACTTTTCTCTTGCAATACTGACATTTATAGATCTGCCTTTAACTTCAGTTCCGTTAAGTGCATCAATTGCAGCTTGTGCACTGCCATCAGAAGTCATCTCAACAAAACCAAATCCTCTGGAGCGACCAGTATCTCTATCAGTGATTACTCTGGCTGATTGAACTTCTCCATATTGTTTAAACAAATCTTCCAGATCCATGTCTGTCATTTCAAACGACAAACTACCAACAAACAATTTCTTTGACATAATTATCCTCTTTCTTTCAGGCACTTGACTACTTTTAAAAGAGGATAAAGAAAACTATAATTAAATAACAACTTAACACTCTTCTCAAGATCACAAACACCCGATTCCATTACCAGCCTGTGTTTACCAGGCTAAAACAATATACCACAAAGAATCAAAAAGTACGATATTTCGGGGTCTAACCTAGAAAAAATATCCTGATTTAACCCTACTGGCATACACTATTTACCCTTTCCTGGATAATGTTAGGTATACAACGCAACATAATTGCTAATACTCAAATTTACAAAAAGAGGTCGTTATTTTAGGGGGATTATAAGAAACGGGGCCGATTATAAAAAAAAAGTGAAGAAAGGTAAAAATTGGCAGGTTTATATTATTCAAACCGAGACCGGAAAACTATACACCGGTATTACGACTGATATAGACCGAAGATTAAATGAACATAAGAAAAATAAAGGCGCTAAATATTTCAGGCTTGAAAATCCTCAAGAAGTAGTTTTTATAGAACTTTGCAAAGATAGAGCAGAAGCAACTAAAAGAGAACTTCAAATTAAAAGATTCAATAGGAATGAAAAGTTGAAATTAATCAGGAAATAAATCTAAACTTTATATTTTCAAAAAAGCCCTGGTTGCTTTAGAGGGAAAAATAGGGTTAACCCTTTTCAGCATTAAGAGACTCTAATTAAAAACTAGAAAGTGATTTTTTGAATCCAACTACTCGTACAAATGACCTGATTATGAATTTTCAATGGCGGGTAATAATTGTGTAGGTTAGCAACTCATTACCTGGAAGGTGAGAATATGAAAGTGAAAAAGAATATTGCTGGTATTAATTTAATTTTAATTCTTGTAATTTTATTTGGGATAACTAATTTAGTAGCAGCTAATGCGCAATTAATAGATATCCAGTCTGGTCGCACCCAAGAATCACAGGGTACTATAATTAATGTAATAACACCACCTCTAATAAATGCAGCAGACATGACTCCTGAACAAAGACGACAAAGACTAGTAGAACTTAAGTTAAATCTTGAAACATTTAATTTTAGACTTACCCAGATACAAACAGAACTTAGAAGATTAAGAGCGCTTCCTCAAACAGATGAGATTCGCAGGGAAATTGCAGCATATGAAGCTTTAGAAGCTCAACTTCTTAGACAAATAGCAGACACAGAAGCAGAAATTGCAAGACTAGAAAGCATGAACTAGGTTTTTACAATCTGCAATATATTTCAATACTAGCTATTTCAAAAAAAGAGGGTGGTCTGCCCCAACTCCTGAACTAGGTCTTTTTAAGAGTTCATTACTAGTATTTTATAATTAAAATTGTAACCTCTAGCAATATGAAAACCATACATATTCTTTTAATTTTATTTTGTTCCTTTTTTTGTTTTGGGTTTCACCAAAAATTAGATATTTCAGATAAAGTAATTAGTTCTTTGCTTTTTTGTCCAGATAAAATACTTAAAGAAACACCTTCTGAATTTGGACTCGAGTACAAAGAAGTATCTATAGTAATAGAAAACGGAAAGACATTACATGGCTGGTATGTTCCAGGTGACAAACCCACAGATAAAAATATTATTTACCTGCATGGATCCAAAGGTAATGCCAGTCTCTATTTGGGAGGTATAGAGCAACTACATAAAGCAGGAGCAAACATACTCATAGTCGATTACGAAGGTTTTGGAAATAGTGGTGGTAAAGCCTCTATAAAAAATACTATAACAGACGCCATTGCTATGTATGACTACTTAATTTACAAACAAATTGCAAGACCTGAAAACATAAGCTTATTTGGTTATTCTTATGGTGGAGCTATTGCAATTGAACTTGCTTTAAAGCGAAAAGTTCATGCAATATTACTTGAATCCTCTTTCTCATCATTAAGAGACATTGCAACTTCACGGTATTCGTTTCTCGCCTCACTACTGGTACCAAACGATTTGCTCAATTCCAAAAAAAATATAAAAAAGATTGATGTGCCAGTTATTATTGCCTATGCTGGTAATGACCAAATAATACCAATAGCACACAGTAAAAACCTATTTATAAGTGCTAACCCACCCAAATATTTGTTTGAAATTAAAAACGCCCAACATCATAACATTTTCAAATTCGTTACAGATGAATACATTAACCTAATAAAAAAGAATTTTGTTTAGTCCAACTCTTATTTCTATATGAACAATTATCAAACTTTTTTCAGGACAAATAAGTTTACATTTTAGACCAAATCTAAAGCAGTATATTATAATAAAAGTTAATTATTAAATTGTTACCAAAGAAAGCTTTCTTCTTATGCTAGAAGCAACTAAGCCAGTTTGTGCTACACATCCTGTAAGAATAATAACTCCCATTAGCAAAGCTACCCATGTTAAAACACCTGAAGAAATAGCTAATGATCAACCTACAGCTGAACAAATAGTTAAACAGGAAGCTCCTCCTGGAAACACTACAGGCAGTTACACCGGAGAAATATCTACAAATGGTTGGCTTCCAAACGGCACTATATTAGGAGAACAATATGGGGATCACTACGAGATTATCGAACATATAAACGATGGCGGGATGGCTGAAGTCTACAGGGTTAGAACAAGAAGCGGAGAAATACTAGCTGCAAAGGTGATGAAAAAAATACCATCTCAGGACGAAGAACTGTTTTTAACACGATTCATAAGAGAGATTAAAATGCTGAAAATGATTCACGAACTTAAAGTAAAAACAAACAATGTAGTTTCATGCAAAGACGCTGGTATTACTTCAGACGGAAGAATATTTTATCTGATGGAATGTGCAGATTATTCTTTGAAAGATCTAATTGAGAGAAATGAAATCGATCCTCTGACAGGCATTGTATTAATGTCTAAAGTATGCACTGCTTTAGAAGCTGTTCACAAAAAAGGTATTATTCACAGGGATCTTAAGCCATCAAACATATTAATTTGTAATGGTGAGCCTTTAATTAGTGATTTTGGAGTCGCCGGATATGCAAGCAGAAATGATGACTATAAAAAACTGACTGCATCCAATGCCACTGTAGGAACAGTTGGTTATTTATCACCAGAACAAGCAAGAATTCTTTTGAATGGAGAAAAAATTGAACTTACTGGCATGTCTGACAGATATTCCATTGCTGTAATCATATATGAAATTCTCACACAAGGAGAACTTCCGGTACCTGATATTGGCGGTGGAGCAGCAGCAAGGCTTAGAAGACAAATTGATAATCCTCCTGTAGATATCAGGAGACACATAAAAAATATAGATGAATCCCTGGGAGCCACTGTAATGGCTATGTTAAACAGAGATGCAAATTTCAGACTGCCAGGAAGGAGCCTTAGCCAGATTGCAAATAAAACATTTAGTAAAGTTATAGAAAGAGGAAAAGTCACAAAGTAAACTGCACACAAAAGAATTTAATTTAATTTTACTAATGCATACTTTTTACCAGAAGCAACGATTTTAAATCTATCGTGGATTTGATGATTATTGAAAAGTTTATATTTTACTTTTTCGACATCAGACTCATGTACAATTATAAATATATTTTTACTTTCTTTTAATTGCTTTTGTATTTTAGAAAGTTGTTTTTTTTGAGAACTAAAATCCACAGGCATTCTTCCATAATAGACAAGTATTGGTTTGTATCCAACATATGAAATAATTTCTTTTGCACCCATTTCCCTGGCTAAAATAGAGTATTTTTCTAATTCATAAAATGATTTCATATAGGATGCTTTGATGGCAGGATTGAGTATATAAATACCCGGAATCGAGAATATAAAAATAAAAAATATTATTAATGAAAAATGTCTTTTAGTTGTTATAAATAATATAATTGAACCAATAATTATAAAAACACTGGAAATATATAACCTTGTAATTAAAATATTTTTATCTAATTCCTGCAGGTTTAGTTTGGGTAGTAGTATTAATGCTCCAATTAATAAACCAGCTATCAATATTGATAGCAGAACTAAGATGCTGATTTTTAATTTGTTAAAATGTCTTTTCCCGAAGATATTTATCCAGTATCCAGTAATGAGTGCCATTGATGGAAATATGAGAAGAATATAAGTAAATAATTTTGTTTTGCTTAGGGTAAAAAACAGGAATATGATAAATGACCATAGTATGCAAAATAATATGAACTTATTAAAATTTAGCCTCCTTATTCTGGTAATTAGATTCAATAAAGCATTGATTAGAAAAAATGTCCATGGCATAAATCCAATTAAAACTACAGGAAAATAAAACCATACAGGACCCGGATGTTCACCTACTACAGAAGTAAATCTCTGCACATTATGCAAAATGAAAAAATCCCTTGTGAATTCTCCATCAGTAGCAAGGTGTACAACAATGTACCATGGAAGACTTAAAGCAATAGCAATAAAAGATATTAATGAGAGAACCTTTAAATGTTTTAAATTTACTTCCTTTCTTACTATTAAAAAAAGACCAATAACTAAAGATGGAAGTATTATTCCAGCAGGACCTTTTGTTAGAATAGCCAACCCTTCAAATATTCCTGATGAAATAGCCCAAAGAATTTTTTTTCTTTCTTCTTTTTCATTGTAGTAAAGATAGAAAGAATATAAAGTGGCAGTAAAAAAAAGGCAAAGTACTATATCTGTTGCTGCCCGCCTACCAAGAGCAATATACTCAATTGAGGTTGCTAGTATAACTGCTGATAGTAAGCCTGTATTTTTGCCTATAATCCTATTTCCCGCATACCATGTGAATAAAACTAACAGTACTGCAGAAGTTGCTGATGGAACTCTGCTGGCAAATTCGTTAATCCCAAATACTTTATATGAAATTGCAATTAACCAGTAAAACAGCGGAGGCTTATCAAATCTGTTCTGAAAATTAAATTTAGGTACAATCCAATTATGATTTTCAATCATTTCAAGAGCACATCCTGCATATCGTGGTTCATCTTTTGAAAGCAGCCCATAGCTTCCAATTCCTGAAAAAAAAATGTAAAAGAGCAAAATGACAAAGATAATTTTTATATAATTTCTATTCATTTAATGAGGTTACCAATACTAATTTCCAAACATTGACTTTATCCAGACAGGCAACTTCCTGATAAGGATAAACTTCTCTGAAATGATGTATGCAGTATAAAAGGCTATTACACCAGAGATATAAGGTGCACGGTTGTAGATATCTAAAATTTTTTCTGTAAGCTTATCAAAAAATCTAATTTTATTAATAGTAATAGTAGAGCCTAGTGAGATTAATAATCCTAGAAGCATATCTGACGGATAGTGTAGCCCGAAGTATAATCTTGGGATTATTCCAGTCAATATTACATATATGATTGCTATGGTTCCAATAAGTTTATTCCAATAAAAAATGCCAAAAGCTAATGTGGCTAGTAAGGCTATTGTGTCGCTTGGAAATGAGCCATGTTTTGGATTTCTAACCCAGCCATTACGCCATAGTGGTTTTGTATCATTTGTTAACAGGGGTGAATTTATTGAACTTTCATATGTAACTATTGGTCTTGGACTATCAATTAAAGCATTTAAAATTTCAATAATTCCCAGTGTAAGAACTATACTAAATAATATTGCAATAACCATTTTATTCGATTTAATATCATTTTTTACTCTCCCATACTCCCAAATCCCAACTATAAGAGCTACAAGTACTGCAGTTCTAATTGCATCAATTGACAGGAATATTAGTTGTAGAGTATCCAGAAATAAACTTTTTCCACAGTAATTATTAAAAAATAACACCAGTCCAAGATCCCAATTGTTGTGATGTAAATCAATCATTGATTTATTTTATAAGTTAGTTTTAAATTACACAAGTATTAGTTCGTAATGTTATTCAGATTTGCTACTCTTTTTTTCAATTTTAAGTGCAATGTCAAGAAGTTTTAGTTTGCACTTAATGGCGCTTTCAATAAGTTTACTAGCTTTAACTTCATCAAAAAGCTTAGCTTTATTGTCTTTTAAGTTTGTCAACAATGTCTTGGCTTCAGCGTCTTTTTTCTCAATACAATCATAGTTTGCTTGTAAAAGCATAAATTGTTCATCAGTAACTTTAAGATCAGCCATAGTATATGAGATATCTAAACTATTTTTCAATACTGGTAGGAGTATTCTTCCTAGACTGTCTAAAGCTGCCGCGTAGTTTGGTTCTTTAATTTTTTCTATAGCATCTTTTTCAGCCTTCATCACCAGAAACACATTCTCTATATATTGAGTTAATATTTTTACTGGCTTAATTTTTCCATGTCCACACATGCCAGCATCCTGAACCCCAAAAAGAGTCCCATGAAAATGTTGTGACTCACAACCAGCTTCAGGAGTTATAGGCATTGCTTCAGTAATAATACCGCTTGCATTTGTATCTGGATTATGTTTGCTTGAAACAGAGACACCATCAGCAAAAATAACAGTGCCAACATTAGGAGGATCAATAATCACATAAGTATCTAGATTAACATCTTCACCGCCAGGTTCACACATAAGGGTTCCTTGAAATAATCGACAATTCCCACCACTTGAACTTATGCCTATTGTTCCACTAGTTGTACCAGAACCAGATGAAGCTGAGAGATCTTCCAAAGAAGGTGTAAGAGTAAATTTTCCTGTTCTCGTTGCAGCTTTTGGTACAAAAACAAAAAGTGTAATTGCTCCTGGCACAAAATATTTTTCTGCTACGCCTTTTATCTGAAACTTATGAACCTCAGCGCCATTTTCAGTCGTAATTTGATAAGGCTTTAAATTTAAAGCACTTAAATTTGAGGTCTGAAAGTTTAACAATATTACAAGCTTAGGACCATTATTCTGGACAGACACTGATAAAAGAGGAGAAACACCACTTTTCCTTTGATTTATAATTTTTTGTTCATCAGCACTTGTAAACCTAACCTTAAAAGAATCAACCATATTAGTACGGAGGAAATCAATTGGTACATCTAAAGGTACATCAAATTTTGCATCAGATATTTCTACTGCTCTTAATAATGACTGAGTTGTTCTTTCTGATTGAAATTGCTTACGACATTTATTTAAACACCTGGTTATACATTTTGAGTTTTTGCTTTCAGCCACACAACACCCTTTACATATTTCCTGGAGATCGCTAGAAGAATAATCTTCAAATAAAGTTTCTAGATCGTCAGAACTATATCCTTCTGGCAGGTATTCCTGGTCAACCAAAAAGTCTATATCTACACAACTTTTTAATACCTGTGGACAGGATAATCTATATAAGTAGTTATATTCATTTGCAGTAGAGACTGAACTAGTAATTAGAAACAAAACTAAGATCGAAAAGATTGATAATAAATTTTTCATAATTTACCCTTTTTTATTTAAAGCCTGATAATTATACCAGTTGATTAATTTTTACTAGTTTTTTAATTACAAAACTTTTTTGAAAGAGAATATTTTCAACCAAATCAGTCATATCAAAATTAGTTCAATAATTTATTTGTTAACATTAAAACCAAAATGAAGATTGCAATAATCGGTGGTGGTGCAGCTGGGATGATGGCAGCAGCCACCCTTCTGGAAAAAGGTGTCAATGCAGAGATTCATCTGTTTGAGACAAATAATGTTCTAGGTAAAAAAGTAAGTATCAGTGGCGGTGGAAGATGCAATGTCACAACTGGAATAACTGACAGAAACATTCTTCTATCAAAATATACAAGAGGAAACAAATTTTTAATTCCTTCTTTTTATGAGTTTCCACCGGACAAAGTTATGTCCTGGTTTGAGTCAAAAGGAATGCCTTTAAAAGTAGAGGATGACTTAAGAGTCTTTCCAAAATCAGACATAGGAACTGATGTAATAAAAGTCTTTGAAAAGCTTTTTAAAAATAGAGTTGTGCTTCATTTAAATGAACCTGTTACAAAATTAGCCCCCTCTTCAGAAAAAGAGTTCTATTTAGAAACAAAAAACAATAGTTATAGTTTCAACATTGTCATAATAACAAGTGGTGGAAATGCATATGGACACACCGGTTCTAAAGGAGACGGATATAATTTTGCAAAATCCTGCAATCATACAATTACTAAATTAGGTCCATCACTAAATAGCTTCGAGATAAAACAAGAGTGGTGTAAAACACTTGCCGGAATCAGTTTACCAAATGCAAAGCTTGAATATATACAAAAAGATAAATCAAAAGTATCTGTAAACGGTCCTTTTCTTTTTACTCATTTTGGAATTTCAGGTCCTGTTACATTTGCACTTTCAAGCCATTTGGCTTTTGAAGAAATCTCAAAAGAAAACCCAAAAGAAATATCATTCTTCCCAGTATCAAATAGTAGTTTTGATTTCTGGAATAAAGAATTACTGGATACATTTTTACAATCCCCTAAAAAACAAGTTAAACATATAATTTCTAACTATCTTCCTAAAAGATTAGCTTATGAAATATTAACTCTCTGCAAAGTAAATCCTGATAAAAAATCAAGTGAAGTAAGTAAAGAAGAAAGGAAAACCACTGCAAAAGCTTTTTCCGGTGAAATCAAATTAACCTTAGTAAGCAGAATGAAGGGGGATGAATTTGTTACTGCAGGAGGAGTTACATTGGCTGAAATAAATAAAACCACTATGGAGTCAAAAATCACTCCAAACTTGTACTTTGCTGGTGAAGTATTAGATGTAGATGGACTAACAGGTGGTTTTAATTTACAATCTGCATGGGCAACAGGAAGGCTGGCTGGTTTAAGTATTGCAAAAAAATTAGTCCAAAAAAAAATAATCAAATAACATCATGTTAAATCTTGAAGAAGACTGTTTTATAAATTGTCCTTACTGCCTAGAAAGTATCAAGGTCAGAATTGATCTTACTGGTGGACAGAATCAATCCCTTACATATGATTGTGAAGTATGTTGTAGACCAATTACTCTTCAGATAGAAATTTATGCTGATGGGAATATAAACATAGTTACTGAGAAGGAGTCATGAGTTTTGACATGAGTTTTGAACTGAACCCTGATGCTTAAACTGGCGGGGCGCATTAGACGCTTATAGAACTTTTCTTTTAACCAATTTACCTGATTCGAGTAGTCTAAAAGTTTAAAATTATATAGCATGGATTTTTAGACTACTGAATAATGATACTCTTGGTTACAGTTTTTATTTCACAATTAATCTATAATGATTTATATGAAAACTACAGAACCAAACAAAGGTGAAATTGTAATTTATAAGACTAAAGAGGGTAAAAATTCTTTGGATGTGAAACTTGAACGGGAAACTGTTTGGTTAAACATTAATCAAATGACTGAGCTTTTTGGAAGAGATAAATCTGTAATATCCAGGCATATTAAAAATGTCTTTGAGACAAAAGAATTAACTGAGGATTCAACTGTTGCATTTTTTGCAACAGTTCAAAAAGAAGGTAAAAGGCTTATAGAAAGAGAAATTGAGTACTATAACCTAGATGTGATCATTTCAGTAGGATATAGGGTTAATTCAAAACAAGGCACTCAATTTCGTATCTGGGCAAACCAGGTTTTAAAAGATCATATTATTAAAGGATATACTATAAATCCGAAAAGGCTTCCTGAAGTAAACTTTAAAGAACTTGAACAAGCACTAGTTCTTATAAAAGGTATCTTGAATAATAAACAGTTAAGCAGTGATGAAGCTACCGGGCTTTTGAAAGTGATTACTGACTATGCTAACTCATGGATACTGCTTCAACAATATGATAAGAATCAATTAGAGGAACCAAAGAAAAAGCATAAACCAAAATATATTCTTAGCTATGAAAAATCCATTGAAGCTATATCAAAACTTAAAGCTGATTTAAAATCTAAAAAAGAAGCCTCGGATTTATTTGGCAATCAAAGAGATAAATCATTTGAAGGGATCATTGCAAACCTTTATCAAACTTTTGATAGTGAAGAACTCTATCCTGGTATTGAAGACAAAGCAGCTCATTTACTTTATTTCATAATAAAAGACCATCCATTTACAGATGGAAACAAACGTATTGGTGCCTTTTTATTTATTTTATTTTTGTCAAATAATAGATATTTATTCAAGTCCAATGGTGAACGAAAGATAAATGATAATACTCTTGTAGCTTTAGCTCTGTTAATTGCTGAGAGTAATCCAAAGCAAAAAGATACAATGATTAAACTAGTAATGAACTTTTTAAATAATTAATTCGCGTATATCAAATTCGGGGCGCATTAGACACTTATAGAACTTTTTTGAGAGGAAATTTTGCCTGATTAAGCTTATTCAAGCACGAACTTGATAGATGTTAGACTATTAAATATATGGAAAAAAGAAGAAGAAATTCTAAAAAATATATTGCTTGCATAGTCGTTTTATTATCAATATTTTTACTTCTAGGTCAGAAAGGTTTTTCAGAATCTTCTCCTGACTTTATCGAATTAGGCGATTTGCAAGATTATAATCTTCAAAGTCCAGCAATAATTCGATTTTCTGACAGCGGAGAAGTAATTAGAGAGATGAGGAGAAATGACTGTAATAGAATAACAGTGGTTATCATACAGGCAAATAAGCAAATAGAAATTAATCCAACATTAAATAATGTATCGCTTGCTGATCAACAAGTTATCCTTAATCCCGGGAATAGCTTTCAGCTAAATGAATTTGAATTTCCTGTAAGAAACCCACAAACGGTGCAGAGATTAGATCCACGCACAGACATGCTTGGTGTATTCTTTCGCTTTGATACTGCTAGTGGTGAAGCAATGTTCCAAGCATCGTTTGATGTTAGACAAAATTGTTTCTTACCCTCACTCAATATGGCAATGGCAGGGATGGCATCTTCACAAGGTATGATAGACCATACTCTGCCACCAACCTACCTTCCTCTTGCTTCTGGATTTGTTTTAAATCCTGAAGCATATTCAGCAAGGCTAGGATACGCTCTGGGATCGGAAAATTCTGCAAAACGTCGAATAGAATTAGATAGGCTGGATATAGCTGATCATGCTTTTACTTTCTCAGCAACAAGTGCTATTGAAAGTTTAATGAGTTCTCTTGTAGAGCTAGAAAATCTACATAGCATGCTAGAGAACAGCAATATTATGGTAGGAATGACTTTAATTCAGACCAAACTACAAGAGTGTATAGAAAAAGACAATGAAGCTATTATGTTACTTGAAGAAATAAAAGACATAACACCATCTTCAGCTCTTTTAACAGATACAGAGTTTACTACCCGTGCCACTTCCGCACGAACATTAATTTTAGAAGCAATAGACTGTAAAAAATTGATACAAGGAAAACTTCAAAGAGTTGAACCAACTCAAGGTCAGGAATAATAAGCAAAACAAACTTCTGAAAAAAATGGGGACAAGCGAGGCTCGCCCTCCAGAGGCGGGTCCGCCTTCGGCGGAAACTCGCGACCTCATGCGTGAAAAATAAAAAACTAAAAGCCAATATATAGTTTTGGAAACCAATCATCCAACACTTCACTTGGAAGCCCCAGAGTTACTGGTTCTTTCTTATTAGCAGAGATTAAAAGTCCTCTTTTTAAAAGAGTGGATAGAACTGTTCTTGCCTGCCTGTCTTTATAGCCAGAGATTTGCGAAGCCTCTCCTCTTTCAAACTCTCCATTCAGCACTGCATAGCGAAGTAAAGCAGTGCTACCTTTAGATAAGTCTCCAGATTTAATTTTGTCTTCAGCATATAACTCTATTCTTTTTAAAAGATTTGCTGGTTCTAAAAGAGTAGACATAAAATCTACCTGATCAATGCAACACCCCAAGAAAAACTTACAAAATTTACTAAGACCTTTTTCAGACAAATTTCCTCTCCCATCAAGATCTCCATGTCTTGGGCTATCAGCTTCAACTAACGCTGACTTATACTCTTGCACCCTTCGAGCAAGTCCTCTAGACACAGACCAAAGACTACACCCAATTCCAATATGTTTTAAATATGAATGTGATAATAACCTTGCAACTCTTCCATTCCCATCATAAAAAGGATGAATCCACAACAGCCTGTGATGCGATGCTGCAACTGCAATAACTTGTTTTATCTTTGATAAGTTTTTAGGCTTATAGGCTTCTTCATAACGTGCTAAAAGGCTTTCCAGTGATTTATATCTTGGTGCAATATGTTTACCAACTTGGACATCTCCATCTCTAAATTTTCCTGGAATTACTTTTACAAATTTTCCAATATCAGGATTTTTTACAACTTTAAGCTCGTCAGGAAGTAGCTTATAAAACTCTTCATGTATCCAGGAAACATATTCTGCTGATGTTATGTTTTCTGCTTTTCCTTCGTCAATCTTTGCTTGTACTGTAATGTGAGACTTTGCTTCAAGCTGTAGATTTCTTTTTTCTTTGTTTTTGGAAAAATCTTCTTTAAGAGCCTTTTCTATATCTCTTGGATGCGTATGATGTCCTTCTATTAAATTGCTGTAATAGCAATTCATAGAACGAACTAAATCACCAACACTTCTTATTACCTGTGGTTTTAATTGTGAAGCTAGTCTGTTAGCCTTACTGATAAAATCAGAAACCAAGTCTTCCAATTCTTTCATGCCACTTTCTGGCATAAGCGGTTCCATCTCTGAGATTGAGTTTAATTTGCCCATATTATTGCCGATATAAAAGCTCTCATTTCTTAGAATTATACCATAATAACTCAAATAATAAACATTATATTGCCGATAGAATTGCCGTTCAATTTGCCGATAGAATTGCTTTTGAGAATACTCACTGGGTGGTATTGGGAATGGGGTACTGTCGTGCTATCCAAGTAACGGTGTTACATAAATGCAAAAAAAATTGCATGAATACATCATGTAGTATTGTAGTAGTTATAAAAGAGAAAAATATGTGGCACGAACATAACTTCGCCTGAAAGATTTGAGAAATAGAGTTATTACTCTTCTCGTTTTCCTGATGGTTTCGTCTTTAGCACCCATCCCATATCTGATGCAAAAATACAAGCTAATGTCTTAATTGCTTTTTCCAATGCCAAATGATAACTAAGCGTTCTCTAGCTATAGAATTCCTTTAATCAGAAAATCAGTTGATATCTACTCCCTTTTTTTTGTCCTAATCTTTGCAAGAAGCCTTTTTCAACTAAACTTGTTAAAGAGTGTTGTATGGTTCTTCTGTTTAACTTAGTTTCTTGTTCAAGTTCAGAAAGTTTAATCCTTTTTTCTGGACTAGCTTTAAAGCAGTTTAAAATTTGCATTGAAGCTTCTGTTAAGTGTGTTAAATTTCTGTGTTTTGTTTTATAAAACTCAATGTCATTTAATGAATCTTCAATGACTTTAATGAAGTACCAAGCCAAAAGATCAAGTTTATATTCTTTAGAATTTTGATTAAACTTCCCATTCGACACTTTGTGCAATGTCAAATAATACTCAGACTTCCTTTTTTCTATATTTCTATCTATTGCTATTTTCTTTGCTATAGTTGGTAAATATTTATCACCAGATTGCAATAAAGCCAGCATAAATAATGCTCTACCTAATCGACCGTTTCCATCTTGAAACGGATGAATTGCTAAAAATCTGAAATTGAATTCTGTTGCAACTAAAATTGGATGTGGGTGCTCAGTAATTGTTTTGTTATACCAAGCCACTAAATCATCCATTGCTACCTTTGTTAAAACCCCAGGTGGAGCTGGTTCTAGTACTACTTTTTGTTCTTTTGTATCATGATTGATTGAAACTACATTATTAGGGTTAGTTTTATAATTCCCTCTATGGCGTTCAGCTTTTGCATAGTGCTTTAGTAAATCATTATGCAAATTTCTAATCTTGGATTCAGTAAGTGGGAATAATTCTTTGTACTGGCTATATATTATTATTAATACTTCTCTACAACCAATTACCTCCTCTATGCTTCTTTCTTTATCTTTTGAAAGCTTGTTTATGATGTAACTTTTTTTTTCTTCAAATGCAGTGGTTTTCCCATCTTTTTTTAGTACATTATTGACCCATTCAATTTCTGAATTTGTTAAAACAGCGTTTTCTATTCTTGTTGATGCACCTACATTGCTTATTAATGCTTGTTCTTCGATATAATCTATTTCTTGAGTTGTTAATGATTCAATCTCTTTATATTTTTCTATAATTAAACCCTCAAGCCTTTTAAGCTCTTTTTCTAGTTCTAATGTTGTTTCAAGTGAAAGCATGGCATTGGTATTATACACAATTATATACAATTATGCACAATAGTTTTCTTGTATAAGTTGTGCATAATTGTACATATCAAGTATTAATTTGGTTCAAATAGCTCTTTTTAATATGTTTTTTGGTACTTTTAGTTAAAATTAAGTTAAGTAATTTTAACCTCAAGATTAATTGCGGTAAGTGACCTATATCTAATCTTCTAAACTGGCGGGGCCGACGAGACTCGAACTCGCGACCTCATGCGTGACAGGCATGCGTTCTAACCAACTGAACTACGACCTGACAGGCTTTTAGGTGGATTGTTAGTGTTCACTTGTGGCGCACTATGGCGCGCTGGGTTTTCCTATGAAACTACACACTTATATTTTATCAACATTCGCAAGGTAAAAGTAAGCTTTATAGGGATTATTTAATTAGCAATTTGCGTTCTTTTGTTCATTTTTTTTATATCTCTATTTGCATAAGTGTCCCAAAATTTAATTCTTTGTACAATAAATCCATCTTTTTTGATTAACTCAGCAACAATTGGCAAAGCAATGCCATATACCTGAATTATTTTTGTTAATAGCAAATCAGTATAGTAAATTGGATTAAACATCATATCAACAGCATTTTCAGCTGAATTTATGGTACTCACTTGTTCAATGGCATATGTTGTTGAATGTGCATACCCGGACCAATATTTATAAAAAAATTGAGCATTTGGTCCAGGAATCCCTCCATTTTGAGCTTTTACATTTGTACTTTCTAAACTCCATTCATCTTCTTTAAGAATTTTTTCTTTTTTACCATTTGATAAAGAATTAAAAATAGTTGAGCTATTAATTTGTGTCTCTAACTGCTTTATTTTTTCTTCATTCGATTCACAAAAAGAGCCTACACCTTTAAACCCTGAACTTTCAGTCATTTTTTTTAACTCAATTAAGGAATGTCTTCTCCACAGCGCAAGTTTTAAATCAAATAGATCCCCACCAATTCCTTGTCTAAAAAGATAGCTCATATTTATATAACCTTCAAATAATGATCTCAATAAAACAATTGCTGAGGGGAAATCACTAAATACTTGATTAGAAGGCAAAGGGGGAGATAAAAGAGGGCTTGGCACTGGGTTGACTATATTGAAGATACTGACAGAACAAAGAATATTTTTTGTAAAAAAATCATAAGCAATGCCTTGCTCATCAGATAAATTATTCATAGGAACATTCCAAATCTTTAATGCCGAGTGAACAACTTTTCGCATATTGTCTTTATTTGGCATTATAGCTATAACTTCAGGAGATATATCTGGTGGAAATTCTTGCATACTTCTATTATAGGTTATTAGTTGACGGGGTGGGTTTGGGAAGTGGGGTAGGCTTTCAGTATGTAAGAGTAGTATTCTTAACTCTTGCAAAGGTTAAATCCGTTAAAGTTTCATAAAACTTTAATAGGAATTGTGGGGTGTATAGAAAATAGAGTACTATTCTACAACTATAAAAAAGCTTTTATTTGGGTGGATTTTTAACATCATGTTCAAATTGTATACCTCGTTGAACTGTTAAAGAAACTGTTGTTTTATATTTTTTTTCTTCTTCATACCAATAATTAATAATTTCAAGTATTAAAGCTCTGTATTTTTCATAAGCATCTAAATCTTTCTCAGACAAGATCCAAGCAATTGGTACATTGTCCCACTTTTCCGGACTAGGGATAGTTAAGCTAGTAGGGTGGGGATGCATAATTTTGTTTCTAATATTTATTATTTCTGTCAGTTTTTGAAATCCAATTTCACTTCTAATATCTCTAAACCCAACTCCTTTAAGAGCTTCTAAAAAACGTTCGGACAATTCTTTGGAATCCTCTTTAGTTTGAGGTACCGTACCTAATGCTGCTTGCATACACAAAACCAGGTGTTCAACAGTTAGAACAATATGCAATATAAGGTGATTGCCCCAAAAGAAAATACTCCAGTAAATATCATTATTAAGATCTAAAATCCTACATTTATTATCAACTGGTACTTTTAATAATTCTTCTTCCAGTGCTTTAAGCTGTGAGTATGAGGCATCTGCATAGTCGAAATACATTGCAAAATATTGGGGGAATTCATATGAAATTGTACCCATAGGTTTATGAATTAAAGATTGAAACCATTTTACTTCTGCTCCTTTTTTGTGTGGCTGTGCCAAATCAGGATTTGAAGTGATTTTAACTTTTTTTGCCATCTTTATTTAAGAATCAACTTAGAAATTCTTCAATTAATTCTCTTGTTCCTTTTATCATTTCACCAACATCATTTATATCTATATCGCTCCAGTTAGCATGTAATGCACTGTTCCTTACACCAGCATAAGCTTTAACTCTTTTGGCTTTTACTTTTGTAAAAACACCAATTTTTACAAGTTCATCAATTAGAGGATCTAATGTTAATTTTAGATTGAGTGAATTTTTAATTGCTATTTTTTTCATTGTATCTTCAAGTACGGTACTAGCTAAAATAGAAGATTCAATTATTTTTTTTGCCTTATGAAATTCTTCAGCATGATCAAGGAAATCATCAAAAGTTTCTGCTACATAGATATATTCAATTTGTCCCATTAATCCATTACTCCACTCATTGCTTGCTGAGCATAGCAAACCATACATTTGATTTACGTGATTGTTATCTAGAGATGTTTTTGAAGTAATAATTTCAAGAATCTTTTTACTATTTAAAACATAGCTACTGTTATTGTTACAAACTACACTTAATAAGTTACTTACCGAATTCATCCATTCAATATATGTAGCTTCTTCTTTATTAAGCATTTTAAGTTGATCTTGTGGATGAGTTTTTTTAACTTTCTCTACCAAAGGAGTACCTATATCAATAAGCTCCTTGAACCTTTCTGTAATTTTTTCTTTCATTTATTCCCCTTATTCTTTTAATTTCACATTAATACTTTAAATCATATTTCTACTTATTTGAATTCTTCAACATGCTTTAAACTATCAAAATTAAGCCTATTTAGTCTTAAATTCTTCATTTTTTATTATTAATAGTTTTTATATTTAACCATATTTTAATCGAAATTGGGTATATTCAACGTGACGTCATATTTGATGTCATAGTGTTATAATCCAAATGTGGTATCTATAGAAAAACTTGTTGAAAAAATTCTTAACAATCCTAAAGATGTAAGAATAACTGATCTAGTAAAATTTATGGAGCATTTTGGATTTGAGTATAGGATCGGTTCTAAAGGACATTATATATTTAAAAAGAAAGAAAAAAGAGTTACAGTAGCAGTAGATCATCCAAGCCCAAAAGTTAAGCAATGCTATGTAGATGAATGTATAAAAATAATAAAAGGAGCAGGTGATATGTTATGAAAAAAATTAAAAAACAAGAAATAGAAAAATATTTAACTTTGCCATATTCATTTATAATAACTCCAGACGAAGACAATGGTAAGACTTATTACGTTTGTAAAATTGCAGAATTACCTGGTTGTATTGCACATGGAAAAACAGCTATTGAAGCTCAAAAGAATATAAAAGATGCCATATATGATTGGATAGAAACAGCTCTATTAGATGAGTATGAGATTCCTGAACCTTCAATAAACTCAGCAAAAAGCAGAAAAAATTTCACTCTTAGGATGCCAGGCAAACTTGAAAATGAAGTTAAGATTCAAGCTGAACTAGAAAAAAAGAGCGTAAATCAATTTATCCTTGATAAGCTAGCACATGCTTAGATTATTGTTTGTTCTTCTATAGCCTATAAAAATAACTCTTATCATATAGTCACTTAAAAGCAGAAATAGGCTTTCTTTTTGTGGTTAGTGCTTCATATGTACCGCTAACTCTTACTGTTGAAGGGGTTCCGCTTATGGTAGTAGGAAATGTTCCAAAACAGCCCCCTCTCATTCTTCGTTTTTTAGAAGTTAAGCTGCCGATACAGTCTAAATGATATTCATATATGAATGTGCCTTCTGGCTCTTCTAAAGCATACTTGTAAAAAATAATAAATTGGGCTTCTCCATTAAACAATGTTGCTCTTCCACCAACTAGAGCTTTCTTTTGCGTTTCATTAGTTTCATTAAATACTACTTGTCCTTTTGCTGTCTTTTTTCCAAATTCTAATAAGTGTGTTGTTCTGTCGTCAATTACTTGGAATGCACATATATCTGTTAGAAGATTGCAAACTTCTACTTCAGCAATTTTTAAGTTGAGTTCATACCTTGGAAGGAATAAACTGCTTTGCTGCTGAGCTGAGGCTTCATTATGCACTAAAAATAGTGCAACAAATAAGACTAATATTAATGATACTTTATTTTTATTCATAATTATCTACCTTACGTATCTCTGAGGTACTACACCATGAAGCACCTTATAGTTCAGCAATTACGAACTATACCATAGTTCACCAATAACGCCAACCGCTTATCTTAAGACCTATAAAGAGGTGATGAAATTGGCTAAATGGAATACAAGATTAAGAAAAGCAAGAGAAGCCATGAAACTATCCTTAGCAGAAGCAACAAGACTTTTATACGAAGAACATAAAATTAAAATGCATAGGTCTAATCTTGGAATGGTTGAACGTGGTGAAAGCGATATTGTTGTAAATAGGTTTAAGGCTTTGTGCGATATTTATGCAGTTAGTGCAGACTGGATTTTAGATTTAAAAGATGTGAAATAAAATTCCTAAGAAACTGCAAATGTCTTCTTACCCTTAACAAAGAATTCTTATCCACTTTTACATGATTAATTAAATCAATTTCTAGAAGCTTCTATTGTTTAATGGAGGTTTCTACAAATAGTTACTCCCTTTATTGGGATTGCATTTTGTCTTTTATTTATAATTGGTTTATTTGCTAAATTTCCTAGAAAATAAATATTGATAAAGGGTTATTTGAAAAATCTTTTTCCCTGTGTTATTCTAATAAAGGGCGCAGAGCAAAAGAAGTATATAGGCACCAGATAAAACATAGCGAACACCGGCCAATGAGCCACTTAACGCAAAGAAAACCACTTAGCCAAGAGAATAAAGTAAGCCACAGCCCAAGAATAAAAGATTTATTTAGAACAATCTAAAAGAAGTAACTTTTAAGTATTAAAAATTTACTTATGAATTGATATTAAATTCTATGGGTACTTTTTGCTTACTTATTGGTGCTTCCTTAGATTACTAAGGAAGGTGTTTATGAGTGGCTTGGCTTTTAGACTTAATGATGAAGAACAAAAAATCATAAGAAAGTATTGCGATGATTTAGAAATTACAATAGTCCCTTTTCGATTTGAAGGAAAAAGTAAACGACCTAATTTAATTAGTTGGGAAGAATATAAAACAAGAAGAAATACCTCAGAAGAACTTGAATTATGGCTACCTAATAATCCAGCTTTTGGTATTGTTGCGGGAAAACTTGCTTGCGTAGATTTTGACATTATAAAGGATAAAGATTCAGAATTCTATAATCAGCTACATCCTAAAGCTATCGATTTCTATAATGAACTTATAAGTTTACATCCAAGCTGGTCTCAAGAAACTGGTAGTGGTGGAAAACACATAATTTATGAAACTGAAGAAGGGTTTCCAGTTGAAACACGTAAGATTCCTGATATTCCTGGGTTAGAAATAAGAGGAGAAAAATCATTATTTATAGTTGCTCCTTCTTATCATTCATCTGGTAATAGATATAAAACAATCAGATGTCCCTTCAAAGATGGTATATCCTTATTTCCTTATTCAGAATTTTATACAAATAAAAGCCTTAGTATCCAATCTGATTCTTCTTCTAAAAAGGCGTATGAAAATCTTATAGACAGAGGGCATCTATCTGAGGGAAGTAGAAATATTGAAATTGCTTCCCTTGCAGGTCTTGTATATAACAAGTTTGCAAATAAGCCAGAATTTGCACGAGATATCCTTTTTGCTATAAACCAATATTATGCAAGTTTAGGTAAGAAAGAACCACTATCTGAAAAAGAATTATTGGCAATTATAAAAGGACAAGAAACAAAATATCATCCAAAAACTGAGCAAGATGAGCAAGAGAATAAGCGTAAAGCAGTTTTATTTTTACATGAAATAAAAGATTTAGAAGCAAATAAAAATGCATGGATAGTAGAAGAACTAATTCCTACAAAGGGAATTACTGTAATATATGGTGCTCCTGGTGAAGGAAAATCTTTTATTAGAAGTGCAATAGCAATAGCCTGTGCAAGAGGCAAAGAACTCTTTGATAAATTTCCGACAAAGAAATCAAAAGTTTTATTAGTGGACAAAGACACTGGTATGTATCACGATCTTGGGAGATTTAAAGACTTAGGAGTGGACGTAGAAAATGAAAAGTTAGATATTGCATTTTATACTATAGCTCATAACTTTAACGTACATGATAAAAAAGAAATTGCTGAGCTCACTGAACATATTAAAGAACATGCCTTTGACCTAGTAATATTTGATACTTTTAGAGATATATTTTTTGGTGATGAAAACAGCTCTCAAGAGGTGGGAGAAGTAATAGGATTCATGAAAAGCCTTTCTGCTTTAAATGTTACAACTATCTTGGTTCACCATACAAAAAAGAATACTGAAGACGATAAAAAAAATCCTGCAAAACTTGCAAGAGGATCGTCTGCTTTATGGGGTGGTGTGCATAGTATGCTTTATATATCTAAATCTACAAATGAAAATACACTCTCAATTTGCCACGCAAAAAATAAATATGGAAAACCGCACGACCCTATCCTATTAAATATATTTGAAGATAATGGTCAAATAAAAGGCTTTTCTTATGCAGGTATTGCTACTAATTTCAGCTCAAAAGAACTAACTGCACAAGAAAAGACAGAAAAAGAGATACTAAAATTATTTATTACAAATGAAATGGAAGTATCTAGAGAAGATATAGTAGCTCAGGCAACAAAAAAAGGATGCACTATTAATTCCATAAATGGCGCAATAAGTGGCTTGTGTAACAATGCATTGATTAAAACAATGAAGGGTAAAGATGCTTATTTTAAGTTAAATAATGAGGCATAGTTTTCGATTTTGATTTTTGCTACCCTATATATCAAAAATCAAAAATGTTTATGTCGTTTGAGGTTTATAAATCCTTTTAAAATCAGAAAGAGCTAGAAAGGCAATAGAGATATGTACAAAAAAAAAGGTTTTGTGGATATCTCTATTAAACTTATGCCTTTTTAATACATAAGTTAATCAATATAATACTTGATATTTCACTCGGAGCTGTTGATATGTCGTCATTGTAATTCATCAGTATAATTCTAATAGGGATAATCTTATTAAAGTAGCAACTTTAATCGCTTTTAGAGCTTAGATTCTGGTGTTTTTATAACTTATTGACGAAAAGTATATTGCAGAGAGACTCATAAAAAATATAATAGATACATTACTGAGACTGTGAATAATAAATATCACTCAACATTTAATATGAGTATTATGAAAAAATTAGTGGGATTGGTGAAATCTGTCAACAATAAAAGATTTAGCTGCTAAGCAATATCTTTTGAGCAACATACTTAACTAAATCTGTATCCAACCGAAGCTCTTTTGCTTCAGGTGAAAAAGGGAAAATAGGCTCTCCTTCAGAACCTAAGTAATCAGACTTTGTATGAACAATCTTGCATCGAATGCGATAAATTCTTTTTGCTGCTTCTTCAACTATATTTAGGTTATTTTCCTCAATATCAATTTTACATGACTGTAAGAGCTCTGGATTTGAGAAGTATCTTCTGTGTACGTCTCCTTTTAGATATTCAAACAGATCTTTACTATCGACATTATCATTTATTAATTTAATAAACCTCTCTTCTTCATTAAGTTTTTTAGTTTTACCATTTATATTTTGAATTTCTTCCTTTGGGAGAAAATACTCTATGCTTTGGTAATAAGAGAAAAATTGAAGCAATGGTTTATCTATAGCAGTACGACCATACCAATATGATGATAAAGAAGATTCATTGTACGACTTAGAAAACCTAGTTATAAATTTAGAATTTTTACTGCTTCCGAAAATCCCCGTGTTTATATTGAGCATATTTTCTGTTAACAAATACATAGGAACGCCATATAAAACATCTTGTTCAAATAAAAAAGCGTTACCGATATTACTTAATATGTCATAAGCTTCCTTGACAGTTAAAATTTTATCTTTACTATGGATTTTTAAAGTAGCTCTTTGAATAAATGAATTTTGGTGCCCTCCTATATCATTTCTTAGCCAGATTAAGTTATTAAAATAAATTGATGGAGAGGAAAGTTCTAATATAAATTTATCTTTTATATTCTCTTGATATTGGAGGTAAATATCATAATCAGAAGTATCTGAGAATGGTAGTTTTTTATTTAAGTATCTTAGTAAAAAAATCAAATTCTGAGTATTAGGACCTAATCCACATTCAATATATCCTGATTCAGGAAGAGTTATAGCTAGGTAAGGAGATATAAAAGTAATTCCTTTTAATTTCATACTTAATAGAGCTTCAATATGTTCAATACATTCATTAGGATGTTTATTGTTATGCAGCACTCTTAAGCGGCTATAGCTACAAGATGAACCTGGAAAGTTTATCCAAATAGTAAAATCCATATCTGAATTAGAATGACCAAAAATTTGATATTCTAATTCGCATTGCTTTAAATATATGCACAATTTTTCTGCAAGCTCGCGTACTTTAGGATCTATTTTGTCAACAGCAATAGGATACTGGTTCTGACTTTTTAATATTGACATTAACCCCTCAACGGTTTACCAAGCATATAAAATGATTATCTAAGAAGTCTCTAAAATTATTCTATCAAGTTTTTTTCTGTAAAATATAAACATCTAAAATGTGTTTCTGCCATAGCATTATTAATCCGTTGGCTTATCTTTATTTAAACGTTTTATAGATTCTCCCATTAAGGCTTTAAATTGTTCTGGAGTAATATCTTCCGGAATATGCCCATGAACTATTTGTGATTCATACCCCATGGAAGAACAGAATTCACGACTTTTATCAAAGGCTAAAGTATATTTATGTATAACATCAAGTACTTCTTTTTCATTTGTTGAACCAACAACGTCCCCTATTACAACTTTATCACCTACAGATTTATTCCTTAGTTCTTTAAAAATTTTCTCATTTGAAATTTGATTTATTTCCCCAAGTTGTGGGTTAGTATCCTTCCTTTTTTCTAAGATATACCACCTATCACTTACTTTGTTATCTTTGATTTTAATAGCTGTATCAAAATCAGATTTATTTAAATTTCTTAATTGCCCTAGATGGTTACTAGCAAAAAGAAATATTGTGCAATAGTTGTCATTAACTAAAGGATCTGAAGGATATCTACGTAAAGTTTCATAAGCTAATTCAACAGCTTTATTATAGATTTGTCTTTCAAGGAACAAGTTTGCAAGAAGTAATGCTGGTTCTAATCCAATAGCCTCAAAGTTAAAATCTTGTTTGAGAAAATCATCAACTTTTTTAAAGTCCCCAAGTTTATGATTAAAAATTGCAAGATTAAGGTTTATATTAATATCCTCAGGATATAGACTTGCAAGCTCAGATTGGATATTTTTCGCTGCTAGAGTATCACCAATTTCAAAAAGTAATCTAGCTTCTTTGAGTGAAAAGTCTTTTAATAAACCATATTTCAGACGAAGGTTTGAAGCTATTTTAATAGCATCTTGTTGTTTATTAATTTCGCAATAACATGCAAGCAGTTTTTTTGTAAGAATATTAGGCAAGCTAACGTCTACAAATTTTTCATACACTTCTGCAGCTTCTTTATAAAGTTTGAAATCAAATAAATTATTTGCCAAGTTGTACAATTCACTATAAGTTGTATTGTTATCGATTAAACCATAAGCTTCTATTAAACATTTTTTTGCTTTTTCTATACCATCAATGTTTTTTATTATTAAAAACTCATTTATTTTATGATGTATACATTTTGGATTTTTTTCTAGTAATTTTTCATTTAGACTTTTTGCTTTATCAAAATTATCTGAATCAATATATAATGAAACTAATCTCATTTTTACTTCTTCAACCCAAGGTTCATTTTCCAGTTTTTCCAAATTCTTTTCTGTTATTTCTATAGCTTCAGAATCTCTATTTTTTGTGGAAAGTAAGTCAATCAAAAGAGAAGGAAGGTTAGGCATTTCATGACTAAAATACACTTCTTTTACGCTATTTATAATTTTGTCGCTTATCATATTAGCTTTTAATGCTACATCAGCTCTATTTACAATAAGAGAAACATTTTGGGGATCAGCTTCTAAAGCATTATCAAAATCACTCATAGCTTCTTCAGGATTCCCAAGATAATATTTTGCAATAGCTCTATTAGCAAACCAAGGAAGCCTACGATTACGAAGCTCTGTATCTTTAACCTTATCCCACAATTCCGTTAGTAAGCTAACAGCTTGTGCTAAGTTAAGCTTTGTTTCTTCCGATACATTACCTGTTTTTTTCTTTTCATCTATTGCAGCTCCAACAATAATTCCTGCTAATTCACCTTTGACATCAAAGTGTTTATCATTCTTAGCAGAAGCAATAGCTTTTTCAAGCCATTCTTTAGCCATCACAAGATTCCCCTTCTTCAAAGCAAATCTCGCTATAGAATTAGCAGTTCTAGCTTGTCCTCTATATTCTTTAGGAACTTTTTCAATAACATCTTCAATTGAAGATGTTACAGGTGAACTAGAAACTAGTATTGAGTATGCTGAATCATTTGTCTCATCTTCACTTAAAACAGATTGTGCAAGTTTTATAGCTTCTTCAGGATTATTTAATATTTGTTTTCCAACAGCAGCATTACATTTAGCATTCGCACTGTTTTTATTAAAATTAAATGCTTTAATAAAACAATTTGCTATGTATGAGGCTTGACTGTCATCTTTCACCAATTCAAGATGAGCTCGCCCTAACCCTGATAAGGTTTTATACTTTTGCAAATCATCTGTATAGTCCCAAAGCTTTTCTTCTATAGTTTTAAGTAAAGTAATAGCTGCAGAAGGGTTAAAATTATCAATTAAATTTGTAGCATCTTCCAGTTTGCTATCAATTTCTGCTTTTTTAGCCCTAAGGTCATTTGTCTCCTCTAGTTTTTTATGAACTTTTTGAAGATCTGACGGAAAAAAAACTTCTTTTATCTCCGGGAAACCATTTAATAAAGTAAGAATTTTATTCCCATCCCAACAGTGAATATTTTTAAATGGATACTCTACCTTTAATTCATCAATAATTTTGTGAACTTGGTCATGAGTACCAGTCTCACTAACTCCTGAAAATGGAACATTTGAAATAAATATATAATAATCACATTTACCATTCTCAAAATAACTATATTTCTTTAATTTAACAGCTTCAGGTCTAATTAAACCCTTTACTTTTTGACGTGCTTTATCAAGTCCATTATAGAAATTAGTATATTTAACTTGAAATATCCATTCCCCATCCCATTGTTCTACTTCACTTGGATATTTTGCTTTACCTGGATACGTTGCTTCCCTAGCACCATCACGAGCATCACCAAATATAGTTACACCAGGGCCAATTACTTTAGCAAGCAATGCCTGACATAGCTTTTCAAATCTTTCCTCACCTAAATCATTAATATCTTCAACAGTAATATCCATACAAACAATTATAAATCTATTGAGTCACCAAGTTTTCATTTCTCTAACCACTTCATCCTGGCTTGTCATCAAATATCCTTGAGTAGTCTTCAAATCGGCATGTCCTAAAGCCAATGAAATTATGTTTATTGGCTTTCCTGAATTAGCCGCTATCGTAGCAAAAGTCCTTCTCAATCCATGTAGGTTTATATCAAAACCTACTCTTTGAGCTAATCTTTTTATCTTATGAAGTAAAACATCTCTTACTAAAGGTACTGGGTTTTTATCAACACTAGAAAAGGTTATAAAAAAGTTCTCTAATTTTGTTTTAGGTCTAACCTTTAAATACTGAAGAAATATATTATATAAGTCATTAGAAATGCCTACATATCTATTTTTCTTACCCTTACCAAGGTACACAAAAAGCTTTCTATTAGTTAAATCCACATCTTGAACTCTAAGGTTACATAACTCACTAGCTCTTAAGCCTGTGAATCCTATCGTAGCAATCGTAGCTTTGTTTAAGATTACATCATACTCTGATTGTCCATGAGTTCTTTTACCTGCTTCATCTAAAAGTTTTCGGTACTGTTCCAAAGTGCAATGAACCTTCTTAGCAGGATATACCCTCTTTGGTTTAGCCCTCTGAAGTTCTATAAGTAGTTCTTCTTTTGCTAATCCTTTGGCAATTAAAAACTTAGTAAATGAACGGACAGCCTTATATATATTGTCCTTAATAGCAAAACTCTTTGGGTCTATGCTGCCTAGCACCTCTCTTAAAATCTCAAGGGAAATTATTGCCGTTTTGGAATATCTTCTAGGTAAAAGTCTTAAATACTGATTGAGCCTAACTGAGTTTGTTTTGACTGTATTTTCACTTAATGGTTTACCTATAAGCTTCCCTGTCCTGCACCAATCAATCCATTCCTCTTTCAACTCATTTATAAAATCCAAATCGGACAGACTACTATTTTCTTTTGCCTTTGTACTTCTGTTTTGCTTCCAAACCAGATAACTATTCAAAGGGATTAAATAAACAAAGCCACCTCTATGAGGTTTTGTAATAGTAGGAATCTCATTGTCCTGAGCTAATCTTTGTACGGAACGCTTAGAAAGTCTCAAATCCTGAGCTACTTGCTCAATAGTTAATGTTTCCACTATGTCCTGCCTTTTCTAGCACGACACAGCGCGACACAAGTGACGGTATATCAATCTTCTAAACTGGCGGGGCCGACGAGACTCGAACTCGCGACCTCATGCGTGACAGGCATGCGTTCTAACCAACTGAACTACGACCCCATTATGTTTGGAATAATTATCAGAATGCACATAAGTGCTCATTTGTCACTAAAAAAACGGTGGCGAAATGTTTGGCACTCTAACTCTTAATGATATCGCAAAAGATTTAAAACTATCGTTGATTAATTTGTACTTGCTTATTATTTCTTGTAGTTTATTGAAAATATTAATCTGCCTTGCTTTTTTACCATATAAACAGGTTCATATGCTAAGGAATTTCTTAAAAAATTATATGCTGAAAGATCCAAAGGATGTCTTACGATTATATAAGTATTTTCAGGGAAAATATCTGTATCAGGAAGATTATTTTTTTTGATTATATTTAAGTCATTCCTGGAAATACAATAGTTAATCACATCTCTGTATAGAGGAAATTCAGCATTATAATAGGAAATTACTATGTTTGAATTTGGATTTGCATTTTTATCCAGCCACTTACCAGCTTCTTTATATGAAAATAACCAATAATCCCAATAATCATATTCCTGCTCCTTACGATTTAAGCCATCAAAAATACTATTAAAAAAAACAATTTCATAAGGGTGAGTTAATCGTATTGCATTTATATTTGCACTAACCACTAATAAAATCATTAATAAAGCAAAGATATTTTTTATATTTAAAACTTTTNNCTAATAACTCAGAAATTGACTCTAATCCAATGCCAACTAAAATAGAAAATGGGACAATAAATGCAAAAAACAATCTCATGCCGGATTGGTATAAATATAAATGAGGAGTTGAAGCTAATAAAAGAGGGAAAAAGAACCATACAACTAGCAGCAAATTCAAAGGTTTAGATTTAAAAGGCTGCAAAAACAGCTTAACTAACCCTATTAAAAACAAAATGAGAGCTGGCAATGGTGTTCTATAAAGTACTTGCTGGAAGGGATAAAGATTAAAGTATTCCCTGGTACTAGTAGCAACTTCTCTAGTTCTGGTAAACCATGAGCTCAAAAAGTGTAGCTTGTCATGTAGCCCCCAGAATGCTGGTGAAAAAAATAGAGATATCATCAAAGCAATAATTAGCATACCTATAAAGCAGTGCAATTTTATGTTAAAAGAATTTTGTAACCGATTAATTTTTATTCTAAAAAGATATATTAGTATAACCCAAATCAATAAAATCAATGGAGAGATAAGTGCGTAAATCTTTATACAAATAGCTAGCCCGATACAAATAAAAAAAAGATAGAGGTATCTTAAATTATTTTCTAAATACCAGGAGACAAAACTCATTATTGAAAGTGATAAAAAAATTGTTACTGGTATATCTTTAAGATTATTAAAGGTATGACCAAAGTAGTGTGGATAAGTTATAAACACTAGTATTGAAGCTAGCCCAACAATTTGACCAAAATATTTTTTTACAAAAAAGTAAAATGGCAACAAAAACAAACCTGACATTAGAGGCAGAATTAAATGTCTGGCAGAAAGTTGATCTAAGAGGTTTAATTTGTCACAAAATATTCTTTTAGAAAGCTCAGAGAGCATAAAGGAAAATGCCCCGTGCATCTGCTCCCAGCTATACTCGTTTTCTTTAAAGATGCCAGTTAGAATATAATCAAGATTTACTTTACCCTCATAATAATTTTTTGGGCTATCCATGATAGGACCATAATCATCAAGAATAAATAAAGATGAAACAATAAAAATAATTGTTATAAGTAAAACGAGAATATCAACAGAGTGTTTTTTCATTTTGTACAATCATTTACTGATTTTAAGATTTTGCTTATTTAATTTTAAGCTTATGCTATGTAATACGGTTAAGAAGACAAAGAAAATTTAACCGAAGATAAAATTTACATTAATATAGTTGCTATAACCCACAAACCGGTATAACCTAAAACACTAAATAAAAGAAAAATGAGTTTAAGAGCAGAGGTTGTTAATTTATTTGCGGATCATGCTAGAAAACTAGCACCTGGTCCGGTTTTAAATTTTGAAGTTGGAAGAGCTGACGATCAAGCAATTACAGGTAACAATTCCTATGCTCAGACAGTAACAAGTGATCAATTTAATACTCCTTTTATCGTTCATAGTTCTTTCCTAGCATCAAAACTTGATACTGGATTAGAAAATCCAAGGCTAATACAAGCAGATGATTTATCCCCTGCTGAAGCTAACAAGCTGGAAACAGATACAAAAAGATTATTGGGCATAACGGATCTTAGTACTGACAAATTCGAATGTGAAATGGCTCTTAGATCTTCTTTACCAGATCATACTTTAGACAAGCTGGAGGATTTTTCGGCAGGTAACTTAGGTGCTACATCACTTTATTTAAGAGGCTTTCCTATTTGTCCGCAGACTGATCAAATCCTGCTTGGAGCAGGACAGGTACTAGGTAATTGTTTTGTAGAAACTTCTGAAACACCGCAGATTGTTCAGCATGTTAGTCCAAAAGCTAAAGAAGAACATTTACAGACCAGTAGCAGTTCAAAAGTGCCTCTATATATGCATGTTGAAAATGTTGGAACTGACAGAGTTCCTGACTGGGTAGGGATTTTATGTGAGAGAAATCATGAAAGAGCACAAACTACAATAGTTGATCCTGTAGAGGTAATGAACCAGATGCTTATTGATGGAAAAATAAATGAAGTTGCATACTTATGGGAACCAATGTTCTGGATTCAGACACCTGCATCTTTTGGATCCGGCAGGAAAAGAACCTATGGACATAGTGTGTTTTCAGGAGATCTTAATAGACCATCTGCAAAAGCAGATTTTGCTGACATGGGATCTACTTCTATTCAACATGCAAATGCATTTGAACTTTTCAGGGATTACTGTGAAGATAGAGCAGCATCAGTTTGTCTTAATCCCGGTGATGTCTTGTTTATGAGAAACACCGGCTCAAAAGATCCTGCTAAAAACCATCTTCAGTGTATGCATGGAAGAGGAAGATTCACCCCTCATAGTGAACCTGGATTACAAAGGTTATTAAAAAGAGTTTTTGTGCAAGATAGAATTTCAGCTTAAAGTATATAAAGCTTTAGGATTTCTGAGATTTTAACTGTGCTAAACTAGATCTGTTTATTTAAATGAAAAAAAATCCTTTAGTAACTGTTGGCATTACCACCTATAATAGGACTAGACTGCTTCAAAAAGCTCTAAGCTCAGTAATCAGCCAAACATATCCTGATTTAGAAATTATTATAGTAGATGATTGCTCTCCTGAGGCTGAGACCGAGGTCTTAGTCAACAAAATGGCTCTTAAAGACAACCGCATTAAATACTACAGACAGGATAAGAGAATTGGAGCAGCTTTAAACGTAAACTATCTGCTGGAAAAAGCTACTGGTGAATATTTTATGTGGCTGTGTGATGATGACTGGATAGGAAGTGATTATATTGAAGAGTGTTTATCTTTTATTCTGGAAAAGCCGGAGTATTTATTGGTATCAGGAAAAACTATTTTTTATTTGAGCGACAAATATCTACATGAAGGAGAAATTATAGACAGCGAGGATAAATCACCAACAAAAAGAACACTTGATTTTTATGACAGACATCTGGGAACAGCTAATTGTCCTAATTTTGGAATAATAAATTTAAAAAAATTATCGGCTCTCAGATTAAAAAATATTCAGGGACATGACAATGTATGGGTTGCAAATATTGCTTTTTTAGGAAAAATTAAAACACTTGATAATGTTTATATCTACAGACAGCTCGGCGGTGCAAGTCAAAGCCTGAAAAAACTAGCTCTTACGTTTAACTATTCTGAATTTGAATTAAAATATCCATTTATTGCCTTATGGGCAAACATAATTAAAGATATTGCCTGGGAATCAAAAACATATAAAACTTTAAATCTATTTCAAAGGCTTTATCTGTTATTCAGGCTGACAATATTAATATTATTTAATTCAGGAAAGTACATTAATAGATATAAAACCCGCAGCATGTTCTTTGATAAAGAGCCATTCTCATTCCCAAGAGAGCTGACAACAGTAAGCACACAATAATCTTTGGTTAACCTCAGTAAAAAGAGGTTTATATTTTGCTAGTAAATCTATCAAACAAAAAGTTTATCTTGATTTCCTTGGCGACTTAATCGATTTTAATTTTTCTTGCAATATTTTATTGACAAGCACATCGGGTAAAATCCCTTGCTCGTTTGCAAGAATTGCTAACTCATTTGATACTTTCTTATCCAGAGAGCAATAAATCTTTTCTCTTTTTATATCAACATCAAAATTTATCTTCTTGACTTGACCAAGAAAATCAGTTAAATCATGAGAATCCCAAAACTCACCCACTTCTTCATATGATTTAGATTTTGAAACAGAGCTTTTATTTTTTTTCATAGTTCTTCTTCTCTTTAACTGTCATACTTCTAGCTGATATTATTAAAGCATCTTTGTTATTTTTATACACAAAAAAGACTATTAATAACGACTACCATTGGTTTTACCAAGTGCAGAATAAACATTTTCTCCTTTTCTAAACCCATTTTCAACAAACAGAAAGAATGGTTTATTATTTAGAACTTCTATTACTTCGCGTTTACTTACCCCATGTTTGACGTTAATCTTATTTACAATATATTCAAGCCAGACTATTTCCTTAATCTTCATATGAATTATTATAAATTAATGCTGAAATAAAAGCTGTAACCGAGAGTATCATTATATTCTTGGATTAGTAAATTATGCGTATAGTAATCACAGGCGGAGCAGGTTTTATAGGATCACATCTGGTGGATATGTTTCTTTCACTTGGTCATGATGTAGTAGCAATCGATAATTTAATTACCGGAAAAAAAGAAAATCTTACCGTCCATAAAAATCTGACTTTCCTTGATCAGAATGTTTACAAATATATTGAGGTAGATGGAAGGGTGGATTGGGTAATGCACTTTGCAAGCCCTGCTTCACCTATTGATTTTACAAAATATCCCATACCAATTTTAAAAGTAGGCTCAAGCGGGACCATAAATGCCCTCGGACTTGCAAAAGCAAAAAGCGCAAAATTTTTTCTGGCTAGCACTTCTGAGGTTTATGGAAATCCTCTTGAGCACCCACAGAAAGAAACATACTTTGGTAATGTAGACCCAATCTCAGAGAGATCAGTATATGATGAGGCAAAAAGATTTGCTGAAGCAGTTACAATGGCATATCACAGATTTCATAAAACTGATGTAAGAATAATCAGGATATTTAATACCTATGGACCCAGAATGCGTCCAGAAGACGGAAGGGTAATTTCAAACTTTATTTCCCAGGCTCTTACAAACAAATCCATAACTGTTTATGGGAATGGAACCCAGACCAGAAGTTTTCAGTATATTTCAGATTTAATTGAGGGGGTTCTAAAACTCATAGATGTAAAATTCCATGAACCCATAAATCTTGGAAATCCAAAAGAATATACAATTTTAGAAGTTGCAAATATTGTAAAAAAACTTGCCGGATCAAATAGTGAAATTGTCTTTAAACCTCTTCCCGAAGGAGATCCGGCACGAAGGAGACCAGACATAACAAGAGCTAAACAAATACTAAAATGGGAACCTAAAGTTACATTAGAAGAAGGATTAAAGAAAATGATAGAATACTATAAATCAGTACTTCAGTTCCAGGGGCAATAACCATAAAGGGAATTTATATGACTGACAAAAAACTAAAAGTTTTAATTTCAGCAGATCTTGAAGGTGTAAGTGGTGTAGTACATCCTCAGCAGACATCACCAGGATCTCCAGACTATAAAGATGCAGTAATGCGGTGGACACAGGAATTAAATGCAGTTGTTACAGGACTCAGGGAAACCGGTGTTGAATTAATTGTAATTAACGATTCACACAATCACATGAGAAATTTAAACAATTCTATGATTAACAATGCAATTGTTGTATCAGGATGGCAGAGACCGCTGTCTATGATTTGCGATGTAGATAAAGTAGTTTATGATGCATGTTTTTTTACCGGTTACCATACCATGGCTGGTTCAAAATCCACACTAAGCCACACCTACAGACCAAGAGTAATAAAGGAAGTTTTTATAAACAAAGTTCAGGTCGGTGAGATTGGAATAAATGCTGCTATGGCAGGTTTTTATAATGTACCTGTAGTATTTATTTCAGGCGATGAGGATACCTGTCATGAAGCACAGGGACTGCTTGGAGATCAAATAGTAACTGTACCTACAAAAAAAGGACTCAGCCGTTATGCTGCAATGTCTTATCCTTTTGATCTCATATTAAAAAACCTAAAATTAGAAGCATCAAGAGCAGTAAAAGAAAAAGAAAAATGGAAAGTTTATAAGGTTACATCACCATGTACTCTGCTGGTTACATTTACTGAACCAAACCACGCAGATGCATGTGAACTTATTCCCGGTGTAAAAAGAATCAGTGATAATCAGGTGGAATTTACACATCAGCTTTATCCTGTTGTGTATAAATGTTTTCTGGCTATGGGAGCATTGGCTGTATCGAGAGAAGAAGTAATTACATAATAAAGACTTTTTGATTTTATATTAATGTGTTAAATTATTACCTCTATGGCAGCTCCTACTAAAAAGAAAAAGAAATTACATACTCAAATTAAGCTTCAGATAGAAGCAGGAAAGGCAAATCCTGCTCCACCAATCGGACCAGCTTTAGGTCAGCATGGTGTAAATATCATGGCATTCTGCAAAGAATACAATGAAAAAACCAAAGACAAAGCCGGTCAGATTATTCCTGTAATTATAAGTGTCTATGAAGACAGATCTTTTACTTTTATTACTAAAACACCCCCTGTTTCCGACATGATTAAAAAGAAAATTAAAATCGAAAAAGGATCAGGTGTTCCAAACAGGGAAAAAGTAGGAAAAATTTCACTTAAGCAAATTGAAGAAATTGCAAAAGATAAAATGCCAGATTTAAATGCCAGAGAAATTAAAGCAGCCATGAATATAATCATGGGCACAGCAAGATCTATGGGGGTAACGGTAGAGTAGGGGCTTATCGTAATAAGCCTAAAATGGAGGGTGGGAGATTTATTAAAATCGCTTGAACCACAAAGAATATGCAAACACTAACAAAAAGAAAAAAACAAATTGCTGAGCTTTTAGGGGATAAAAAGTCTTATACGCCAAAAGAAGCAATATCAAAAATAAAAGAAGTTACAAATAAAATAAAAACCAAATTTGATCAGACTATAGAACTGGCAATCAGGCTTGGTGTTGATCCAAAACAAAGCGATCAGCAGGTAAGAGCATCTGCAGTACTTCCTGGCGGTACAGGCAAAAAAATAAAAATAGCAGTAATTGCCCGTGGCGAAAAAGTAAAAGAAGCTGAAAAGGCTGGTGCAGACACTGCAGGCTCTGAAGAATTAATCGGGAAAATAGAACAGGGATGGATGGATTTTGACAAACTGGTTACTACACCGGATATGATGTCACAGCTTGCAAAGCTTGGTAAGATTTTAGGTCCAAAAGGATTAATGCCAAATCCAAAAGATGGTACAGTCACAGCTGATCTGTCAAAGGCAATAAAAGAACTTAAAGCAGGTAAAGCAAGCTTCCGTGCAGAAAAAGACAGCGGAATTGTACATGTAGCAATAGGAAAAGGATCATTCAGCGAAGAAAATCTGCTTAAGAATTTCTCTGCAATAATGGACAGCATAACCAAAGTTAGACCAAGCAGAGCAAAAGGAATTTATATCAGATCAGTTTATGTAAGCTCTACAATGGGACCAGGATTAAAAGTAGATGTAACCTCACTTGATGAACTGCACGAGCACCATTAAATAGTAGGGGCTTGATTTATCAAGCCCCTAACGTGCCCTTGTTCAGAATCGAACCCGCATGACTTTATACAAACCGACATAAATTTAAAGACTCCGTTAGAGGCTATAAAAAAACTGCCCTTGGCCAGAGTCGAACCGGCATGGACTTATACAGCCCGACGGATTTTAAGTCCGTTGCGTCTACCATTCCGCCACAAGGGCATAACTTCATTCTAATCTAAATAAAAAACAGTAACAATCTTATGCTGCATATGAGCATATTCTATGGCTTCTTTGAGAGTGTGGCTGTCATGATACAGGAAACAAATAAGCTGGTGTGAAAGTTCAACTATTTCCCGGTTACAAATTCTGCTTGCATCAGCAAGTGTCATATTTTGCCTGTCCGGATGTTCTACTACACCTTTAATTCCTATAAGGACATTCTGAACATCGCTCGGCTGCTGACCAATTGTCTGGGGAAGAATTATTTCAAGTTTGTTCTGATCAGCTCTGCATGCACCTTTTATAACTGCTGCATTTACTCCCAATGCACCACCGCTGGTTATAATTGTGTTACCACTTACAATAAGAGCATATGATAATATCTCTACAAGCTGCTGATGCATTAGAGAAAGATTTCTGGTCCCAATTATTGCAATTCTTCTAGTACCTATGTTCTGTATTAACTTTAATTCTTCAACTAAAGTATCAACAGTAGGCATTGTAAGCTGACCAGCTCCACCACCAGGTTTTTTTTCAGCACCGTAAATAACTTCTCTCCCTTATGCCAAAATCATCTTAGGACCTATGAAACACCCTGCAAAAATTTTAATTACAGAAGATATAACCTCAACACTAAATGAAAACCAGCTTACTGCAGTTCAGTATGGCTCCGGGCCATTACTAATAATTGCTGGTGCCGGATCAGGAAAGACAAAAGTGCTTACTCACAGAATTGCCCACCTGATTTCTAATAGTTATATGCCAGAAAGTATTCTAGCAGTAACATTTACAAATAAAGCTGCAAACGAAATGAAAGAAAGGCTTTTCCAGTTATTATCTAAAGATATAGCTAGTCGAGTATGGATTGGTACATTTCACAATATTTGTGGAAGAATATTGCGTCATGACATAGGCAAATTAGCTACAGAAAACAACTACAAGTGGACAAGTAATTTTGTAATTTATGATGAATCAGACAGTACAGGGCTAATAAAAGAATGCATTAAGGCGCTGGATTTTGATAAAAAAGTCTATGAACCAAAGAACATAAGGTCTTTTATAAGCTCACTTAAAACACAAGGTTATACTGCAAAAACTTTTGGTGACATAGCAAAAAATCACAGGGAAATAAAAATTTCTGAAATATTTGATTTATATGAAAAAGAACTGGGAAAAAACAATGCACTGGATTTTGATGATTTGCTTCTGCATTCAGTTACACTTCTGGAGCAGAATGAAAAGGTCAGGAATTACTACCACAAAAGATTTCAGCATGTGCTTGTAGATGAATTTCAGGATACAAACCAGATACAGTATGAACTGATAAGGCTTATTTCAGAAGGTACAAAAAAATCAGAACGAGCAAATATTGATAAAACAGCCTTATGGAAAGACAGGGGAATTACTGTGGTAGGAGATGTAGATCAAAGTATTTATTCATGGAGAGGTGCAGATTTCAGAATAATATTAGGATTTAAAAATGATTTCCCCGAGAATAAATTAATAAAGCTTGAAAAAAACTACAGATCAACAGAAATAATTCTGAATGTCGCTGATTCAATAATTAAAAACAACAAACAAAGAATTGAAAAGGTACTGATTCCAACAAAAGAAAAAGGGGAAAAAGTAATTTGTTGTGAATCACAGGATGAAATTGAGGAAGCACAGTTTATAGCAAAGGAATCAAACAGGCTTTTAAAACTTGGTTTTAAATACAGTGATATTGGGGTACTTTATCGCACAAATGCCCAGTCAAGAGCAATTGAAGAAGCACTTATTAAAAGAAATATCCCTTACCAGATTGTAGGAGGATTCAGGTTTTACGAAAGAAAAGAAATAAAGGATGTGATTGCTTATTTAAAATCCATCTATAATCCAAGTGATTCAGTTTCACTTAAAAGAATAATAAATACTCCAAAACGTGGACTTGGAGCAACCACGCTTATAAAAATCGATGAATATGCAAACAAGCACGAATACACTCTTTATAAAACATTGCTTGAAATAAAAGATATGCCTGACTTGACTGAAAAAACAATTGTCTCAGTACAGAATTTTACAGAACTTATGGAATATCTGAGAAAAGCTTCAAAGTCACTCTCCATAAGTGATTTACTTGATCAGATTTTAAAAAAATCCGGATACTGGGATGAGCTTGAGGAAGAAGGAACCCCGGATTCAGAAGAAAGACTGGCAAATATACAGGAATTATATTCTGTTGCAAATGAATTCGAGTCAAATCTACCATCCTCTGTTGAAGATATACTTGGAGAATTTCTTGCACGGGTTTCACTCTACACTGATCTGGATAATTTAAAACAAACCTCAAACAAAATCACTCTAATGACATTGCATCTGGCTAAAGGACTTGAGTTCCCGGTGGTATTTATTGGAGGTCTTGAAGAAGGAATATTCCCGCATCTAAGATCTATTGATTCATTGGATGAGGGTGAGCTGGAAGAAGAAAGAAGATTAATGTATGTAGGTGTAACCAGAGCAAAAGAAAAACTTTATTTTACCTATGCAAGAGAAAGAAGACTTTTTGGCTTACGGGAATACTCACAAACAAGCCGGTTTATAGATGAAGCTCCAAAAGAACATTTGAGCGGTTATTATGGCGGACTGGATGAAAAAACAAAAGAAAGCAGACAGTATATTTCAAAAAGAGGAATTAAAAGAAAAACCTCAGAATATGAAGAGCGAGAATTAATCGAATATGAAGGCGTAACTAATGTAACAAAAGTAGTAAAAGAAACTCCTGAGCCAAGAGAAAAAGCACAAAGAGTAATTTTTAAAACAGGAGATAAAGTCTATCATGAAAAGTTTGGTGAAGGTCTTATAGAACAGATGCTTGGTGAGGGAGAAAGAACCCTGGTAAATGTCAATTTTGGAAATCATGGGAAAAAGCTGCTGGACCCAAGATATGCAAAGCTTGTGAAATTATAATTCTTATTTTACCAATTCCTTGTCAGGCACTTTAAGTCCGGTAAGTTCTGAAAGTTTTTCTGCACACTGCCATCTGGCTTTTTCCAAATCCTTATCAGGATAAAACAGTTTCCCTATTTTTACTGTAATTGTTCCAAATAGTTTATTTGATCCATCAATGCCTACAGGAAGAACCGGAATGCCCACAAGGTTTGAAATATATGCAGGTCCCACATTTGGTTTTCCAAGCTGTCCTGGAATTTTGTTTCTTGTTCCTTCAAGAAAAATTCCAAGATTCCAATTTTTTGCAACAATTTCCTTTGCTGCTTTAATTGTAGTCTTTTCAAGTTTTTCCCGGTTTACTGAAAAAGTAGCAAGAATTGTAATAAGCCATCCAAGAATCGGCACCTTAAAAAGTTCTTCCTTTGCCATCCATGCAATTGGAATATTTAGTGTGGCAGATAATAAAGGCGGATCATTATTCGATAAGTGATTTGGCATAACAATACAAAACTTTTTATCCTTTGGAAGGTTTTCTCTACCTATAACTTTTACTCTGTAAAAAATACAGTAAAAAGGTTTAAGAAAAAACCAGATTGCAATAAACTGACAGGCTCTTCCTGTTATACGATAAATTTCCGGGATATAAACAGCCATGGATTAAATAATATCAAATGGTTTTTGAACACAGAAGAAATGATATGTCTTATAAGATATAATTAAATACTTGTTAAAGTACCTTTTCGATTATAAACGAAGGAGAGATGTCCGAGTGGCTGAAGGAGCAGACCTGGAAAGTCTGTGTGCTGTGATGAACAGTACCGAGGGTTCGAATCCCTCTCTCTCCGAAGTTTATATACCGCTCGTTTCGTGCGAACACTCAACTCGCTTTTCAGTCACGGCGCTTTTTGGTGAATAAATCACACAAAAAGCTTATATGTTTCCTAATATAGGATTATAAAATGGACAATATATTAATAAAAAAATTAGATGATATTGAAAAAACTTACCATGAACTGGATAAGAAACTTGCTGATCCTTCTGTATATGGGGATCAGGAGCAGTTAAAAAAAATATCAAAAGCAAAAAAGTCACTTCTAGAGACATATGAACTGCATCAAAGATTTAAATCATTGACAAAAGAATTAAATGGTGCAAAAGAAATTATAAGAAATGAGGGCGATGCCTCTTTAATTGATCTTGCAAGAAAAGAGATAGAAGACATTACAAAAGAACTGGATGCTATTGAAGAGAGATTAAGAATTTTACTTTTACCGAGAGATCCAAACGATGAGAAAAATATAATGCTTGAAATTAGAGCTGCTGCTGGCGGTGAAGAATCGTCAATTTTTGTAGGTGACTTGCTTAGAATGTACACAAAATACGCTGATAAAGAAGGGTGGAGAACAAAAATAGTTGACTCAAACCCTGGTGACATAGGAGGATATAAAATAGTAATCGTTGAAATTACAGGTGAAAATGTTTACAGTAAATTAAAATTTGAATCGGGAGTTCACAGAGTTCAGAGAGTTCCACTCACTGAGGCTTCAGGACGGATACATACCAGTACTGTAACAGTAGCAGTAATGCCTGAAGTAGATGAGGTGGATATTAAAGTAGATCCAAATGATTTAGATATTTCTACAGCCAGGTCTGGTGGAGCAGGAGGACAAAACGTAAATAAAGTAGAAACTGCAGTAAGAATAGTTCACAAACCTACAGGACTGATGGTTCATTGCACAGAAGAAAGAAGTCAGAAACAAAACAGGGAAAAAGCAATGCAACTTCTATTAACCAGACTGTATGATATGGAGCTCCAAAAACAACAAAAGGAAATTTATACAAAACGTAAAATGCAGGTAGGAACAGGCGACAGAAGTGAGAAAATAAGAACCTACAATTTTAAAGATAACAGAATCACAGATCATAGATTAAATCAAAACTTTACTCTGGATACCTCTCTGGAAGGGGATATGGGTTCTATTATCGAAGCTTGCATCGCTGAGGATCAAAAGCAACAGTTAGAAGCACTGGTTTAAGAGTTTAGATATCCTTCAACTTGTTTCTTGCCTGCGACTGCATATAAAAAACCATTATCATTTAAGCCTCTAAGTAATTCTTTTAAATCGTCCCCTTTTGGTAATTTAAGTACAAATGCTAATACTGGATCTTTAGCTCTAGTAGCAACACCTGCATTATATCTAAGCGCTGAATTAACTGCTTCTAGCACAGTATTTCTGTCTATTTTACCGCACCTACTTAAAAAACCAATAAGAATTGCTGCAGCTCGCTCTGATTTATTTCTGTCAAATTCATTTAAAGCAAGTTGAATAATTTGATTTTGATTGTCTTGAGATAGTGGCTGAATAAACCTTTGTATTTCTCCACCTAATTGTCGAAAGACATTGAAATCTCTAAATGCTAATTGAACAAGCTCTTGCAGATTTACTTCATTTATACTTTCTGTCCCTAATAAAGCTGTAAGTCCCTCTCTGTTATTGTTTGTGCGATGTAAATTCTGTTCTGCACTATCTAACTCATTTTGAAGTGAGTTTTTGGGTTTTGGTAAAGAGCCATCTAGCCTTCGTTGTAATTGATCAAGTAATTGTTCTATATCATCAACAGTTCCTTGTCCCTGTTCAGGACTAGAGAAAATTTGTTGTGGGGTGCTGATTATAAATCTTTGTAATGTACCTAGCTCTTCACGAGTTATGTTACTGTACAGCTGGTGAAGAAACCCAGAATCAGCAAGCATACGACTTACAAATGAATGTGCTTCTACAATTCTTTTATATTCTATTGAAGCTCTGTCACTACTATGAGGTGTGTAATATTGACTTAAGGAAGTTAAGCCAGTTAATGGTTTCACAGATATGCTAGACATACAAGTCCCCTTTTATTTTATTTATTTAAAAAAAGAATCTTAACATAGGCAACCAAATTATTAGCCTACATTTATAAAAAATTAATTTTCTACTCTAAACCCCATACCTTCTCTGCCGTTTATTATATTCTTCAATTGCCTTATCAAGTTCATTTGAATTAAAATCAGGCCACAAGGTTTCAGTACTGTAAAATTCAGTATAAGCACACTGCCAGAGCAGATAATTACTAATTCTTTGTTCTCCACCAGTGCGAATCAGCAGATCCGGATCTGGTATATCTTTTGTGAGTAAATAAGAACTAATCATTTCAGAAGTAATATCATCAGCTTTTATTTCATCAGTTTTAACCTTCTTTGCAATTTTTTTAACAGCTTCTACTATTTCAGCCCTACTACCATAGTTAATAGCCACCTGAAGTTTTAATCCGGTATTATTTTTAGTTTTTTCTATAGCATCATCCAGAACTTTTGGAAGAGGTGCAGGGAGTTCCTTATAAAATCCCACAACATTTAACTGCACATTATTTTCATGAAGTTCATCAAACTCATTTTGAATGGCTTCTTGAATCAGATACATTAAAAAATCAACTTCATCCTTTTTCCTGTTCCAGTTTTCGGTAGAAAAAGCATAGACAGTAAGATACTTTATTCCAATATCATTTAAATATCTGGTCACCCGCTTCAGCGCCTGAACACCTTCCTTGTGTCCAAACATACCGGGCAGGTTTTTATGTTTTGCCCACCGCCTATTACCATCCATGATGATTGCAATATGAGTTGGTAATACCTTTTTTGATGATTTAGTATTATCTTTTTTTGTAAGTAGATCCTTCATTCATGTGATATTCTATCAAATCATATGGTTGCATACTCAAAAAACAGCAAAGAGCAAAAATGTAATAAAGTCGTCTTAGCTTATTCAGGCGGTGTTGATACATCTGTTGCAATCAGGTGGTTACTTGAAAACAAGACAGAAAAAGTTATTGCACTAGCAATTGATCTCGGTCAGGGAGAAGAATTAAAACCAATACAAAAAAAAGCTCTGATTATAGGAGCTTCTAAATCCCTGGTAATTGATGCAAAAAAAGAATTTATAAATGAATATATTTGGCCTGCACTTGCTGCAAATGCTATTTACGGAGATTATCCTCTGGCTACAGCATTAGCCAGACCATTAATAGCTAAACTTCTTGTCCAGGTAGCAAAAAAAGAAGGAGCAGATGCAATTGCACATGGCTGTACCGGAAAAGGAAATGATCAGGTACGATTTGATGTTTCAGTAATGACTCTTGCACCACATCTTAAAATAATTGCCCCAGCCAGGGAATGGAAAATGACCAGAGAGAAATCAATCGAATATGCAAAAAAACATAATATTCCTGTACCAGTTACAAAAAAATCTCCTTTCAGTGTGGATTTAAATCTATGGGGAAGATCAGTTGAATGTGGCATCCTTGAAGATATGTGGAAAGAGCCACCTGAAAATGCATATGAACTTACCAAAAGCCCAAAACTTGCTGCTTCAAAACCTGCTTATATAACAATTGGATTTAAAAATGGGATTCCTGTTACATTAAATGCAAAAAGACTAGACGGGCTGAAACTAATCCAAAGACTAAATCAAATTGCAGGAAATAATGGCATTGGAAGAATTGATCAGATTGAAAACAGGGTGGTAGGAATTAAAAGTCGTGAAGTGTATGAATCTCCTGCTGCAATAGTTCTTCTAAAAGCTCATAAAGACTTAGAATCATTGGTTCATACCCGTGAAACTGTTCTATTTAAACAAATACTGGATCAGAAATATTCTCAGCTCATTTATGATGGCAGATGGTTTAATCCCTTGAGAAAAGCAATTGATGAGTTTAATAATTATATTCAGAGAAGAGTAACAGGAATTATAAGACTGAAACTGTTCAAAGGAAATGTAACTATAGTCGGAAGAAAATCACCTTATTCGCTTTACAAAGAAAAACTAGCTACATATGGAAAAGGAGATCTTTTTGATCAAAGTGCAGCTGAAGGATTTATAAAACTGTTTGGGCTAGATTTAAAATCAATTTCATCAATTTAATGTGCCCACTTCACTGTGCAACCAATTGCCTGCGTATCAGCTCTGTTCACGGGCTTATTTTCAAGAATAGCTTCAAGTGCTTCTTTTAAATTTTGTTTGGTTACCTTATCAGGTTCCTGCCAGTTATCATCAATTCTGCCATGATACTGCAACGTTCTATTCTGATCAAAAACAAAAACTTCCGGTGTAAAACTAGCACCAAAAGATTTTGCAACATTCTGTGTTTTATCTCTCAGGTATGGGAAATTATATCCTTTATCCTTTACTCTGTTTACCATATTTTCAAAGCTGTCTTCAGGATAATTTATCTCATCATTTGCATTTATAGCAATAAGGGTTACCTTTTTATCTGCAAAATCTTTTTGTAATTTAATTAACCTGTTTTCATATGCCTGAACATAAGGACAGTGATTACATGTAAAAATTACAACTATAATTTTGCTTTCCTTAAACTCATAAGGGTTACACTCATGTCCATTTGTAGCCATCAAAGTAAACTCCGGCAACTTATCTCCAATTTTTAAGTGTGTTTCAGTGAACATAATTCACCCCCATCATTTCTTTACAAGAACATTCTTGCATATTAGTTCAAGTGCTTCACCCACCAGATACAATGAGCCTGTAATCACAATTAAATCATGATCTTCCTTTTTTGCGATCTGTATTGCCTCTCTGAGATCATTAGACATAATTGCTCTTGAAGCAATTTCTTCCACACATTTTGCTAAGATTTCTTTTTTTGTTGCTCTTTCTGACTTTGGTTCTGTACAAATTACAATACTATCTTTCCTTAATAAGTTTCTCAAAAAAGCATCATAATCCTTATCAAGGATACCAATTATATAAATAATTTTTTTTCTGTAATAATTGGCTCCTATTAATTTATTTAACTCAAGTGCTGCAGCAGGATTATGTGCCCCATCCAATAAAATTTTTTCATCCTTAAAAAAATGGAACCTACCATTAAACTGAAGTGATTTTAAAAAATCTTCTGCTTTTACTTCGGGAGACATTTTAATTTCAAGTTTGTTTATTAAATATTCCCATGCCTTCAGTGCAATAGCTATATTTTTATCCCTATATGTCAGCAGGTTTTCTACATCCGTATGAATTAACAAAGCATTTCTGTCTTTTGCTTCTTTCTTTATTACTTCATATGAATCAGTAGTTGTAGACGTAACTATACAACCATTATTTTTAATAATTCCTGCCTTTTCTTTTGCTATTTTTTCAATTGTGTCCCCGAGATAATTCATATGATCAAAAGATACATTTGTAATAATAGAGCAAAGTACATCTTCAGAATCTACTATATTTGTTGCATCAAGCCTTCCACCCATACCTACTTCTAAGAACGCTAATTCAATACCACTAAGAGCAAAAAGACAAAATGCAATCACAGTATAAACCTCAAACTCGGTAAGAAAATTATTAGTTCCATTTTCAAAACTAATAATTTGCGGGAGGGTCTTGTCTACGATTTTCTCAAGCAATTCATCACTTGCTACCTGTTCAGAGATTACAAATCTTTCATTCCATCTCGTAAGATGCGGGCTAATATACCGCCCGATCTTGAGATCAGTAAATTTATTAAATAAATTAGACAAATAAAAAGTAACAGAACCTTTCCCGTTTGTTCCTCCAATGAGAACTGATTTAAATTGTTTTTGTGGATTTCCTAAATACTCAAGACAGGCTTTAATCCTCTCAAGCCCTAACTCAATACCAGTTTTTTTTCTGGTACTTTTTATAAGCTCAGCGAGATCTAATACAGCAGAATGAGGCTTAGGATTCACTTTCTTCTTTTGGTGTCAGTGTAAAAACACCGGACACATCATCAGGCTTAACATTAAATTTTGCTTCTTTTGAGTATGAATCATCAGAGTCGTCTTCATTTACATCTTCTTCAGAACCATTGTATTGAGTTTCCTCTTCAAATTCATTTCTCGAAGATTCATTTTCAAGATTTTCTTGTTCATCATCACCCGGAATTACTTCTTCTTCATCCTCTGTTCCCCCAGAAGATGATTCAGGTGGTGGCTCAGAAAGTTTGGCTTCAGGAGATGGTTCCGCCTGAGATCCATAATAAGAAGAACCTCTCCTTCTTTGATCATATCTTCTCTGCATGCCTCCACCGCGATGACGATATGAGGATCTGTCACCACCTCGATCACCACCCCGATCACCTCTGTCTCCTCTTTCATTCCTATCATCCTGGCCGCCCGATCTTTGTCTTCTTAGCTCACCATCAAGACTAATTTCATAAATAAGTCCGCCGCCGCCACAGGAACTACACTGATGACCAAAAACTTCCTGCAGACTTTGTCCCTGTCTTCTTCTTGTAAGCTCTACAAGCCCAAGATCGCTTAACTGTCCTATCTGTGGTTTAGCCCTGTCATGCATTAATGCATTTTCAAAAGCTTCAAGAATAGTAATTTGATCTCTTCTTTCATCCATATCTATGAAGTCTACAACAATCACACCGCCTATATTTCTTAGTTTAAGCTGTCTTGCAACTTCATGGGCAGCTTCAAGATTTGTTTTAAGAACAGTTTCTCTTAAAGTTCGTGAACTGGTAAACCTGCCTGAGTTTACATCTACCACAGTCAGTGCTTCAGTAGTCTGAACAAAAAGATAACCACCGCTGGGAAGCTCAACTTTTGTCTGCAGAGAGTTTAATATTTCTTTTTCCACACCTCTTGCTGCAAGGATGTTTCCTTCCTTATGGAGCATTATTTCCACATCTCTGCCGGTCCAGTTCTTTAATATTTGCTGTGCTCTTATCTGACCATGTGTTGTATCAAGAACAATTTCATTTATATCTGCAGTATAAGCATCTCTTATTACACGGTAAATAAAATCCAGATCCCTGTGAACAAGCCCCGGATATTTGTGATTTTCATGTCTGTCTGTTATTTCTTTCCACAAATCCCAAAGCATCTTAAAATCTTCTTCAAGATCATATTCATCTTTCCCTTCAGCTTCAGTCCTTACCACAACTCCAACACCAGGTGGCTTTAATAAAGTAACCATTGCTTTTAAACGGTTTTTCTCATTATAGTCAAGTATCTTTCTGCTCACTGAAACATTATTATTCTCAGTGGTAAGAACCAAAAACCTGCCAGGTAAGCTTATAGCAGTATTAACTCTTGGACCTTTATTGCTTGTTGGTTCCTTTACTATTTGAACAAGAAGCTTCTGTCCTGGCTGCACTCTGTCATATAAATTCCCTTGACCTGGTATATCACTTGCATGCAAGAACCCCATCCTATTATTGCCCAAATTAACAAATGCTGCTTCAATGCTTGGCATGACATTTTCAACTCTTGCTGTATAAATATCCCCCAGCAGTAAATCTCCCTTATGTACAAAAAACTCTACAGCTTTTTCATCTTCCATGATTGCTGCAATTTTATCCTTTTCAGAAATAATCAATGATTTCATAAATTTATCCTTTCTTGAAACCTTGCACTTACAGTTTATTAACTGTAAGCAACCTAAACCCTTAAAACTTAAACACTCTTATTACCTCAAAAATAAATCTCTTCTTTTTTTATTTTCCAGACTAACTGCCAGTTATCAGAAACTTCATTTTTCTCTTCATCCGGCAATATGCTTTTCACAAAGTAATCCAGCACTAACTCTGCTCTAGTACTCCCAGTCAGCAAAAGTTCAACTTCAAACGGAAACTCACTTAATACTTTAACCCTTTCCACAAGCGGCCTTATATCTATTTCTTTTTCAATTAAACCATTTTTAGCTTTATTGTTTTTTAAAACTTTAAAAGGCTCTGAATCTTTTGCGAGGAAACTTTCTATTACAGTTCTAGCCTTGCACGTATATTTTTCCCACAAGTTAGGGTTATAAGTCAAAATTTTATATAAAACCTTAACATTCTCAGGTAAAGTAAGGTTTTGGTCCAAATTTACTGTTTTTACAGATTTTACATATATTTCAGGCGGTAGCTGGGTATTCAACATAATCTGTAACTCTGAATCATTAACCTCTTCAGATAATTCAAGATGCATCATTTCATAACCACTTTCATAAAACAGCGGTAGAGGCATTAACCACTGCATCTTTGGCCTTGGGTTAAAACCTTCTGTAAATGCAAAAGGAATATTTGCTCTCCTCATGGCCCTCTCAAACACCCTCTGAAGGTCCAGGTGGGAAATAAACTTAAGATCAGATTTTTTTGTGTGTACAATTTCTATCTTTTGAACAGATTTGACAGGAAGTTTAAAACGAGGCTCATTCTTATCTGCATTGGGATTAGTTACAAAATCATTCCTGGGTTTATTGGCTTCACTAGAATTAATAACTTTTACAAATTTATTTTTTTCTGACTTATCAACAGTCACTTCATTAAATACATCCAATTCAAAACAAACTCCGCATGCATGACATTTGTTTTCAGTACATGCAGGTGTTTCATTTACAGACATTGCTTTATTAAATTCATCAATAAGGAATTTATCAAGTAATCCGCTGTCAATTACATACCATGGGCATGCTGAACCTACCTCCCTGTATTTTATTGCTTCATGATTTAAATCAATTCCAAGATCATTCCCGGCTTCGTTCCAGACACCAATATTAAGCCTGTCATCCCATGCATCAAATTTGGCACCCCTTTTATATGCCCGGTAAACTAATTCAGACATTCTCCTGTCACCCCTGCTTAAGACTGCCTCAAGAAGTGCAATCTTAGGATCAGTACAGTTTAGTTTTACAGTCCTGAGTCTGTACTCTCTGACCTTACTTTTCAGATATGAGATTTTTGATCTAAATTCTTCTTGTGTATTCTGGCTAAACCACTGAAAAGGTGTAAAAGCTTTTGGAACAAAAGTTGAAATTGTACAGGTTATATCAAGAGGTTTTTTGTTTTTAACTTTAAAAAGATTATATGCCCATCTTAAAAGTTCAATAATTCCATCCAGATCTTCATAAGTCTCGGTTGGAAGACCTATCATAAAATAAAGTTTTACATGATGAAACCCACTGTTATAGACATTTTCAATTGCTCTTTTAATCTCATGTTCCTTTAGTCCTTTATTAATTACAGCCCTTAGCCTTTCAGTTCCTGCTTCCGGCGCAAGAGTAATTCCTGATTTTCTTACTGTATTTAACTCATTTGCAATATCCATATCAAACCTGTCTGCCCTCTGTGAAGGCATCGATAGTGATATTCCTTTTGAAGCATGCGTATTATTTAATGTTACTGCTGCTTCATGCAAACAAGTATAGTCACTCGCTGATAAAGAGAGAAAAGAATACTCATCATAACCAGTGTTCTTTAATGCTTCAGTTGAGAGTTTCATAAGCTCTTCAGGAGTTCGTTCCCTGACTGGCAGATAAACATAACCAGGCTGACAGAATCTGCACCCGCGATCACATCCGCGCCTGATTTCAAGCACCTGCCTGTCCTGTACTGATGCCAGATAAGGAATTGGCCCTTTTGTTGGCTGATTTGATCTGGTAAGACCTACCATCCTTTTCGATATTTTTTCAGGAACATTGATTTTATTTCCATTAAACATTTTGGGTTTTGGAAGATGATTTTCATCAGGATCAGCTTCATAAAACTCAGGCACATAAATACCCTCAATTTGTGCAAGTTCCAAAAGTAAATTAGTTTTCAGATTTTCATCTTTGGAGTTAAGATTTGTAAGATTGTTTTTATTCTTAAAGTCCTTAACAAGTTCAAGTATTTCAACTATTACTTCTTCACCATCACCAATAATAAAAAAGTCAACAAAATCTGCCATTGGTTCAGGATTAAAAACAGCAGGTCCTCCAGCAAATACAAGAGGGAAAATTTCTTTCCTGTCACTTGTTCTTAATCCAATTCCGCTCAGTTCGAGCATATTTAATACATTTGTATATGAAAGTTCATATGACAATGAAATACCAAGTAAATCAAAGCAGTTTAAAGGTTTAAAAGTCTCCCACCCCCAAAGCGGTATATTTTCTTTTCTTAAAAGCTCTTCCATATCAGACATTGGGGCATATGCCCTGTCACAAAGATATTCTGAATGACTATTTATAATTTCATAAAGAATCTTGGTTCCAAAATTTGACATGCCAAGTTCGTAAATATCAGGATAAATCAATGTTGCCCTTACAGCAGCTTCTTCCCATTTTTTAAGTTTGTTTAAGCCATCTTTTCTGTTCTTACTTGTATTTTCCAGCAAATGCCCCCATTCAATACCAAGATATTGAGCTGGTTTTTGAACTTTAAGTAAAAGATTATTTGTCAGATAATCATAAATATCTGTATTATTTAATTTTTTATTTAGAGAAATTTCTAAAGCAACGCTGTTCATCTGTATAATATTATCTATGGAAAGTTACGGTTTTGATTTAACTAACTTAAAACATCCCATAACAATTGGAATTTCTGGTGCAAGTGGGACTATCTATGCAATCAGGACCTTACAGTTTTTACTTGAAAACAATTATAAAGTAGACCTGGTTATATCAGATGGAGCCCTTAAAGTAGCCCAGAGTGAAATTAATTTAGACCTCTCACAGAATCCTGAAATATTAAAAGAACAGGTATTATCCTATTTGGAAAATTGTTCAAAGAAAAAAATTCAAAGGGCCTTTCTAAATGTCTGGTCAAACAATGATATTTCTGCTCCAATTGCAAGCGGCTCATACAGAACATTAGGCATGGTTATAATTCCTGCTTCTATGGGAACAGTTAGTGCAATTGCAAATGGCTCATCTGATAATTTACTTACACGTGCCGCTGATGTATGTTTAAAAGAAAGAAAAAAACTTGTTTTAGTCCCCCGTGAAATGCCTTATAGTACTATTCACCTTGAAAATCTTCTTAAACTAAGCCATGCAGGGGTAATTGTTGCACCTGCATCACCTGCTTTTTATCATAATCCCAGTGAATTAGAACATGTTATAGATTTTGTTGTCGGGAAAACGCTGGATTTATTTGGCATAGATCATAATCTATTTAAACGTTGGAAAGAAGAATGCTTTGAAATAAGTAAAATATAAATTAACCATGAATGATTTCTCATTTATAGATGAAGAGCTTAAATTACTTACAAAAGAAAATTTAAAACGCGATATTAAAACAGTTTTAACTGCAGGGGGAGCATGGGTTGAAACATCTAATGGCAAAAGGGTTTTACAGTTTGGATCAAATAATTACCTGGGGCTTGCAAACCACCCTGAAATTATAAATGCATCTAAAAATTCTGTCAGCAAATTTGGTACAGGAAGCACAGGTTCTAGGCTTTTAAGCGGGACAACAGAACTTCATGTACAACTTGAAAAAGCAATAGCCGATTTTGAAGGAACTGAAGATTCAACTTTCTTTTCTTCAGGATATCTTGCTAATCTGGGAGTAATATCAGCACTTACTGGAAAGGAAGATGCAATTTATTCAGACGAACTCAATCATGCATCAATAATTGATGGTATAAGGCTCTCACGGGCAGAGAAATTTATTTATAGACATACTGACTTGAATCACCTTGAAGAACTTATAAAAAACAACAGCAGTAAATACAGAAACAATTTCATAATTACCGAAACTGTTTTCAGTATGGACGGGGATATTGCACCTCTTGAAAGAATAGCTGAAATCGCACAGACACATAGTTGCATAACTATAATTGACGAGGCACATGCAACAGGGATATTCGGGAAAAACAGCCGCGGTATAGCAGAAGAGACTAACCTGGAAAATAAATTCCCCATAAGAATTGGTACATGTTCAAAAGCACTGGGAGTAGAAGGTGGATTTTGTGCTGCACCAAGAAATATAAATGAACTGCTTAAAAACAAGTCCAGAGCCTTTATGTTTTCAACAAGTCCAGGACCCGGCGTCTGCGGAGCAGTTTTAAAATCAATTGATCTGATTAAAGATGGAAACTGGAGAAAAGAAAAACTATGGGAAGTTGCAAAAAAACTACATTCTGGACTTAAAAAAAATTACAAACTTATATTAAATGAGTTTAAGACACCTATAATCTGTATCTATCTCAATGAGATTCAGGAAGCACTTAATTTATCAGAAAGACTTTTTAATGAGTGTCATATATGGGCTCCAGCCATTAGACCTCCGACAGTAAAGCAGCCACGAATCCGATTAACACCAATTGCTACACACAGCCAAGATGACATAGAGTATGTAATCAAGGCATTTGAACATGTAAGCCGTGACTTAAAGCCACAACCAATTACTTTTTAAAAGAATATTTAGTAATAAATAGCATCTAGTCATTCAGTTCAAATACAAAAGCTAGTAAAATGTTTTTTACTGAAAAGAATCCTCCACGATGTCAAAATTACAAATTAAAAATATTTCAAAAAGCTATAGCAACACTTGTATATTAAATAATATAAATCTTCAGGTTGAAGAGGGTGAGTTTATTGTACTGGTTGGTCCTTCAGGTTCGGGGAAATCAACAATACTCAGAATTATTGCAGGACTTGAACAACCAAGCAATGGTGAAGTCATTATTAATAACAGGGTAGTAAACAACCTGCCACCAAAAGACCGCAACATTTCAATGGTGTTTCAGAACTATGCTCTTTATCCACATATGAACGTTTATGATAATCTTGCTTTTCCCCTAAAAATGCAGCATGTAAAAAAAGAAAACTTAGAACAGTCTATAACCAAAGTAAGTGAGATGCTCGGAATAAATAACCATTTGAGAAAAAGACCAAAAGAACTCTCTGGAGGAGAAAGGCAAAGGGTAGCATTAGGAAGAGCAATTATAAGAAGTCCACAACTATTTCTAATGGATGAACCACTAAGTAATCTGGATGCAAAACTCAGAACACAAATGAGAGCAGAACTACTGAAACTTCATAAAACACTTTCATCCACAGTAATTTATGTAACTCACGATCAGATTGAAGCACTGACAATGGGAAACAGAATAGTGGTTTTAAACAAAGGGCAGGTTCAGCAAATCGGCACACCGCATGAAATCTATTCAAATCCACAGAATATTTTTACAGCAACATTTATTGGAAATCCTGGCATGAATTTGTTCGATATCAAGGTACTCGACAACTCAGATATTTTAATTTATGATGAAAAAATAATCTCTAATATGAGCAGTAACCTTAAAGAATTATTTACTCGCAAGAATCTCATAAATAAAAAAATCAAAGCAGGTATCAGACCAGAACACATGAAAATCACAAATAGTCCTGCTGCAGAAAATGAAGCAAATATTTCAGGAAATATTAATCTTTTAGAAGTACTTGGCAATGAGTATTTAATACATGTTTCATCAGTTTTCAAGAAACAAGAATCCCTCTTTGTTATTAAGGTGTTTGGAGAATGTAATCTGGGAAGAAATGAAAAGATAAATATATCCTTTGACCTGAAAAAGTTATATTTCTTTAATCCCGAGACAGGAGAAAGAATCCACCTGTAAATAAATGCTGTTTACACCCCAACTAATCATCTCAACTATTGCTGTGTTTACTGTTTCAACATGCTTTGGAAGTTTTTTTAAACTTGTTGTTGACAGATATGACACAAATGAATCTATTATAAATAAAAAATCCCACTGTAACAATTGCCTTAAAGAACTTATCTGGTGGCAGAATATCCCAATTCTAAGTTATCTTTTTCTAAAAGGCAAATGTCATTACTGCAAGTCAAAAATTGATATTAGTTGTTTTTTTACTGAGTTATTTACTGCGCTTATACCAACTGTTATTTTTTTAATGCTTTCATATAAAGGAATAGAACCACACAAACAATTAATGCTTTTTCCTTTGATACTTATATTAATACTGCTTTCAATATTTGATCTGAGGCACAGAATAATCCCTCATCCAATTACATATTCAGCCATTGCACTTGGAATCCTGTACTGTTTTATTTTCAGGGAAGAAAATCTTTACAAAATATTTGCAAATTTAGGAATTGCATTTGCATTTATGGATTTTTTATATTTTATTTCCGGAATTATAAAAAAATACAAAGTAGATCTCGACAATGTTCACCTGTTATTGTTATTATGGTCTGTCTTTTATTTTTTTACAAATGAAATAATCATAGTTTTATTTCTGATTTCCTTGTATTCATTATTAGGTAAATTTGACCTGTCAGAAAACACCTTAAAGAAAATCGCTTCACTTTCATTCTTAATTTTAGTTATCCAGATACTCAGACTTTCTGTTTTTACCTTTGAGGTTCAAGATTTAATTGTTTACTTATCAGGTATTGGTATAATTTACTTTTTCTGTGAAATAGTTTATTACCCACTGCATCTTATTTGTTTCGTAAGACATACTCCTGAAGCCACACCGCCAGGTGAAATTGCAATTGGAGGCGGTGATATTACTGTTTTTGCATTAATTTGTGTAATACTTGGCTATAACCTTGGATTTTTAACTTTATTTCTTGCATCTTTATTGGCAATAATCAGTCATCTAATTATAAAAGCTGTGCAGAATTCACGAGCTTCAGAAAAAGGGATTCCATTTGTACCATTTCTTGCAGTTTCATGTTTTATTATAATAATAGGATTTTATGTTTTTTAAATCTGACAAACTAAAAAAATTAAATAGAATAATCGGAATTGAAATATCTGAAAATGATGTTATAGGAGTAGAACTTTTATTTATAAAAGACAAGGTTTATTTAAAGAACGGCTTCAGGTTAAATGTTCCGGTTTTCCAGGATCCAAGTAAAACAATCTCACTTATAAAACAAACCTTAAAATCACTAAATATTAAAACCAAAGAATGTGTCATAGGATTTTCTCTTCAGTATCTTAAATTATTATCGATACCAATCCCGGCAACAATACCACAGGATGAAATTCCTTCAATTATTGCTCAGGAAGGAAATATCGATCCAGTCAATGAGTCAGTCACATACATTCAGCTAAATAACACTCAAAGAACTGATCCTGACGGTACAAGCAGATTTGATGTTCTTGGAATTGCAATACATAAACAGCTTTTGGGCATGGCTTCTGAGCTTTGCAAAAGCTGCAATTTAAAACTTGTTTCGGTAACACCTGCTTTCTGTGGAATTGGTTCTTTCTTAAGTCCGCTTCCATCAAATGAGCTATTAGCATCTTTATGGATTTCCCAGATTCGCTCGGAATTTATCGTGTGGTCAGGGCAGGAACCAATATACGAGCATTTATTTTTTACACATCAGTTAAACGATCAGTTATTCCAATCAATAAGCTATATACAAACACAGCTTGGCGGTACCCAAGTTGCAGAAGTAATTACAAACGGCACTTTTGTAAATGAAACTGATTTATCCCAGCTTCCTTTTAACATTCAGCAGTTTACACTGCCAGGAAATATAATTGACACAGGTAAAGTACTTATGAACATAAGTCCGGCAGAAATTGCAAATGTTCTTGGTATTTCTTTTGCATCAACAAATATTTTCCCATATACTACTCCGAATTTCCTCTCTTCAGGAAAAGTTGCAGCACCTCCAAAAACCGGTGACTTAAAGGACATTTTTAAGGGTACTGCCAAGCCTGCAAAAGGAATTTCAAAAGAAATTAAATTTTCTATTCCTTTCATGAAAAATCTTGATCCCCTGGTTGCAAAATTTATTTTTCCTTCTGTCGCAGTAATTATTTTTTCAATGCTCTGCGCTTTCTATATAAACAGTATGCTCATACCAAATGTAGATACTGATCAAACCAATCTGGAAGGTAAAGTAAAACTTTCAGAGATACAACTTGCAAAGCTTTTAAACATTGAAAAGACAAATAAGGTTTTAACACTAAAGGCAGATTATTTTTCACAACTAATTGATCAAAGAAGGCCATGGTCAAAAATCCTTCGTGAAATTGCAGATATAACACCTAGAGAACTCTGGATTGACAGGCTTGAAATAAAAGCAGGAAAAATTGATGTTTTTGGAAGAGCATTAAATGTAGATGCTGTTGCAAACTTTTCAATTAATTTAAATCACTCTGCAAAATTGCTTGACGATGCACAGATTATTGCCATGAGAAAATTTCAGGAAGAAAATATTGATTTGATAGAATTTCAGATTAACACCAGGATAAGAAATACAGTCAAAGAATTATCTCTGGAGGAAGCCTCTAAAGAAAAAAAAGAATTACCGCAGATAAAATCAACCCAGAAAACATAATAAGATGAACCTTTTCTCAAGGATTTTAAGACACTCTGCAATGATACTGCTAAGCATAATATTTTTAATCCCTTTATTCTGGATGATCTCTACATCGTTAAAAACACCGGATCAGATCTTTTCTTCCGAAGTAAGCTGGATACCAGCTCCAGCCGACTGGAGCAACTACACTAAAGCTTTTGAGTTCGTTAATTTGTTTAATGCTACAAAGAATTCACTTATTATTTCAGTCTTAAGCATTATAGGTGCATTATTCTCATGCTCTCTTGCAGCATATGCATTTGCTGTACTGAAGTGGAAATTTAGGGATTTATTTTTTTATATCACATTGTGTACCATGATGTTGCCTGAAATGGCTACATTAATCCCTCAGTTCATTATTTTTCAGAAGCTTGGCTGGTATGGAACTTATCTGCCTCTTATTGCTCCATACTTCTGTGGAAATGCTTTTTATATTTTTCTGCTCAGGCAGTTTTTTCTTACAATTCCAAAAGAACTCCATGAGGCAGCATGCATTGACGGCTGTACAGAGTTTGATATTTACAGAAAAATCTATCTAAGGCTATCAATACCTGTCTTATCTGTAGTAGCCTTGTTTCAGTTTTTAGTCAGCTGGAATGATTTAATAAAACCTTCAGTATATTTAATAAATCAAAATCAGTATACACTTTCACTGGCTCTTCAGCAGTTCAAAGCACAACACGGTGGGACAGAGTGGGCTTTACTTATGGCAAGTACAACAGTTACTGTTCTGCCTGTAGTTATTATATTTTTCCTGACACAAAAAACATTCGTGCAGGGAATAACAATGACAGGAATAAAAGACTGATTTAAGATTTGTCAGAAAATTTTATTTCCTGTAAAAGTTTATATGCACTGTTTCCTATTTCTGTATCAGGCTGCGATGAAACAATCTCTACTAGGAGCATGGCAGCGTCCTTAATTTTCTTTTGACTTATATATATTTTTGCAAGCAGTAAATAGCATCTGTCTCTGGCATTTGCAAAGTCGAGTGCATGTGCTTTTTCAAGCTTTGCAGATTTGGTTTTTTTCTGATTTTTACTGAAAGTCTGAAATAATTTATAATGATTTTCTGATGCATCAGTAAGCCAGTTTTTTACACCCAGAAGAAGTTTTTCAGCATCTTCTGTTTTTCCATCCTTTAAAAGTACAGATGCCTGCTCAATTTGTTTTATTGAATAAATAAGTCCAAGAGTATTTTTAGGATCATCCTGAACACTAAGTAAATTTACATTTTCTGCAAATGCAACTAATGATGAAAAACACACAACGACTGTAAATACTATAGTTATGTAGTTAATTATTTTGCTCATAAGAAGTTATTTTACCTTTTAATTATGTAACCTTGCTTTTATTATTCTATTAATCTAAAATCACTAGGTGAACTGAAAAGAACAGGCTTTCCTGTTCACACAGAAAAATGACATGCGCCCTCATCGTCTAGTGGCCTAGGACATCGCCCTTTCACGGCGGTAACACCGGTTCAAATCCGGTTGGGGGTAATTATTTTTATAAGTTCAGACAAGCTGAACTTTCTTTCGGTCAATCCCTTTCATAGGATCGGATTTGGTGGGTAAACCACACAAATCCTATAGTTTTTATTCAACTTATTCTAAATCTGCCCAACAAGGGTACCATAATAAATTGCTTTTAAGGTCTATTCTTGTTAAAATAAAAACACTTTTTACAGCCAGATTATAATTAGTCATTTGAGTACTTAAAATGTCTTCAATAGCTATAGATCCGATATTAAAAGCAAGGGTTGCTCAAGTACTTGCAAGACCACTATATAGAGATGCACAGGAGAGATTGTTCTTTAAGGGACTAGTAGACCAAGTTCAAAATGGAAGATATTCTGAATTAGATGAAAGAGTAATTGATATTGCAAAAAGAGGGTTAGATGAAGAGGTGGTTGATACAGTTCAAGAGAGACTACACCTCAATGAATCTTATCCAGATGGTTTAGAAGTTAAAGTAATTGATTTTAAGCCCTGGTTTTCAGTAAGTCGTACTGAAATGGACCCTGAAACAGGAAAATTTCATTCTACAAGTCCCCTTGTTCAAGATTTAATTGACTATGTTTATTCAAAAGGACTAGATGTGGTTGTTAGAGAAAACACTATATATGATAGCGATGACTTTGCTTATATGTGTGCAAGGATTCCACCCGAGTGGTTTCATCTAGATCCAAAGGAAGTACTTAAAGGATTAACAAGTGCCCCTGATTCAAAAAAAGATAAAGTAAAAGTAAGAATTGTTGAAAATAAAGCACTTTTAAAAAAGTACAATATTGATCCAAAAAATGTCTCTATCGTAAGTAAGAGTAGTTATATGATGCCTGAGGACTTAAGTGAAATTGAAAGTAAGAAAGAACTTTTTTTAGTTAAATTACTTAAAGCACATGAACATGCTTTAAAAAACAGAAGACTAGGTACTTCAATGTTTTCAAACAGGCAATACTCTACGAGTATGCAGCTTGAACTTAAGCAAGGTGACCAGTCAAATACTTTCTGGGTACTTGCAGGTAACTTTGAACTGAATATTTCAGAGCTTATATGTGGAGAACGTGGTGGCATGACAATTGCAGTAAATAAAGCAGTAGGAAAACTTGAAAAAGAGCTTGTAGACAAACTTCCAGAAACTGCAAATATACAAGATATGTTAAAAGTTAAACGCTTAGTTATGACAAGCTCAAAAGGCTTAGGAGAAGATACTTCAGCATGGCAACCCTGTTCAGATTGTTACGGATGGATGGGAGCAGGAAGGTTTTTTAGCTTGGATACACAAATACTCTCACTTGGGAAAGATGAAAAAGGTAGTTCTACCTTGGAAGTTAGAACATTAAAAGATTTACTCCCAATGCAAGGATTACATAAAATTTCAATGTCAGATGACTCTATTGATGCTATGCCAATTGAGTATTCGAAGGATGGAAAAGAAATCTCAGAAGCAACTAAACTTTCAGAAACAATGATTAGAAGACTACTTAAAAAAGCAAAAAATGAATATGAGAAAAGTGTAAAAACCAATGAAGGTTTTTCAGGTAAAGAGGATGCTGCAGCAGTTTTATTTAATGAATCCAGGAGAATATTTGAAGGGAGAAGGATTGAGTGGGTTCCAAGATGGCCTGAACCGGCTGATCTTATAGCTACAATGATTGGAATAAATGAACTTGCAAAAGTTGGGATAAAGAACCCGACAGTAAAAGCAATTGCTCATTTTGGAGATCATATTGAAGCTCCAAGTATTAAAGGTAATGGTCGATTGGCACAAAAACGTGGTGGAAAAGATGTTGTTCGTATAGTAATTGAAGACAATATAATAAAAGTTAGGACAATAAAAGACTATCAACCTTCTGTGCATGGATCTATAAGAACACTCTCAGCAAACAGATCTACTGTTTAACTAAAACTTAAACAACTATTCCATTTCCTAAAAACTCATTCACTTTAATTTCAAGCATCTAATTTACCAAATTTCTTTAAAGATTCAATATAAGAAGTCAATTGTAAAAGTGCTAATTTTACAAAACCACGTAGTTTGGAAGGATTAAATAATTCCTTAGCTTTTATTGGTTTTAAAGTTATAAGACCATCTGGCAAAAACCAGACTCTTAGATTTTTATCTCTAAAATCAATACTTCCTGTTTCGCTTTCTCTACGATACATAAATCTGCTTTTCACATTATTAAATGTTGATGATGCAATAACAACATCAAACCCTGTAGAACGTGTTTTAGCTGTATATTTAAATGGTCCTGAATCAACTTCAGCAACACCATGATGTGGCAAATCAAGAGGAATATCCTGAAGATTTGGCGTAATTAATTGCCATTTGTTAGATGCCATAACTCTCATAAGTAGCTCTTACTTACAAAAACGAGAACTTAATTCTTTTTATTTCAAGAAGATTGTAAAGATTATTAAATGATTTTACTAATGTTACGGAATAAGATTTTAGATTGTTCGTTTTAAATGATCATTTTAAATTTGTTTGCAAATTACATCAGTCAAAGAATTAGATTATAAAACCTATATTTATTAACAAAATACTGTTTTAAAAAACTTACCAGAATCTTCTTGTAAGCAAGATCTTACATTGTTCTTAGTCACTATTACAAAATAGTACAGTTAAAAAAAATCATGTTGTATAAACTTGCATCACTGGGAATAAATATTATGTGGATTGTTATAGAAGGAATTATTTTAAAAACAATCTTAACTACAAGAAAGTCATATCAAAAAAGTCCTCTATTTAAGCAATATAAAGCAAAAAGCAAAAACCAGAAACAATAAAAGCTGATTACTTTAGCTAAGTATCCTGCTGAATGTAAATCAAACCATGAAAAATTCTGCACTCAATATCATCTTTTTTAACTTATTATTAATTATCCTATTAATAGACTTTCCAGTAAAAGCAGAAGAAGTCAATAGCTATGACTCTGTGATTGTCTCTTTAAAAAAGAGCCTATCAGATATTAAAAGACCAAATAAACTAATGTACAGAGAAGGTATTTTAAGATTTAAAAAAGTTAGAAATAATGCATATTTAATCCCATTAAATGAATATGAAAACAAAGAAAAACAAATTGAAGAACTACTACAAAGTGATTTATTTGATTTGATTGAACCAAATTATAAACTAACTCTGGATAGGATATACACCAAAAGAAACTATAACAAAATAAATATAATTCAAGAAGATAAAGAAATTACAACTAATGACACAGCATTTTCTTACCAGTACTACTTAAAACAAATAAAATCTACCACTGCTTGGGCTACTACTGTTGGGGAAGAAACATCTGTAGCAATTCTTGATACAGGCGTTGACATAAATCATCCTGATTTAGCAGGGAAAGTTCCTTATGATGTACAACTTGATGCCTTAGATCAAATTGATCTAATAGGACATGGAACACAGGTAGCAGGAATTATTGCAGCAAACACAAACAATTATAAAGGAATAGCTGGAATTGCCTGGAATGCAAAAATAATTCCAATAGGGATTACTAGTGAAGATGGGGAAGCAAGCATTTCAACAGTTATAAGTGCTTTAGAAAAAGCATATGAAAATGGAGCTAAGATAGTTCAAATAAGTTTAGGTACAAATCAATATTCTAAATTCCTTGAAGATGCAATTAAGTCTGCACAAAACAGAGGTATTCTAATTGTTTCAACTGCAGGAAACTCTGGAACAAATGAAATTAGATATCCAGCAGCTTTTGATGGTGTAATTGGTGTTGGTGCAGTTGATAGAGAAAATAAAATAGAGTCCTACAGCACAACGGGTAATCATGTAACTTTAGTAGCACCTGGTTCATTTATTTATACAACTTCCCCAGACTCTAGCTATGCAACAGTTTCAGGTACATCATTTGCAGCACCCCAAGTTACAGGAGCTGCAACGCTAGTCTGGTCTATTGCTCCACATCTTTCTTCAGGAGAAGTCAGAGAAATATTAATTCAATCTGCAGATGAATTAGGAGAAGAAGGAAACGATATAGTATATGGATATGGACTATTAAACATAGAAGCTGCTGTTAGCATTGCAAGTAAAATTGCAGCAGGTACTTCCGTGGCAACAATAAATGATTAGCAGATTTGTTAATGATTTGATTCGTACTTGATTCATGAAAGTAAGGTTTGTACGTGAAAATTTTTACAATAACAATTTGTAACCGGTTTGATTAAGCTTAGATAAAACAAAAGGTTTATTTAATTGCATTTTAATTTTTCAAGGTACATATCTACTAGGGTAATTTAAGTGAGGTGGGAAATGTCAATAAGTAAACCAATAATTCATATAGATAATGAAGTCGAATATATAACACCTAATAATAAGAACCATGAGCTTGTTCAGATTAATCCAGATGTTTTTAAAATATGTTTTATAAGAAAAGCAGATAAATCAACTAAAGGCTTTAATAGTGATGAGCAAGCAGAGTATCTAACAGGATTTGATTCACTAAAGAAAGTACCTATAATACTTAAACTCCTAGCTGTTGCATAGTTTTAAATTACGGCATATACCGTTCAAAGAGTTTTATATTGAGTTCTTCAAATCCATGCCCTTTGTTGTATTTCCTGTCTCGAACAAACTTAAAGCTTTTATTTAATTTTTTCTGAATGAATTTTTTTTTATCTTCAATATGATACTCAAGCAACCATACTCTTTTACTTTTACGTAAAGCAGGTTCGAGTTGCGCAGAGATTGCATCATAATTAGCTTTTGAAATATCCCTCCAAGGAAAACCAATTTCATTTAAGTTCTTATTTATAGGGTAGTAGTAAAATATTAAATCCTTAATAAAGGGCGAATCATAAATTACCAGATCATTACTGGTTACATTTTCTTCAATGTAATTTTTAACCTCCTTCCAATTTATTGTTTTATATGTAAACGGGGCATAGGTTTTGTAATAATTTTGAAGAGATAACACTGATAATATAAGTATTGGAATTATTAAAAGCACTTTCAGTACTCTTTTATACTTCCCTGCTTCTATAATGCCACAAGCTACCAGGATATAGTATGGTATAGAAGCAAATAAAGTGTACCTTTCTATAAATGCTGGTTTCCAGAGTTTTGAAATTCCATATAGTATTAAAACTGGAGTAATTAGCTGCAGAAATAAAAAGTACAATTCTCTTTTATTGCTTGAAAGGAACAAACCTGTTGCTATTAAGAGAACAAATATGACAAATAATGTATCAGAACCTGAGAAGTAAATTGTAAATGTTCTAAATACTCTAATCAGGTCAGCCTTAGGTACCCAAAAAGCTATCTCACTTAAGCCTTTTATTTTACTAAATATTGCAAAAGCCAGTGGAAACAATAAGACCAGAATGATTAAATAAGTTAACAACCAATCTTTTAGATTGAAACCATTCTTTTCCCGGAAAAGCAAAGTTGTAATGAGGTAACCAACCTGAGCAATTATAGTAAATGTTCCAATAAACAAATGTGTGTAAACTAGTAAGGTTGTAGAGATTACATATAAAAGTAAATCCCAAAAGCTACCTTTTTCTAAAAGCTTTATAAAGAAGTAAATTGAGATAAGTGATAATAATGTAGCAAGAGTATACGGTCTTGCATCTTGTGAGTGGTCTATATTAAATACAGACACCGCTAAAAGAAAAGAACTTATAAGAGCAATTTGGCTATTTTTAAAGAGTCGGTTTGATACTGCATATGTCATAAAGACCGATGCTAAGCCAAAAATAACACTTGGTAGTCTTAATATGAATTCAGATTTGCCAAATAACTTAATCCATAAATTCATGATAATGAAATAAAAGGGTTGTTGAGAAGTGCCTAATACACAGTCTATGGTATATAACAATGATTCTTTTGTTGACAGCTTAACGGTAAGACATTCATCGGTCCATAAACTTGTGTAATCTAGTTTATTTAATCTCAAGTATAAGGCTATTAGTAAAATTATAGTTAGCAATATGCATTCATAAATTTTTTGCTGATTATTATTTTTTGATATGTTATTTTGCATAAAGCTTTATATCTAGCCGGTAGAAATCAATATCAGGAATAAAAGCCCAACTGTCTTTCAACTTAAAACTTTCATTAATCTTTCTTACAATGTACCTGTTTTTGTCATCACTATGAAACTTGATCAACCAAACTCTCTTACTTTTTTTCAAAGCTGGGTCTAACTCATTTGAGATATCTGCGTAAGTAGCCTTTGATATAAAAGGATAATCAAAGCCTATAACTTTTATATCTTTTTTTATAGGATAATAATTAAAAATCAAACTCTTAATAAAATACGCATCAGGTATCAGAAGATCATCTTTCTTAGCATTGTTATCAATAAACTTTGTGACATCTTTCCAGTTTAAGTTTTTATACAGGAAAGGATAGTATGTTTTATAGTAATTGTTAATGCACAAGAACCACAATGAAAATGAAAGAAAAATAAGTACAATTATTAAAGGTATTTTTATACGATTTCTTATTTCTTCTATACCTGATGCTACCAAGATAAGATATGGTGTGTGAGCACAAAATGTGTACCTATCTACGTAAACCGGCTTCCACAATATTGATGTAAAATATAAAATTAGAAATGGAATGAGGAATATTAAAAACAATAAGTATATTGGCATTTTATCTTTTGCAAGGAACAAACTAACAATAATCAAGCATAAGGATACATAGAAAACCGCAAATGAAGAAGCATAGTAATCAGTAAGTGTGAATAATACTCTTGAGATAGTAACCTGTGGAACCCAGTAAAGAAATGCATTCAGATCCTCACTAATTATTCTTATCAAATTTAGAAGCCATGGTAAGAACAAAAATAAAACTATAAGTTGTAAAAATAACCATGTTCTCCAATTAAATGTATTATTCTTTTTTTTTAAAAGCCACATTGAAACAGCAAATATGCTTTGAGCCAGTAAAGTAAAAGCTCCTTGTGAGTGGGTATAGATTAATAATATTGAAGAAATTAAATAAAAAAACATATTTTTAAGACTGTCTCTTTCCAATACCTTCATAAAAAATAGATAGAAATAAGAGATAAAAACAGGGCAAGAGTATATGGTCTTACATCATGAGAATAGTTTATGTTCATAACAGATAGTGCAGCTAAGCAGGAACTTATAATACCCACTTCTTGGCTCTTAAATAATATTCTTGATAGCTTATATGTCATAAAAACTGAAGCAATACCAAAGATTACACTTGGGAGTCTAAGAGAAAGTTCAGAGGTTCCAAATATCTTAATCCAAAAATGAATAAGGAGATAATATAATGGTTGTTGTTTTGTTCCTATAACAACTGTTAATAGCTGTGATAGTGATTCTTCAGAAGCTATCCAGAATGTCAGACACTCATCGGTCCGTAAGGAATTATGATCTAACTTAAAGACCCTTAAGGAAAGTGCCAGAAAAAGAATAATAATCAGGTAAATAATTTTAGTAAATTTTTGTAGTTTGCTGTTATTTGTAACAAAACTTCCCATAATGTAGTTTTACTTGTTCTATATTATAGAGTCTAAACTTGTTAGGAAGTTTCTACTTAATTTTAGTTATCTGTTCTTTAGTTTCCCATGTTGCGGTTCGAATAGAATCTAAATCGCTTGAGAATTTAAAAATGAAAGAAAGAACGATTACATTGGTTAGTAGTAAAAGAATAAGTAAAAGTATGTTGAATCTTTCCATGAATTTTAATTTTAAATCTTATTTAATTATTTGAGAATGGTTCCTTATCAGAGTAACAAAAACCTTTCTTGATTAATTGTTTTAAGTTACCTCTATATTTAATTAATGACTACAGATTAGCCTTTATATTACATACATTTTCCATATATACTTTAAATCCACACATATTAAGGAAATTAAACAGTAGCTATTGCCAAATCTAAATAAAAAATAAACATTCCCAGTACACTGTATTGACTCTCATACTTAAATATAGTCTAATATTTAGTGTGTCATTTTAAAACAACCTGATTCAAGCACTAGATATAGTATGAGAGACAAATATAATAGATGCCACCAACAGCACCAGTAGCTGAGCACAGGACTGTTCACCGGTCCACAGGGAGTTACTTTCTCCCTAAACAAAACCATGACCCGAATCAAAGAAACCTCGAAGTTGATTACAGTAGATTTATTCAGGAAGGAATCTTTGAATATAAACCACTTAAAGGAACTGTAAAGCCTGGAATACAATTCATAACACACGATACTGTTTCACCTGAAAAACTTGAATGGCAAAGAAGAGGAAGAATAGCAGCAACAGCTGGTTCAGTAGCTTTGAACATAATGGCTTCTGCTGGTTTAGTTTATGCAGGCGGGAAGTTAATAATGAGCAGTTTATTTGGGAGAGGTAGTGAAGACGAAGCGTATGAAACGCTTGGGAGTGCCTACACAAAATCCTCTATTGCAGGTGTTCTGACCGGCGTTGCACATGAAAGCCCGAACTGGGCAATTGGAAATCTTGGGATGGGGATTTTCGGCAGGTACTTAAATGACATTGGCGGACTGGCTGGATTCTTATTCTCTGATGGGCTTGCATCTATCGGTATGGGGCAGGTTCGTTTTAAAGAAAAAGGAAATGCATTTGCAGTTCAAAGCTCTATATTCGACAACCCAAATCTTTCATCTCTTAGTTTTTTAAAACCAATTGAACAATCAATTTATTCTTTTGGACGAAGGGTTGCAAACCCAGGCGGATGGAAGCATTTTATAGAATCAGAACCATATGCATTATTCAATACTGCAGGCGGTGGGCTGGTTACAGCAGGGGGAATATTAGGAATTACATCTTTGTTTAAAAACAAACTTTCAGACGGATTTAAATCTTTTACTTATCTGCCTGCAGCGCTTCTTTCACTTGGAAGCCTGATTGGATTTTATAGAGATGGCGCTGTAGAAGTAGACAGATCACATTACATTGGCGGCGGAAAGAGAAAAGCTGAAAACTATACCCAGAGAGTAGAAGGATATGCAAAACAAGCAGCCTCCCCATTTCTTGCTGTAAGGAATATTCTCTTCTCCTTAAAAGGAATTGGAATGGATTCAAGTGGGGTACTTCATAATTTGGCCATAGGTATGCAGGCATTTGGTGCAGCAAGTGCATTTTTAGGATTTACAGCACAATCATTTTTGAAATTCTTAAAACCTGAGCTGTTTGGTGCAAAATTTAAACAGTTTATCGAGATAATTCTTGAGCCAAAATTAGCTGCACAACATCTTAAAAAATTAATGGGCTTTTTAAGAACTGATGAAGGCAGAGAACGATATGAGAAACCCGACAATATTACTCCTAAGTTAGAAGAGATTGTTTACAGCGATAAACATGCACCAGTCTTAAGAAAAATAATGAAATCAGATGATTTCCAGGCAACATATGAAAGATCACAATGCGGACTGGTTAATTATATAAACAACAAAACTTTCTCCAGATTCTATCTGGATCGCGGAAATCACATGGTAAGAACAAGTGCAATTATAATAAAACAAATTGAAGCATTAAAGAAAAATACTACCGATCCACAAATATTAGATGAGTTACTTAAGAATGAGCTGGCATTAAAAGTTGCAGCACTGTTACATGATCTAAAACACGGTCCATTCAGCCATGTTCTGGACAAAGCAATTCCCGGGTACGACAACGACAGGGAAACAATTCTTGCAATAAGAGATGAAAATTCACCAATTCATAAAACAATTCTTGAAGCCTGCAAGGCAGAGGGTGCAGATGGGAAAAAAGTTATTGACCAGATTCTGCACATTTTAGGAAGGCGGAGTCCTTTCTATCCGCTCATTAGCGGATGGGGCGCAGACAGAATAGACTACATAAGGTTCTCAGATTTTCCGCTTGTTAACAATGGTAGAGTTATTTTTCCTGAATGGGATATGAAAGATCTTGATAATTATGTTGATACTTTCAGGCTATACAAAGATGAGGGAGGTAATATCCGAGTCGGATTTACACCTGAAGGTGCACTGCTTGCATTTATGATGTGTTCAGACAGAGAGCTTTTTGATGTAAGTGTAAACAGTAATCCTGGTTCAATATCTATAGATTTACTTGCTGCTATTGCACTCTCACATTATTCACCAAATGACATAAAAGGTAAATCACAAAAAGAAGTTGAGCAAATGATTTTTAAAAACATTGCAGCCTTAAAAAATGTTCAGACAACAATAAACTTTAAACAATCCAAAGGGGCAAGAGATGGATACTCTTATTATTCACCTATTCCGGATGATCCTAGCTGTATAAATGTTGTAAATGGCTCAGTACACGAATTTACTAAGTATTTAGAACAAAGAGGCATAGGAAATTATCTAGCTGATCTCAGCAAATCAAGTGAAATATTCAGGAGATACCCTATTTCTGAGACAGAACTTGTAAACAGAATTAAAGCTGCAACTACTAAGCATGAATTCTATGTAAGAGTACATGCAAGAAGTAAAAATTAATTGTTTTAATAAGGAACAACAATAGTAGTAAATGGTACAGTACTATACAACATGGCATAATTGCTAACACAAAGAAAGAAAATTCAAGATCTATCTAAGTCTTACGAAAGCTGGGTAACCTGGGGTGGCATCATCTGATGAAACCAAGAATCTTAATGTCAATGAGAAATTAATCCTTATTGTAATCATCCTTATTGCATTTCTGCTCAGGATATATAAACTGGATTATAAAAGCATCTGGCTTGACGAAGGCTTATCAACCTGGATAGCATCTCACAGTAATTTCATCCAATTATTAAATGAAACTTCATTCTCAAGACAGAATCCATTGTTCAGTATAGTTCTACACTTCTGGATTTCTATCTTCGGGAAATCAGAGTTTTTCATCAGATTGCCAAACGTTGTTTTTAGTTTAGGACTAGTTTACATGGCTTTCAGAATTGGGGTACTACTATACAGTAATCAGGTTGGGATTTTAAGTTCTCTCTTGCTAACAATATCTGTTTTTCATATAAATCATACACAGGAAGCAAGACCATACACTCTAAGTTCTCTATTAGCACTCATTTCAGTTTACTTTTATATAAAACTAATTGAAGAAGGTAATTTTAAATACAAGGCTGGTTACTTAATATCTTCAATTCTCTTAGTATACAACCATATGATTGGATTTTTTATTATAATTGCCCAGAATATTTACCTGTTAATTTTAAAATTAACCAGAGATAAAATTCCCGGGATTAATTTAAAATCCTGGATAAAATTACAATTACTAATACTAGTTATATTTCTACCCTGGATAATCAAACTTTACAGATATGTTAACCCTTCTCTTCTAAAGATTCGTCCACTTGCTGGAGGAATTCCTGATCCATCCTTAATGACGGTAATGGACACATTTATATATTGCTTTTCGGGTTCTTTAATACTGGCTACTATTTTCATAGCACTAATAGCTTGGAATTTATCATCACGGAATAAAAGAAGTCTTTTTTTATTGTTGTTTTTTCTGACACCACTGTTAGCCATGTATCTTATTTCAAAACTTTATAGACCAATTTACCTGGACAGATATAATCTGATTAACTCTTCATTTTTTTATATTTTAATAGCAGCAGGTCTGACAGGAATGAATAAATACTTCCGGACCCTTATTATCAGCTCAATAATAATTTTAAGTCTTCTTAATATTCGAACTTACCATATTAACTCATTCCCATTTACATATAGAGAAACCAACTGGAGAGAAGCCGTTAAAGTTATTGATAATAATGCCACCAACTCAGACTTATTAATATTTGATGCCTGGTACAACAAAAGGTATCTTTTCGATTATTATTCAAGAAGAAATGACCTGACAATAAAATATTTTCAATATGAGCCTCCCAGGTTAATGCATTTAATTTCAATACCAGAGCTGGAACCATACTTTAAAAAGCACAAAAGGGTATGGCTAATAACTTTTCACCCCAAAGACAAAGGAAGATTAATAGAAAACAGACTAAGGGAAATCTATAAGATAAATAAAGAATGGAAATATAATGAGAATGACCCTTTTGATAAATTGGATATAAAATTATTTGAAGCAAAAGTATAAAATGCAGTCCCAAAAACTTGAATTAGAAGGTAAAAAACTAAATCCTCCAATATTTATTGTTGGGTGCGGGAGATCTGGCACATCTCTTCTAGCTAAAATCTTAGGAAATCATAAAAATATCTATTGGATAGAAAATGAAACTCATTTTTTCAGAGACATTAAACCAAAAGTTTATTCTGTTTGTAATTATTATGAAAAACAAAGAGATTTTGAGAAATTAGCATTAAGTGTTTTAACTATTTTTCAAGAAGGCATCTGGAACACTTATAGTGATATTAAAAATGGAAATTTTTCTACAGAAATAATTCAAAAATACAATGAAATAAAAAAAATAAATGAATCTGGAAAATTAGATAACAAGACTGATGTTTTTAATCTATGTGTAAATTTTCTAACAATAAGAAAAAATAAGACCAGATGGCTTGAAAAGTCTCCTGGACATATTCGTACAGTCTCTCAGATATTAAAAGCATACCCACAGGCAAAAATTATTACTGTTTATAGGGATCCAAGAGCGGTTTATTGTTCATGGAAATACTCAGATTTCTTTAAGGATTCAGCAATGAAAAACATAATAGTTTTTATATTTATATGGACTATTGCAGTTAAAATTGGGAAATCTTTATCGAAAGAGCTGCCTACTCAATATCACCAGTTACAATATGAAGACTTAATCACAGATCCAGAAAAAAATATTAAAGCAATTTGTGGTTTCATCAATGAATCCTATGAACCTGCAATGCTTGAAAATATTGAAGTTCTCAACAGTTCATTTAAAATTGATAATCAAAAAACCGGTATATGCAAAGATCTAACAACAACTAAAAAATGGAAAGAATTGCTTACAGCTGGTGAAATAACCTTTATTGATCTTCTAACAAAAAAGTACAGGACAATGTTTAATTACAGTGATTCAGGTTTAAAGTTATCTGTTTCCAGGCTCTTTCAACTCATATTATTAATATTAAAAGCTGCATTTCAACTCTTATTTATTACAATGAGTAAGTTCAAATCAAAGTATAGGTTTTACATGGAACAATTATTATATGAATTTAAGAAAACTTAGCCCTATTCAATTGAAGTCATAGAACTATAGGTGATAAATATTTAAGAATATGTTTGTTAATTATTTTATTTTTGTTCAATTACTCTTAAAAAATATGCAAGCAGAATAAAAATATAAGAACTGAAACTATAAGCCAAATCATTAAAATCTAACCCCCCGAATTCAATACAGGAAGTCGCTACAGCTAATAAAGGTGCAATTAGTAAAATAATTGCGCAGCCTTCAAGAAATTTTATTTTATTATTCTTCATCCTTTGCATAGAAATTAAAAGGCAAAAAATAATCATTAAGATTACTTTAATCAAATTAAGAATAGGATCTAAATATAGAATTTTGCCTGATTGCACCTGCAATGGAGTAAAGCCAGAGGGAGCATATAAATAAAAAGGAAGAGTAACTATAATAAAAGCTATTAAAACAATCAGAAAATACTTTATAGATTTTTTTGGACCCACATTCTGCATTAAAAATGAAAAGAAAACAGGTAATGTTAAAATCAGGTCGCCTCTAGATGACAATGCTATACCAAGAAAAATTGCAGATAAATATTTCTTCCAATAACTGATATTATTTCTGCTCAAATGGTTAATTAAAAGAATTAAAAAAACTAGAACTATTATTGTAGATGATAACTTATAACCACTTACTATAAGTTCATGTAAGGATTCAGGTGAAGTAAACATTAAAGTCCAGATAAATAAAAGAGAATATCTCCAATCTCCAAGGATCTTTTTTAAACATAAGAATAAAATGGTTAGCCAAAAAATGTTTTGTAATGCCATGTTGCCAAGTAAAACAAAAGGAACAGATAAAATTAAAGAGCCTGGTAATGGTCCTACTGGGTTTCCAAGATAAGATTTAGTATAATATGGATATGTAAAATTTATTAATGCTTTTACTGCTGCTGCTGTTACCTCATCTGCATCACTACCTCCTCCACCTTTAAATCCTAAATTAGCTATTGGATATAAGAAGTAAGGCACAATAAGAACAATAACTATTAATGTAACCAAAGCTAAAATTAATGCTTGTTTTTGAGAAAGATTATTTTTTATTAAATTACAGATTGATTTTAATTTTGTGTAATAAAAAGTAATAAAAACCAAATAAATAATTAATAAAGAATATCCTGAAAATTTAACTAAAATAAATCCTGAAGAAATTATTGTAATTAAAACTATCCATAATAGATTCACAACTTTTTTTAAAAATATAAAATAAAAAAGCCCCCCAACGGGATTGAACCGTCGACCTCGTCCTTACCAAGGACGTGCTCTACCAACTGAGCTAGAGGGGCATGGGCGGCGCTGGGGTCGAACCAGCGAAGGCTTACGCCAGCAGATTTACAGTCTGCCCCCTTTGGCCACTCGGGCAGCCGCCCTTTCTTTATAACGCTTCGTCGCTGCTACGCAGACTCCTCGCTATTTTGATCATCACTTAACGGCGCTCAGATTTTCGTTTCAGAAAATCTTTGCTTAGCAAAGCCGAAGATCAGATTTGAACTGACAACCTACGGTTTACAAAACCGTTGCTCTACCATTGAGCTACTTCGGCATATTGCTCCAATAGTTTAGCAAATATTAAGTCTTTCTCTAAGTATGTTAATTACTTCATTATGTAAAACCTCAACTGTTTTGGTACCATCCAGCACAACATACCTGTTTTTATATATTTTTGCAAGCTCATCATATCCTGAAATTACAGCATTATAAAACTGAGCTTTTGAGTTTTCTATTTTATCTTTTGATGCCTTTTTTTCTGCCCTATCAAGAAAAACATTAAAATTTATCCTGAAAAGAAATGTTAATTTAGGCTCTGGAAGTCCTGTAACTTCAACCAGTTTTAAAATTTTATTTATGTCAAGCCTGCGCCCAAAACCCTGATAAGCAATTGTAGAGTCATAATATCTGTCACAAAGTACTGTTTTATTTGCAGATACAGCAGGTAAAATAACTTTTTCATAATTATCCTGAATACCAGCAAAAAATAAAAACATTTCATTTATTTCGGATAATTTTAAATCAAACCTGTGAAGCAGTATTTTCCTTAATTCTTTCCCAAGCTGAGTATCACCAGGATTTGCAGTAAAAACAACATTCTTATTCTTCGAAAAACTTTTTCTTAAAAGTTCTATCTGTGTAGTTTTCCCTGAACCATCTATACCTTCAAAGGTAATAAAATACATGGTTATTTACCCATCAGTGAAGTTACATACTTGTATAGTTCATTAAATTGCTCTGGGTTTGAAGTGAGATTTTTAAACTTTGGCATTGGTGGCGGAGGGTTATCAATAAAATCCTTGAAAACTGCTTTTGAAAGTATTTTTTTAGAACCAATTATTGATTTCTCAGCTTTTATAAGATTTCCACCACTTAAATGACACCCTGAACAGTTTTTTTTAAATAATCTTTCACCCGTACTTAGATCTCCTTTATGCTGGGCATTACCAGGCTGTACAAGTAAAGTATAGGCCAGTACAAAAACTGTATAAATACAGGAACCTATTAACAGAAACTTCAATGAATAAGGGATTTTATTTAACATCTATGGGAATTAAGAAGCAGGTTTTAAGGGAAATTATAATACAAAACTTTACTGTTCTTCGTCCTTAATAACAAGCTTTATTTCGGGTGTAATTTCACTATGTAGTTTAAATTTAATCTGAAACTCACCAACTTCAGATATTGGTTTTTTTAAAAGAACCTGTTTTTTTGAGATTTCAATATCAGCATCATCTTTTAATCTTTCTACAATTTCTTTGGCAGTAATTCTTCCGTAAAGCTTACCTGCTTCACCTGCTTTAACAGTAATAGTGATTTTTCCAAGTTCTGTTATTTTTTTTGCAAGTTCTTCTGCTTGTTGTTTTTCTTCCTGATACTGTTTTTCTAGGAGAGCTTTTTTCTTCTGAATCCTTTTAATTTCACCAGGTGTTGGAATTGTTCCAAGTCTCTGTGGAATTAGAAAATTTCTGGCATAACCTGGTTTAACCGAGACTATTTCACCCACTTCACCCAGCTTGTGGACCTTTTCATTAAGTAAAAGTTTTACATTTGGCATAGTTAAATCCCTTTTTAGCAGAAAATAATTCTATCATTTTATCCTGTCAAATTATGTATTAGCAAAAAAAAACAGCAAATCAACCTTTTAGAGTTACATATCTGGCTTCTGAAATTCCTTCTATTTCTCCAACTTTCTTTAAGACTTCGGCAGGAATAGGATCATCTAAATTTAATATCATTACTGACATTTTTCTTGGGCCTTCTCTGCCCACATGCATTGAACTTATGTTTACGTTCTCTTTCCAGAGTATTGTAGAAACCTGTGCAACCATACCGGGTTTATCCTTATGATGCGTCACCAGCATATGTTCAGCCAGAGTAGCACTCATAGCATAGTCATCTATCTGGATTACTGCAGAAACATTATTTGCCAGCAGGGTACCAGCAATGAGTTTTTCCCCTTTATCAGTTCTTACTATAACTTTCAATTCTTCAACATAATCACTCGTATCAGAAGATTTTGACTCAACTATTTTTATGTTTCTGGTTTTTGCAACAACAGGAGCATTTACAAAATTTACTCCTTCAATGCTGCAGGATAATACTCCTTTTATAACTGCTACTACAAGTGGCTCAGTATTTTTCTTTGCAAGCTCTCCCCTAGCTTCAATCCGGATCTCAAACACCTTTCCATCTATAAGCTGTGCAGCTATCTTGCCAAGACTTATTGCTAAATCCATAAACGGTTTTACCTGCAGGATAGTTTCAGGTTTCATTGCAGGCAGATTAACTGCACTTCTTGCAAACCCACCTGATAAAACGTCTCTTATTTGTTCTGCTACATCAAGAGCAACATTTAACTGGGCTTCTTCAGTGCTTGCTCCAAGGTGTGGTGTAAGTACAATCTTATCCCCAAGATAAAGTAACGGACTGTCTTTTAAAGGTTCTTCTTCAAATACATCAAAAGCAGCACCAGCCACATGCCCGGTTTTAATTGCTTCAGCTAAAGCATTTTCATCCACAATCCCACCTCTGGCACAATTAATAATCCTTACACCCTTCTTGCATTTTTTAAAAATTTCAGTGTTCAGTAAATTCGTAGTCTCTGGTGTCTTTGGAATATGAAATGAAATAATATCAGAGTTCTTCCAGATTTCATCCAGGGTGACAAGCTGAAAACCAAGTTTTGATACTGCTTCTTTATCAACAAAAGGATCAAAAGTAATCACTTTCATGCCCACAGATTTTGCAATAATACCAACCCTTGTACCAATTTTGCCCAAGCCCACAATTCCAATTGTTTTATTAAAAAGTTCAAATCCAACAAAACTGGATCTTTTCCATTCTTTTTTCTTCATTGAGGTATCAGCTGCAGGAATTTGCCTGGCAAGAGACATAATCATTGCAAATGTATGTTCTGCAGCTGCTGTAGTATTTCCTTCAGGTGAATTAACTACAATAATTCCTTTATTTGTAGCAGCTTCTAGATCAACATTATCAACACCAACACCTGCACGTCCTATAATTTTCATTTTTGAATTACAGGCTTCAATTATTTCTTTTGTTACCTTGGTACCACTTCTTATTAGCAGGGCATCATAATTCTTTATAATATTTTTAAGTTCCTCAGCAGATACACCTGGCTTGTAATCAACTTCAGCAATCTGCTTAAGTATTTCAAGCCCTGATTCATTCAACTTATCTGTAACAAGAACCTTTGGCACAAAATTTACCTCAAAGATATTCTAATTCATTATATTAATAAAATGTTGTTTCTGCCTACCGCCCTCCTCGCTCATTCTTCGCTTGTCGGGCTTTGCAATGTGCATTTGGAACATCCTCTTGCTACATTGCTCAGATTTTACCGAATAAATCGGATAAAATCTTACCTTTTAAATAGCTTATTCAGAAATGTTACCCTAGCTAAGTAGTAACAAAATGTTATTTATTGTGAAAAAAACTCTTTATATTTTCACATATATAGTCTTTCTTTTCCCTGTCCAGCTCCGGATACATAGGAAGTGAGAGGATTTCATTACATATTCTTTCAGTAACAGACAGATTATAATTTCTTCCCTTTAAGTAAGAAAATGCTTTTTGTTTGTGAATAGGTATTGGATAATAAATCAAAGTATCAATTTTTTTCTTTTTTAGCTCTTCCTGTAATTTATCCCTGGATTTTGTCCTTATAGTATATTGATGAAAAATATGGGTACAGTTTGGTTTTATAGATGGGATAACAATTTCTTCAATGCCTGAAAGACAAGAACTAAAGTAATCCCCAGTATCTTTTCTTGCCTGGTTCCACCTGTCCAGATGTTTTAATTTAATTCTTAGTATTGCAGCCTGAATTTCATCAAGCCTGCTGTTAAAGCCTACAATATCGTGGACATATCTTTTTGGAGAGCCATGCATTCTGAGAAGTCTGATCTTTTCAGCAAGCGCAGAGTCATTCGTAAAAAGTGCACCGCCATCACCAAAACACCCAAGATTTTTTGTGGGATAAAAACTGGTAGTGCCAATATTTCCAAAAGTACCAACCATTTTGCCATTGTATTTTGCACCAATTGCCTGTGCACAATCCTCTATAACATACAAACCATGGTTATTCGCAATTTTTACTACTTCTTCAATTTCACATGACTGACCATATAAATGTACCGGGATAATACATTTTGTTTTTTTTGTAATTGCTTTTTCAATCTTTGATACATCTATATTAAAATCACTCTCTACTATATCCACAAAAACAGGTTCAGCCCCCACTAATGCAACAGCTTCAGAAGTTGCAAAATAACTGTGCGATACAGTAATAACTTCATCACCAGCTCCAATACCCAATGCTTTTAGTGCAAGTACTATTGCATCAGTACCGTTTGCACAGCCAATTACATTTTTACATGAAAGGTATTTTGCAAGATCCTGTTCAAAGGCAGTAACATTAGGGCCTAAAATATAATTTGCACTTGAAAGAACATCATTTACAGCTGCATCAATTTCATCCTTAAGAGCCTCATAATGACTTACAAGGTCAATAATGGGAACTGCAATCTCTTTTTTATATTCAACTTTACTCATTCTTTAAATTATTATTTTGACTGTATAATTATACCTTCATTGTGAAAAAGCAAGCTCAAGCAAGATTGATTTACACTCAGTTAAATCAATTTTTTTTCTTGAGTCATCCGGGTTAATACCCTTACCATAAATTGCTAATATTCCTTCAGGAGTATGATAAGCTGTGGCTACATCAAGCTTATGCATTTTAATACCAGCCAAGTTCCATTCTATAGTCTTACTTTTATTGTTGCCTAAATTGTAAGTAAATACTTCACTAGTTGCATCATCATAAGTTGGATTATGAATTGTAATACTAACACTGTTCCCCATTTCATCAACTGAAAAAAGCCTTTTTCCACTAGAAGTAAAACAACTATTTAATGCTTTGTTAATTTGCTTTCTAATAATTGGATCCTTAACTTCAATAGCAACTTGAGGCACCATTGCTAAGAGTGGTTTATAATCATTTGGATTTATACCTATGATTTTAAAAAGTTTATTTATATTTTCAAGTTCAGCAGAGAACCCTTCATAAGAACTATATTGAATAGTATCTTGCCCCATGCTTGTAGCAAATACAAGGGTAATATCAGGATTCTTTTCAAGAAAACTCATTGCATCTTTAAAAATATTATCCAGGATCTCCAGCCCAAACAAGATTGCAGAAAGATGTTCACTCTTTCGGATTACTTTAAAATCTTTAAAGTCCTCAGGAAAAATATCATGCCAATATCTATGCATTAGGCTTGCAACATGATTTGTAAAAAAGCTGGAAAAAGCCGGTGGATCTTGCACACTATAAAGCGACTTAAAAATATCCCAAAACAAAATACATTGAAAAGTTGTTCTCCTTGCAAGATGATTTTTGTTAGTAAGTTCCATAAGTAACTGAGTAAAAGACTGAATCAAGGTACTAAAAGTAATACCAAGCCTTGGTAATAAAAAAATAAGCTGAAAAAATTCTTTCGATAAAAGTTCTTTTTGTCTAACTACAAGCCCATTTTTTTGAACTTGATCCAGGTTAAACCTTTGAAAGATTTCTAAGTAATTAGGAATACAACGTTCATCATGAGCAAAGGTATCAGGAACATAAAACCCATTATTCCCAGGATAAAGAGGTGGCCAGCTTTGTAATGAGCCACAAACACCAATGTTATAGCCTCTATCTATAAAATCCTGCCAGATTGCTTTACCTTTAAAAGTACTTATGTCCTGCCCTAAAAACTTAATCTGGTGTTCATTACTTGATATCCCACGGTGAAATGTTGGCCAAGTAATCCAAGGAGATAATTCACCACTATCAATAACTATGTCTTTTCCTTCTCTTGACTTTCCTCTAACAAGTTTTGCTTCATCCAAATCTCTTTTCACATCAGTTATTACTGTTGTATAAGTCTTTGAGCCTTCAAAAAACTTTTTAATGTTTGATAGCTTGGGGTGATTTTTAAATCTATCAATTAATCTCCATGGTATTTCATTAATCTCTAAGACAAGAAGCTTCTTATTTAACTTATTTTCCTCTGAACCACTCATTATAATAAATAATTATTCCACGTAATCAAGATTAGATTTACATATGTAATATAATAAGCTTTATATGCAAAAGAAAGCTTTAATTACCGGAGTCACAGGACAAGATGGAACATACTTAGCAGAGCTATTACTAGAAAAAGGTTATATGGTTCATGGTATTAAAAGAAGATCTTCTACATTTAATACTCGTAGAATAGATCACCTTTATCAAGATCCACATAATCCTAATTCAAAATTCTTTCTTCACTATGGAGACTTGACTGATTCAACAAGCACTATACGTTTAATTCAAAAAATTGAACCGGACGAGATCTACAATCTTGGAGCACAGAGCCATGTACAAGTTTCATTTGAAAATCCCGAATATACTGCGAATGTAGATGCTCTTGGTACATTAAGAATGTTAGAAGCTATAAGAATTTTAGGACTTGAGAAAAAGACACGTTTCTATCAAGCATCATCTTCCGAAATGTATGGTTTAGTGCAAGAAACCCCCCAAAGAGAAAGAACACCTTTTTATCCTCGATCTCCTTACGGAGTTTCAAAAGTGTTTGCATTCTGGATTACTGTTAATTATAGAGAAGCATATGGCATGTATGCTTGTAACGGTATACTTTTTAATCATGAATCCCCAATTCGTGGAGAAACTTTTGTAAGCAGAAAAGTAACTAGAGCAGTAAGTAGAATTGCAGTAGGATTAGAAAATAAATTGTTTCTTGGAAACCTTGAAGCTAAAAGAGACTGGGGGCATGCAAAAGATTTTGTAACTGGTATGTGGCTTATGCTTCAACAAAAAAAACCAAAAGATTATGTACTTGCTACAGGCATTTCTACTTCTGTTAAAGAACTCACAGAAATGGCTTTCAAAGAAGTAGGAATAATAATTGAATGGGAAGGTAAAGGAACAGAAATAAAAGGAAGAATTAAAGACTTTACAACCAATCCAATTCCAATAGTTACCTCAAATTATAAAAAAGGTGATGTTTTAATTGAAATAGATCCTAGGTATTTTAGACCTAGTGAAGTTGATTCCTTGCTTGGAGATCCAACACTTGCCGAAAAAGAGCTTGGATGGAAAAGAAAATATGATTTACCATCACTTATAAAAGAAATGGTTAAATCAGATTTAGAAGAAGCCAGACAAGCTTTATATCTAAAAGAAGGCGGATTTAAAGACAGAGAAATTATTCATAGTTCATAAAATGAAAAAATCAAAGATATATATTGCTGGACACACAGGCTTAGTTGGTTCCTCAATTTTAAGAGAATTTAAAAATCAAGGGTATACAAACTTAATAGTAAGAATACACAGTGAACTTAACCTCCTAGATTACAAAGAAGTTACATCGTTCTTTGAAAAAGAAAAACCTGAGTATGTAATATTAGCTGCAGCAAAAGTTGGTGGTATTTATGCAAACAACACCTTCCCAGCAGAGTTTATTTATGAAAATTTGCAAATACAAAACAATGTAATTCATTGTTCTTATTTAAATAAAGTAAAGAAGCTTTTATTTCTAGGTTCTTCATGCATATACCCAAGAGATTGTCCTCAACCTATTAAAGAAGAATATTTATTAAATGGAAAATTAGAGCCAACAAACGAACCATATGCTATTGCAAAAATTGCAGGTATAAAATTATGTCAAAGTTATAACAGGCAATATAAAACAAATTTTATTAGTGTAATGCCAACAAATTTATATGGAGTTGGGGATTCATTTGATACTAAAAACAGTCATGTTTTACCAGCCTTAATATATAAAGTACACAGAGCTAAAATTAATAATGAAAAAAATGTCACTGTTTGGGGAACAGGGAAACCTCTAAGGGAGTTTTTATATGTTGACGATCTGGCAAATGCTTGTTTATTCTTGATGCAAAATTATTCAGACAGTGAGATTATAAATATTGGGTCAGGACATGAGGTGTCAATTAAGCAGTTGGCTGAAATAATTTGTGAAATAGTTGGATATACTGGTCAAATTAGTTTTGATACTTCAATGCCAGATGGCACACCAAGAAAATTTCTCGATATTTCAAAATTAACCAAACTAGGATGGAAAGCTAAAACTGACTTGCAGGCAGGTATTAAAAAAACATATACGTGGTACTTGGAGAAATTTGTAATCAAAAAGGTAACCATATACAATGATTGACGTTGTTAAACTTGATCAAAAAGAAATAAAAAATTTACTTCGGATAGAAGATCCCTTGATTTTAGAAAATGAATCTCTAATCTAAAGACTTATTTCCTCAAGCAGTTTATTAAATTTACCAGTGCTAACTTTTCTATCGAAAAATTCAACTGCTACTTTCCTGCTATTTTGACCCATCTTTTTTAATTCACTTTGATTATCAAATACCCATTCCAAAGATCTAATCATTTCTTCGACATTGCCGGGTTTTACAACTATTCCACAATTATATTTTTTTGCAATATGGCTAATTTCACTTTCCTTATCTACCCATGCTATAAAAGGTTTTCCACATGCAAGGATGCCATATATTTTACTTGGCACAACAATACCAGCTAATCCTCTTTGAGAAGTAATTAAATGAATATCTGGAGAATTTAAAGAATTATTTAACTCTTCCTTAGATTGATAAGGTAAAAAACTTATATTTTTTAGTTCAAGCTTGGATACTTGAGCTTCAAGATTAGGTTTATCAGCGCCATCACCAACCAACAAGAACCTAAGATTATTTTTTTCTTTAAGCCTTGAAGCCACTTCCACAAGTTTATCTAGTCCCTGCGTAAATCCAATATTTCCAGAATACATAACAAGAAAAGAATTATTTAAATTATGTTTAGTTTTAAATTTATTTTCATTGGGCAGAATAGGATACAGAGTATTTGTATCAGCCCAGTTATGAATAACAAAAATCTTATTTTTATCTATACCTTTGCCTATTATTCTATTCTTCATGTCTTCACCAATTGAAATCACACAGTCTGACCACTTAAAAGAAAGCATGGTTATTTTTTCAAGTAAATAGTTTAAGAAGGAGCTCTTTAATTTTCCAGTAATGATTCCAACATCTGGATACAAATCCTGGCAAGAATAAACAAACTTTGCTTTATACCACTTAGAAAAAAAAATCCCCAATGGTCCTAATAATGGTGGATCAGTTTGCACAATAACAACATCAGGTTTATTTTTTACTAAAAATCCAGCGATAAAAGCCAAGAAAAAGTAGGTACTAAGGTTTAAAAGTCGTAAGAATAAAAATCTTTTTAAAAACTTTGTACCCCAAGCTCTAATTACTTCAACTTTCTTGTATTTATCAAACTGAAGATAAAAATTAAATTTTTTATCTCCCAGATAATATGATCTTCCGCAAATTACAGACACATTATGACCATACTCAGTTAAATCCTCACATAACTCTGTAAGCAACTGCCCAGTAGATTCAACATCAGGATAAAATGAGCGATTAAAAAAAAGAATATTCATAAGAGCTAACGTCCTGTTAGCATGCTTTCAAGCTCATTTTCTACTTTGGTTTTATTTCTACTAGAGAAATACCATTCAACAGTCCTTTTAAGACCTTCTTTCAACAAAACTTTTGGCTCCCACTTTAAAAGCTTCTTAGCTAAAGAATTATCAGCCACTCTATTTAAAGGACCTACTGGCATATCTGGTCTGAATTTGATTTTTGGTTTATGTCCAGTATATTCAAAAACCAAGTTTACAGCATCAATAACTTTATTTCTTTCCATTGTACCTAAATTAATAGCTGTCCCATCATCAATTTTTTCAGCTGCTAAAATAGTGCCTTCGACAATATCATTTATATAAGTCCAGTTGCGAATTTGATTACCATCGCCCCACACCTCAAATGGATCTTGCTTAATAAAAGCCCTAGCAATCATTGCAATAAGAGCATGATTTTCTACCCCGCGCGGTCCATAAACTGTAAAATAACGACATGAAGCAGCTTTAAGTCCATATTCTTTACAATAAGATTTTAATGTTAATTCACCCATTAACTTTGCCCAGCCGTACATATTGTCAGCATCATAGGGGGGACGGGCCATATCTTCAGTTAAAAATATTTCTTTTGAGAGATCTTTTTGAATAAAAGTAGGATAGACACAACCACTTGAAGCAAAAATAACTTTTTCAACTTTTGCTTTCAGTGCAGACCAAAAAACTAGACCATCTAGGTATAAATTTGTTGCAGGTCCTGCTTGGTGTAAATCTACATAGCCTCTTCCACCATGATCTGCTGCCAAGTGAAAAACAACATGAACATTTTTAAACAAACCATTTAAATTAGAATATGCACGAATATCATGGCTTACAAACTCAATCCTTTTAGCATCAATATGATCTTTAATATTTTCAATTTTTCCACTAGTTAAATCATCAATTACTTTAACAGCTACACCTTTTTTAATTAAGGCATCTACAAGAGTAGAACCAATAAAAGAAGCACCGCCAGTTACCAAAACATTTTTATTTTTCCAGTTAAAATTATTTTCCATTTTTTGTAATTATAAAATCCTCTAACACTAAAATATCCATTTGAGTATTCAAAAAGCATTCTAATGCATTATTTACAGTGTTGACAATAGGTTCATTATCATTAAATGATGTATTTAAGATCATTGGTATGTTTGTTAGCTTTTCAAATTCTTTTATTAATTTATAATATCTTGGATTTGTTTCCTTAGAAACTGTTTGTAGCCTACCTGTTCCATCTACATGACAAACAGCTGGGATCAGTTCTTGTTTTACTTGTTTAATTTTATAAACTCTTTCCATAAATGGAACCCGTTCAAATTGTTCAAACCATACTGAAGTCTCTTCTTCAAGAATCGATGGAGCAAAAGGCCTAAACCATTCCCTCTTTTTAATTCTTGCATTTAAAATATCCTTCATTTCTTTCTTTCTTGGATCAACCACAATACTCCTGTTACCTAAAGCTCTTGGGCCCCATTCAGCTCTACCCTGAAACCAGCCAACAATTTTTCCACTTGCAATATACTCAGCAGTTTTTTTACACAAAAGAGTTTCTTCATTAATATATTCAACAAGGCATTTATTCTCAGACAATCCCTTACTGTGCTTTAAAATTTCTTCCTTAATTTCTTCTTCTTTAGACCTTGCTCCAAGATAAGGATGTTTCATTGTAAAGTTTCTTTGCTTTTTGCAAATTTTATTCCAGACAACCATTGCAGCACCAATAGCAGTACCAGCATCATATGAGGCAGGAGGAATATATACATTTTTAAATGGTGTCTTTTCTATTATCTTGCCATTAGCTAGAGAATTTTGAATACAGCCACCTGCAAGTACTATGCTGTCCAGCTTTGTTTTCTTATAAGTCTCATTAAGGATATGAAAGAATGCTTCTTCATATACCTCTTGTACTGCTCTTGCAATATTTTGATAATGTTCAGTGATTTCTTCATCTTTTTCTCTGGGCTTTCCAAGCAGATCTACCAATCTATCAGAAAACAGTTTTCCTATTTTTGGACTTCCTTCATCCCAAACCATTTCAACACCCTCTTCATCATGTGTAAAAAAAGATTTATTAAGCTCAAAAAGTCCATTATCAAGCAATTTAATTGTTTTTTTCATTTCATTTACACAACTTGGTTTTCCATAAGCAGAAAGACCCATAACTTTATACTCATCTCCATAATTCCAAAAACCTAAGAACTGGGTCATTGTATTGTAAAAAATGCCAAGGGAGTGAGGATATTCAACCCAATCAAGAATTTTTACATTATTTCCTTTTCCGATTCCTCTCATAGTACTAACGAAATCGCCAAAACCATCTACAGTTATGCAAACTGCTTCATCAAATGGTGAAACAAAAAATGCACTCCCAATATGCGCTAAATGATGTTCAATATTTTCAACTTTTGCTTTAATAGTTGATTTTTCTACTTGTAAATAATCTGCAATTCCAGTTTTTACATCTTTAATTTGTGCAGCATTTATTATTCTGTTTTTATGAAAATTGAGTGACTTGGCTTTAGTAAGTAGCCTGATGATTTTTTTATGCATGTGAACAGATGGATTTCTCGAAATTGCAATATAATCAACATCTTTAATATCTACATTTGCATCAGAAAGGCACCAAGCAATTGATTCTGTAGGCAATCCAGCCCAATGCTTAATCCTTCTAATTCTTTCTTCTTCAATAGCATTAACTACAACTCCATCTATAACAAGACAAGCTGAAGAATCACTATGATAAGCATTTACCCCTAGAATAATCATGAATTGTTTACAGAGCAGACCCTTTCTTATGCATTTGCCTTTTTATTTCATAGATTTTTGCATCTACTAAAAGACGAAACCAAAAGCCTTGCAAGAAATGAAATATCAATCCTTCAATCCCATCCAAGAATCCTAGCCTAAGGAAGTAACGATAAAAGATATAAATAAAAGGTCTAACAAAAAGAGGAAGCTTCATATAAAAAGATTTCAAACAGCGTCTTCTTTCCATAGAATTTCCAAATATATTAGGGATTACTCCAGATTCCCTAGACAACTGATCTTCCCCTAACGTTTGATCAAGCGCTTCAAATGATGACCATTTATTGTGGCGGAGAGTAAAATCGGATAAAGAAGCAGTAACTATATCAACTATATCCCCTTTTATCTTCTTTGCTTTACCTTCTACAGTAAAAAGTTGATCATATCGTGACTCCTCACATATTCCATGTCCTTTCTTAAATAAGACCACATCATAAACAGGGTAATGACCTCCATGCTTAATCCATCTGCCCATAAACATTGTCTTTCGAGCAATTAAAAAACCATTAAAATCCAAATGCTCATTTTTAGAAAATATTCCGGTTAGTTCTTTTTTTAAATCTTCAGTAATTCTTTGATCAGAATTAAGATTCAAAATCCACTCTGTAGTAATCGGCAAATTATTAAGCGCCCAGTTTCGCTGTTTTCCATAATTTTCAAATTCATGCTGAAAGATTTTATCCGTATAATGCCTGGCAATCTCTAATGTCTTATCAGTTGAGAATGAATCAACAATAAATATTTCTCTCAGAAAACCACTAATACTTTTTAAGCAGTTTTCAATATTTTTTTCTTCATTGTAAGTTAGGATTACGGCTGATATTGGAAACTTCATGACTTATAATCTCTTTATATGCATTAATCATTAAATCTGCAACTACTTCAATATTGTACTTTTCTTCTACCAATCTTCTGGCATTTCTTCTAATTTCATTACATAAATTAGGATTATCTAACAAGTTTTTTATCCCTTTATACAAACTTCCTGCATTCGTTTCAATTATAATTCCTGAATTTGAAGCTTGAACTTCTCTGTAAATTCCAACCTTGTTTGATATTACTACAGGAGCTCCACATGCCATAGCTTCAACAACAGACATCCCAAAATTCTCAAAATAAGAAGGCAAAACAAATGCTTCTGCATCTACATAAGCCGATAATTTATCCTCAGTTAACATGCCAGTAAAAATTACTCTTGATGACAAGCCATAATCAATAAATTGTTTTTCAAGTTCTTTTTTATACCCAGCCTCATCAGGACCAGCAATAACAAGAAAAAGATCTTTAAAATCATTTGCCAAATTACTGAATGCACTGCTTAAAATATCTAATCCTTTTTGCTTATTTATTCTCCCAAGAAACAAAATATACTTTTTATCTTTTAAAACAGAATATTTATTTTTAAATAAGTCCTTTGCAGGAAGATTCGCAAATTGACTGAAATCAAGACCATTAGGAACTATAAATGACTTTGTATTAGTTTTTATACAATTTGCAGCCCCTTCTAATTCATGCTGTGTAGTAAAGTGAATTCCATTAGCAGCATTTAAATAATACTTTCCTATTAAAGAAAAATAAAGTTTTTTTATGCACTTAGACTTTATATTTATAGCTTCTTCATATAGGACTCCCCTAGGAGAAATTATGTAAGGTTTTTTATTTAGAATACTAGCTATACTTCCAGCTAAAACAGGAAAATTCCAAAATGCCGTTATGTGAACGAGATCATATTCTGAAATATTATTTAAAACATCAAAGAATAATTGCGGTGAGAAAGTATAATGTTCATAAAAATAATAAGGGAGATATTTAACTTTAACTCCTTCCAGATCTATCCATTTATTAACTACAATGTCTTTTCTGTTTTCTAATCCTGCATTCGTAGTTAAAACTGTTACCTTTATACCTTGTTTAACAAGAGCTTTATTTAAAAGATAAACAGACTCTATCGGTCCACCATACTTAAATGCTGGATAATAAGAAGGAACAATGTGGAGAATATTCATAATTTAAATCTATTCACTAAATTATATAAAATCATCTATTATTAATAATTAAAAATTTTTCTATCTCCTTCATCCTCAGGTTTCTCTTTTTTCTTATCGAGTTTAGGTAGTAGAAATAAAAAGCTCAGTATAAACCAATAAAAAATTAAAGTAGTATGATTAAAAAACAAACTTTGTAATCCAAGAAATTGAATTTGAAATAGCATACTAATTAAAGCAAGTGATTTAAGATCTTCATCTTTTAAAGTCCTATATAAACGCCAAAAATAGTAAATAAACAGAATCCTAACCAAGAAAGCTACAGCAAGACCAATAATTCCCATCTCTACAATAATTCTTTCTGGTTCTTCTTCAAACCCACCTGTTATAACCTGCAGTCTATTTATATTACCTCCAATAATTTCACTCCCCGGATAAGTGCTGCCAATACCAAAGCCATAAACTCCTACAATTTGAGCAAATATAAATGGCGCAGTATAAGTACCAATTAAACGTGGAAGAAGATCTTCTGATCCAGTAGTTCTTTCCATAAAAGCACCATATACTTTTTGACCTATAGGTGTATAGAAAACAAGAAAAAGTAAAAACAATCCCGCTATAATAAATCTAAAGAAAGACTTTTTAAAGAACTTTGCATTAAAAATACCAGTAAAAAACATATAAAAAATAATACATATGAAAGTAAATATTGTTGGGCCTCTGGATCCTGTCATCATAATATTGAGTATTGCAAATCCAAGTAAAATAAAAAGAAAACCATTAAATACAATTGAATCTTTTCGTAAACTTAATAAATAAACAATCAATAAAATTAAAACACTAAGATAAGTTGCATATCCTGAAAGATAAGCAAATGTCGAGGTAATACGAGGAAAATTTCCTACAAGTGCTATATCAACTGGATTAACTTCCGAGACGTACTTGTTTATTAGACTGTCTGCCGGACTAAAGAATTGAATGATGCCTAATATAAGTAAGGGGATTGAAAAAAATATAAAAATTCTGAGTACTTTAAGTAATTCTTCCTTTGTATTAAAAGCATTTGGAATTATATATAACATTGGGATATAAAAAAAATGAATAATAACTCCTAGAACTCCCACTAATGGGTTAGGCAATTGTGGGTTAAGCATGCATGCTACAGCCCAAATAATTTGAATTAAAATAAAAATATTTACTGGATGTTTTATTGTTATTGCATCACGTTTAAGTAATCGTTCAGTAAAAAACTTGATGTATACTCCAGCTAAAATAATATAACTAAACAAAAATATAATTTCTGCTAAACCTGGCAACAACCATTTCCTAAAAACTCCTACAAATAAGATCCATACCATAAGCAGATTTAATGCTCTTTTCCAAAAAAGATAGGATAACAATGCAATAAATACAAAAGTAACCACAGTAAAATGAATTGGTGAATCCATTTTTAGACTTAAAACACTTAATTCATATGCAATAAAAAAAGCACCTAATAAAATTATCGTTACAATGGGTTTATCTCTTGAAATAAATTTATGATCTTTCATATCTATGATTGATATATTACTGTCTAATTCTTAAATAGGGTGTTTGTCATAAAGAATACTAAGCAAACATTTGCCGGTTTTTTCAATAGACAGATTTTTCTCTATAAATTTCCTTCCCCTTACTCCTAATTCTTCTGCATAGGATGGTTGATTTGTTAACTTTTTTAAAACCTCTTGAATCTCTTCTTTTCTTAGCATCTGAACTACTTCAACGAGTGGGGGAGAAGGACTATATCGTTTTAATTCTCTGGTAACAAGTCCCTGGTTCATTATTACCGGAACTCCACATGCCATCCCCTCAATTAGTACAGTCCACCCCGCAGGCTGCCAGGTATTATCCACAAGGTTTAAAACACACAGTGCATTTTGATAACCATATCTAACTTCCTGAAAGCTCAGATGGGCTTTACACAATACTTCAAGATTTGAAGATTTGTTCTTGTTCCAGTCCTCCCAAAACAATTGCGTTTTCACTGATTGGGTAAGTCTTAAAAGTTTTAATCCACTGCCTTCCATTACATTAACAATTTCCAATTCGTTACGGAGTTGATCACCACTAACCACCACATATTTTTTCAATGGTAACTTTAAGACCTCTGGCGAAATAAAATCACTGTTATTTTTCTCATTAAAATATTCAACATCTACACCTACAGGTAAATGAAAAACGCGTTCAGGAGATAAGTTAAACTCATTACATACTTGCTCAATCTGTTCTTTAGTCATATAAATTAAACCACCACACAATTTTAAGCCTTTCAGAAATAAAGAATTTTTTACTTTACTAAATAAGTTTTTTAATTTGCTTGATTCATTAGCATATACCATTGTAAAAATTTTTCTATTTTGACAGAATGGCAAAAGAATAAAAGCAATTACAGGACCAATAAATCCCCAGGTAATAATAAAGTCAAACTTTAAAATATATGGCACTAATAAAAAAAGTTTTAAATATCCAAAAATAGTATTAAATCTAGGCTTTGATTTCCCTTCCCATGATTCAAAATTTAGAGAAACTATTTCTACATCTATACCTTGATTTTTTAAGTAACCATAGAAAGGGTATGATAATGGTAATTTAGGCAAACTAGGACTATCACCCCCAAGTTCTTTAAATCTTTTTGTATCACCACCTATAACTATTAGTACTTTCATAGCGACTTTATTTTGAATTTAAATAATTAGCCATCTTTTCGCTTAATGTGCTCCAATCATAAGGAGCCACAATATTATCCCACTCTTTTTGCCACTTTGAATTACGTGCTTGCTTAATAGCACTTATCCACTTATTTATATTTTGTTCAGCAAGTATAACATTTGGCCATTTTAGTTGCTTCCAAACCAACAATGGTGTAGAAACAACAAATTTTTTACAGGCAGTGTATTCTACCATTTTAATTTGAAAAGCAAATTCGGTGCCTGGCGATTTTTCCTGAGCTAAAATACCAATATCTATTGCATGAAAATAAGCTGGCATATCTTTTGGATCAACAAGTCCTGCAAGAACTACATTTTGAAGATCTGCTTTGGCAATTACTTCACTCCAACAATCAGTTGGACCGACAATAAACAACACTGCATCACTCATTTCTTTTCGTAAACCGTCAAACGCTTTAAGTAAAAAATCTATCCCTGTATAAGGTCCGTGATTACCAATATAGCCAATAACAAATTTATTTTTCAACCCCCATCTCTCTCGAACAGCCTTTACACTTTCAGAAGATACACTGGAAAAAAGTTTCAAGTCCACGCCATTTGGAATTGGAACAGACTCAATTCGATATTCAGTGCTTAGTTTTTCACAAAGTGCATCAGAAACCACAAAAAAATTGTCAACATTTTTATACAAATAAGATAAATGATCAAGGTTATCTTTTAATACTTCTTTGGAAATAGAATTTTCATCAAACCAATCAAAAAGATCAAAACTTTTTTTCACACTTGGCATTTTCTGTAGATAAAAGTTTAAGGAAGAAAGCAATATTGAATTGATTCTCAATTTACGACAAACAATGCTCAATATAAAAGAATTAAAAGTTCTACTAAGATACCAGGCAATCTTAACTCCTAATAATTTTTCAAGAAGCAAAGCCTGAAAATAAGGAGCTTTTACATAAGTAATGTCATTGATTTTTTTTTCAATACAAAAAAGTTGAAATATACTTGCAAACCCATATTGAAGTCTTTTAATCAGCTTTTTAAAAGGATTTATGTCATCTACATGAATCATATCCTTCCACTTTAAGCAATAAACATCAAAATAAGGTGTCATTTTTTTAGCAAATTCAATAGTACGAATTTTAATATCACTGGTAGATATGTGAGGTATTACAAATAGTTTAGGTTTAATTTCTTGGCTCATGCTTTATTTTTTATAACAATAAAAATATCTCTCAATTTATCCTTAAATACAAATATATAAATTCCGAATATAGTTGCAGTACTAACAAGAAACAGCAACCATCCCGAATCACCAATAAAGCTAATTAAAAGATGACGAGCAACAACTGCAATAAATGTTGCACCTACTGAAATTAAAAGATAAGGAGTTACACTTTTTAACCCAGACAAAAGCCTATTCAGTGAACTTGAAGCTATATACAAAGCTAAAATATGTGCCCCTCCGACTAATATTAAAACTGCAACTGCAACCCCAATTATTCCATACTTTAATCCAAAATATATTCCACCTATACTTAAGATACAAGTCATTAAACCAACCAAGAAACTAGATTTAAAATTACCCAAGGCTCCAAAGGGATCAATCCAAAAGCATCTAACCATCGCATATATTGCAAGAATTTGAAATGGAACAATTGCATCATTCCATTTCGTTCCAAAAATAATTGGGAAAAAGTCAGGAGCAGCTATGACCAAAAAACATGCAATAGGACAAACACTAAAAGCAAGAAAGCGACTTAATTTATAAAAGGTTTCCCAAAAGTGTTTTGAATTTCTATCTAAGCGAGCTAATTCTGGAAAAATAACATTTCCAAAAGAGTTTGCTATTAACGTAATAGGAAGAAGTGCATAGTTATATGCAATAGTATATAAACCAAGTTCATTCATACCAAGAAATTTGCTTATCATCAAATTATCAATATTAAAAACTATATACCAGACAATAGCTGAACCTAAATACCATGTGGAAAATGGAGCTATTTCCTTAAATGAAGCACTTAAAAATTTAAACCTTGGAAACCAGCCTGAAGCAAAAAATATTAGAAATGCATTAACTATATTTGAAATGAGTGTTGAGAAGACTAAAGCCCAAACTCCATAATTTCTAAATGCTAGTGCCACAGCAATTAAAAAAGAAATAATGCTAATAATAACATCAATAACTGCTATTCTACGTAATTTAAGATCTTTTCTAAGCAGACTTCTGTGCACATTACAAATCATCTGAAACCAAAGAGAAAGAGCCAGAACATTTAGTATTGG
>DUDS01000030.1 GCA_004769085.1 Candidatus Melainabacteria bacterium SSGW_16
TGGATCGGACAGGACTCGAACCTGTAACCAAAGGATTATGAGTCCTCTGCTCTACCATTGAGCTACCGATCCTTTGTAACGCTTCGTCGCTTCTTCAATATTATACTTCAAGATTATTTTAGGCTGTCTTTGCAATTTTTGATTCTTTTTCGAAATCTTTTAGTTTTGATATGTTCTGTGATGTTGGTATAGGTAATGCAAATTCAAATACACTACCTTCCCCAAGGTTACTTTTTACTACGATTTGTCCGCCATGCTGTTCTATAGATTTTTTGACAATTGTGAGCCCAAGACCTGTTCCTTTTATTGTGTGGACTTTATTCTCTACCCTGTAAAATCTTTCAAATATTAATGGAAGATCTTCCTCTTTAATTCCAATTCCGTTATCAATTATTCTGAAGATAATATTATCATCGAGTTTTTTCACTGCTAATTTTACCATTCCATTTGCAGGTGTGTATTTAATTGCATTTGATAAAAGATTTATAAGAATTCTTTCAATATTTTCCTGGTTAATATTTAGTGCTGGTAAGTCAGGTTCAATATCATCTAAGAATCTGATTGATTTCTTTTCGGCAAGTACTACTATTGATTTTAGTGAGTAATCTATGGCGGGATAAATTTCCTGAAGAGCTAACTTAAGTTTTGCAGAAGGAGATTCAAGCCTGGATAGTTCAAGAACATCGTTTACCAAGTTACTTAATCTGTCTGTCTCTTCATTTATAATAGATAAAAATTCACTTCTTGTAGGAATATCAATCTGTTCGCTATGTGAGCATAATGTGTCCACATAACACTTTATGCTTGTAATTGGTGTTCTGAGTTCATGACTTACATTACTGATAAATTCCTGCTTTATCATTTCTATTTCAGCTTCTTTTGTTCTGTCCTGGATTACCATAACTGCCCCAAGCATTTCATTAATTGAGTCGTAAAGTGGTGTGATAATAAGCTTAAGTATTTTACCTTCAATTCTGAATTCAAAATTAGCATAATCGCTTACATGGGAGTTGCTGTCAGATTTTATATCATTTAAATACTTAAATATTTCCTTGTTTGTAGTTTCATTCCATATTCCAATTGATTTTTGACCAATTAATTCATCTCCTGACATTTCTAAAAGTCTTCTTGCTGCAGGATTTACTATCTGGATTGTTCCTGTCTTATCAAGCACAATAACGCCATCAGCAATTGACATAACAACAGACTCGAATTTATTTCTTTCTGAACTTAATGTAGCTATGTTTGATTCTTCGTATTGCTTAAGTCTTTTAGACATTTTATTGAATGCTTTTACAAGTTGTGAAAGCTCCCTGCCTAAAAATCCTTTTAATGGAAGTTGAAACCCAAACCTTCCTTCTGTTATTGATTTTGCTGCTTTCTCAAGTTTTCTTAATGGACGGGTAATTATTAAAGAGTTAACAATTGCACCAATAACTGATAATGCCCATACCAGTAAAAATATCTCAAGCAGAAATATCATCAGTTCTTTTTTTGAACCGACAATTGTAAATCCGGTATCAGGCATTCCAATCCATGCCCACCCTAGAAAGTTTGAATTGTATTGAATAGGTTCTGCAAATGTAAGTATCTTTCCTGATTTTGTGTAGGATATTTTTATATAAGGGACATGTCTTGGAGGCTGAATTATATTTGAGCCCGGTTTTGTTATTTCATATAAATCTGCTGATTTACTCTTCCATAAAACATTTCCTGCATTGTCCGTATAAACTGCATAAGATACTTCTGGGTGTTCATTTAGGATTTTGTTTGCTGAATTGCTTAATGCTTTTTTAAGTGCATCCCTATTTTTATAATTAAGAATAAGCTTTTGTCCACCTATCTGGGCAAACATTTGTACATTTTTCAGATTCTGATTTAGCATGAGGACCTGGTGATCAATATTTGACTGTATATTCTGAATAATTAAAAATGCACATAGTGTAATAAAAACAGAAATACTGAAGATTATTGAAATAATTAGTTTTGCCTGAAAACTTAAGCTTTCAATAAACCTGCTTATGTAGCCTGTTGCTATCCTTCTGTATTTGGCTAAATCAAATCCCATGTATTAAATTATACTATTAGTGTTTAGTTGCTTTTCTTGTAGATTATTGTCTTTGGCCTTGCATTTGTGCTGCTTGTACTGGTTAATTTCTTATCATTAAAACTAAAAACTACTTCTTCAGAGATGAGTTCTTTATCTTGCTGTTTAACATTTGCATTACCCTTAAATACGATTTTCTCAGGATTACCATTGTTTTTATCTCTGATTAAATAGGCTTCCAGGCTTTCACCATTTGTGTCGGTGTAGGAAAGCTTAACTTTTGTTTTGTCAGATTTAGCAGTAACTTTTCCTGTTGAATTGTCAATATACAAATTGTCTGAGGTTAAAAAAATCGGTTCCTGGGTTTCTCTTTCCTCGTTTGTGTTTGGCCATACTGTACTCATTACATCCCCATGTGCAAGCACATTATGAGTGGGAATATTAAATACAAATTCATTTGCTGTAGTTATATTTGATGGCTGTTCAAGCTTTGCTGAATTTTTGTTGCTGGTGAAAATTGCTTCATTTGGTTTCTTATTCTTGTAGATTATTTTTACGCTGTCAGCCTTAATATTTGTTTCCTGATATTTTGTTCTTAGGTTTCCTTTTGCATTTGCATTTTCTCCTTCCCAGCTCAGCTCCTGATAGTCACATTCAATTTTTATTGGTTCATTGTTTTTGTCTCTTAACTCGGAAATGGTTTTGCCTTCTGCATATATTATTTTTTCATTTATTCTGACTGTGATTTTATCTGCTTCTATATATCTGTCTTTTAGTTTTATTTTTGATCTGCCGGTAAACCGAGCTGTTTCCTGTTCCCCTTTTTCATTGGTAGTAATTTGACCTTCCGGAGCTTCAATAACAGCATCTTTGAAGTTTATTATAATATTTCCTTTAATTAGGATTTGTTCTTTGTCAGCTTCAAGAATGTCTGCATGTTTTATTTGAATTTCTTCCGCAAATAATGGCAATGGCATTGCAGTCGTTATTAAACAAATTGCTCCTGAAATAAGTGATATTTTCTTCATCTAGGATTTGCTTATATTGTTTAGAACAATGGTTCTAACATTTCCGATAGCCTGTACCTTTCCTGAATTTAGGTCATATACAATTTTATTTGCTGATATTTGTTTGTTCCCTTGAATAGCTTTTGGTGAACCGGTAATAGTAACAGAATTATTTTCAAAACTCAGTGTTTCTCCAAAACACTGAGTTTTACCGTGTTCAATAATAACCTTGTTTCTTGCAAAGACTTTTTTGTCTGGTTTCAGCAAAAGATAATTAGCCATAAAAGTTTTCCCCTCACTAATATATGAGACATTGTTTGTGGCTTCTACTTCACCTGATTTTACCCATTTTATATTTAATGCTTTTAATGTATTCTGATTTTCATTCTTAATGATGACTTTTCCTCCGTTTGTGATAGTTGCCTGTATTAATTCGCCATTTTTTTCTTTTTCAATCGTTACTTCTTCTCCCGAAAGTATTATTTCCTTAAATATACCTTCGGTTAGTTTTGTAATAATAAATTTAGTCTGCCCCTCATTAATGAATGCCTTTTCCCCTTTTATACTGTTTCCACCTTTTAAATTTAATGTAAAACCTTTTTCAGCTTCAATTGCTGTCCCCATTCCAAGTGCTACCTGGTTGCTATTTAAAATGAAATCACCATTTTCATCTATTGCAGTTACACCTCCATAAAGATAAATCTCTCTTTTTTCTGTATTTGCTTTTGCAAAGGGTGCTGTGAGCTTGAAAACAACCATGTTATCTTTGTATATTTCTGCATTTATATCTTTAATCACTGCATTTTGTAAATTATTTTCTGTACTACCTTCCCTGGCTTTTAATTTCCATCTTAATTCTCCTGTCGCAGCATCTACTTCCTTTAGGGAATACTCTAATGTTTTTGCTTCAGTTATTTGCTTTTGAGGATTTAATTCTTTTTCTGATTTTGATACAAGCTGTAGACCTTTTGCAATAGAGATTAAAAAAAATACAACTATTCCTGTAAGTACAAGAAATGGTACTAACTTTGTATTTTGAACTTTAATAACCATAATGCTTTGCTTCTTTCACAGAATTCTAGCATCTTACAGCTTTCAGCTAATTAATATCCAAGCGATCTAAGTAGTATTGCCTGTGAAATTTCTGTGATCCCTTGTTTTAAATTTCCTTCTTTAATATGTAATTCTCCAAGAAAAAAATAGGGTGCAGGGTTATTCGGATCATTGTTTTTTACCTGATTCCAGAGAACTTTAGCATCATTTATTTTTCCCATTTGCTCAGCAAGAATAAAGCCATAATAAATTTTTGCCCAGTTATCATTTGGGTTATATTTAAGAACCTCCTTAAAATAATAGATGCTTTTCTCCAGGTTTTCTTTTATTAATGGTTCTTTTTCAATATATGCAAGGCTGCTAGGTGCAAAGATATTATTATTTTTTTTGTCGTTGTTCCTGTTTTTCTCCTTTTCCAGCTTTTCAATCTCTTTGTTTTTAAGATATGCTTTTAAATAATGACTGAATGCAAGCCTATATCTGATGTTATTCAGGGAAGGATTTTCAGAGTCCTTAATTATTTCATTATACTCAGAAATTTTCCTATCAATAACTTCAGTGCTGCCAGTTTTTCGTATAAGGTTTTTTGTTTTTCTTAGTTCTTTTATTGATTGTTCTACCAGGCTTGTTCTGCTTAATGCAATTGCAAGATTAAAATGTGCTTCAGGGTTGTCGGGATATTTTTCTACCTGTGCTTTTGCGATATTAACATCATCTGTAAGGGCAATATCTTCTGTCTCGGTGCCTAATTTTAGGGGTTCCTGTGAGAGAGTGGGCTGAATGCTAATAAATGAAATTAAAGTTATCATTAATAACAAGACAGATAAACAGTAATTTTTTTTAATAATCATAAATTGTTATTTAGTTTCAGATCTTGCTTTCTTTCCAAGCTCTAGACTTCTTTTTTTAGCTGAGTGAAGTGCAGTTAATATTATATTTCTTAGGTTCATTTTTTCAAAAATATTAATTGCAGCATCTGTAGTTCCTTTTGGTGATGTTACTCTTAATCTTAATTCGTCTGGTTTTATATTGTTTTTTAAAAGCATTGTGCATGTTCCTAAACCTGTCTGTAAGACCAATTTATATGCATTGTTTTTATTTAAGCCTGATTTGATTGCTCCTTCAGTAAGGCACTCAATTAAATAACAAAAATATGCAGGACCTGAACCTGAAACAGCAGTTACTAAATCAAAATATTTTTCCTTCATACTTATGCATTTGCCTAGGGATTCAAATATTTTTTTTAATGTCTTTGAGTGTTTACTTGTGACTTTATTGTTTTTACTAACTGCACTTATACCTTCATTTTGTTCGCATAGAATGTTTGGCATAACACGGGCAATAGGGTATTTTGAGCCTGTAAGAAATGATAAAGTTTTTATTTCAATTCCAGCAGCTATTGAGATAATTAATATACCCCTAGGTATATATTTCTTGATTTCGCTTGTAACAGATTTTATATCTTTTGGTTTTATAGCAATTATTATTGCTTCAATATTTCTGAATGAATGTATTACTTTGTGCAATTCGTTAAAACCACTTAGCACCTTAAACCCTTTACTTTTAATTTGTTTTGATCTGCCTTTGCTGGTTTCTAGGAAAACAATGGATTCTTTACTGTAAATATTCTTATTTTTTAGTCCCTGTGCAATAGCAAACCCCATATTGCCTGCACCAATTATGATAATTTTTTTCATTACAGTGAATATTATAACGGCTATTGGACTTTAGCTATTAGTTTTTAGCCGAAGCAAAAGCTAACAGTCAATAGCCAGCAGCCAACAGCTAATGATAAAATAAAACTCTTATTGCAAAAATGTCTAAACTTCCAACCGAAAATAAAAAATCATTTATAAAGCTTGCTGAAAGATTGGGTTATGTACCGACTTATATATTTTCTAAACTAGATAAAGAAAAACAAGATCTGATTCAAAAAAATGTGGATGTAATTGATTTAAGTCTTGGCAGTCCTGATCTGCCATCACCACCCGTTGTTATAGAGGAATGTATTTCTGCACTGAAAGATCGAAATAATTATAGATATCCTCCGTTTTGGGGACATAAAAAATTTAGGGAGTCTGCAGCAGAATGGATGAAGAAAAGATTTTCAGTTACTCTTGATCCTGAATCTGAAATATTACCGCTTACTGGATCAAAAGAAGGAATTACACATTTAGCTTTTGCAATTATTAACCCTGGTGATTTAACTATAGTCCCAAGTCCATATTATCCTGTACATGCTAGGGGCACCTTGCTTGCAGGCGGAAAGATATATGAACTTCCTTTGCTTGAAAAAAATAACTTTTTACCAGATTTGGATATCATTCCCCAGTCGATGCTTGATAAAGCAAAATTGTTTTTTATAAGTTATCCAAACAATCCAACTGGTGCTGTCTGTGATTTTGATTTTCTTGAAAAGGTTGTTAATTTATGTATTAAAAACCAGATAGTGCTTGTCAGTGATTTAGCATATTCCGAGCTTACATTTGGTAACCACATAGCATCGAGTATACTGCAAATAAAAGGTGCAAAGGACATAGCAGTGGAGTTTCATACTTTATCAAAAACATACAGTATGGCAGGCTGGAGAATTGCATTTGTTGCTGGCTGTAAAGAGCTTGTTAATGCTCTTTATGAAGTTAAAACAAATACAGATTATGGTGTGTGCAACATAATTCAGGCTGCAAGTATTAAAGCATTTACAATTCCGCTAACGGAGCACAGAAAGACAGCAATGATTTATCAGGAGAGAAGAGATGTAATGATGCAGAAACTTAAAAAACTTGGGTGGAACATACCAACACCGGGTGGCGCAATGTATATTTGGCTTCCTGTTCCAAAAGGGTATAAATCAAGTTTTGATTTCTCAGAAGCTCTCCTTATGAAAGCACATATTGCAACAATACCTGGTGGCTCATTTGGTACCTATGGTGAAGGTTATATAAGAATTGCGCTTGTAGATTCAAAAGAAAGAATTGCAGAAGCTGTTGACAGAATGGAAAGAGCTGGACTAGTTTTTAATTAAGTTATAATTATCATGTATGCCAGATAGATATCCTCAAGCTGGAAGATGTTCTATAACTGCTTTATTGCAGCTAAAGTACTTTTTCTTTCTGTCTATTTTTAGTATTTTGTTTTTTCTATCCAATAATTGTTGTATTGCATTTGCAAAAAAAGAGCTGACTTTATACCCGTTAATTCATTTTCAGAATGGGATTGATCAATATAAAAAAGGAGACCTGAAAAATGCTGTTGTTTCTTTTAATAATGCACTTACTTTAAATCCTTCAGATTTGCCTACTTTAATCAGCTTATCTCAAGTATTTATGGAGCTTTCAAGGTTTGATTTAGCTGTTTCTGCTCTTGAAAAAGCCCTGAAGCTTTCACCTGCAGATCCACTGGTTCACGCATTGCTGGGTAATGCATATCTCGAACAAAAGAAGATTAGTGCTGCAGAGGAAGAGTATAGGGCTGCAATTAAGCTTGATCCTGAAAATATACTGTTAAAGTCCCTCCTGGGGACAAGTTGTTCTGTTAATAATAATTTTAAGTGCTCAATTGAAGATCTTGGTGCTGTTGTAGCTTTATATCCAAATGATATTAAATCAAGAATTCTTTTGGCAGTTTCATATCATTCTGTGAAAGATTATGCAACCAGTAGAGAGCACTATAAATATATTTTAGAGAAAATGCCGGATGAGCCATATATCTGGTACAACCTGGCAAAAGCAGAATATGCGCTTGGAAATATGCAGGAAGCAAACGAATGTCTTAATCAGGCAATTTTAAAAAACAATTCAGAAAGTGAATTCTACCTGGATCGTGGTTTGATTAATTATGAGCTAGGTAAACATACTGAAGCTGAAAGTGATTATTTACAGGCAGTGAAATTAGAACCTGAAAACCCGGCCGTTGCTGTTGAATATGCTTCGTTCCTCTGGAAAACCGGTGCTCTAAATAAAGCTGTTGAGCAGCTTGAAAAAGCTATATCCCTAGAGCCTGACAATAATGAACTTTATGTATATAAAGCATACCTTCAGCAGTCTCTGAAAAAATACGATGAGGCTAAAAAATCATGGGAAAGTATTCTTTCTTCTGAAACCAATAACCATCTTGCTTTATTTAATCTTGCCAAAATTAATTTTGACAAAGGTAATTATGCATCTTCAGCTGAACTTCTTAAAAAAATTAATACAGAAAATGCTGAAAGCGGAAAAATCGATCCAGAACTTAAGTATGTACTTGCATGTAGTCTGCATTTAAATAAAAATTATGATGAAGCATATATCTTCTATAAAGATGCACTTGATAATAATCTAGATGATCCAGGGTTGTTTTTTAATATTGGACTTTTACTTAATGAACAAAAAAAATACAAAGAGTCAGTGTCTTACCTTGATACTGCAATAAAAAAGCAGTTTTTGAATCCTTCAAAAGCATTTAAAGAATTAATATTTGCATATACTTCGCTTGGAGATAATGCAAGTTTAAAAAATACTTACAAAAAATGGATTGAGGCTGATGCTAATAATGTTAATGCGAGGATTGAATATGCAAAGTTTCTTGCAAAAAATAATAGTATTCAGGAAGCTATTGATCAGTACAGGGTAGCTGTAGTCCTGAGTAAGGATGTGAAGACTAGGCTTCAGCTTGCTCAGTTTTTACTTCTTCAGAAGGATTTGTTTGGGGCGGTTGGACAGCTTCAGGAATATTTAAAATCTGAACCAAATGATCTTAATGCTTTAATACTTCTTGCCAATGCATACAAGGATTTGGGTATAAACGAAGAAGCAATTAATACCTACAAAAGAATAATCGTTGTTCAGTACGATAATCATCTTGCTTATTACAATCTTGGACTCCTGTATCAAAATCAGAGTAACTATCAAGAAGCACAGAATTATTTTCTTAAATCAATTGAACTTAATGACAAATATTCGCCGGCATATTATGCCCTTGGGTTATCTTATATAACTGCAAACAATGAACAAAAAGCAAAGGAATTATTTGATAAATATCTGGAAATAGATCCAAATGGCGAATATAAAGAAAAGGTTGAAAATAAATTAAAAGAGTTAATTGATAAACCATCCGAAAAATTAAAAGAAGAAAAGCAGGCTGCATGATTATGAATTTATCTTCAGAGATTCAAATAAAATATTCTAATTATATTGTTAAAGATACGCAGTGGCTTCCAGGTGGATTTCAAGGATTTGCAGAGTTTATGGAGGAAGCTAAAAACAATAAAAAGCAATTAAGAGTTAAGCTAGGCATAGATCCTACTAGTAAAGAATTACATTTTGGACATACTGTCTGTCTTCATTACCTCAGGAAATTTCAGGAAGATGGTCACATACCTGTTTTAATTATTGGTGGATTTACTGCAATGGTTGGCGATCCAAGTGGTAGAAATGAAGCAAGACCTCCGTTGACACATGAGCAGGTAAAAGAAAATGCAGAAACATATCTTCAGCAGGTTGGGAAAATTCTTGATTTAAATAAAGCTAAAATTGTAAATAACTATGACTGGTTGAGCAAGCTTACCGCAAAAGATTTGCTTGAGCTTGCACATTTAACAACAGTTAATCAGTTAATTGGAAAAGAAGCATTTGGCAGCCGTATAAGTAAGAACGAGCCATTATATCTTCATGAAGCTTTATATCCAATACTCCAGGGATATGATTCAAAAGAAGTTAAAGCTGATATTGAAATAGGGGGTATTGATCAGACTTTTAATGTATTATTCGGGAGGCATATACAAAAACACTTTGGACAAAAGGAGCAGTTTGTAATATTGCTACCTCTTTTAGTTGGTCTTGATGGAAAGAAAAAGATGTCTAAGACATTCTATAATCACATTGCATTAAATGATTCGCCGGATCAAATCTTTGGGAAAGCAATGAGTATTCCCGATGAATTGATTGAGAACTACTTGTATTTAATAACCAACTTCTCAGCACATGAGCTTGGTTCATTTAAGACTCAGCTTGCAGGTGGTCAAAACCCTATGAATATTAAATATAAGCTTGCTAATAATCTGGTTATGCAGCTCTATGGTTCTGATATTGCCAGCCAGGCAGAAGTTGATTTTGTCAAGCAATTCAGGGAAAATGAGATCCCGCAATCGGTTGATGAATTTAAAATTACCTCAGCTGTAAGAGTTGCTGATTTAATGTTTGATGCTAAACTTGTCCCTTCAAAGGCTGAAGCAAAGAGGCTTATTGCTGGCGGTGGTGTAAAATTGAAATCTGTAAAAATCGACGATCCAAATTTTTTAATTACAGACAATGATAAAAATTCAGTTTTACAGATCGGTAAAAGGAAGTTTCTCAGGATTGTTTAAGCAGGTATAGGGATAAATATATGAGCCAGGCACTTGATAAAAGTAATAAAGCGTCCCGTGTGCGGGAAATATGTTTAAACTGTTCTTCTCTTGACAATGATGAAATAGGTCGTCTGGAAAGTATATTGGACAATTTTCAGTTTATAAGTGATTTGCTGGCAACTGACATAATGGTATACACTGAGGCAAAAAAAAACGAACATTATGTTTTGGTTGATATTAAAAGACCCCATGGGCACCCGACATTATTTCTTGAAAGCAGCGTAGGGAGTATTTCAAGTGGTAAAGCAGAACCTTTCGTAAAAAAGACATTTGAGTCAGGGAAAAAAATATTAGGTGTTTATGGAGTGATGATAGCCGGAAGACCAACGCAGCAGGTGGTTTACCCTATTTATCACTATGAAAAAATCATTGCAATTATTTCTTTTGAAAAAGATTTGTACCTGACTGAAAGTTTAATGGGTAAAAACTGGAATAAGGTTGCTGATGATTTGGTGGGAGCATTAAACCAGAAGAGGCACAGGTTAAAACACTGGCCTAAACTTGTTGGTCAGGAAGGGTTTATTTTAACCGATAATTACGATCAGGTGTTGTATGTGAGTTACATGGCTCAGAATCTTCTCGTATCTGTCCTTGGAATCAGAGAAAAAACAACAGGAACCAAATTATCAATGCTGCTTAAAGATTTTCACCCTGATATTCTTGAAACTGAACCTGTAATTAATCTGGTGAAAAAGCGGTATTCAGGAATAGGAGGTACTCTTCAAATTACAAACTTTGATTTGTCTGAGAATAATAAAATTCATGTACTTCGCGATATCTCAGAACTTTCACTCAAAGAAAAAGAGATTAAAGTTAAAGGTGCTCTAGTTAAGGAAATTCATCATAGGGTTAAAAATAATCTGAATGCTGTTGCTGCATTGCTTAGAATGCAGCTGAGGAGATCAAATGATCAGGCTGTTAAAGATGCCTTTCACCAGGCAATCCTGCGCCTGGATAGCATAACGCTGGTTCATGAATATCTTTCACAGTCTGATAATGTGCAAATAGTTGCAATTGGTCAGTTAATTAAGGACATTGCAAGGAACCTTCAACGTACTTTGGGGTATGAAGATAAAAATATAGTTGTTTCAATTAATTGCCTGGATGAATTTTTCCTGGACAGTGAACAGGCTGTTAGCGTTGCACTTATAGTAAATGAGCTTATATCAAATTGTTATGAGCATGCTTTTAACAATGTTGTAACAGGTGAAATAAATATAAGTATTATGTTTGATAATTCAAAAGAAAATAATTTCCTTCTTACTGTTAAAGATAATGGGGTTGGGCTCCCTAGTGGCTTTAAAAAGGACGAACCTGCCAGTCTTGGATGGCATATTATTAATACTCTTGTAAAGGAGGATTTGGATGGTAAGATTTATGTAAATAGTATCGGTGAGAAAAATGGGACTGAGATAAAAATAGAAGCTAAAGTAAATGCAAAAAACTGAACAAAAACAAAAGACAAAGATACTTATAGCTGATGATGAAGCATTAATCAGGCAGGACTTAAAGGAAATACTTACAGAGGTTGGATATGATGTTGTTGCAGAAGCAAAAGATGGTTACCATGCACTTGAACTTGCAAAAATTACGCTGCCAGATCTAATGGTTTTGGATATAAAAATGCCAAATATTAATGGGCTTGAGGCTGCAGAAGAAATTCAGATTGCCCTGAATAAAAGAATTCCTACGGTTATTCTTACTGCTTATAACCAGGTTGAACTTGTTCAGAAAGCAGGAGAGGTTGGGGCATTTGCATTTCTTACTAAGCCAGTTAAACCACAGGATTTAATTGCATCTATAGAAACAGCGAAGTTTAGGGCAAAGGAGATGGAAAGTCTAAATCAGGATATATCAGATCTTAAGGAAAAACTTGAGATTAGAAAGCTTGTAGAAAAAGCAAAAGGGATAATAATGAAAAAACTTTCACTTGACGAGCCAGAAGCAATGCACTACCTTCAGAAGAAATCTATGGATGACAGGGTATCCATAAAAAAAGTTGCTGAACTAATAATTAATGATGGAAAACTAAACTAGCTTCTTTTTCTTCGACTTTTTGTTTTTTGTGTTTTAATTTTTGATTTTGTTCTATTTGCATTTTTAATGGTTTTTGCAGTGCCTTTTAAAATGCTAAAAGGAGTAAGAATAATTTCCCTTGCTGATTTATAAAGGATTTTTCCTTCTCTTTGTAGTTTTTTAAAGATTTTTGCTTTTTCTGATTCAGATTTTTTCTGAAGCTGTGCAATTATGTGTTTTGCTTCAGTAGTTTTTATTTCTCCGCTTTCCTCAAGGTCTTTTAAAAGTTTGATAATAATGCTTTGAACATCTTTATAAATACCTGAAGCAGCTTTTTTGATTCTTTCGTGGGAAGCAGTAATTCCAATGCCTGTTAGAATTGCTTTTTGAATAAGTTTAATTTTGTCTTTGTTTAGTAAATTGTTTGCTGATAGTTTCATAATGTTGTACCTGGTTAATTATAGCTCGTTAGCTTTGTTTCTTCTCTAATCTTTTAACTTTTTTCCAGAGCAGGTTAAGTTTTTTTGTGCTGATTTTGTTCTTATCTTTACCAGATAGAAGTTTTTCAACTTTGTTATACCGGTTAATAAACTTCTTAATACCTTTATTTAGGCATTCTTCAGGTTCCAGGTTATACCACCTGGCTATATTTACAGCCATAAATAATAAGTCACCAAGCTCTTCTGCTTTTTTATTTCTATTACCTTTGGCTGCAGCAGTTTCAAATTCCCTGAACTCTGATTTAAAACTTTTCCATATGCTGCTTTTAGTATCCCAGTCAAAACCTGATCTACTTGCTTTTTTTGAAACTTTTAATGCTTTAAGCAAAGCAGGTAAAGATTTTGGGATTCCATGAAAAATGGTTTTTCTTTCTGGTTTTTCTGCTTTTTTTAACTTTTCCCAGTTTATAAGTACTTCATTAGTGTTTTTTACTTTCTTGTTTCCAAATACATGTGGATGTCTTGAAATCATTTTTCTGTTTATACGATTTACAAGATCATCAAATGAGAATTTCTTATTTTCCTTTGCAATCTGTGCATGCAGTACTACTTGCAGAAGTACATCACCAAGCTCTTCCATCAGGGCTTTTATATCGTTATTTTCAATTGCATCTACGGCTTCATATGCTTCTTCTATCAGATATCTTTTTAATGTTTTATGTGACTGTTCTTTATCCCATGGGCAGCCGTCAGGCGATCTTAATTTTGCGACTGTTTTTACAAAGTTATCTACTGATTTCATGCTGTTAAGTTTACCCTTTTTAAGCTTTTAAAGGGATATTACTGAACCTTGGTTTAAAATGATGCCTTGTTTTAATATAACTTTTATATTTTAATATCTTTTTAGCTGTTTTTAACTTACCATAACCATCTGGGTTTATTCTTTTCCTTGAGCATTTATGAACTATAAGTCAAAAATTAATTTTTTAACTTTAACTGTTGTACTGGTTTTATTTTTACCATGCTCATTGTTTGCATATGATGGTGTGGAACAGCCAGATGATCAACAGCTTAACCAGGATAGTCAAATTCCTGAGCCACAACCTGTTACAGAAAAGAAAGAACGAATTTTTAAGAATCCGGTGTGTTTGTTGGTAGGATTAAATAGTAATGAGCTTTCATATAGAGAAATATCTGGTCTGTCAGGCTTTGAGTTGTTTAGTGTTCCATATAGGTCTGATATTAATTCACTTGTTGAAGAGATTAAACCTTCCCAGATCATAATAAGACATCAAAGTGGTTTTGTAGGTTTATATACACCAGGCGGTCAGCTGATTCGTGGAGTTCAGGGAATTGCATCTGCTGACTTAGCATCTATACCTGGCTCTGTGCCAGAAAGCATCATACAGCCTTCTCAGGCAAATCCACTTTTTGACAGTGTATATTATCCTGGTGGTACAGCTGCTGGCTCGATAGCTTCCGGTGGGATTGGTTATAATAAACAACCTACAGGCAGAGGAGGAAAGTGGAGAAACCTCTTAAAACTAGCTTCATTTGGCTATATAGGCATACCAATGTATCCGAAATATTTTTATGGTGATACAACAATTATAGGTTCTGATGGAGGAGACTCAATTTTTGGTTCATTACTATTACCTGCTCTTCCAAATGCAGTAAGTGCACTGGCAACTTATACTGATACAAAAATTGAGGCAGCAGAATATGAACAAGCCAGGAGTCAGCCCAGAGATTATAAATTTCAGCATGAAGTTGATGGCTATTAATCTTTTCTTTTCTTTATAAGATCTTCAAGTTCTTCTTTTTTAAACATATAAACATTACTGCAGAAATTACATCGTCCTTCTGCATATCCTACAGAAGTTATAATTTTTTTAATTTCTGTTCTACCTAGTGATATTAATGCACTTTCAAATTTATTCCGGCTACAGCCGCAATAAAAACATAATCCTTCAAATTCGCTTAATATTTCAGTATCATGGTCAGACAGAGATTTTTTTAGTATTTGTTCCAAATTAAGCCCTGATCTTAATAGTATTGAAAATGGATCCAGCTTTGTAACTGTTTCTTCTGTTTTTTTAATATCATCATCACTGGCATTTGGCATTGTTTGGATTAATATTCCGCCTGCATGGAGAACCTTTCCTGAAGCTGGTTCCAGGTAAACACCACATGATAAAAAAGATGCTATTTGTTCTGATGTGGCAAGATAATTAACCACATCTTTTGCTATTTCACCAGAAACTATTTCTACAGAACTTTTGTAAGGTATACCTTTTTCATTGTCGTAGCTGACATGAACATATCCTGTTTTACCAACAGCTTTATCAATATCAACATACCCTTTTTGATCAAAACATTCAATTTCAGGATGATCAACATATCCACGAACAGTTCCTTCACTGCTTACATCTACAATTATGTTTCCAATAGGTCCTTCACCTTTAATTTTTAAGGTAAGATGTCCTTTTGTTTTTCTAAGTGTATAGCATAGTAGTATTGCGCATGCCATACTTCTTCCAAGAGCAACTGCTGAAGTGTGAGATAAATTATGCCTTTGTCTTGCTTCTTCAGTAAGATTTTTTGTAGATACTGCTATTGCCCTGAAAGACCCGTTTTTTGTAATTCCTTTTACTAAATAATCACTTTCTGACATGGTAATAGTATGTTAAATTTAGCATTGATATTTAAAAATCAATGGGGTTGAATATATACAATTTAATAAAGCGAGGTTTGTCCAATTTATTCGGCAAACCGAGCGGTCTATGCAAAGCTGGTTCGAGGAGCTACGTCACCGCAGAACCAGCTGCTATAGAATTTTGCGGAAGTAGTTCAGTGGTAGAATGTCTCCTTGCCAAGGAGAAGGTCGCGGGTTCGAGCCCCGTCTTCCGCTTTTTTATAACGCCTCGTCGCACCTACGGTGACTCCTCGGCTATTAGCAATGTTAATTAACGCGCTCGGATTTTCGAAAGAAAATCCTCGCTTATAACTTCGTAAATTGTGTAAAAATATGACAACAAAATCAATGGCAGAAACAGAAAAAATATCATTTAAGGACGGTAAAATAATTGTTCCTAATAAAGTAATGATTCCTTTCATTGAAGGAGATGGCACAGGACCTGATATTACAAAGGCTACAAAGAAGGTTCTTGATGCAGCAGTAAAAGCTATATTTGGTGGTGAAAAGCAGATTATTTGGCATGAAATTCTTGCTGGTGAAAAAGCATTTAATAAAACAAACAGCTGGCTTCCTGAAGAGTCACTTCAAATCATAAGAGAATATAAGATTGCAATAAAAGGTCCTCTGACAACACCTACAGGAGGTGGCATAAGAAGTTTGAACGTTGCACTGAGACAAATATTTGATTTATATGCGTGCGTAAGACCTGTAAAATATTTTGAAGGTGTGCCAACACCTACAAAGCATCCTGAAAAAGTAGACATTGTAATTTTTCGTGAAAATACAGAAGATGTTTACAGTGGGATTGAATTTAAATCTGGTTCGCCAGAAATGTTGAAGCTTTCTGATTTATTAAAGTCTATGGGATATGAAATTCGTACTGGTTCAGGGCTTGGTATTAAGCCAATTTCTGAATTTGCCAGTAAAAGGCTTGTTCGAATGGCAATTCAATATGCAATAAAAAATAAAAAACCAAGAGTTACACTTGTTCATAAAGGAAATATTATGAAGTTTACAGAAGGTGCATTTTGTGAGTGGGGGTATGAGGTTAGTAAACAAGAATTTGGATTTTACACTATTACGGAAGAGGACTTAAATAAAAAGTATAACGGAGTTATTCCACCTGGGAAAATACTGGTAAATGACAGGATTACTGATAGTATGTTTCAGCAATTGCTTATAAGACCTGATGAATATTCGGTTATTGCGACAACTAATTTAAATGGGGATTATTTATCTGACGCATGTGCAGCACAGGTTGGCGGACTTGGACTTGCGCCTGGAGCAAATCTTGGTGATGAGATTGCAATATTTGAGGCTACACATGGTACTGCACCAAAATATGCAAACCAGGACAAAGTAAATCCCACATCAATGATACTTTCAGGGGTAATGATGTTTGAATATATTGGATGGACTGAAGCAGCAGAGTTGATTGTAAATGCGTTGAGAAAAACAATTAGACAAAAGCATGTAACTTATGATCTTGAAAGACAAATGCCTGGTGCCACTCTTTTAAAAACCAGTGAATTCGCAGATGCTGTAATTAAAAATATGGCTTAGTGTTTTTGCTTGATTTTATATAAAGAAAAAAGGGGTAATTTCTTACCCCTTTTTATGTTATTGTCAGTTTTGTAAGTTTAGCCTGCTGTTCCTAAGCTTTTTTGTGAAGCTAAAGCTTTCTTTTCTTCTTCCAGTTCTTGCATTAATGACTGCCAGAAGGTTCGTGCATAACCCAATGCAGCTTTTAGCCTGGCATTTCTTAGAATTAACTGATTGAAATCGCCTCCTCCACCCATAAGGGCATTGGACATTGCAGCAAAACCATCATTTATACCATTAATTAGATTTGACATAAATTGGGATAAGTTACCCATCATACCGGTTATACCTTCATTACCCCCGCCAATGAGTGGGTTATCAACACCTGAAGAACCCCCTGATGTAGATTGAATATTAGCTGCTCCACTTGTTTCAAACCCACCCATAGGTGCTGCAAACATTCTTGGACCCCCTATTGCATTTATTGCTAACCCACTCATGACTTCCTCCTTTTGAACTCCTGTTGTTGCTTACAGTTATATAGGATAAATTTCCTAGGTTATGTTTTTCTTAAATCAATTTGTATATTTTTTATATTCGTTCTAAAAAGTTTACATGGTTATTTTTTTGTTAAACCAAGGTTATAAGTAGATTAATAGAATGCGTAAAATGTAGTAAATCCAAGGGAAATAAAGGCTATTTAAAGCTTATAAAATTATTGCCTGGAAAAAGTTCTGTTATTGTGCTGTTTGTAATCTTTAAGATTGGGTTAGAGAATACAGTGCAAAGAAAAATCCCAATAATTGTAAGGGTAATTGCAGCATATAGTTCTCCTGATTTTCCCAGAGCTGATTTATTTGAATTTATATTTTGAACGGAAAGAGATGGCTTATCCACTATCATTAGTTTTGCAATATAAGAATAATAATAAATAGATAGTATAGTTGTAATAAGAGCAATAGAACCAAGCATTATTCCAAATAAACCAGCTTCAAAGCTTGCTTTTATGAGTATAAACTTTGCAATAAATCCTGCTGGTGGAAGAGGGAGCCCTGCAAGATTAAAGAAACAAACAGCAAGTGCAAACGCAAGAAAAGGTTTCTTTTGAGCTAGTCCACTGTAGTCACTGATGGAATCAGAATTGGTTTCATTACCAAATGCAATTATTCCCAGAAATGCTCCAATGTTCATAATTGAATAAATAACCAGATAAAATGTAGCAGCGTTAAGAGATTCATTTGTAAATAAAGCTATCCCTGTCAGAATGTATCCTATCTGTGCAATTGAGGAATATGCCATTAACCGTTTTATAGATGCTTTGTTTATGATTTGACCTAGTGCAACGAAATTTCCGATTACCATGGATAGAACAGCTATTACTGCAATAATAGGCTGCCAGATATTATTTGCAAAATCAAACAGAGAAACCATTATTCTTAAGGTGAGTGCAAAAGCTGCTGCTTTTGATGCTACTGATAAAAATGCAGTAACAGGAGTTGGTGCACCTTCATATACATCAGGTGCCCACATATGCATTGGTACACTTGATAGTTTAAATGCAAGTCCACAAATAATTAATATTAAAATTACCGCAATAAGGGGATTACTTAAAACACCATCCTGGGATAGCTGTAAGAGTTTGTATTTAATTTCCGGCAGCTGTGTGGAACCAGTAAGTCCATATAAAATTGACAAACCAAATAAAAATATTGCTGATGCGCTTGCGCTGTTAACAAGGTACTTTAACGATGCTTCATTGCTCCTGGTATCATATTTAGAATAGCCTACCAGCAATATTGAACTTAAACCTAATGTTTCTAGTGCAATAAAAATGGCAACTAAATCATTTGCGCCAATTAAAAACATAATTCCAAGTACAGAAGTTAAAAGTAGAATTATAAATTCGCTTCTATGAATAAATCCTTCTAAGTATTTTACGGATCCAAGTAGGACTAATGTAGTAATGACTAGTGTTATAAGTCTGAAAATTATGCTGAGCCTGTCTGCAATAAACATTCCCCCAAGAATACTCATTGGCTCAGAAATTGAAAACTGGTTTCTTATTATGTGGAGCGCCCCGGTTATTAAGAATATAGTAGTAAATATCCAGATGGTGTTATTAAACTTTGATGTACTAAGAAGAATAGCTATTGTAAGTGCAAATAACAATAGAATCTCAGGATATAGAACTGTCATTAAGTCATTTAGCCAATTCATATTTGAGATTATAGTGCCTTTTTGATTAATTTTAAAAAATACATTATTAAAAGTTATCAAAATCGTTTGTTTTATATAGGAAGTATCCTTAAAATACCCTTTTCATAACCTGAACCAGTTAAATCAGAAATCATCTTTATTAGAGTATATTAATATTTAAATGTATTCAGGGAATAACCTTTATAGCTGGCTGTTTGATATGTACAATTTTTTTAAATATTTATCAATGTGTATCTTTTTTGCTTGTCATTTATTTAACACTGCTTATTCACAGCCAGTTGGACTTGAAAATCCTAAAACTGGTACTAAAGTCCCTCCGTCAAACAAAAATGTAAATCCAAGCCCAAGTCCAGGACAGACTGCTAACGTGCCATGTCCTTCAGCAAATCCAACTTCTCCTGAAAATAAAGACAAAAAAGAAAACATTAGTGAAGATGAAATAAATGATCTGATAAAGAACTATAAACTTATAGCAGTATATTTAATTGTAAATGAGCCGAGGGCTTTAATTAAAAACGTGACAAATCCTGATGAAGCGCCCAGAGAGTTTAGGATTGGAGACTTTATAGATGAGCTACAGAAACTATCAGTATCAAGGATAGCATTTAATCCAACTGCAAGAATTGAGCTGATTGATCAGAGTGGATTTAGTTATTTACTCAGGGAATCTATGCGGGATGTTAAGGATCTTCCAGGCTCACCTAAAATACCCTCATCTACTACAAGATCTGCTCCATCATATTTCTCTGGTGGTTCATCAGCCAAAACAAAAGCATCTTCAAAGAAAAAGCCTGATGCAGGCAGTGATACTGAACCTGCACCACAGGAAAAGGCTCAGGATACAAAAGCTGCAGATACTGGTAAAGCTTCAGCTCCAAGCACAGAGCCTGCGGCTAAAGCACCTTCAGATGCATCTCCTCCTACTCAAACACAACCGGCTGCTGTGCCGCAACCGGCTGCTGCACCACAACCGGTTGCACAACCAGCTCAGCCAAGTCAGCAACCAGTCTCTCCATCGCAATCACTTCAGCCAGTTTCTACAGGTTCATCCCAGGGATCTGTTCCAAGCCAGCCAGCAGGATCTCAGCCTCAGGGCTCAACTTCAGCACCTTCCCAATCAAAAGATGCTTTACAGGACAGACCCTCAAATCCATTTCAATAATTATGCAAGAGCTTATTAATAATTGTGCTGCCAGGAGGAAAAGGCTGATTGATTTGTTACCTGATAATTCGCTAGTGGTCCTTCCAAATAATGAAACTCATATAAGATCAAACGATGTTGAGTATAAATATAAACCTGATCCTGATTTTTATTATTTAACTGGGATTGAAGAGCATAATTCTGTTTGTTTATTAAAAAAAGAAGGCAGAAGTTTTATATATTCTTTATTTATTGAAGGAAATTCTGAGCATAAAGAGATATGGCTTGGTAAGCAGCTTACCGTTAGTAAGGCAAAATCTTTTTATAAGGCTGATGAGGTTAATCTTGTTAAAGATTTTGAGAATACTTTAAAAGATAAACTTTATGGTTCTGAATATATCTATTTCCCATTTGGTGTAAATAAAAAACTTGACATAAAAATACTTGAGATGGTTTCGGAAGCCAGGAAAAGTATTAGAAGTGGTCTAAAAGTACCAAAATCAATTTCTGATCCCAGAGATTTTATTCATAAAATGAGATTAATTAAGGACAAATATGAAATTGAATGTATGAAAAAGGCAGCAGTAATTTCAAACAGTGCCCATGTTCTTGCGATGACTTCTGCAAAGCATGGAATGTATGAATATCAGATTGAATCTTTGATTGAATCAAAATTCAGATCTGAGGGTGCTTCAGGTCCTGCGTATCCTTCTATAGTTGGTTCAGGAACTAATAGTACAATTCTTCACTATATAAAAAATTCAAAAAAAATTAAAAAAGGTGATTTAATTTTGATTGATGCGGGCTGTGAATATGAAAATTATGCTTCTGATGTGACCAGAACCTTTCCGGTCAGTAAAAAGTTTAGTAGTGTTCAGAGAGATTTATATGAAATTGTTCTTGAATCACAACTTAAAGCTATTAATGAAGTAAGTCCGGGAAAGAGATTTGTTGATGCTTATAACAAGGCTGTTTTTGTTTTAGTAAATGGTTTAAAGGAGATAGGACTTCTTAAAGGAAGTGTTGAAGAAATTATAAAAAAGAAAAAATACACAAAGTTTTTTATGCATAAACTAGGACACTGGTTAGGCCTTGATGTTCATGATGCAGGCCCATATATTGATGAAAAAGGTAACTCAGTAAAACTTCTTCCTGGCATGGTTGTTACTGTTGAGCCCGGTATATATATTTCTGCAAAGCTTGAAAATGTCTCTTCAAAATATAAGGGTATTGGTATCAGAATAGAAGATGATGTACTGGTTACAAAAAATGGAAATGAGGTTATTACTAGTGGTATACCTAAAATGACCGATGATATAGAGTCCATTCGTTGTTAAGTTATTGTTAAGAAGATAATAATGCTTTAAAATACCTAAATCGTAGCTTTTGTGAAATTTAGGAGTTTTTACATTACTTGGAATAAAATCATTTTATAAGATGTTATTTTTAACAAGAGCTTCTTTCACGGAACAGAAAACTAATTATGATGTTGACTTATATATTTAAGTAAGGATTTTGAAGGGTTAAAAAGGGAATAATGTTTCTATGGCAACCACTAATACAACCAGGCTTTCATTAACACAGCTTTTAAAGACTGGAAAAACAAGCTTAAATGATGCACTGGGACTATTGGTGGATCCGTCAGGTTCGTTAAATTTTGAATATCTTGATAAGAATCTTTTATCAGCCATGCCTTCAAGTTGGCCGGCTGAACAGGCAATACCCCTTTTATTCTGGAATAATATGCTCTATGTTGGTGTTCCGGAAAATCATGATTCATCTATAAAAAGCACCCTTTCAGATTTTTTGAATGGATGCCAGATTGACTTTAAAAAAATTAAGCCTGAAAGCTGGAATAAATGGTTTACATTGATTGGAAAAACACCTGCAAATATACCTACACCTCAGGCAGCAACATACCCTACTTCCAAACCTCAACCGGTTCAGACTCTACAACAAAAACCTGGAACAAAAGAAGAACCATCTGAGCCTCCAAGTGCACAGCAGACAAAATTAGGTGCTGAACTTGAAGCTACTTTTGATAAAATCCCGATTCGTCAGATTATGGCAACTGACGAAGGAGCAATTGCAAATGATGTCAGAGCATTAATGGGAGAAGCACTAAACCAAAGAACAAGTGATATCCATTTTGAGCCTACTCCAAAAGGACTTATTGTTAGGTTTAGAGTCGACGGAATTTTAAGGGATATATGCAGATATTTTTCGACTGTTCAGGATTTAAGAAAAGTTGTTATAGCAAGAATTAAAATTATTGCAGATTTAAACATTGCTGAACAAAGGCAACCTCAGGATGGCCGTGTCTCTGAAGTTTTGGGTGGGCAGAGAGTTGACCTGCGGGTATCAACACTTCCAACATTGCATGGTGAAAAGTGTGTAATCAGAATTTTGCCTCATGAAAACCACTTTAGTACTCTTCTGGACTTAGGACTACCTAAAGCAAGACTTGCAGCTTATGAAGAGTGGCTTTCAAGAGGACAAGGAATGATTTTAATTACTGGTCCAACCGGTTCAGGTAAAACAAGTACTTTGTATACCAGTCTGGCAAAACTTGTAGATACTACAAAGAATGTTGTTACAGTAGAAGATCCTGTTGAATATCAGCTTGCCCGAGTTAATCAGGTCCAGGTAAATGTAAAAGCTGGTTTAACATTTGCATCTGGGTTACGAAGCATCCTTCGTCAGGACCCTGACATTGTAATGATTGGTGAAATTAGGGATTTAGAGACTGCTGAAATAGCAGTTCAGGCAGCATTAACCGGACACCTTGTATTAAGTACTCTTCATACAAATGATGCTCCAAGCACTATTGCAAGGCTTATGGATATGGGTGTAGAACCTTTTCTTATATCCAGTGCATTGATTGGGGTAGTAGCTCAAAGACTCGTTCGTAAGGTATGTTCATGTCATAAAGAATATAAACCGTCTGCTGAGGAACTTGAACTATTACATTTGCCGTCATCAAGTGATGAGGTCTTTGCAAAGGCTGTTGGTTGTGAAAAATGTAGTAATCTTGGTTATTCAGGCAGGGAAGGTGTTTTTGAAATAATGCCTGTAAATGAAAAAATCCAGCAAATGATTCAGGAGAGGGCCGGTATAAATGAAATTAAAGCTGAGCTTGTTAAAATGGGAATACCTAACCTGTCACATGCTGGAATACAAAAAGTAAGAAAAAGAAAAACTACAGTAGAAGAACTATTAAGAGCTATTACAGTCTAAAATATATAATTTTGCATTGAACCTTAAATATGGGTGATCTAAAAAATACCTCAGGATCAATTCTTGAAGCTGATGATTCCTTAGCTAGATATCAGTTAAATATATCATATGCCCAGTTAAAGAAGAGTATACCTAGAATTAATTTAAAAAAGATAAAACTATCAAAGATTACCAATATTGATGTTGATCTGGTAAAAAAAAATATAACTAGGATTTACCTTGATGATCAAATCCTTAGATTAAATTTTTCTTTTGCAAGACAAACAAAAGAATATTCTGGTGTTGATGTATCTCCTCTAAAAAATCCTTTAAGAAAAAAAAGAGATAATATTGAGACAGAAAAAGCTTCTGACTTAGATTTGCCTTTAACAGAAGTTAAAGGTGAAAAACCTGAAGCAGTAATTCCTTTGAATATTAATTTACCTGAACAGCCTGTAACCTTTAATCTGGAAGCACAGATAACACAACAAGATGAGAATGTAATATATACTCCAAGCACGGTATCTCTGCCGCCTGTAGAGGAAGATTTATTAAGTGCATCTGGTGAACATCAGGGACTAATTTGGCCACCGACTTCAAAAGAGACTAAACAGTCTGAAGATACTCCAGTTGTGCCTGCTGAAACAGAAGATACTGAAAAAAAAGAAGAACAGAAAAAAAACAAACCTTATTTCATTTCTGATGAAAGTAAGCCCTCTGACCTACCAAAGTCTCCTGAACATAAGTTTCCCTGGTCAACACCAGTTGAAGATTATAAAGGGCTCGATTCTATTTTTGGTGGCGGACTTGAGGCTGATCTTGTAGATCCTGCTCATTCAAATCCCCCGATCCCTGTTGAAAGTATTTTTTCAAATACAGGAATATCTGATGTGCAGGCAGCAAAAGAACAGAGTGAAACAGATTTGTATAATGTTCCTGAAGCTGCTGGTGTTGTTTCTGAAAGGGTTTTCTTAAAAGCTATAAGTCCGAGATATAATTCTGACCAAGATAAGGAAATATTAAATCTGGGTTTATTTAAGCAGGATTTAGGTGATAATGGTTTAAGTGAATCTTCTGGTGACTTTATGTCTCATGGAAAGGCCAGTAAAATGTTTGAGAAATTAGGAAATGCAAAAATAACTCCAATAAGAATTATCATTGTAGGTGGCATTACTATTACTGCAGCATATTTAATCTGGACAAATTTCAGTTCTTATTTTATGATTCCTGATTATTTTGGTGCACAGAATCCAGAGATTGTTGTAAGGAAGCTTCAAAAGTCAAAACTTATTCAAAGGCAACCTATTCGTGGTTTATCTGAGGAGGAAGAAGCAGCTAAAGATTCTTCAAAGATTAGCCCTATTTCTGAAGAGCAGAGGCTTGTGCTTATACAAAAAGCAAGAGAATCAATTGAAGGAAGGGCAGATCCTTTTGGACAGGATTTGTCTCTACTGGCTCCTGCACTTGAAGCCTCTAAAACTGAGAAGACCCCTGATAAACCTGAGGAGATACAGATTGAACGTAAGCAATTTGAACTTGTTGGGGTAGTAAGTGTTCAGAGTAGAAACCTTGCTTTAGTTAATGTTTATACGGCTGATTACAGCATAATTTTAAATGATGATAAGACTGTAAGAGAAAATAAGCTGAAACAAGCTTTGAGTATGGCGGTTCCAAACAGGGTTGAAGTATCTGTACTTGATCCTGTTGAAGATTGGCATGTAAAGGCAATTATAAAAGGAAAAACCAGAACTGATGATCCATATGTTGAGCTTGTAAAAGGAGATAAGAAATTTACATTAAAAGTAGGACAAAAACTTTTACTACCTGAAGATAAACCATTGCCAGAACCACTGCTCGATTCATCTCAGGATGAAGAAGCTACATAGAGTTTTTAGATATAATCAATCTATCCGAACTATAGGATGTTTGTATGTATTCAAATGATAAAAAAATAATATCTGATGCTTTATTGGAGGATATGCCTCAGGGTATTGATATTACTTCTGAATGTCTGGTTAATCAAAATAAGAAATCTGATTTTAGTCTTTTGGTTAATGAAGATGCTGTGTTAGCAGGAATTAATGTATTTTCTGAAACCTTTCATACTATTGATAAGGATATTTCTATTAAGGCATTATTTGATGATGGAGATGAAATTAAAAAAGGACAAATTGTTGCAAAATTATATGGAAGTACATTAAATATACTTAAGGGTGAAAGGGTTGCTTTAAATTTTTTATGCCATCTCTCAGGTATTGCTGCATGTACAAGAAAAATGATAAATCTTATCAAAGGTACACCTACAGTATTGCTGGATACCAGAAAGACAACACCATTAATAAGAAAATTTGAAAAAGATGCAATTTTATCCGGTGGTGCAAAAAATCATAGATTTAATCTGGGTGAGATGTTTTTAATAAAAGATAATCATATTGCGTCCTGTGGGGGCGTTATTAATGCATTAATGAAAGCAAAAAACACCTCCAATGGAAAATATAAAATTGAAGTTGAGGTTTCAAATATGCAACAATTAAAGGACGCGATTGGTCTTAAACCAGATATTATAATGTTTGATAACTGGAGGATAGATGAACTGAAGTCTGCAGTTAAACTTGTTCCGCCTGATATATTAACAGAAGCAAGCGGTCAGATTATGCCCAATAATATTATTGATTATGCATCTACAGGTGTTAAATTTATTTCAAGCAGTTATATGGTTAAGAATGCTAAATGGATTGATTTTTCACTTGAATGTTTGAATTGAGATGATTTACTTTTATGAAATTTGATGTAGCAGGAAAATTTGATGTTTTAGTTATTGGCTCTGGAATAAGTGGTTTAATATGTGCTTTAGAGCTAGCACAAAAAAAATTAAGTGTCTGTATCCTTACTAAAGAAGCTGTAACTGAAAGTTCTAGTCAGTATGCACAGGGTGGTATTGCGGTTCCGTTGCAGGATAGTGACAGTTGCGAAAAGCATGTTCTGGATACTGTTAATGCTGGTGCAGGATTGTGTAATTATGATGTTGTAAAAGAATTAATTTCAAATTCAGTAAGTTCATACAAAAAACTTATTTCATATGGTGTTGGATTTGACCTTTTAGGCAATGGACATCCTCATCAGACCAGGGAAGGAGCACATTCTGTTGCCAGAATTTGTCATGCAGGAGGAGATTCAACAGGAAGAATTGTTACGAAAACCCTTGTTGACAGGGCCTGCAGAGATTTAAACATTTCTATATCGCAGGGTACTGTTGCATTGTCATTGGTTAAAAATGATTCGGGAAGTGTAGTTGGAATATTAGCTGAAGATTTAACCAAAGACAGATATGTGATATTAGCAAAGCATGTAATTATTGCAACTGGTGGAGCAGGTCATATATTTGAGAACACAACTAATCCAAAGGTCATAACTGGAGATGGTATTGTTCTCTCATATCGTGCAGGTGCTGACCTGAGGGATTTAGAATTCATTCAGTTTCATCCAACCGTATGTAATTACCAAGGTGAAATGTTTTTAATTACTGAGGCAATCCGTGGTGAGGGTGGAAAATTAAAAAATATTAATGGGGAATATTTTGCGAAGAGCTATCACCCTCTGGCAGAGCTTGCCCCAAGAGATGTATTGTCTAGGGCACTGGTAACTGAAATGAATAAAACTTCTTCCGGATTTGTTTACCTTACGTTAGATTCTTTTGATAAAAATTATTTTAAAGACAGGTTTCCTACTATTTATAATTTTTGCATAGAGAGAAATATTGATTTGTTTGTTAGTGGAATACCGGTTTTACCTGCTGCACATTATTTTATTGGTGGGGTTAAGTGTAATGTTTCTGGTAAAACCTCATTGGATGGCTTGTGGTGTGTTGGTGAGGCAGCATCTAATTGTTTTCATGGTGCTAACAGGCTTGCAAGTAATTCTTTACTTGAGTGTATTACGGTTCCGCATTTGCTAGTAAGGGAGATCCTTGGTTCTAATCCATGTACTGCTCTTTTAAAAGATTCTTATGATCTTGATATAGATACCCAAATATTTGATGAGAATGAAGTTAAAAAAACAATCTCCAGGATTCAGAGGCAAAATGAAAGATTCCTGGGAGTATCTAGAAATGAGAATAATTTAAGAGAAAATCTGGAGTTTATTAGTGGATTGTTTGAAAAGTATAATGCTGACAGATTATCTTTAGATTTATTCGGCCAGGAATTAAAAAATACTATATATCTTACCTTATTAATTACAAAATCTGCCCTTGAAAGAAGACATAGTATAGGTGTTCACTACAGGGATGATTATAAGAATTGTCCAGATGTGTTTAAACATAGTATTTCTTCATTAAATAAGGACTTGTACTGGGGAAATGAAACTTCAAATAAGCAACTTATCTCATTTCCTTAGTTAAGCACTATAATAATTTAAAATAGTTAGTCAAAATTAATTATATAAGGTAGAAAATTTAATGCTGTCTGATTCATCAACGATAGATATTTTGAAAGCGTCTGGCAGTAGTGCAAAAACACCGCCACAGAGAAATGTGGATTTATTAAAATCAGAAATAAGGCGGATAGCCAAAGAAAAGAATGCAGTTATTCTTACACATATTTATCAAAGATTAGAAGTTCAGGATATAGCTGATCATGTTGGTGACAGCCTGGCTTTATCCCGTTTTGCTGCAAGGACAAAGGCAGACATAATTGTTTTTTGCGGTGTACATTTTATGGCTGAAACTGCAAAATTGCTGAATCCTGAAAAAACTGTTCTTTTGCCTGATTTACAATCTGGCTGTCCAATGGCTGATATGATTTCTGTTGGTGATCTTCGTTCTTTTAAAATGGAGCATCCTGGCTGTTCTGTGGTGTGTTATGTAAACTCCAGTGCGGCAGTAAAAGCAGAGTCTGATATTTGCTGTACCAGTACTAATGCTGTACAAGTGGTTAATTCACTTCCTAATAAAGAGATTATTTTTGTTCCAGATAAAGGACTTGCTGTATGGGTTCAGGAACAGCTTCCGCATAAAAAGCTCCATATTTATGATGGATTTTGTCCAACCCACTACCAGATTACCCCTAAAGATGTTTTTACTATGAGAGAAAAGTATCCTGATGCTGTTGTTGTTGCGCACCCTGAGTGTGATCCTGAAGTATGGCGACTGGCAGATTTTGTTGGAAGCACTTCTCAGATTTATAAATATGTTTCAAATCACTCAAAAAAACAGTTTATTATTTTGTCTGAGCAGGGACTTGTAGCAAGAATGCAAAGAGATATGGCAGATAAAGCAATAGTAACAACTTTTCCTCTTCCTCTTTGTCCAAATATGAAATATCACAAACTTGAAAATGTTCTTTCTTCACTTGTTGATAAAAAACATAACATTGAAATTGATATGAAGATATTTAACTCTGCAAGAGAGTCAATTATCAGGATGTTTGATGTTACAGAAAAAGGTTCTGGTTTGTCAAAAAACTACTGGGAAGGTCCAAAATCCCAAGCAAGTCTTCCTGTCGCAAGCTAATCAAGGGAAAAACCTGGTTAACTTCATTGTTTTTAGGTGTTAAAATAGCTTTTTGTGAAAAGCCAGAAAGCTAATTGTCTTAATCTTACTGCTTCAAATTCTAATTTTCTAGAACTTTTAAGATTATTAACTAATCCCCAAAAAGATCGTTTGTGGCTGCAACAGCTTGTAAACATATTGAATCAGATATTAAATTCACGTTCCGTTCTTTTGAATACGTACTATGACAATCAAATTATTTTTTCTTCTTATGATTTGTCAGTATCATCAGAACAATTAATGTCAGTATTGGGATCAAAAAACACGGCAGTTGATGAATATAAACCTCAATGGGTTGAAAGCTACTATCTTATACCGCTTGATCTTGAAGGAGTGCTTGTTGTTGATTGGGACTCCAAAGACAATGCATATTCTGAGCATGAAATATATCCCCTTGTAGAATTACTTTCCTCGTCACTAAAAACAAGGTCTAATCTTTTTTTTAATGGTGAAACAGTTTTTGCTCAGGAATTCTTTCATAGTATTGATAGTGCTTTTGCTGGTGATGCTGACTTAAGATCTAAGCTGGTGGAAATAGCAAGAGAATTTGGCGCTTCTCTAAATTCCTCTAGATGCCAGATTAAAATATTTTCTGATAAATCCTTTTCTACATTTGATAGTGATCTTAGTGTTGAATATAAAACCAATGAAGTTATGTCTGCTATTTCAGTTGTACCAAAGATTGAATATGAATGGATTCAAAAGTTAGATTCTAAGAAAGATGTGATATTGCAATATGCTGAAAATTATCTGCAGGATGGGATTGAAAAGTTATTATCTGTTAAATCAATATTAGGTTACCCAATTCTTTTCAGAAATAAAGTCATTGGGGTTTTAATACTCCATCAGTGTGATTATGAAAGATGCTGGAATGTAGGCAATATTGAGCTTTTAAGAAGAATTAGCATTATGCTTGGACTTCTTATTGGAAGTGAAATAAAAAATGAAGAGGATAAAAATAAAGAAGTTATTGATCCTAACAGCGGGCTTATCACATCCGATGCTTTTTTAAGGGAGCTTTCTCATGCTCAGGTAGAGAGCCATATAAATAACACTTCCTTTAGTCTGGTTTTAGTTGATATAGAAAAGCTTAGAGATATAAATATCAGCCAGGGTTTTGTTGCAGGGAACCTGGTTCTTTCACAGACAGGGAGATATCTTAAAAGAATATATGGTGAATCAGTAATTATTGCCAGATACAATAATGATGAATTCGTTATTCTCTTGAAAAACACTGATCAGGAAAAGACAAAAATTGAAGCTCAAAGAATTAAAGATGCATTGTCTAATGTAACTGTTTTAGGGATTGGAACAATCGATTATAATTTTTCCTTTGTTACTTTTCCGACTCATACTGATTCACTTAGTGAGCTTCTGGGATTGCTTGAACAGGGTATGATACTGTCCAAATCAAGAGGAAAATTCCAGATCTCAAGCTATGATGAAATTAAAGACCAGCCAAAAAACAACTGGAAGCAGTTGCTTACATACGCTATACCTGAAATTATTTTAAAAAAATCAAATTTGAAAACCGGACCTGAAATACTAGAAAAAATTAATAAACAAATTTCTGATATTGACCAAAGATATCGCTATAGCGCTGATATTCTTGATTCTGTACAAAGCCTTGCACTTGCTCTTGATGCAAAGGATTCATATACAGAGGGGCACAGTAAAAGAGTCTCTGAATATGCTTATTTACTTGCAAGGGAGATTGGTCTGGATTTACAGCAAATTGAATGGATAAGGCTGGCTGCAGGTATGCATGATATTGGTAAAATTGGGATTCCTGAAAGTATTTTATGTAAGCCAGGGAAACTTAACCGTGAAGAATATGACGTAATGAAAAAGCATCCTGTTATTGGTGCAAAAATACTTAAACCACTAAAGCCTCTTGAAAGTGTTGCTATATTAGTACTCTATCACCATGAATACTGGGATGGTTCCGGATATCCAGAGGGTCTTGCAAAACAAAACATTCCAATTGGCTCGCGGATTGTCAGCATTGTTGATGCATATCAGGCAATGACAAGTAACAGACCTTACAGATCGAGCTTAAGCTTTGGTGAGGCTATACGAAGACTGAAGGATGGAAAAGAAAAGCAATGGGATCCGGAGCTTACTGAAATGTTTATTGATATTGTATCCAGAGATGTTTAATACTTAAAAATGCTTACATCGAAAAACAAGGTGATAATATTTGCCCAGGATGCTTTTGGCATTGATACTGCAAAAACAGCTGTTGGTTTTATAAAATATGGCTTGTGTGAGATAGTAGGTATTGTAGATAAAAGATTTTGTGGAAAAACAGCATCAGATATAGTTGAGAAGCTACCTTCTGTTCCAATATTCTCTTCTGTTGAAGAAGCAAAAAGTAAAAGAACTGACGCAGATGTTTTACTTATAGGCATTGCTCCTGCAGGTGGTAATTTCCCGCAAGAGTGGCTTCCGGATATAAAAAAGTCAATTCAGCTAAAATTAAATATTGTAAATGGATTACATGATTTTCTGTCAGATATCCCTGAAATAGCAGGTTTGGCAAAAGATAAAAATGTTTTTATCTGGGATGTAAGAAAACCTAACAGAAAATACCCTATTGCAAATGCCAGATTGCTTGATTATCCAATGCAGATTGTACTTACTGTTGGAACAGATGGGGCAATAGGGAAAATGACTGTTGCTCTGGAACTTACAAAATCTGCAAGTCAAAAAGGAAAACATTCATGTTTTATTGCAACAGGACAGACTGGCATGATGATTAGTGGACGAGGTGTGCCAATTGATGCAATTGCAGGTGATTTTATGGCAGGAGCTATAGAGGAGGAATTGCTGAGGGTTGCAAAACAAAATTATAGTATTGCATTTGTTGAAGGGCAAGGTTCAATTTTGCATCCAGGCTGGTCAGGAGTTACATTGGCATTGCTTCATGGTTCACTCCCTCACAAACTTATTTTGTGTCATAAAGCTGGTCGAGAATATCTTAAAAGTACTAAAGTAAAAATTGAGTCATTGAAACAGTTTATTGATGTGTATGAGTCTGTTTCTCTGCCCTTACGAAAAGCAAAGGTTGTTGGTATTGGTTTAAATACTTTTGGATTAAGTGAATCTGAAACCAGAGATTTGGTTAATGCTGCTGAGGATGAAACCGGTCTTCCGGCAGATGATCCTGTTAAAAATTCTGGTGATAAACTATTAAATGCATGTCTAAGATAAATATAACTGCAAGACCATTTAATTTAAAACTCAGGCATCCTTTTGGCATTTCCAGAGGATCCATTTTATATGCAAAAAATGTTCTTTTAACCCTGACTTATGATGATATTGTTGCATATGGAGAAGCTGCACCATCAGTTTACTATGGGGAGGATCAAGACTCGGTTATAGAATTTGTTTATGGGTTTATAAAAAGAAGACCTGTAGAAGACTATGTGACAAATATACATAAATTAAAAGAAGATCTAGATTTCTACTCCCAGAATTATTATCCTGCACCATCATACTCAGCCCGGGTAGCAATTGAAATGGTTTTCTGGGATTTGATTGGGAAATTAAATAATAAGTCGCTTTATCAGTATTTTTTCCAGGATGATCCTTTTTTATCTGATGGGAGTGAGTATAGTTTTATACCACCAACTTCTTATACTATAGGAATTGATGATATCTCAGTAATTAAAGAAAAAGTCAAACAGGCAATTGTTTCTGGACATAAAATACTTAAAGTTAAACTTGGACTTGGTTATGATGAAGATGTAAACATATTAAAAACAGTAAGTGATTGTGCTGGAGATTCCGGAATTAAATTGCGTGTGGATGCAAATGGTGGATGGGATTTAAAAACAGCAGAAAGAATAATTGATGTCTTGCCCTTGTATAAGGTAGAGCTTCTTGAGCAACCACTTCCTAAGGGCAGTATAAATCTTCTTTTTTATTTAACACAAAAATCAACTGTGCCGATATTTGTAGATGAAGATTGTCTGGTGGTGGGAAACATAGAGGCTCTGGCAGGCAAAGTCAATGGTATTAATATAAAACTAATGAAATCAGGCAGTATTATTGAGACTATAAATATGTTTAATCTAGCCAGTTCTTATAATCTTAAAACAATGCTTGGGTGTATGATTGAATCATCTTGTGCAATTTCAGCTGCTGTTCATATGTCTCCAATGGCTGATTATGTGGATCTTGATGGGCATATGTTACTTGAAAGGGATCCGTTTACTGGCTTGCAGTTCAGTCATAACAAAGTAATTCCTTCATTTGATTCCGGTCTAGGTGTTTATTTATCTGAATGTTAATTTGTTATTACCTTGGTTAATTTTGTACAAATAAGTTCAAAAACTATTTTGGAAGTAGAATTTTAATACCTAAGGTATAGAGATTTTAAATTTTTTAAAGGGAGGAAATATTGTGACAACATCATCGCAAGAAAAAATATCAACTATGAACGGAAGTTCTCTGGCAATAATTCAACACAGTGCTCAAAAACCAATTGTTGGTTGCCAGGCACCACAATTTAAAGCACAGGCATATATTGACGGACAAATAAAAGAAATTTCTTTGTCTGATTATAAAGGTAAATGGGTTGTACTATTCTTTTATCCACTTGATTTTACTTTTGTATGTCCTACTGAAATCCTTGAATTTAGTAAAAAAACTGAAGAATTCAAGAAGAAGAATACACAGGTTATCAGTGTAAGCATTGATAGTGCATATTCCCATAAGGGCTGGTGTGAACAAGGTGGATTAGGAAAGCTTAATTTTCCTATGGCTTCTGATTTAACTCATAAAATTAGCCAGGATTACGGTGTGCTTATTGAAGATAAGGGTATTTCTTTAAGAGGTACCTTTATTATTGATCCTGAAGGGAAAGTTAGGGCTGCAACAATCCATGACTTACAAGTAGGAAGAAGTGTTGAAGAAACATTGAGAGTCCTTACTGCATTCCAGACAGGGGAACTTTGTCCTGTAGGCTGGACTCCTGGTCAAAAAACTTTAGGCAAAGCCTAAAATTACCAGAGAGTAGGTAATAATTTGGTTAACGATTAATAATAAGGACTTTCTATAATCCAGGAAGTCCTTATTATTTTTAGAATTCATGAATTTTTTTTAATAAGGATCAAAAAGGTTAAGGTCTTAACTTTGTATGAGTAACAGAACCAAGTACAAATCGTCCCTAGTAAGGAAAGGTTATTAAGAGGTTAATATGGAGAGCAATAAAAGTATGCCAAAGAACAATTTTGTTGATGCAGTAAATCCAGCTTCAAGTGATGAACTTGCCAGGCTAACAAAAATTTCTGAGATAAATAATGTAATTGAACATGAATTCGGAGAGATAATAATTCACACTGTAAACCAAACGGTTATAAAAGAGTTAGGTGAATTATGGGCCAACCTTGCTAGTGTTCAGCAGTTATCAGATTCAAATCGTTATAATTTCTTTACAGAAAGAAAAGACTGGCAGCAATTTGTCAGAAATAAAGTTGAAAAGAAAAACAACTTGTTGTTAGTAGCAAGAAAAAAGAACGACAATGAGGTCAGGGGATTTTTATATTTGCAGACAATTACTTTACCCTCATCAGATCTTGTCTTAAAAGGTGTTATTGAGGAAATCTATACAAAACCACAGTATAGAAAGCAACGCATTGCATCCCAGATGCTTGAAGTAGCGTTAGATTGGGCAGCTAAGCAAAATATTAAGCAGATTGATCTTGTAACACTTGAAAAGGCTAATGTACTGTCGAGCTTTTATGAAAAAGCCCTTAATAAAATCAAGTTTGATATAAATATCGATTTATTAAAGCTGTAAATGCTTTACTGTAAGAATTAATTCTAAAATAGGGTAAAATACTCTTTTTGTATGAGTAGTTCTAAAATCTTAGTTGTAGGTTCAGGATTTACTGCAGCTTCAGTAGCTTTTTATATTGAGAAGTATTTGTCTAAACTAAGACAGCCTTTTGATCTTATACATATATCTGAAAGAAAATATTATTTTTATCCTGATTTAATTTGTGATTTACTGTCAAATGTTGCTGTTTTTGGAGATATTGTTTCTGATTTCAGAGGGCTTGGAATTTATAGACCAGGGGTTTCGTTTATAGAATCAAAAATTACATCTATTGATCTTGAAGGGCAGATTGTAAAAACAGGGCAGGGTGATCTTAGTTATGATTACCTTATACTTGCTATTGATGCATGTGATCTTATTTCTAAAGATCAATCTTTTGAGCAGACAGAGATATTTAACTGTATTACACCGTTTGATGTATTGAAGCTTAAGAAAAAAATATGGAAAAACCTTGAAAAGGCTTCTTCTGAAAGTAAACTCTCTTTAAGAAAGCAATTTCTAACTTTTTCTGTTATTGGTGCAGATACAAATGGAATCCAGATTGCATGTTCTCTTGCTGACTTTATAAGTCATCTTATTAAGGATAAATTCCCTGAAATTAAAAAATCGCAGATATCCATTGCTCTTTTGGACGAAAAAGGTAAAATTGATCTGAATAAAAACAGATTTTATAATGCGCGTGTATTTTATAATTTGAATAAAAGAAATATTAGTCTTATGCTGGAAAACCTTTCTAAAAGCAGTTCAGGTCCTGGCATTATTATTTCAAGCAGATCAATGATCCCGTCAAATGTATTGAATAGTCTGTCCTTAGCCAAGGACTCTAATTCTAAGTATTTCGTTGATTTGTATTTAAAAGCAGAAAACTATAATAATTTGTTTATTATAGGCGAAAAATCAATATGCCTTGATGCTGCTGAAAAACCCCAGTCAAACTCAATCTATTTAAATATGCAGGCTAAGATTTGTGCTGACAATGTAATTTCTATGATAAACAATAATCCTCTTAAACCTTTAAAACAAAAGCTCTTTGTAGAATTTATGCCTATTGGATACAGAAATTGTCTTATTACAATTAAGAACTTTAGTTTCGATGGATTATTTGCATGGTTATTGTTTAGAATCATTCACTCGGTTACTTGTATAGGCATTAAATCTAAAATCAATGCTTTTCTAAAACTGCTTTTTTCTCTCATCAGTCCCCTTGATACAGATATTTTTCTGCTTGAAGAGATATCTGAACATAAACGTGAAAAGGTGAGTGCAATATAATGAATAAGGCAGGTGAATAATGACTGATGTAAGAGCTGATGTTGGTGTTTTTGGCGGATCAGGATTTTATAATTTTTTGGATAACATAAAAGAAGTTTCAATTGATACTCCTTATGGTAAACCATCGGATTGTTTGTTTGTGGGTAAAATCGGTGATTCTACAGTTGCATTTTTACCCCGACATGGTAGAAAACATGGCATTCCCCCGCATAAAATTAACTATAGGGCAAATCTTTGGGCAATGAAAGAGCTTGGTGTGGCTAGAATAATAAGCCCCTGTGCAGTTGGAAGTTTGCAGAAAAATATTAAACCCGGTGATTTTGTAGTGAGCGATCAGTTTATTGACAGAACCAGTGGAAGAACAGATACTTTTTATGATGGTCCTCTTACTACACATGTGAGTGATGCTGATCCGTATTGCCCTGAATTAAGAGAGCTTGCGATAAAAGCTACTGAAGAAAATAAAATTACATGCCATAAAACCGGCACTATTGTTGTTATTCAAGGCCCCAGATTCAGTACTAAAGCAGAATCAAAATGGTTTACATCAATGGGCTGGTCAACTATTAACATGACTCAGTACCCAGAAGCTCATCTAGCCAGGGAGCTTGAAATGTGTGTAGTAAATATTGCTCTGGCTACTGATTATGACTCTGGTTTGGTGGGAGATGTACAGCCAGTAAGCCATAGTGAGGTTATGCAGGTATTTCAGCAGAATCTTGACAAACTCAGGAAAGTTTTATTTAGCTTGGTTACGTCAATTCCTAAGGACAGAAAAAAATGTAAATGTAATGAGATTCTTAAACATGCTAGGTTTGTATAGCTTATGGTTTAATTTTCTTTTCTGTTGGTTCGTTTTCTGTCTCACCATCAGGAAGGCTTCCAATTGTAATCTGAATAACCTTTACTTGTCCGTCTCTTAGAAGTCTTAGGTGAAGCTTGTCTCCTACTTTTCTGTTCCTTACAATTGCTGCAATTTTTGTCGGATCGTCAATTTCTTCGCCTTCTACTTTTTGAATAATATCTCCAGGGATAATGCCACTTTTTTGTGCAGGGCTTTCAGGTACTATTTCAACTACATATGCACCTTTTGTATTTTCAGGAAGTCCTTCTGCTTTAATTTGTTCAAGCTCAAGCCGCCCCATTTTAATTCCAAGATATGGGTGCTGAATTGATCCGTCTGTAATTAAACGGTCGGCAATTTTTTTTGCATAATCTGCAGGAATTGCAAAGTTTAAGTTTTGTGCATTTCTGCCAATAATAAATGTATTTATTCCGATTGTTTCTCCATTCAGATTTACAAGTGGTCCGCCTGAATTCCCAGGGTTTATTGCAGCATCAGTCTGAATGTATTTGAAGGCACCCTGTGCTGCACCAAATGTAACACCTACATGTCTGGATAGTGCACTAATAATTCCTAAAGTAACAGTATGTTCCAGTCCTAACGGAGATCCAATTGCAATAACCCAGTCACCAGGTCTTAATGTTTTTGAGTTTCCAAAGATGGCTGGTTTAAGATTTTTTGCATCAATTTTAACGATTGCCAGATCGCTGTAGGTATCATGAGCTATGAGTTTTCCATTGTATTTTTTTTCATCTGTTAGTGTTACTGTAATTTTATTTGCATTTTTTACAACATGATAGTTCGTAAGAATGTAACCGTCAGATTTTATTATTACTCCAGAACCAGTACCTGCTTCAGGCTGTGGAATAATATCAGGAATATGCAATTCAATGCCACCAAGATCAATTGATTTTTTCTTTATATCACCTTCTTTAACTTCATGGGTGGTATCAATGTTCACAACTGCAGAACTTACCTTTTCTGCTATGTCTGCAATTGTGTCTGAGTCAATCAGGATTTTAGGACATACCTGTGTAGAATTACCATTCAATAAAAATAAAATTGAAGTTAAAATCATGGTAATCATATATTTATTCATATATTTATTAGTCCTCATGGGATAACCTCCTTTGTATGTTTTATTAAACTTTTGGGATAATTATTTTAACTTTATGGACCTATATACTCAATACCCAGATAAGATAATGTTCTATACGATTTAATTTATTTATTTACAAGATATAATTTATTTAAAGAGATTGTATATCATATTAATCAAAGAAGATTAGAAGTTAAAATAATAAGCATATTTACTATAATAATTGTCTAAGGAAAATGAGGGTATATAAATGGCAGTAGCACCAAAATCAGAAATAAAAAGTGAGTTCAAGATGAAAGTAAAAAGACCAAAATTAGATGATCTGGATATATCAATCGGAAAAAAAACAAGATTATACAGGATGCTTTATGAGCATGGTCCTGCTAATGGAACATTAATGATATTGCCTATTGATCAAGGGATTGAACATGGTCCATTAAACTTTTTTGCTAATCCACCAAGTGAAGATCCAGATTTTCAGTACAGACTTGCACTTGAGGGAGGGTTTTCTGCAATAGCGTTGCATATAGGACTTGCAGAAAAGTATTCTAGAAAATATGTCGGCAGAGTACCTCTGCTATTAAAAATAAATGGTAAAACTAATGTTCCTTCTGATGATAATTCATTTTCACCTTTGACAGCATGTGTAGAAGATGCAGTCAGGCTTGGTGCTGATGCTGTTGGATATACGCTGTATGCTGGTTCGCCATCCCAGGACAGGGATATCAGACAGTTAAATGAAGTCAGATATGAATGTGAAAAATATGGTATGCCACTTGTTGTCTGGTCATACCCCAGGGGTTCAGCAATAGAAGCTAAAGGAGGTAAGGATAGTCTTTATGCTGTTGACTATGCAGCAAGACTTGCCTGTGAATTTGGAGCTGATGTTGTAAAAATCAATGTTCCAAAAATTGATGAAACCAAAATGGAAAAACTTCCAAAACCATATAATACAATAAAACTATCATACGAAGAAGCAATTGCAAAGGTTGTTCATGCTGCAGGGAAGACTATGGTGTTGTTCTCAGGCGGGAGCAAGGAAAGTGATGCCGATCTTCTTCATAAAGCCAAGGCTGCATTGGATAATGGTGCAACAGGGCTTATATTTGGTAGAAATATGTGGCAGAGAGAATTCTCGGATGCCTTAAAAATATCAGCTCAAATTAAAAAAATGATGTTGGAAAGCTAGAAAATTGCCATCCAGAAATCCACTTAGACTTACAAAAATAATTGCAACCATCGGACCTGCTTCTAATGAGCCGGAGGTTATTACCAGGCTTATAGAAGCAGGTGCAGATGTCTTCAGATTGAATTGTTCGCATTCTGATAAGGCTACCAGAGAAAAAACCATAAAAATTATCCGAGAAGTATCTAATAAACTAAAAAGAGAAATAGGAATACTGCTTGATCTTCAGGGTCCAAAAATTAGGGTTGGAAAATTAAGAAATGGATCGATACTTTTAATGGAGAAAAGAAGAACAATACTTACTGTTGAAAATATCCTTGGCACCAGTGAAAAATTCCAGATTGTAAATTTTGAAAAAATAATTGATAGTCTGGAACCTGGGCAAAGAGTGCTTCTTGACGATGGAAAGATTGAACTTTCTGCAATTAAAAAACTTAATCAGGGTGAAATGGAATGTCAGGTTATTTATGGTGGTGAATTAAAAGACGGAAAAGGGGTTAACCTGCCGGATTCTGATTTGAGAAGCATCACCCCGCTTACTGAAAAAGATATAGATGACTTAAAACATGGGATTGATAAAGAGGTCGATTTCATTGCTTTATCCTTTGTAAGGACTGCAAAAGATATACTTGAAGTGAAAAAACTGCTTCCTCAAAAAACATTTATAAAAGTAATTGCAAAGATTGAAAAACCTCAGGCAGTTAATGATCTGGATAATATTTTAAGTGTATCTGATGGAATTATGGTTGCAAGGGGTGATTTAGGTGTGGAAATGCAACCTGAGAAACTGCCTGCAGTTCAAAAGAAGCTTATACAAAGTGCAAATGATAAAAATGTACTGGTTATTACTGCTACACAGATGCTTGAATCAATGATTAATTCACCGAAACCAACCCGTGCTGAAGTTAGTGATGTTGCAAATGCAATTTTTGATGGGACTGATGCAATTATGCTTTCTGCTGAAACAGCAAGCGGAAAATATCCTGTTTTAGCTGTTGAAACTATGCATAAGGTTGCTCTGGAAGCTGAATCAGTTGCTCTTCGGTTTCGTCATGATGTTCAGTCTGTTCAGGAAAATCTTGCTAGAAGTGCATGTGAAATGGCAGAACGTGTAAAAGCTGCTGCAATAGCTTCATTTACGCTTTCAGGAAATACTGCAAAGCTGGTATCAAAGCAAAGACCACCTGTAAAAGTAATTGCTTTAACACAAAATGTTATGGTGAGCAGACAGTTAAGTCTTTTTTGGGGAATTATTCCTGTTTTACTTGTTGATGTGCATGATACTGAAACAATGATGAACCTGGTGGAAAAAACATTATTTGATCTCAGTTTAATAAAACTAGGAGATATTATTATTGTTACTGGTGGTTTGCCAATTGCAGCCCGTGGTGAAAGTAACTTTATTAAAATCCACCGTTGTGCAAATCCTTCCTGAGTTAAAGAAGTCTATTCTCTCTATAGAATTTAATAGTTTTTTTAATGCAATCTTTAAATGAGATAATAGGCATTTTTAATTCTTTTATAGCTTTTGTACTGTCATAGTAAATCCCCCTTCCTAGAAAGCATAGCTGAGATGCTGCTGGTTTTGGCTGAATATGACTAATTCTACCTGCAGCTTCCTGTAAATAAGATCCAAGAATAATTGGTAGGTTTGGCATTGGTATAAATGGTTTCCTTACACCAAGTTCTTCTGCAATTGTTCCAAGAAAATCTTTTATGGTTAAATTTTCTCCTCCTAAAATATATCTTTCTGAGCATCTTCCCAGATCAATAGCATTTATTATTGCATCTGTTACTGCATCAACATCTACAAAATTAGTGCCTGAATTTACATAAAAGGGGAATCCAAACTTTAATACTTTTAGTACTGGTACTCTTCTGCCCCTGTAATCACCAACTCCCCAGACATTAGCAGGATTTACCATGCAGGCATTTAATCCGTTTTTAATTGCTTTAAACACTTCATCTTCTGCCTGTTTTTTTGTCTCCATATAACAAATGTTGTGTTTGTCCCAGTTGTATGGATGTGCTTCGTTTACAGGCTCATTATTTTCTCCATAGCCAACTGCAGCAACAGAACTGATATGCACAAATTTCCTGCATTTAGCTTTTAATGCTTCATTAAGTATGTTTTTTGTACCTATTACATTAATTTTGTAAACCTTCTCCCAGAGCCTGTTCCAGAATGCAATTACAGCAGCACCATGGATTACTATTTCACAATCATTCATTTGTCCCCTAAATGATTCCGGTTCTAAGATATCTCCATAAACAATTTCTACCTTATCTTTCCAGTCATGAGGTAATAGCATTTTAGAATTTCTTATAAGTACTTTGACTTTGAAATTTTTGGAAAGCAACTTTTTTACGATATTTCCACCAATAAAACCACTTCCACCTGTAACAAAAGCTTTTTCCATGATTAGATTATCTTCTCAAGTAATATAAAAACAAAAAATCCTATACTAACCCAGCCGTTTATTGTAAAAAATGCCATGTTTACCCTGCTTAGATCATTGTGTTTTACCAGACTTTGTTCGTAGGATAGCATGCCTCCTACAAATATAACTGAAAGCCAATAGATATATGATGGAGAGATAATTAGTCCAAGAGAAAATAAAAGTACTATAGTGAGTATGTGAAATAACCTTGAAACAAGAAGTGAATTTCTAATCCCAAATCTTGCCGGGATACTGAAAAGTTTGTTTTCTTTATCGAAGTCATAGTCCTGACAGGCATATATAATGTCAAATCCTGCCACCCAGAAGGTTACAGCAAATGCAAGTATTATTGGTACATAAGAATTAATTGTACCGGTAACTGCTATCCACCCTGCAATAACAGAAGCACCAAGTGCAACCCCAAGCCATATATGGGAAAGAGCTGTAAATCTTTTTGTATAAGGATAAATGTAAAACCATATGACTGTAACAGGAAGAAGATACAAGCATAATTTTGGTAACTGCAGTGAAGAAATAATCAGCATTAAAAGTGATAATGCAGAAAATGAAATCCCTTGTGTATAGGATATTTTTCCTAGTGGGAGCTCTCTGTCTTTTGTTCTGGGGTTTTTTAAATCAATATCTTTATCAATAATTCTGTTTAAGCTCATGGCAAGGGATCTTGCACTAACCATAGCCAGTATTATCCAAAAAATAGTTTTTATATCAGGAAAACCAGACTGACTTGCAAGTATGGCTCCTGAGAGAGCAAATGGAAGTGCAAAAACTGAATGCTCGAACTTAACAAAGTTAAGAAAATTGGTTAAGAAATTCAGGCTTAATATTTTTTTCATTTTTAAAATTCTGTACCAAAACTACTGGTAAATTAATAATAAATCCAATTGATGCCCTATGTATGAAAACATTAAGCTTGTTTTAGATTTTAACCATTTACTTTTTGGAATTTAATTGGTTAATATCAGGTTAATAGTGCTTTTAAATGTTATATATAAGTCTTTATTTTAAGGAATCTAATTTGTGTTTAGTATATCAAAGATAGTTTCAGGCGGCTTAAATTTGCTTACTTATGGGCCTATGGAAAACGTTGCTGCTTTAGCTGGCACTCCTGTATTGGTCAATCTTAAACCCAAAGATGCTAGTGATAAAAAGGCCTTAAATGCAAACCTTTTAAATGAAAAAAAAGGTTGGGCACAACTTATAAGAGACTCATTTGCCTATGGTGATATTGCAACTATAGCTGGTGCAATAGGTTGGTTTTTTACTAACAGGTTATTTAAGAATGAGGTTGGTGAGAATGGGCAGGAAACTGTTTCAGGCTTAAAGCTTTGGGTTGGAAGACTTTTTAAAATACTTACATTTGGGGGGTTTACTATTGCAAGGCTTGCACAGCATAAGAATCTTCATATAAAACGTGCATTAGGTGAACAGGAATTTAGGAAAGCATTTCTTGAAGCTGTAGAACAAAAAACGGGAAAAAGGGTTTTTGAGAAGCTAGATGTAAATAAACTTGTTCAAAGAGCTAATAATTCTACCCTTGAGTATAACGATGATCAAGAGAGTGAGATCAAGGACTTGCATCAAAGTGATGATTTTAAAAGGTTTTTCACGGGTGATGCTGGTGTAGGTAAAACTGCTGGAGCTGAAGAGATATGTGGTGCTTATGCTGCAAGAAAACAAAAAGAAGGACACAATAATGTAATAGTCGAAAAAATAAAATTTGAAAATCTTTATGATTATTTTTCCAAGCAATCAGAAGGTGTCAATATGGCAAGCACTTTATTTGGTATGTTTGGCGGTGATGAGGCGCAGAGTGCAGTTGAAAAGGCTAGGACTGCTGTTGAGGTTGATCCGTTAGCACTTATGGAGCTTACTCTTCATAGAATAAATGACAGGATGGAAGAAGCTCGTAAAAAAGGTGAGGACCTGGTTATAATCCTCGATGAAATTGATACTCTATTCCCAATAGATAAATTAAAAGCTGGTAATTATGATCCTGCTAAACTTCGTATCCTTGTTGAGATGTTAAAAAATCTGCTTGATCCAAGTAAACCAGGGAAGATTCTTTGCACAAGCAATCAAGATATTGGTTTCTTTGAAAGATTACCTGTTGATGAAAATGTTAAAAAAGGACTTACCGGGGAAGGTGGCAGATTAAGAGTAATCAGAAGGAAGATTGAAGCACCAGATCCCAAAACCCAAGCAAGAATTATTGCTGGTTTTCTGCTTGATAAATTCCCTAATACTACACAAGTATTTGATGATGAAATATGTGCTGCAATAAATGGCAAAGATAAAAAATCTGCTAGACAGGCACTTGCTGATCTTGTTCACAGAAGAATTACTTCTAATACTGCACTTGGCAGACTTGTTGGAAGAGATTTGTATGAAGCCATTTATAAAGAGTTAAATAATAAGTACAAAGGATTAAAGGAAAGAGCTGGAACAGGTGAAGTTGTAAAAGTTAATATAGATATGATACACACCGCGCTTAAAGGTCAATTAAGAAGTGTAAGTGTTGGTGATGGCAGAAGTGTTCAGGGAGATGAAGTTGCTGAAGGGCTTATTGAATATCTTGTTGATCCAAATAAACCTTTATTTAGACAAATTGCTACAAACTATATTGAAAAAACCAAAGAACTTCAAGGCTGCACGCTTATAAAGCTCCTGGAAACTTTATTTGCTGGAATTTATAATGTAAGCCAGTCTCCAAATGGGAATTATTTCCTTTTTCCTGCTGAAACAGACCCATCAAAAATGCCTTTAGTTAATGGTGTTCATCAGTTACATTGTTTTAGACTTGTGAAGCCAAAAGATGAACCTGGAAATATGAATAAGTGGTCTGTTGAAACATGTTATAGACCATTAACACAAGCAGAATTACAATCTGGTCAGACTGTCCAACAATTAGTTAGCTCATCCCTATATGATTTTGAGAGATCCAATCCTCTTACTGGAGAAGAATTCTATAAACAATTAACTGAGAAACTTCTGTTTACTATTGAAAAAGTAAGTGATGGTGGTGCAAAACAAGAATCTGGCGGTATAAATCTAATGAATCTTGCACAGTCAGTACTTGGAGTTGCTAAAAAGTTTGGATTTAAGGGGCTTGGATAATCTATCTTAGATTTATTGAATTATTTAGTGAAATAATTTTATTAATATGTTTTGCAGATTAGAAAACAGTGACATGGATACTATTACCTTGAATGCAGTATGTAATACTGCTAATAAAAGTAACGATCTTCAAGGCTGGTTATTAGGAAAGTAGATAATAGTTTTTCATTTAAGAACCTATTCTCAAAAACCCATTCTATAGATTTCGGACATTTTATTTTTTTTGTTTGAATTTATATAAGGATTGTATATCTCTCTTTTATGGGTATCTATTTATCTTCTTTGAAGAATTCTTTTTTTCCTCCTGTCATAAGCAGGCTAGGAAAGTTTATTTATCATGATGATAGTTCTGAGAAAAGAAATGAGGCTGTTTATAATGCCAGAATAAACCCAAATCCACCTTCTGATGTGCCTGTAAAAGCGCTTGCTTATGGAGGATTATTAGCAGGACTTATATCTTCATTTTCAAAAATAGGGAAAACGCATGGTTCATTACTTGAAAAATTAAGAGACTGGTCATTCCCTGTAGCTTCATTTGGAGTTTCTGCACTTTCATTTGTTCTTGATTATTTTTCTATTGATAACCAAAAGTGATATTACTCCAGGATTAAAAATCAATGATTTAGGTAACATAAGGACTTGAGAAGAAAGAGTATTTGATTAAAATCGGATATACATATATTTTGCATATAAATACTCTATAAAACCTAACTAAATATTGAAATTATAATTAAGAAGTTTAAAATATCCTTTTTCTAAATTAAAATTGTAGTAATTGTATAGAGTCTGTAATCTTTTTACTACAAGGACTCTGTACAAAAAGTAAGAAAACAAAACAAATTTAAATTCAAAATGGCTATGTTTGCACAACCTGTAAGAATGTCGAGATTAACCACATTAGTTGGTCTGAATCCAAGGGGAATGTACTATATGGCATTTTTACCTGGGAAGAAGCCACCAGAGCCAGAACCAGTGATTCTAAGTTATGCTGACCATGTTGCAGCAATGAAAAGAGATACTACGGCAGCTTCTACTGATAAAGCAAAACAAAGCAAAGTGTAATCTAGCTCATAACTCGACCTGTAATTATTAACAAAAGGTTTAAAAAAGCAGTTTTTAATAGATTTAGACTTACTATTTACATGAATATTAGAGTTTTGCAATGAAGCAAAAGGTTGGAGAATCATGATTATTATTATGGAACCTAATGCGTCTGAAGAACAAATACAAAATGTTGTAAATCATGTTCATAGTCTTGGTATGAGAACTGTTTTAAATTGTGGTGTTATACAAACGGTTATTGCTGCAATTGGTGAAACACCAAAATATTCAACTGATCAATTTGAAATTCTTGATGGTGTAAGAAAAGTTGAACGAATTCAGGTTCCATTTAAACTTGTAAGCCGTGACAGTCATCATGATGATTCTGTTATTACTGTCAGGAATAATATTAAGTTCGGTGGTGATAATCCGCCTGTAATAATTGCAGGACCATGTAGTGTTGAAAATGAAGAAAATCTTATTGCTATAGCAAAAATTGCAAAAGAATGCGGTGCCAAGATGCTTCGTGGTGGTGCATTTAAACCAAGGACTGGTCCCAGAATGTTTGAAGGTTTAGGTAAACTTGGTCTTCAGTTTCTTGATGTTGCAAGAAAACAAACAGGATTAGCTGTTGTAACAGAAATTATGGATGTAAGAGATCTGGATTTAGTTTGTGAGTTTACCGATATGCTTCAGATAGGTGCAAGAAATATGCAGAACTTTACCTTATTAAATGAAGTTGGCAGGGCAGATAAGCCTGTTCTTTTAAAACGTGGATTGTCAGCAACTATAGATGAATGGCTTCTGGCTGCTGAAAGAATAATGGACAAAGGAAACTCTAAAATAATCCTTTGTGAACGTGGTATCAGAACATTTGATAATAAATACACTAGAAATACTGCTGATATTGCTGCTATTCCTGTGATCAAGCGGTTATCACATTTACCTGTTATTTTTGATCCTAGCCATGCAACCGGTAAGTGGAACCTTGTAGCACCACTTGCTAAAGCAGCTGTTGTTGCAGGTGCGCATGGGTTAATCATTGAAGTCCATCCTGATCCTGAAAAAGCACTTTCAGATGGTGCTCAGACACTGAACTTTGATAATTTTAAATTGCTTTGCAGAGAACTAGAAAAGTTGGTTTCTGTTTTAAGCCCGGTTAAAAGTTAGATAGCTTATTAATCCTTTAAAGAATTACAGGATTGCGTATCTGGTATCCGCTGTTTTTAAAATCTGGATTCTCCCCTGGAGCTTTATAATTTGTCTTTGTTCCCATCTGGTTCTCCTGAATAAGTAGAAGTAAACCATGTAGGTAACCATATACTGGCCTTAAAAATCTGCATTCAGGACTATCTTCATCAATACAGATATCACCATAGCGCTTATGAATAATATCAGTGGCATAGATATCTCCTACATTTGTAGATGGTAGCCCATAGGTAGTAAGAAAAACAGGAGGTACAATACCTTTTGCTGCTGCAAGAATTCTTGCTCTTGGTTTCAGAACAGTTGGATCCCATACTAAATCACTTCTATAAGAAAAGTATGCTCTTTCTGGGTCTGCTTTATACTCATTCTCTGATTTTAATCTTGCTCCTTCACAGAAAAATCTTTCTCTTAGGATTTCACTAACATTATCAAGTGCCTTATTAAGTGACTTTTCCTGTAATAATTTTATTATTATTCTTTCAGCTTCAGGTATCTTGACTTGAACTTGCTGTTCCCTTAATTCAGGACTTAGGAGTGTATCATAATAAATTTCAGTTGCTCCCAGTGAGGTTTTATCAGGGTCGTCTCCTGGTTTCTGGAATCTTACATCAGTTATTCCATGTAGTCTGAGCTTTACTTCCAATAATTCTATATATAATTCAAGTGCTTGTTCAATTGTGTTTCCAAGTAAATTTAAGTCTTGTATGTATTCTCTGTGTAGCTGTTCTATAATGTCTCTTTCTTCTGGTGTAAAAATAAGTGAACGGACATAATCACCATGCAGAATCTTTAGAAGAGGCAGAAATAATTTTTCTTTTACCTCTGCATAGGCAGGAGTTCTCTCCGAAATTCCTTTAAATTCAACATATCCTTTTGGAAACCAGTCAGGTATGTTGCTAACCGTACTAAGATCTGTTGGTAAGGGTTTTTTTACCTTTATTTCTATTCCATAATTATCTTTTAGAATTTTAGGTAATTGAGCATATGGATTAGTACTATGGTGTAGATCCGTCTTTCGTAAAATACTTTCATATATTTCTCCCGGGTCTCTTCCCACCAGATCAATTAACGGTGTTCTGATAAATGTAGAGGTTCCATTGGCTCTGACAGTTTTTCCATTTGGTGATTTAGTATCTGCAGCAGCTTTGGTTGTAAAACCTATGCTTCGGTTAGTATCATCTGCTCCTCTAGGATTTGAATCGGTTCCTGATGAGTAGCCGGATTTGGTCGTAAAACCTAGACCGGGAGTTGTATGTCCTTGGTTAATAATCATTAAAAGGTGCTCTGGTAATATTTTTGTCCGTTTAAATTATATCTTCAAAATAATACTTTAAAACCAAGGTGAAATATTATTTTTCTGTTAATAATTAAATAAAAATAAAGCCTATATTTACCAGTTTAAATCATAAATTATTTAGGCTTTTTAATTAATCCAGCCATTATAAACAGATCTTCTCTGTTTGAGTCAAATTTGATCGTTGTTTTGTATTCGCCTTCAGGCACAAATAAAAATTTAAAAAAATTGGTAAGCGTTGTTTCATCTTTTGTTTTTATATCTTTATAGTTTAGATTTATTGTGTTTTGGTCATCTTGGGTTGCATTAAAAATTCTTTCAATAGATATTGTTGCTCTGTATCCCTCTTCAACTACTGGCCTAAAGTCTGGTGGTATTAAAAATCCTGAAAACAAAAATGGTTTAGTAAAAGAATTTTTTCTTTTTATTATGTCTGATGCTTTGTCAAATGTTAAAAATATACTTTCTTTGGTGTTTTCGGTGAGATCTTTATCAATGCTTGTATTGAAACTGAAATCATCCTTGGATTTGTTGTTTATTATTTCAATTGGTTTACCTTTTTCATTAACACTTGGGGCAATATTCTCTTCAATAAAACTATAGTTTCTTGCCACATTAATGCTATAAGAATCTGCTGGCAAATATGAAATTATTTGAATATTTGGATTGGTGTTTGCAGTCTGAAAAAATGTGTTGCTTTCTTGGGAAATTAATACCATGGCTTGAGTAGTTGGTGTTGGTGTCGGGGTTGGAGTTGCTTCAATGAATGATTTTAAAATAATGTTATTGTCGGCTTGTATAGTGAAAGTGTTTGAGTTGCTTTTGTTCCTCCCATTAATATTTATGCTTATAAGAGGCGATCTGCTCTCATCTTCTGAGAATGGGTTAATAAAATTTTCAATGGATTCTGTTGGGATAGAAAAAGCTACTCTGTTTAGTAACTTTGTTAAATCAAGCGGTGTTTTGATGCTGAATATGCTTTTTTTAATCCTTGTCTTTCCTTTCTTTATAGCTCCAAGGTTTAATTTTAGATTTAAATTATAATTGTTAAATTTTGCTTTCGGGATTTCTGAATCCTTGCTTATTTCTTCTGGTTTGTCTATTGATTCAAATGCTTCTTCAATAGCTACTGTGGCTGTATTTTTTAAGCTGGTAAAAAATCCTGTAAGAGATGAAAATATAAGATTGATGTTGTTGGTGTCTGAAGTGCTGATATTCTTTAGATTGTCTTTATAAGCAATTTGGGACTTAATATTTTCGTTTATAATGTTGCAGTCTAATGGTGGCTGGGAAGGCAAATCTTGAATTGAACCAGTTAAGCAAAGGGTACTTTTTCCAAGAGTGTCCTGTAATGTTAAGCTGACAGGTAGACTGTTTGTAGTGCCTTGAGTATCTTCCTCTATTATTTGGATTAAATTAGTGTTGCTCTGGCTTGGGTCTGGGTTTGTAAGTTGCAATGGCAATAGATAAAATTCTGATGGGCTGATTAGCATTATCTTGAAACTCGTATCATTTAACAGCATTATATTGTCTGCGATTTTAAATAATTCTGAATCAGGGCAGATAATTTTCCCTGATACGCTGGTAAAGTTGCTGCTTAATTCATCGCAGTTAATTTTAATTTCTTCCGATATTGAGTAATTTTTCTCAGGACTTATAAGGGTAAAAAATGATAAATCTTCCTTAAAAGGAAATAATTGTACTTCTTCTCCTTCGCTGGAAAATACCCTGATTTTTGTATTGTTGTCTTTTATCTTTGGCGTAGTGCTTATGTGGAGTATTACTCCTGTTTTATCTAGAGGTAAGTTCTGAGTGCTTTGCTTTGTGAATTTATCTATTGTTAGATTAGTTGTTTTTTCAAGAGCTCTTGAATTTATTGATAATGATTGAAATCCCACAGGTAATGTCTGAAGTGTCTGACAATGCCCGACATTGTAGTTGTGCAGGTTTAGTATGACTAATATACAGAGTGTTGAAAGTAATAGTTTTAAGATAGGCTTCCCTTTAATTGCTAGGTTTAAATTCAGCATCAATAATATCATCATCAGATGATGATTTCTTGGCTCCTACTGGTTCTTCAGAAGGCTTAGCCTGTGGTTTTTGTGCTTCTGTCTGGGATGCTTTTGTTGCAAGATTATACGCAGCTTCCTGAAGGTCTTTTGTCAGGCTTTTAATTTTGTTTATATCTGCCTTATCTTTTAATGCTTGTCTTAATTCATTTAAAAGTTGTTCTGCTTTTGCTTTTTCTGTTTGTGGAGCATTATCCTTTAGTTCTGACAGCTGTCTTTCAATGCTATATACCAGACTGTCTGCTTTATTTCTTTCTTCAACTTCTTCTCTCCTCTTCTGGTCTTCCTTGGCATGTTCTTCCGCAGCTTTAACCATATTGTCGATTTCATCTTTTTTAAGATTTGTAGATGCTGTAATGGTAATTTTTTGTTCTTTTGATGTTGCTTGATCTTTGGCTGTAACACTCAAAATACCGTTTGCATCTATATCAAATGTGACTTCAACTTTTGGTATTCCTCTTGGTGATGGTGCAATTCCTTCAAGATGAAATTCTCCAAGTAGTTTATTGTCAGCTGCAATTGGTCTTTCACCTTGAAATACCTTTATGTCAACCCTGGTCTGGTTATCATCTGCAGTACTGAATGTCTCTGATTTTCTTGTCGGAATAGTAGTATTTCTGTCAATCAGTTTTGTAAAAACACCACCTAAGGTTTCAATCCCAAGGCTAAGTGGAGTTACATCAAGAAGTACAACATCTTTTACTTCTCCTGCAAGTACGCCTGCCTGAATTGCAGCACCTATTGCTACCACTTCGTCAGGATTTACACCCTGGTGAGGCTCTTTTCCTGTAAGCTCTTTAACTAGTTTTATTATGGCAGGTATTCTTGAGGATCCTCCAACAAGGACTACTTCATCCATATCTCCAGTAGTAAGCTTTGCATCTTCAAGGGCTCTTTTTAATGGTCCTTTTACCCTATCAAATAAATCATGGACAAGATCTTCAAATTTTGCCCTGGATAATTTCATTTCAAGATGCTTTGGTCCGTTTTGATCAGCAGTTATAAATGGCAGACTTATTGTTGTCTCCATTAAGGTTGAAAGTTCTATCTTCCCTTTTTCTGATGCTTCTGTTAACCGCTGCAAAGCTTGCCTATCTTTTCTTAAATCAATTCCTTCAAGTCTTTGAAATTCTTCAGCCACCCAGTTTACAATTTTTTGATCAAAGTCATCTCCGCCAAGCCTTGAGTCTCCGCTGGTGGCTTTTACTTCAAAAACACCATCACCAACTTCAAGGATGCTTACATCAAATGTTCCACCACCAAGGTCAAATACAAGGATAGTTTCATCTGCCTTTTTGTCCAATCCGTATGCTAGTGCTGCTGCGGTTGGTTCGTTTATTATTCTTAAGACTTCAAGTCCTGCTATAGCACCTGCATCTTTGGTAGCCTGTCTCTGACTGTCGTTAAAATATGCAGGAACTGTTATCACAGCTGCAGTAACCTTTTCTCCTATGTATTTTTCTGCATCTTCTTTAAGTTTTCTAAGAATCATTGCAGAAATTTCCTGTGGAGTGAATTCCTTACTATCTATATCAACAACTACAGCATTGTCTTTGCCTTTTTTTGTTTTATAAGCAACATATTTTCTTTCATGTTCAGTCTCATCATAGGTATGACCCATGAATCTTTTAATGCTGGATACTGTTTTCTCGGGGTTTAATTCTCTTTGTCTTTTGGCGATTTGTCCTACTGCTCTTTCGCCTGATTTAAGAAAACCAACAACAGATGGGGTGGTTCTGTTGCCTTCTGAATTAGGAATTACTGTTGATTTACCAGCTTCCATAACAGCAACAACAGAATTTGTCGTTCCTAAGTCAATACCAACAACTTTTCCCATCTTGTTTACTCCTCTATAGCGTAAGATTAGTACACTTGCTATCTATTATAGTTCTAATTTAGAAATTAGAATTGGCCCTGTCTATTCATGTTGTTTTAATGTTTGTTATATTATTTTTAATAGCAAAGGCTCAAAATTGGTTATAAATAAAGTTATGCTATTCGTACAATACAACTTAAAAAGCTGTTAATGGCAGAAACTTTATTATTTTTTTATAAAGTGTATATAATGAGTGAATACTTCCTTGTAAGGTGCTTTATTGCTAATAAAACAGCTTACTAAGAATCATTTTCAATTAATTAATTGTTAATTTAATTTAGTTTATGCTTTAAAAGTCTGAAGATCTATTTTATGAATAATTCATTTGGCTTAGAATAATAAAAAATTTAGGAGATAGCAAGATGTCATATACGATAGTTAGCGATGTTTGTGAAGGAAAATCTGATTGTATTCCTGTCTGTCCTGTAGATTGCATTCACTGGGTTGAGCAAGGTGGTCAGAAAACGAAAAATGTAAAAAGTACTGACTACACTTATATTGATAATGAAACATGCATTGATTGTGGTGCATGCTTAGCTGCATGCCCTGTTGAAGGGGCTATTATTGATGAATGGAAACCTGAGTTACAGAAAGTATAAAGGTTGTTTTTAATGTGAATAAAGAGGGCTTGAATTATTACAAGCCCTCTTTTGTTTGTTTTATGCTAATTTTTCTTTAAATATTGTTTTATTATCACTTATATATGGGTATTTAAAGGATAAGGTAAATGGTGGTATGAAAGAGTCACTTAGATCGCTTAAGGTCACTTCATCAGGTTTAACTGTTTCTCAAGCTAATGCATCATCAGATACTGATGATGCATTACTGCAGAAAGCCATAAGTATAAAAGACCCAGATGAAAAAGAAAGTCTACTAAGGAAAGTTCTAGATTCAAATCCTGTTGGTNNTCAAATCCTGTTGGTTTTCCAAAGTCTAAACTTTATCTTGCAGAGACTATTGCTTTTAAAGATCCTAAATATGCATGTAAGCTTGTATTATCATCGAATTATTATTTGCCCAATAACCCAAACAATTACATTGTTTATGCAAAAATTGCTTTAAGCAATAATGCATGGGTTGTTGCAGATAGTGCTCTTGATGCTGCAAAATGGCTTGCAGAAGATGATGAAAAAACTATCCTTGAGATTGATAATTTGATATTGAAAGTAAACGAAAGTGTTAGAAAGAGTAATGTTGATAATTCAGGCAATGAAATTTGGATTAATAAATATATTGATAAGTACTCAATTCTTGAAAATCTTTACTACCAGTCAGAGTTTAAAAAATTAACCGAGTATGCATTTAGGTTAATTAGTCATTTTGGTTTTAATCATCAAAATTATGAAACTGCAGTTAAGGCTCTGTCATTATTGTCTGATCATGATCAAATAAAAAAATATATTGAATTAATAAATAGTAAGTTGCAAGACGGCTCTTTTGAAAAGTGCTTGTATCTAGGTATAGCAGACTATTATTTGTGTTCATATGATTCATCGATTCATTATCTTGAATCTGCTCATAGCCTTCAAGAGAAAAATCATACTAATTTATATTATCTTGCATTGTCATATTTAATAAGTAACAAGATTGAAAAGTTTGTGCAATTGTTTGAAATTATTCTTCACGAACGAAACAATATGTTTGCACCATTAAATTTTATTTATATGGCAATCTTTAATATTGATGTTGGAAAAGAAGCATTCCCTAATCAACAACTTGTTTCAAGAGGTATTGCTGAGATTCTTAATAAATTGATTGCAAATAATCAACTTCCTTTAGCATTATTTTTAACTGAAAGATTTCTAAAGCTTGGTTATTGTAGTGCCCTTCCATATCTAATGCTTTATTTGTCAGAAATGTTTGTTAACTTAAACCAATTAGACATGGCAGAAAAGCTTTTAGAAGGATGTAGTGATATTGAAAATCATAGGATTAAAGCATGGATTCTTAGACTGCGTGGCAAGTTTGACGAGGCTGAAAAAGAATTAGCAATATATAGGCAATCATATGCACCAAACACTTTGATGGGGTTTAATTGTCACGCTACAAATTTAAAAATGCCGGCAGAAATTCCAAATTCTGAAAAAGATTTATTGGATGTAATAAAAGATGCATATGATCAAATTGAAGAACTTATTAAAAAAATGAATATTGAATATGGTTTGGATGGTATGACTTGCATTGAAGCAAAATGTCAGGATTGTTGTACAAAAACATTTCCTTATCTTACATATACTGAATATATTTATTTAAGAAGGTGGCTAGAAAAGCAGAGTAAAGATCTTATTGATTCAATTCAGAATAATTCAAAAAATATACTTCATGATTTTAAGCAAAAATATAATAAGGAACCAATATTTATTTTGGGCGAGGTCCCTGATGTTCATGATTATTATCCAAAAGGATTTGTTTTTGATTGTCCAAATCTTGGTGATAATAAATGTAATGTTTATGAAGGCAGACCGCTCATGTGCAGAGGATTTGGTTATGGAAGTATGAATAAAACAAGATACAGAGGTTGTGACTATTTTATGGAACAGCTAAAAAGTGCAACAAAATTAACGAACTTCAGAAAAGTTATTAATATGTCTTCATTTTATAAATATGCGGTTGAAGTAGATAAAGGTCTAATTGGTGAGCTGATTGTAGCTCCTATTCCTAGATGGTTTGCACAAGGACATGAAGAAACAATGAACATTTTAAAGCAACAGCTGGCTAAAAATAAAAAGAATAGTTAGTTTTTTCCGCTATGATGCTGCTTAAAGATTTTAATTATATTGTTAATTGTTACCCCGCTGATGATTTTTACACTTCCTATATTATTTGTTGGGATAATAAATCTTAATTTTCCATCCTTTATTTTTTTATCGTGTAGCATTGCTTCTGTGATTTTACTAAGCAGTTTAAGATTGGTAAGTTTTGTTGGCAGTCCGAAATCTGAAATCAGGCTTATAGCCAAATTTGTATCTTTTTCTGAAAACAGCTTTAAATCATTACCCAGCTTGCAGGCAAGGCAGGTACCAATACTTACAGCTTCTCCATGGGTATATTTTTTGTAGTTGTAGGCTTGTTCAATTCCATGACCAAATGTATGTCCAAGATTTAAAATTGCTCTTAGGTTTGATTCTTTTTCATCCTTACTTACTATAAATGCTTTTACTGAAACTGAATGCTCAATTATTTTTGAAAGTGTGGCAGGATCTAATTCTAGTATTTTATTTTTTGTGTTTTTTAAATACATAAAGAAGCCTTTATTTCTGAATACTTTTTTGCCTGTCTTTTCGAGGAGGGCATATTTTATTACTTCTCCCATTCCAACAAGGAATTCTTTTTTTGAGAGTGTTTTTAAACATGCAGGGTCAATTAAAACCAACCTTGGCTGATAAAATGTGCCGATAAGATTTTTTCCCTCTTTTATATTTATTGCAGTTTTTCCACCGATTGCAGCATCTACCATCCCAAGCAGCGTGGTTGGAATGCATACGAAATTAATTCCTCTTAGATATATTGATGCAGCAAATCCTGTTAGATCGCTGATTACCCCTCCACCTAGTGCAAGCAGGCTGTCATTTCTTTCAAATTTGTTTTTAATGGCAGTATTAAGAATCTTTAATAGAGAGCTTAGGCTTTTATAGCTCTCTCCAGAAGGGAGAGAATTAACATATGTTTTATACCCAGTTTTTCTTAAATTCTTGATGACCTTGTTTATATAAATCTTTGGTATTTTATCTTGTGTTACTATAAGTATCTTTTTTCCAGCACCTAGTTTTTTTATATAATCTCCGGTTTTAGAAATAATATTTTGCCTTAGAATTATTTCATAAGATTTGTCTTTAAGCTCTACTTTTATTCTTTTTTCATTCATTGGGTTAGGAGTAATAGTTAACTTTTTTTTCTGTGTCTAATAAATCTATGATTTCATCTGCAATTTCATTTATTTCTTTGTTTTCTGTGCTTACCTGGAAGTCAGCCTGTGCATACATAGCTTTCCTGTCATTTAAGATATCCTCAAGAACTTTTACGGGATCTTTCTGATTTAGTAAAAGCGGTCTAACCTTCTTACCAGCGATTCTTTTATAGAGAGTCTCTGGTGATGCATATAATGCAATTATCCAGCCAGATTCTTTTAGTACTTTGAAATTTTCTGGGTCTTTAGCTGCTCCTCCACCAGTAGCAATTACAATACCTATATATTGGGATACTTTTTTGATGGTCTCTCTTTCTATTGTTCTGAATAGATTTTCACTTTCCTGTTCAAATATTTCCGGAACGGTTTTGCCCAATTTCCTTTCAATAAAACGATCTGTATCTATAAAACGTCTTCCAAGTTTTTTTGCAATTGTTCTTCCAATTGCTGACTTACCTGAACCCATCAGTCCAATCAAAACAATATTTTTTGCTTCATCTATTATTTCCATGTCATCTAAAGCCTTAACATTTTATAACTATTTTATTACCAAAATTCGTTAAATTGGTAAGGATTAATTTTAATTTCAAGATGTTTTGATATTAGATAAAATATATATAACTTATTGTTGTTTATATTGAATGCTTGCAACTTAATTATTAACGAAACATAAAATTTCCTTTGATTTTAGATTACAATAGGTAACCTTTGGTATCAATTTTTAGAGTAATTAAATAAATGGTAGAGGATTCATCTGTAAAGCATAGGATATCTGGTAGTCCAGACTCTTCATTTAGAAGTTCTAATGAAGATAATTATCTTTTATTACCACAGTCACAGGAAGCTGAGCAATCTTTGCTTGCTGCAATATTTGCTCAAAATGATTGTTTAAACAAAGTCGTTGAATTATTACCGTATTCAAAGGTGTTTTATAGACCAGCTCACCAAATTATTTATGAGGCAATATTAAAACTTTTTGAAAGAAATGAAGCTGTAGATCCTATAACAGTATCTGAATATTTGCAGTCTGCAGGTAAACTTGATGAAATTGGCGGGAGATACTACCTGGGTTTGTTACTTTCACATGCCCCGCTTGCAATAAATGCTGAACGATATGCACAGATTGTTCTTGAAAAATATCTTTTAAGAGAAATTATTTTTGCAGGAAATAAAATCACAAAAATTGGCTATGATGAAGCACAGGCTGATACTGCAATTGAAAAAGCTGAGCAGTTAATTTTTAACCTTACCGAGAGAAAAGCTGCTCAATCCTTGGTTCCAATAAGTCATTTGGTCAATGATATATGGGAAAGACTTGAACAAAGAGAACAAAAGAAAGGTGAGCTTCTTGGTCTTGACACAGGATTTTATGATCTTAATGCATTTACATCGGGTCTCCAGAGATCAGATTTAATAGTTATTGCTGCAAGGCCCAGCATGGGCAAGACTGCAATTGCACTAAATATTGCAGAGCATGCAGGGATTACACTTAAAAAAACAGTTGCTATATTTAGCCTTGAAATGTCAAAGGAACAGGTTATTCAGAGAATGGTTTGCAGCAGGGCAGCTGTTGATGCTACAAAAATGAGATTTGGTCAACTGGGGCAGGAAGATTGGACCAGGCTTGGGGTGGCATTTGGTGAACTTGGTGATGCACAGATTTATATTGATGATACAGCTGTTTTGTCAATCATGGAAATGAAAGCTAAATCCCGTAGGCTAAAAGCTGAATTAGGTAGTCTGGATTTAGTGATAATTGATTACCTGCAGCTTATGGAAGGACACAGGTCTGATAACAGGGTTCAGGAAATTTCAGATATTTCAAGAGGACTGAAAACACTTGCCAGAGAAATGGATGTTCCTGTTATTGCTGTAAGTCAGTTATCAAGAGCTGTAGAAGCCAGGCAAAATAAAAAACCGATGCTTTCTGATTTAAGAGAAAGTGGATCAATCGAACAGGATGCAGATATTGTCATGTTTATTTATCGCGAAGAATATTATAATAATGAAACACCAAATAAAGGTGAAGCTGAGATTATAATTGCTAAACAACGGAATGGACCTACAGGAAGAATGACATTGTTGTTTCAGCCCAATATTACTAAATTTAGAAACCCGGCTAGAAATTTTGTTTAGCAAATAGGCTGGTTATATGTTTTTTGTGTATTTTTGCAGACTTTAAAATTATTTCAACAAGCTCATCATATTTTATTCCTGCTGCACTTGCCTGAGCTGGCAAGTCGCTGGTATCAGTCATTCCAGGCAGAGAATTTATTTCAAGCAAATAAGGGGTTTCACTATCTAGTATGTAATCTACTCTCCCGAAAGATGAACAGCCGACTTCGTTAAAGATTTTTATTGATTCATTTTCCAGTCTCATCAGTGTCTTTGTTTCGATTTTTGCAGGTAATATAAACTCTGTCATTCCTTTCGTATACTTGGATTCATAGTCATAAAATTCGTTTTTTGGTTTCAACTCAAGAACAGGAAGAACCTGTAGCTTTTCTTTGCTTTCAATAATACTTACTGTTAATTCTCTCCCTGGAACAAATTCTTCTACAATATAATCACTTATTTCCAGATCTATTTTTTTAATTTTTTCATTTAACTCATTCAGGTCTTTTATTTTATAAGTGTTTACACTTGAACCACTGTCGCGAGGCTTTAAAAATACAGCACTACCTCTGGCAGAAAGCTCTTTCCATTTCTGGGTTAAATTGATGCTGGAAATGGTTGATTTGGTTATTAGAAATGCAGCAGGAGTTAAGATGCCGAGGTTCAATGCTATTTTTTTTGTTAACCATTTATCCATACTGACTGCGCTGCCAATTATTGACGAGCCTGTATATGGGATGCCAAGCCATTCAAGAACGCCCTGGATGGCACCATCTTCTCCATACTCACCATGCGTTACTAGAAATGCAGTTTCAATGCCAAGGTCTTTTAACTTTAGAATATCCTGGATATTTTTTATATCTGCCAATATTGCATTTGAATAATTAAGTCTTTTAAGTGCATTAAAGCAATTGCTCCCAGATCTTAGTGATATTTCTCTTTCGTTTGAAATACCACCACAAACTACTGCTATTTTACTTTCTTTTGTCAGTTTCATAAGTAGTATTTTAACTGATTTGCTTCTTATTGTATTGCAACTTGTTTTATAAATTAGCTCTTACTTTACCTGATAAAATATTCATTATGGAAAGAACTATCGAAGAAATAAATGAAAAAATTGTCTTGTCCAAGGCTTTGGTTTTAACTGCTTTGGAAGCCAAAGAGCTTATTTCTGAAAAAGGGATTAAATATTTCCTCTCGAATGTAGATTTGGTTACATGTGCGTCCTTTGAAATGCTTACTAATGCACTTCTATATTTAAGTTTTGGACAAACGGATCCATTAATATATTTTTCTGAAGCTTATATAAATAATGTTTATTCTCTTCCTGCTGGTCCAACTGATCTGGCTGTATCCTCTGTGACTGCCTCTAGGGATAATCCTGAATATAGTGGTTCAAATGTAATTGAAGATCTGGTATTAGGCAAGGATCTCCAATTAAAAGCTACAGGAAAAGTTCTGCCAGTGTTTCCTAATAAAGAATTTGATACCTGGTTTAACCTTTCAAATCTTAATTGTGCTCGTGTTTTTTTTAATCAGCTTATTAACCAGAATAATATTGTTGCAACAAACTCGGGTGATAAGGATATAGATTCCCACATGGGGACATTAATAGGAAAAGTTGAAAATTCTACTTTTAATTCATCAGGGTTTTTAAATCCATTGTTAAATGATCCATATTGTAAAACGCTTGGTACTGGTACAAGGATCTGGGTTGCAGGTGGAAATGCTTATATAACGGGCTTTGGAAGTAACCATAATCCCTGTCAAAAAAGAAATAAATATGGAATACCTGTAGGCCCAGCAATTACTCTTTCAGGCTTTGTTGATTTATATAAGATTGATCCTAAATGGCTCAGGGCAGGGTATTTAAGATCTTTTGGACCAGTATTATTTGTTGGAGTAGGTGTCCCAATACCTGTTTTAAATGAAGAAATTGCAAATTATATTTCAATAACTGATGATAAGATAAATACAACAATTGTTGATTTTTCAATACCAAGAAGAACAAAACCGACATTTGGACAATGTACATATTCTGAGCTTAGAACTAGTACAGTTATGATAAATGATAAGCCCACTCTTACCGCGCCATTATCCAGCATGGCAGGTGCAATTCAGATCTGTAATATTCTAAAAGAAGCAATCTTAAATAAAGAATTTTATCTTACTAAACCTGTTGAAGATATTAATTTAAAATGTGATCATAAAAAACTGGATTCAAGACTTTCTGAAGGTGTTAATTGACTTATGATTCTTTTGGTTAAAAATAAAACTTTTTTCCCTGAATGCTGCTTGTTGTTTGTATTGCTGTTTGTTGGTAATTTAAGTCTACAAGCTGAAAATATTTTATCCGAGATAATTTCAATTCGTTCTGAAAATAAATTATTGTTATTTGATGTTGCTAGGAAATATCCTGAGATAAGATTTGAATCTTCTCCTGACAAAATTAAGATTGTTCTGAAAAACTCTAAATATCATGAAACATATAATTTTGATGACTATACTAAAAGTTCAATTATAAGCGGACTTGATTTTATTAAGGATATTAATGTTGAGTATATTGGCGAGGATAATAATGAGATATTGCTTACCCTGTATGTGCTTCCAGAAAAGTACCCAAATCCAAAACTAAAATCTACTGTTAATAATATTGTTACTCTTGCATTTGATGTCACTGATAAAGTTGCCGAAGAAGAAAAACCTGAACCAGCTATAAATGAAATATATAATCAGGCTGTTGAAAATCAAATAAACGGTAATCTTGAGCTTGCTGAGAAGCTTTATAACGATGTGTCCTCTAAGGATAAGAGTTTTTATTTTGCAAGGTTTAATCTTGCAAAGGTTTATCTTGACAAGCAAATGTATGAAAATGCCATAAATATACTCCATGATTTATTAGCAGATTTATCAAAAGCAAAAGCTGACAAAAAGCTGCTTTTGGTTTTTCAGAATACTTTAGGTACTATTTATTATCTTAGCGAATCTTATGATAAAGCGATGGAGCAATTTCAAAGTATTATAAGGTTTGATAAGAAATTTTATCTTGCTTATTATAATCTTGCTCTTGTTTATGAAAAAACAAAAGATATAAAAACTGCCAAAAAATATCTTTTAAAAGTGCTGGAATTGAAGCCTGATTTCATTCAGGCGCATTATCACATGGGAGTCTTAAATTTAGTATCCAAAAATAAAAAGGATGCTATTGTATCCTTTAAAAAGGTCGTAGAAATCTCACCATCTGACAAGCTGGCTGAGTTCTCAAGAAATGAACTGGAAAAAATTGAGCAATAATTGTTGGCATTTTATTTACACCGGTTCAAATAATGCTGTATTTAATATGGCTTTTGATAACTATTTTTTTGACAAGTTTATGAATAATGAATTGCATTACCCAATGCTTAGACTATATTCATGGTCGGAATGTTCATTATCACTTGGTGCTAATCAGTTAATGCCCGACAGAAAAACTATATCCTGTTTCAAGGAAGAAGATGTAGTCCGAAGACTAACCGGGGGGCAAGCTGTTTTTCACGATAAAAAAGAAAATGAAATCACTTATTCTGTTGTAATTAAAAACAATGTTGGATTTAGAAAAGTTTATAACATGATTTCAGATGTGCTTATATATTTTCTTCGTTTATATGGGTTAAATCCTGAGGCGGGATATTCTAATAATAATTATTCAAATGATTTTAATTGTTTTAACTCAAAAACTGAAGCAGATATTGTAATTGATGGACAAAAGGTTATAGGGAGTGCTCAATACAGAAAAAATAACTGTATATTGCAGCATGGTTCTATAAAGCTGAATAATATTAGTACTATTTTAGTCCAAGATTTGAACTTTGATGAAGTCTTGTCTAGGCTGAAATCATCTTTCAAAAATGTATTAAATATTACTTTTTTGGATTATGCTCTTACTGCTCAGGATTATGAGAAAATAAAGGATATTTGTGAAGGTATGTATAAGTGCAAAATTCAAGCATAAAACCAAAAAATCAAATTGAAAAATATACGTTTCAGGATGTTTTTGAAATTTATGATTTGCCATTTCTTGATTTAATTTATAAAGCTTTAGAAGTTCATAAAAAATATCAGCCAGATAATAAAATTCAGCTTTGTACCCTGAGCAATATAAAAAGTGGTAACTGTCCTGAAGATTGTAAATATTGCCCTCAAAGTTCTCGTTATAAAACTGAAATAGAAAAATATAAATTATTGTCTACTGATGAAGTGTTAAAACAGGCTATATTAGCAAAAGAAAATGGTGCAACAAGATTCTGTATGGGTGCTGCATGGCGCAATATTCCTGATGGAAGTGAGTTTCAGTCTGTGCTCGATTCTGTGAATGCTGTTTCTAAGCTTGGTGTAGAAGTATGTTGTACCTTGGGAATGCTTACAAAGGATCAGGCTTTTAAATTAAAAGAAGCTGGTCTTACTGCATACAATCATAATCTTGATACTTCTGAATCTTTTTATAATGAAATTATTACTACAAGATCTTATAATGATCGTCTCCAAACTTTAAAATATGTCTCTGATGCAGGAATACAAGTATGTTGTGGTGGTATTCTTGGACTTGGAGAGAGTAAGAATGACAGGATAGGCTTATTAAAAACTCTTGCAAATCTTGATCCTCAGCCTGAATCTGTACCTGTTAATGTGCTTGTTAAAGTAAAAGGTACACCGCTTGAAAATGAAGGCAATGTTGATTCATTTGAAATGATTAGAACAATTGCTACTGCCAGAATATTAATGCCCAGAGCTAAGGTTAGGCTATCAGCTGGCAGACTTAGCATGACTGATGAAATACAGTCCTTATGTTTTCTTGCAGGTGCTAACAGTATATTTATTGGTGAAAAGCTTTTAACAACAGGAAATCCTGATGTAACAGAAGATATGGAATTACTAAATAAACTTGGATTGAGTCCAATGTAATTGTATTAAAAAACTGAAGTTATAAATTAAAATGTTGGATCTTTTAGTGGTATTTTAAGCCAGATCCTGACAAATTCTCTTAACTGTCCAAGTATTCTGATAAGTCTGAATTCGGACCAATAATAAATTTTCTTATTAAGGATTGATAGTCCTAATAGAAAAAATAATATATAGAAAGGAATAAAAATTGTTAGTCGTGTTAAGAATCTTATGAAATCAAAAGCAGGGAACCGTCTGTCCCCCTTTCTTACCGTAGATATTCCGTTACGATAATGCCAGCTTTTTATAAATTCTTTACTCATTCTGAAACTTGATACAGGGTGATAAACAATTGCTTTTGGATAATATAAAATTGGTTCTTTGTTTTTTAATAATCTGCTGCAAAACTCAGTATCCTCGCATGGTATTCCACCATATCCAACCCTTCCAAGATCTTCCCTGAAGTTACCATATTTTAAAAACAATTCTTTAAAAATCCACATGTTTGCACCGATTGGATTTGTTTCTTCATTTGTAAGTGGGTAATATTTAATTTCATCCCCATTATCGTGAGACGGAAATATCTTTTGATTTAACTTAAAAACTCCATGAAGGTTAATATACTGTGGTTTTTCTTTTTCCCATAGTGGTATGATTTTCCCCCCAAAGGCTTTATATGGATAGTTGTCAATAGAATTTCGTACTTCTTTCAGCCATTCCTCATGGATAAGAATGTCATCATCAATAAAAACTATTATTTTTCCGCTTGCAAGTTCAATCCCTTTATTTCTTGCTTTTGCAAGTCCTTGTCTTGTTTCAATGTGATATTTGATATTACTTGATCTGTTAATAAATCCAAGAATTATTTTTTCGGTTTCATCGGTTGAATTATTATTTATTACAAGTATTTCAGTATCATTTTGGTTAAACTGCTCAAATTGCTTTATAAGAGATTCCATTAAACCTTTTAACAGTTTTGCTCTATTATAGGTACAGAGTAAAATAGTAAATTGCACGGGATCTTTCATATCTTATAAACATTGGGTTATTACCTAGCTAAATAATATCTAGATATAAACTATTTACAAGGTAAGATTTTAACCGATTTATTCGGTAAAATCTTGGTTGTGATAGAAGAAGTATCAAATAAATGCACAATGCAAAGTCCGACAAGCGACGAAGGAGCAAGGAGGGCGGTGGACAAAAAAAATATTAGTTTAACTGATAAACAACCAATGAATAAAGATAACTTATGGCCTTCTGATTTGTCACAATTTGCCCCGTTAATGAAACAGTATCTTGAAATTAAATATAAGTATGATACTGATGTATTACTTTTTTTCCGGGTAGGTGATTTTTATGAAACATTTTTTGAAGATGCAAAAGTTGTATCAAAAGAGCTTGAGCTTACCTTAACTGGCAGATCTGAAACAAGCTATAACGGTGGAAGGGTTCCAATGGCTGGTGTTCCTGCAAAAGCTATAAATAATTATGTCTCAAAGCTTCTGGAGAAAGGATATAAAGTTGCCATCTGTGAACAGATGGAAGACCCTGCACTTGCCAAGGGTATAGTAAAAAGAGAGGTAACAAAGCTATTAACGCCTGGAACGGTTCTTGAAACTGAGTGGCTTCCTCAAGGAAAAAATAATTACATAGCTGCTGTATATAAAAACAAAAAGAACGATGAATATGGATTTGCATATGTTGATATTTCATGTGGAGAATTTTACTTAACCAGATTAAATTATGATGAGCTTATTTCGGAATTAAATAGAATTATGCCTTCTGAAATAATTGTGCCTAGTCGTATTGAAAAGACAGATGGTATGCAGGTAAAAGATCGTTTGCTGGATGTAGACCCTGTTATTAAATCAAACTGGTTTTGTACTGGTGTAAATGCTGAGTACTTTACAGGAGGATATGCTGAAAAACGAATAAAACAAGAATTAAATATATCTTCCTTGGATTCTATAGGTAGTGATGAATTTATAAATGGGATTATTGCTGCCGGGGCAATATTTTCTTATATTGACTCTACTCATGTGAAAGAAAGACCTGTATTTGAAAAAATCTTTCCATATGAGATGTCTTCTTACGTTTTGATAGATAAAACCACAAGAAAAAATCTTGAATTAACAGAATCTGCTAAAGGAAAGACTGCTGAAGGGTCTTTATTGTGGGCTGTTGATTATACAAATACTCAGATG
>DUDS01000033.1 GCA_004769085.1 Candidatus Melainabacteria bacterium SSGW_16
TGCTCTGTCAGTGTGACTTATATTTCCAAAAGTAACTGAGTCTCTTTCTGCAAAAGGATTTCCAATAGCAAAAACCGGCTCTCCCACCTTTAAAGGATGTGCCTTAATATCTCTCATCTTTATTCCCACATCTGGAGACAGTTTCACATCTGGTGGAATTAAAAGCAGGCAAAGATCGAGTTTATCTGGAGGAGAGAAAGCTCTCTTCCCATTCGAGAGTATTACCGGGGGAGCATCAAATTCCACAGGCTTTTTGTAGTCACTCCCGTTGTAAAGCTTTATGTGGTAAACACCGTCAGCAGAGTCCTTCCTTTTTAACTCTTGATCCTCAGTAACATGTGAATTGGTTAGTATGTACCTTTCACCATTGCTTCCAATTAGAATTATTCCTGATCCAAAAGTAGGGACTTTTTGTTTTTCACCTGTGAAGATGTTTACCATTTCCATTTCACCTTCTACTGAAACTGTAGATGGTGTAACTGTGCTGACAGCTGTAATCATCTGATCAAGTGTTATTCTTGTACCTAACTCTCTGTTGAGTTCTGTTAATTGTGCATTTAATCCCTGAATACCTGCTCTGCTTTGTTGAAGGCTTTGGGTTAAATCACCTATCGTTCTTCTGCTTTGTGTTAATTCATTCTGCATGCTTCCCATCTGTGAGTTTTGCTTTAATAATCTGGTGTTTAACTCATCAACTGTACTTCTGCTTTGAGAAATTTCTCCTTTCAAAGCTACTGATTGTTCTTCTTGTTCTTTATTTGTACTCTGGTTTACGTAATTCCAGTAACCATTTCCAGCAATTCCTGTTCCAACAAGTCCTGCTGCTACGGCTTTGATCCAGAGAGGTGTTCTTGAAGGTCGGACAGGCGGTACATCCATAATATTTCCTCCGTAAATAGTTTTTACTTGGTGTTTAGTTTTTTAATTTTACTTTCTTAAATAGCAAAGCAGCTTCTGGTTTTGTATCTTAATGTAAGTTATTAATGATATTAAATTATTGCTTTCTTAAAAATGTTTTGTATAAATGAAAATCCTGTCAGAAAACTACAGGAAATCTTGTTAACGAATTTCTTGTGTATAAAATAGGTAAGTCAGATGTAGTATAAAGTAAAATCAGTTTTTACTTTATATTTCTTATATGTTTCAGGAATGCTTTATTTTTTTAATGAAATTCCCCAGCCATTAAAAATCTGCTGGATATAATCTACTCTTATTGATCCTCCTATGCCATCGCCACCTCTGTATCCCCAAGTGTTCATTCCAACATATTCAACAACAGGTTGCCCGTTTTCCATCCTGATACTAAATAATCCACCACCTGAATTCCCTGGGTTAATAGGAGCGTCTGTTTGTATGTGATGATTAATATTTAGTCCAGGTGCTGCTCTGTCAATGTGGCTGATGCTTCCTATAGATACAGAGTCTCTTTCCCCAAATGGATTACCAACCGCAATAACTGGTTCACCCACTCTTAATGGATGTGCATTTATATCTCTGAATCTTACCCCTGTAATATTTGATGGCAGTTTTACATCAGGTGGTATAAGAAGCAGTGCCATGTCGTGTTCTTCAGGACTTGAAAAGGCTCTGTTGCCGTTACTCAACATTACTGGTGAAGCATCAAATTCAATAGGGTTTTTATAGTCCGATCCGTTATAAACCTTTATGTGGAAAACACCATCATTAAAAACGTTCCTTCTGATTTCGTTGCTTTCTGTCACATGTCCATTGGTTAGGATGTATCTTTCACCATTACTACCAAATAAAATTACACCTGAACCAAGACCTCGTTGACCTTCAACTCTTACTGTTGATGGTGTAATCTTACTGACTGCTGTAACCATTTGATCAAGTGTTATCCTTGTGCCTAGTTCTCTGTTGAGTTCTGCTATTCTTCCATTTAAACTCTGAATACCTGCCCTGCCTTGTTGAAGACTTTGGGTTAAATCGCCTATTGTTCTTCTGCTTTGTGTTAGTTCATCAATCATTGATTGCATTTGTCTTGCTTGATGAATATTAGTAGATTGTTCGCTGGTAAGTCCTTGATTTAGTCTTTCAATAGTTGTACTGCTGCTTGCAAGGTCCTGATTTAATCTTTCAATAGTTGTTCTGCTATTTGCAAGTTCTGCATTTGTAAGTTGGTTTGTTACAGTATTTACGCCTGCTCCGGCACCAGCTAAGGTAGCAAGCATCCATAACAAGACATTCCCACTTATACGACCTTTTCTTTCTACAGCATCTATAGTTGGCATAAAAACTCCCTCTGCCGACATGGACATTCTCATGCCGGGCACATTTAGATTCTTTACCTGGTTAGTAACTTTTATTCTACTTTAAATTTAATTAATATCTTGTTCGACTTTGTATTGAACTGAATGTAAGTAATTTGATAATTCTTTTTTCCTGTGAGATTTGGACTAGAAAAATCTTACCTTCACAAAATATTTTCATACTTTGAAAATCAAGCAAGAAATTTTTTTAAGAATTAAAGCTGAATAATAAAGAAAAAATAAAAGTCGTGTTATCTTTCATAAGTGTTTGTAAATTTCAAATGTAAGGCAATATGCAAAATACATGGAAAATAAATTTACTATTTATAAGTTATATTCTTTTACTCTTACTATTTACTTACTGAAAATCGCAATTAAAAAACAAAAAGGGGCTTTTTAGGCCCCCTTTCTTTTTGCTAGTTGCTATTTAGCCGAGGAATTGGCTTCCTGACAAATGGCGATTTGCCAGCTAAATATACTGCATTGACGCTCATCGTGTCCTCCTAGCGAAAGACACCATCGTCTTTTTTAAGCGACGCCATTGTCTACTACTTAAATACTATAGAAATCATTATATCAGGCTTAATATTTTGTTTATTTAGGAGTTTTGCCATAGTTTAGCTTTAGATTGAAATACCGCCTTAGGATTTCCTGAGAAACCAGTATCTCTAACAAAGAATCATGGAAGAAAATCTTAAACTAATTTCTTTTAAAAAGTCTGTTGATTACTTTTTTAAGTCCATTTTTTGAGAAATGTTCATCTTCTGCAATTTGTTCAATAACCATTTTGTTGGTATTGCATTTAATAATCTCTCTGAAACTCCTAAGGCAGGTTGTCAGACATGGAGATTCTGATATTTTATCCTGGGACTCAAATTGTAGAACTGAAATTTGGCCCGAAGTTGCAGCCTGAGCAGAACTAGGCAATGTAATTGATAGTTGCAAAGCAAAAACCGCCAGGATAGCAAAATGTAAAAACCTCTTCATAATTGATTCCGATAATTAATAGATACGGCAACTTTTAATCCAATAGGAATTCTATTTAGATCTGAGCGGAGATAAGTATGTTTACCTCTATTGTCCAGGGGTTAATTTATATTTGATAGGGCTGCCCATGAGGGTTAAATACTATTCTTTTTTTCGGAGTTCTTTTGAATTGTTTCAGTATAAGCTGCAGTAGAATACGTTGCTGTTCTGATTGAATCAAGATCCGATGAAAACTTTGAAATAAAAACAGCAATTACGAAATTAGTAACGAATATCAGTAAAAGTAGGAATGTATTTATTCTGTCCTGCACAGAAATTATTTTAACAGAAAAAAATTGAAGACGTTGGAGCATATAATTCCCACGCTATAATTAATCCCTCAGGGGCCCTTACCTCAGTCTGGATAGAGGACTCGGCTACGAACCGAGGCGTCGTAGGTTCAAATCCTATAGGGCCCGCACTTTTCAAAGAAATTAGAACTGATATTTATTGATGGACCAAAACGATATAATTGTTAATTGATTAGTCAAAGAACATATTTTATGATGGCAGACTTATTTAAAAAAGCCCTGAGCAGGACGAATACCCATGTCAGATCAGAGAAAAAGCTATTTTTAATTTTGCTTCTAACATTTGTTTTAAGACTGATTTATGTTTACTTCTGCACTGATTATAAAACCTATTTGTTTAGTGATATGGGAGCCTACTGGCAGAGAGCTCTGGACAGATATAACGGAGACATTCATAACTATGGACAGTGGGCTGCATGGGCGCCATTTTTTCATTATTATATAACTTTTTTATTTCAACTTTTTGATTTAGTCGGGCTTTCAAAACTCAGGCTTGAAATTATACTTTTTTTAAATATTATTTATTCTGTTGTTTCCATATACTTTTTTTATTTTTTAGCTGGTTATTTTATAAAAAATGATTTCTGCAGACATTTATCCACACTTTTTTATGCTCTGGCTTATCCTTTAATTTATTTAAATGCATTTGTTTTGTCTGAAAACCTTTCAATACCAATAATAATTACATCAGCCTATTTAGTTCTGAAAAATCATGAAAACAAAAAAATATTGTTTTTTACAGGTGCTTTTTTTGCTGTAGCTGTCTGTGCAAGACCTGCTGTAGGACTTTTGGCGATTCCGTTTTTTATTTATGTCATTTTTGCAGATAAACCTTCATTTAATTCTCTTATGAGAGGACTTGTCTTCTCATGTGGATTTTTTCTTATAACAGGGATAGTCAGCCTTGAGAATATGAAAGTTTCAAATGGAGAATTGAAAGGCCTCGCAGCAAACGGAGGACTTGGATTTTTTGTCCAACAGTGTAAAGCCCACATGGTTAGGTCTGAGTATAAAGGGTATGTTTTTGAAATAGGAAACCCTACTTATCTGGGGCATTCAGAACTTGCAAAAATGGATTTTCGTACAGATCATTCATTGCATGATGAAGATTACTTTTACAGACTTGGGTTCGAGTGTATCAACAAGAATCCAAATATATGGATAGAAAACTTTATATCCTTAAAAAGTATGTTTATTGGTCCACTTTTTCCCAGTGTTCCTGGCTGTAAAGGATTCGATTTTTTTATAAAGTTTTCAAATTATGCTTTTATTTTTATCTTTCCGTCGTTGTTTCTTTTGTATTTGCCTGTGCGGGATAAACTTATGGATTTAAAAACAACAGTTCTTCTGGTTTCAATACCCTTTTTAATAATAATTGTTAATTACTTTTATGCAGTAGAGCAGAGGTATTTTTATCCTGCAGTTTTTACTTTATTTATAAGTTTCTTTTCATTCCTGCAGTATAAGTCACGGTATGAAAAGATTTTAAAAATTTATCTTGGAGTAATGCTGGCAGTACTTTTCTTTGTAAGGTTTTGATTATTTCCTTATCGTTCTATCTATATAGTATAAGATCCTTGCTCTTGAAATGCGAAGTAAAGAATTTTAGGAATACATTTATCACAATAACCTTTTTCCCTTAAATTCTTTAATCCTTTTTCAAGAAGCCTAGCTCTTTCAGGCTCTAACTCTGCCATGTTATGTGATTTAATATCCTTCCCTCTTTCATAATAAACCCTAAGATCTGAAAGAAAGTGTTCCACAATTTCTTTATTTGCTTTTATATCGTATGAAATCATTTGTTCAACAAGGTTAGGAAAAAGATCTTTATGTTCTAAGTTTTCAAATAGATCCATCCCCTTACGATCCGGGTTTGTTGCCCACGAACCAGCTTTTTTGGTAATATCCAATCTAAACGATTCATAAGTAGGAGTATTTATATTGGAGAATTTCTTAAGAAGTGGTTCAAAAATAACCTCCATACGCTGCATAAACTCTATATTGGCAGCAGGATTATGTTCAGGATCTTCCCAACCAGTTTTTACCGGTCTCTTTGCTATATATGCAATAACATGCTCTATATATTTCTTTAAGCTATGCAATTGCTCTTCTCGCGATTTCATACATCCTAGTGCTTGATAAACTTCAAAACGTATTTGTCTTTTTTCATGTGCTTTAACTTCGTCAAGCAGCGCTTTTGTAGATGGTGGTTCTGGAACAACAGAAATATGTTCAAGAGCTGCAGACGCACTACCACCAGCCTTTTTTATTTCAGAAATTCTCTGAGCAGTATTCTTTAAAAACGTGTCTCTTCTTTGTTCAAATTCAAAACCATGTCTAATTTCATCTTCTAGAGTATCAAATAAATCTACAACTGAAAAACATTCATTTGGCTTTGCATTTACTGCTCTTTCAAAAATTGTTTCAGCTACTCGTGTTGGTAGTCCAGTACTTCCTTCATAAAAGAAAAACTTATGCTTTCCAACGCCGAGATTATATTCATTTGCAATCTCCCAAACGTGACGCTCTAACATTGCTTTTTCTTCAGGTACATATTTTGGCTTTTCACTGTCTGAATCTATTGCAAAGGAATTCAGATCTTCGCCTTGATAGAGTAATGCTTTCTCTAACATACTCATATGTTGTAAAAGTGGTATTAGTCTGGGTTTAACATCTTTATGAATACTATCTAAAGATTGGTAGTAGTTATGATTTTTCGATGGGAAAAGGTAAGTCATCGTTAACCAAAGACCAAAAGTATTTAAAATATGTGGTGAAACATGTCTTCTAGTACCTTCTGGGATTAATTGTCGTAATTGATGTTTAAATAGCTCTGATATATCCCTATAACGACGATCAAACCACAAGGGTGATTTTTCAAATCTTGTATTTAAAGAGTCCCATTCAGAATAATTTTCTTGAAGCTGCATGAGTGTATCATCATTTGTAGTACCAAAAAGTAAAATATCAAATTGTTCATCTATAGCGTGAGCTCCTCTGCCTTTTGTAGTAGTTGCAGAAACTGTGGTTCTTGCTTTTTCAGCAAATCTTAAAAGGTATAAAAAGTGATCCATGGATCCATGTTGTTGTGCGCCATGTGCTGCATCTTTGAACATATCATCAAAAACTATTACCCCATGATTTGCATTTGCTTCATCACCTTCCATTACATGAAGCCCGGCAGTGGAAAAAGCATTCATTATTGGTCTTGGTAGTGCACTCCAATCTACCGTAGGCGTAATAGGTTCAAGGCGAGTATTTGGAGTAACTTCAGGTTGTATAAGTACTAGACCTCTTCTCCCCTGAGCAGAATATGTCCATCTAACAACATGCACATGATTTAAAATGCTTTCTACATCTCCTTCATAATAATTCCAAAGTGCTTCATATACTCTTCTTGAGAGATCATTCATGCCATTTGAAATAATATAATCTTTATTAAATTCAGGTGGTATCTTGCCTTCAGCGGATAGCCTATTTAACAACTCTACTCTGTCTTGTTTCGGTAATATAAAAATTGGGTTTGCGTTTTTACCTGCAGGAATACTAACATCTATTTCATCACGGGATATTTGACCACATTTCTTTTTAGGTGAAATCCTAAAGCCCATTTCACCTCCTGCAGAATTGCCACCAAAAACCCATTCATAAGTATATAAAGCACCCTCTTCTGTCTTTGAGTACTCTTCTAACATTTGAAATAAGGTTTCAAATACTCTTGATTTGCCAGTAGCATTAGGACCGTGTACTATGATTACGCGATTTGGGTGTTTTTTTCTTGCTATGAGTTGGAGTTTGTCATAAAGATCATTCCAAAATATTAATTGACCTTCTACACATTCTTTATCTAAAAGTTCTTTTGGTTCCCATGGTTTTCTAGCAAAAGCAAAAGGATGAACTTCTTTACCCATGACCTTTATCTTATCTGTTGGTTTTATACCATGAACCTTATCCCAATAATCCATTGCATCTAATATATATCTTGCAACAGGGCGAAAATATTTTACTGGGTTTCCTTCTACTTCATTTAAAAATTCAGCATAAGGTAAAAACTGCTTAGAGTGAAGATATTTTTCTTTCCCTTGTTGAGCAATCCTTGCAAGCAAAAGAGATGAGTGGTTACCACTAGGGATTATAGATGTTGATGTATCTGTATCAGTTACTGAAACTATGGGTGCCGTCTCATCGTGTATAGAGGAAAAAACCCTTTCTTCTTCTGAAGGAATAACACCCTTGTCTCTAGTTACTGACCTTTGGGGATCAACGATAATGCTTTCTACCCTCATTTATTTTTTCTCCCCCAACATGTCTAAAAGAGCTTTTTTATAGTTATCTTCATCACCTTTTTCTATTTTTGATGTACGAAGATGTGAATGTTTTTCAGTCAGGTTATCATCTAAAACATTTTTAAAATCGCCACTTCCATATGGTGATTCAGTTTGGATATAACCTATTTCATTTACCTGAGTTAAAAGCCTTTCGATAATTTCTAAAGAAGGATTATTGTCTTCTCCCCAGTTATCTCCATCAGTAAAATGAAAAATATAAACATTCCAAAGCGCTGGGTTGTATCTTTGTTTAATAATTTCATCAGCTAACTTAAAAGCACTAGATATCCTTGTCCCGCCACTTTCTCGGGTAGTGTAATATTCTTCTTCGCTTACTTCTTTTGCGGCTGCATCATGAACTATAAATACTTCATCTACTCCTTCACCAAATTGGTCTTCAGTATATTTTTCACCTCTTAGTTCTGCTCTTGCTATTCCAAACTGGTATTGGATTACTGTAGATAAATACCAGGAAATTGTTCTTACCCACTCTTTCTGCTCATCAGTCATAGAGCCAGATACATCCATCATGTAAATTATTACTGCGCTTGCCTGGGGTTTTTCTATAACATTCCATGAAACATAAACTTTGTCACTTTCTTCAACAACTGCATGTTCTAAAAACGCATTTAATCCTTCGTCGGTACTAAGATCAAACTTATCCCCTATTTCAGCTCCAGTTCGTGCAAGCACATTTCTTACTGTTTGCATAAGATCCATGTCCTTACCAACTCTGCTAAGGGTATTCCATTTAATTGATTTTTCTTTTGCACCGCCATAGCCTTTAGGCTGAAGATATGGAAGCTTATATTCTTCTGTTAAAACTTTTGCTACTTCACTTCTGGACATTGGAACCCAGATTTCTTTTATGTGCCCGCCTTCCTGATCACCTGCTTTTCCATCCCCTTCCTGTGGAGGGGCTGATATTGGATCGCCTACATTTCCATCACCTGATCCAATGCCTCCGCCTTCTCCTTCATTTCCTCTTGTAAAGTGAGGGATTTCAATAACAGGCACGGGAATACTAACAATTTTCCCTCCTTTTACCCCTATCATTTCTTGAGGATTTTTAAATTTTCCTAATTCTTTTCTTGCCTTTCCTTTTAATATCTCGTTATAGCGCTCAAGGTCAGGATCTACGCTTGCACTTACATCAAATAAATAACGAAACTGATTTATAAGCCATGCTGGTGGCATACTACGAGCAGTTAATATTTTTGGTTTAGCTTCTCTTGTAGCTTCAGTACCTGCGCTATCACCACCTGTCATAAACTCGGGGGCAGGGGTAAGCGTGTTAGTGTTTCCACCCCTTAGTGTTGGGACAGTTATTTTTCCTCTATTTACTTCTTCGACTCTCACTGTCATATATTTAGTCTTTAATTTCCTCTTTGGTTTCATGTAATGTATCTGAGCTTGGAATCCACTTTTCTTCTCCATCTACTGTGGTTTTATCTAACTTACGGTAGGTAGTCTTAATGAAGGAACTACTAAACATAGTTGTGTTTTCAACAGTGATTCTAATAGGGGTATCTTTTCCCTCATGCTTAAACTGAGTATTTAAATGGACTGGTCTGCCCCACATAGAGAGTAAATTCTTTAGAACAGCCTGTGCATAGTCTTTCTTCAAGTCATAAGCCCACTTATGTTGAAGCAAAAGCTCTCCCCTGTCATCATAGTTACCATCAGTTACCACTATTCTTGGCTGACCACCGTTATCAATCATGTCTATTAGTCTATTTTTTATATCCTCAAACTTTCTTCCTGAGATTACAGCAGGGGAATCTTCGTCTTTTTGATCCCAGGTATACATTTTTAATCTAACTGCAATTTCAGGAGTGAAATATTTTCTTATAAATTCAACATCCCGATCCCATTTTCTTACTTCAAATATTTTTTCTTTTCCTTTCATTTCTTTTGTGTCGTAATCAAGTCTTGCATTCAGGTCTTCTATTTCTTCCCATTCTCTTCCATGCTGTCCTTTGTCCCAACGGTCTTTTATGTCTA
>DUDS01000011.1 GCA_004769085.1 Candidatus Melainabacteria bacterium SSGW_16
GGTTGTCCTCCTCCTCCTTCCTGTGCCGCTCCTCCTGCTGGTTGCTCTTACATAAATATCCCTCAAGATAAAAATGGTTGCATCATTGGTTGTGGTGATATCTTCTGCCCCTCCACTTCAAGTTCCTCCTCCGGTGGTTCCTCGTCTTCCTCCGGTGGTTCTACTTGCACCGGCGCTTCTGTTTCTACTCTACCTTCACCTCATGTTTTCTCATCTCCTCGTCTCCTCACTACCTCTACCTGGACTACTGATTCTGCTTTCACCTTCGGCGGTTTCAACGGCTCATCATATTTAGACGAAGTTGTTAAATATAGCCCTACTTCCTCTCCTCCTGTCTCTCTTAAAAACGCTAAACTTAATCCCGCTCGTCACAGCGCTGCTTCTGCTTTTGATTCATCTTCTAATACCATCTATGTATTTGGTGGTAAGTTCGGTAATACCGCTACCTCCATTTCTAATCAAATACTTGCCTACAATATTTCCTCTGATTCCTTCACTATTAAATCTGCTGTCTTAAATCCTGCTCTCTATGGTTTTGCTGCTGTCTACATCCCTCCTAAAACTCAGTCTGATAATCCTTCTGTTCTTCTCTTCGGTGGTTTTAACAACGGCTTCTTTGACACCATCATTAAATACAACATCACTACTGATTCTCTCTCTACTTTAACTACAAAACTTCCTTCCGCTAGATCTAATATCTCCGCTACCTTTGACCCTGACACAAGACGCGTCTTTATCTTCGGTGGTTATGCTGCTAGTGGCGCTCTCGCTGATATTTTAATCTTTGATGTTGATTCCAGTTCATTTGTTTCTACCAGTGCAACATTACCATCACCAAGGTATACAACATCAGCATCATGGGACCCTGTTAGAAAAGTTGCTATTGCTTACGGCGGTTTTGGTGACGGCTCTCCTAAAGACCAAATCGTCATCTTTAACCCTTCTAATAATTCAGTTACTACTTTCCCAAATTCCAGCTTCCCCAATATCAAACTCCCTACTCCTCGTCACTCTACTTCCGCTGCCTGGAATAATCTTAAAAACGTCGGCTACATCTTCAACGGTCGTGATTCCGCTTACCTCGATTCCATCGTCCTCTATGACCCTTGCGGTAGTTCAAGCAATGCATCGAGCTCATCCAGCAGTTCATCTAGTAGCTCATCTTCAAGTTCTTCAGGTTTTTTTTTGACTAGCTCTTCTTCAGGTGGAGGAATAACTTGCATATCTAGTCAATGGGCTTCAAGTGCAACTGCAACAAATACATATCAAGGATATTCACCTTCAAATATCATAGGTCAAGCACAATGCACTTCATGCAGCAATTGTCCAAATCCTAATACTACAGTCTGGTTCAATACAACTGCTGGTCAAGCTGCACAAGTTGAAGTTACATTCTCTACTCCAACCATTGCAAATACATTAATAATAAAGGAGGTATATCACTTTGGCTTTGTAAGGCAAATTACCCTGAAAGATATATCTGGCAACATTATTGGCAGCCCGATAAATGTAACCGACAATAGTACCTCAACAAATTGTTCTCTTACAATCCCACTCTCACAAACTTCTACTCCTATAAGCAAAGTCTTAATCGATACTCTTCCAAAAACTTCAACTAGTTATTCAGGAATTGACGCAGTGGAACTTCGTTGTTCAGGATCAACTTCTTCTTCCTCCTCTTCTTCAGGAGGATCATCATCTTCATCCGGTGGATCATCAGGCAGATCTTCAAGCTCATCCTCAGGTGGTGGCAACATACTTTCTCAAGGTGATATAAACGCAACAAATAACCTTGGCAGTGGACAATTTTCATTTACTTTACTTAACAGCAATCCACTTACAACTGCAGCAGCTCAAGTAATCAATGCATTCCAAAATTATTTTGATATAACTTTAATTTCTGGTAATAATCCACCATTCAACGTTTCTGTAAACTATTCAAAAGCAAGTATTCCAAGTGGAAAAATAGAAAGTGAACTAAAACTTTTCCACGGTGAAAACGGAAACTGGGTGGATAGAACCACAGGTATAAATACTACTTCAAAAACAATTACAGGGCAGGTAAATTCACTTTCTCCTTTTGGTATTGGATTTTTAAGTGGTGCTTCAACTACTTCAAGCTCTTCATCAAGCTCTTCATCAAGCTCTTCATCAAGCTCTTCATCAAGCTCTTCATCAAGCTCTTCATCAAGCTCTTCATCAAGCTCTTCATCAAGCTCCTCTTCTTCAAGCAGCTCATCCAGTTCATCATCAAGCTCTTCTTCAAGTTCTTCTGGCACTATAGTTGCCCAATGTATTAATTCACAATGGGCTTCATCAGCTTCTGCCAGTTCTTCTTATGATATTAACTACTCACAAAACAATGCAACTGGAGCAGCTAATACTGCAAGCTGTAATAGCTGGGATAACACATGGGTTCCGGGTACTGGCACAGGAAATGAATTTATTGAATTAACTTATAACACTCCAACTAATGCTAATAAAATTGAAATCTATGAGTGCGGTTCTAATGCTAACTTCGTTGAAAATATTAAACTTTATACCTCCAATGGAGATTTAATTAAAACACTGGCTAAAAATATCGATTTCAATAATTCTTCCGTTTGTATAAACAACAGGGTTTTATCTGTTAATATTTCACCTATTCAGTCATTAATTAAGAAGGTAAGGATAGAAACCAAGAGTATCGATTATGAGTGTATTGATGCAGTAAAATTAATTTGTTCCTCTAGCACTTCTTCTAGCTCTTCAAGCGGACAAATTAACCTGCTTAAAGGAGCCTATCTTCACAGCTCACCAATTATTGGTTACACAACAAGGACAATATCTGAATTGTTGCCACTCTTCTCACACCACTATACAACTCCTTCACAAGTAGCCGTATATAACAATATTGATAACTCTGGATATAATTCTCTTTATTATATCTTTGCAATTGACCCTTCTGCAAATGAATGTACTATTAAAGCATCATCAGAAAACTGGGGTATATGGGCATATGATGGTTCAATGTTTAAGAATTCATCTTATGTAAATAATGCTTTTAATACACCTTTTAAATTAAGCGATTTGTATTTTGGTGCTCCTGGACCAAATAATTATTATTATTTATCCTTGCTAGATTTAAGTAATTCTGATTCTAATCCAACAATCGCCAACTCATTTATCGATCAATTTCATTGTATAAATGCTTCTACTACTACTTCATCAACAACATCATCAAGCACTTCAGGAAGCAATGGTCACATATGCACAAAAGAATCAAACCTATTTAGGAGCCTGGAAGGCGGTTGTAAACAAATTGCTGAAAACAAGAACACTGTATGGAGCAAAAAATCCATAGACCGTCTAAATTATTTTGGAGCAAGAGATTACTGCAACAACCTAATTGAAGGCGGATTTAATGACTGGGTATTACCAACTACTCAGGAACTGGATAGTGCCAGTGGTGTCGGAATAGCTGGGGCACATTTTAACTTTACAACAAATGATAATTTTTATGCTGACTCACCTAACGTGGTAAATCTCACTAACTCTGCTAACACAGGAAATCTTTACAGCGGAGGAACTTCTACAGTACAAGCGTCTTTCACTCTGGGAGTAGTCTGTAAAAGACAAGGTTCTTTCCCTCCTGCAACTTCAAGCTCTTCTTCAAGCTCTTCTTCCTCGAGTAGCTCTTCTTCAAGCTCTTCATCCTCAAGTAGCTCATCATCAAGTGGTACAACAGCATGTGTTAATTCTCAATGGGCTTCAAGTGTAACTGCTACAAACAGTCATCCTAGCTATCCAGCACCTAACATTGTTGGTATACCTCAGTGTTCAGGATGTAGCACTAGCACTTGTCCAAATACTGCTACTAACGTATGGTTCTCAAATCAAGGACAAAGTTCACAAATTGAAGTGACCTTTTCTACACCTACATTAGCCAACTCAATTGTTATTAAAGAAACAAATTACTTTGGATTTGTAAATAAAATTACTTTAAAAGATGCAATTGGTAACATAATTGGAACTCCTATAAATGTTACTGACAATAGTACTTCTGCAAATTGTTCTCTTACTATTCCATTCTCACAACCTACTACTCCTATAAAGAAAGTTTTAATAGATACAACCCCAGTAAATACTTCTAGTTATTCTGGAATTGATGCTGTAGAACTTCGTTGTTCAGGATCAACTTCTTCTTCCTCTTCTTCAGGTGGTTCATCTTCTTCAGGCGGCTCTTCAGGGAAATCCTCCAGTTCATCATCTTCTTCATCAAGCTCTTCATCATCCAGCTCCTCATCCGGTCAAACTTCTAGTTCTTCTTCTGGTTCTTCTCCATTGTCATCATTCCAATGGGCATCTTCTGTTGTTGCTGTAAGCTCTAGTTATTCAGGATATCCTGACACTAAAGCTCTTGGTTCATCTGACTGCAACAGCTGTGATAATTGCCCGTCTAGTGTTTGGTTCCCTGCATCTACAGGCACTGCATTTATAGATCTTGGGTTTCCAACTCCTTCATTTGCAGAAGGGCTTGTAATTAACGAAGGCTATCGTGCCCCTTTTGTTAAAACAGTTACTCTATACGGCGCAAACAATAACGTAATTAACACCATAAATGTCTCTGACACCACATCCTGTCCAGGCAATATATTAACCCTTTCTTTCCAAAAAACCAGCGAACCTGTTTATCATATAAGAATCGATACAAAGGATAATGTTACTTATCCAGGGCTTGATGCTGTTAAACTTATTACTTCATCAAGTCCTACCTCATCCGGCGGCTCTTCCTCTTCATCCGGTGGATCTTCAGGTAAATCTTCCAGTTCATCTTCAGGCGGATCATCCAGCTCATCGTCAGGAGGTTCATCATCTTCATCAGGTGGATCTTCAGGTAAATCTTCTAGTTCATCTTCAGGCGGATCATCCAGCTCATCTTCATCTAGCTCAAGCTCTTCTTCAAGCTCCTCATCTTCCAGTTCTTCATCATCTTCCAGCTCTTCTTCAAGCTCTTCATCAGGTGGTTCATCATCTGGCACACAAGGTGCATGCATATCAAGTCAGTGGGCATCAGCTGCAACTGCTACAAATAGTCATTCTAGTTATCTAGCTTCTAATATCATTGGTCAGCAACAATGTACTACTTGTGATAGTTGCCCAAATAATACTTCCAATATTTGGCTTAGTTCAACTCCTAACATAGCATCGCAGGTTGAAGTTACATTCCCCACTCCAAGTATTACTAGCTCAGTTGTTATTAGAGAAGCACATTACTATGGTTTTGTTAAAAAGATTACCCTTAAGGATATTAACAACAATATTATAGGGACACCAATAAATGTTATTGATAACAGCACTGCATCAAATTGTTCCCTTACAGTTTCATTCCCAATAACAACCGTACCTGTAAGTAAAGTCTTAATAGATACTCTTCCACCCGTTAATAATGGTTATTCATGCATCGATGCCGTAGAGCTTCGTTGTCCTGGATCACCTTCTCCAAGCTCTTCTTCTAGCAGTTCATCTTCTTCAAGCTCTTCTGGTGCAAGCAATGTATTAAAAACAAGTGACATAGAAGCTTATAACAATGGTAGTGGCAATGCACAATTCAACATAACTTTATTAAATACAGCCCCAATTTCATTAGGTAGCATAACCAATGCTTTCAATAACTTTTTCGATGTGTCTAAAGTATCAGGCAGTGCACCTTCCTATCAAATTTGGGTAAATTATGCAAATGCTATAGTTCCAACTGGCTACAGCCTAAATAACATTAAAATATTCCATGGTGAAAATAATCAATGGGTAGATGTAACTCAGTATAATAATGGCACACAAGTTGGTAGTGAGGTTAGTAGTTTATCTCCATTTGTAGTTGGATTTAAACCCCAACAAACTTCTAGTTCTTCATCATCCAGCTCCTCATCAAGCTCATCTTCTTCTAGTGGTTCTCCAGGCACAATAACTTTAAACAACGTATCAATTGATAGCAACTTTATAAATATACTTTTTAGCAAAACCATTAGCGAGTCAATTACTATCAATGATATAAATGGAAACAGTCTTTATTCAACTAATTTTAGTTCAAGTCCAATAATAATAGAAAAGAATCTTATCAGTGCTATTCAGCCTGGTGTTTCAATCAAACTTTGTAATCCAACAAAATCTGTTTGCAGCAATGTAGCTACTGCAACTTCGTCCACCAGTTCCTCATCCACCTCATCATCATCTACATCATCATCTACATCATCATCTACCTCAGGAGGTTCAGTTACGTTTAACAGAGCACTCAGGGATGGAAATAATTTAACTCTAGAGTTTTCAAATCCTACAATAGAAAACTTAAGAATTAAAGACACTAATAATAGTTCAAGTCCATATCCCTGCAATATCTATGTTTCTAATAATAGTCCTGCAATTATAAATGACAGTGTATGTAGCAGACAAGTACTATCTGGTGACAGTATTAAACTGTGCAATAGTAATGAAACAGTTTGCAGCAATGTAAAAATAGTAAATAATTCTTCAGATTTTCCAATTAACTTTAACAGCTTAATTGTAGATGTAAGTAATAATTTATTAACGCTAAATTTCACCAAAAATATAGACTACTGTATAAAAATCAGGGATGCAGTAAATGACAATAGTATCTGTCCCTCAACTTGTTTTAAAACTAGTCCCACAACAATATCCAGTACAAATTGTGGAAACAGCTTTTATAACTTAAGTTCAAATTCAATACTTAAGCTATGTCTTGGTGGCTCTAATGTTTGCAGTAGTTATAACGGTGTAACATTTACCTCATCTGGTTCAATATCCAGCTCTTCTTCCTCTAGCTCATCAGGTGCTTGCAAAGAGGTTAGTAATTTATTTAATTCAGAACAGGGCGGCTGCCTGCAACTGAGATCAGCACAAAACCTGGTCTGGGCACTACCTATAAATAATACTGGTGCTTATAATAGTGCAGTTAATGCATGTAACAATCTGTCTGTTGATGGATTTAACATGTTCAGACTTCCTACATTAACTGAACTACATAGCTTGGCAGGTGATAAAGCACTTGATCATCTTCACGTTAGTGTTTATCCAGGTGCTTACTACTGGACTTCAATTTTGGCTTCATTAGGCATTCATAGACTCTTTGGTTTTTCATATACAAACTGTAGTTCAATTGGTGTAGAAAACACCGCAGCCGATTCATCAAGTTTTAATTTTATCTGTGTTAGAGAAGGAGTTCCATCTACTGCACCTAACACATCTGGTACAGCATCTGCTTTTTGTAGCTTAAATAGAGCTAAATGTCCTGCAAATTATAAAATTGTATGCCCTAACAGTCATCCTTTTAATCACTGTCCAACTTCTGCTCCTGTTTGCGGAAGTGATCCATGTGTAACAAATGCCTCTAATACAAACAATAATATTTTATGTGTTCCCATTTCACAAAACAATTTAAGTTCATCTTCTTCATCAGGTGGATCTTCAGGCAAATCATCCAGTTCATCTTCAGGCGGTTCCTCCTCTTCATCAGGTGGATCTTCAGGCAGATCCTCAAGCTCATCTTCAAGCTCATCTTCAAGCTCCTCTTCAGGTTCACCAGCACCAGGAGCATGTATAAATCAAAACGCTGATTTTGCAACAACTTCCATAGGTTGCAAGCAACTTACAGGTGCAAACTCTGGTTTAAGTTGGAGTAAAGCATCAAATAGTTACAAAAACTGGAACGATTCAATCACCTACTGTAATACTCTTACTGAAGGCAATGCTGTCTGGAGATCACCAAGTAAAACTGAACTTGAAAATCTAGGTGCTAAAAATGGAAAGAACTTTGTTAATTTCTCAGCAGCAGTAAATGAAAGTGTATGGTCAAGCACTCCATTTGATTCAAACTATGCATATAGATATTATGTGCCAACTGGACAATCAGCAGAAAGCGATAAAAATGCTGCAATATTTTATGCAATTTGTGTAAATGGAAATCCATCTTCTTCGACATCATCATCTTCAACTTCCAGTTCAACTTCCAGTTCATCTTCAGGAGGTTCATCGTCTTCATCAGGAGGATCTTCAGGCAGATCTTCAAGCTCTTCTTCCAGTTCATCATCTTCATCAAGCTCTTCAGGCTCTCAAGCAAATACTCCACCCTCTATTACAAGTATTACTCCTGACAGTGGTCCCTGTGCTGGAGGAAACACTATTACAATACGAGGTAATAACTTTATAAATGTTTCACAAATAGAAATTACTCCCAGACTTTCGAATGGTCAGGAGCTTACTACTATAAACATTACAGATTTCAATACTGTAAGTCCAAGTGAAATTACTTTTGCAATTCCAGCTGCACCTATTTGCCAAAGTAATGTTTTTGGAAGAACAGTAGTTAGAAATAATATTGGTATAAGCTCAGAATTTAAAGGCTACTTATGGACAACAAATTCAAGCTCCTCAAGTTCAAGCAGTGGAAGCAGCTGCAATGTTCCTGCATGTAGTAGCCAATATCCTGAACTTACAAAATATCCACAGACATTAGATTGTATTCCTCATACACTTTGTCCGGATTCTACACAGTATTATTGCTGTAAATCAGCCAATTCAACTTCAACCGGCGGCTCACAAAGTGTTTTCCCCAAAACATACTGCTCAGGAAGTTCTGTTTTATGTGATTTAGAATTCTTCACAGCACAATGTGGATATGCTCCACCGTGTGATCCCAATAACCCCATTCCAGGTTGTGGTACTAACAATCTTCTATCTGTACAATGCAAGAACGGTACTCCTCGATGCTGTCTTAGCGGAGGCACATTATGTGACAATGATTTCAGCAACACTGATCCACCAAAATGCATTGGCAATTACATAGATTTAAATAGTGTAACTCCACAGAACGACGGAATAACTTTCAACTATAAGACAAATGCCATTAGAGAGCTTGAGATTAGAGATCTATACAACAATATACTTCTATATTACGGTCCTTTCAGTCATTCTAGTAATCCTTTAAATGTGGATATAGATAAAAAAATATCATTTAACGAATTCAATTCATATATTTACGGTACAAAAATATTTAAGATTTGTGATAAAAAAGAAATTGCCAATGGCATATGTTCAAATACAGTATTTATTTCCAATCCTGAGAGTCTAATACTTCCAAACAAATGTCTTAAAAACAGCAATGGTTTCACCACAGTATCAAATGCTTGCAAACAAACCATTTCATCAAGTAGTTCACTGTTATGGAGCAGACCATTCTTTAACAGTTATAATAAAACATGGGATGAAGCAGATCAATTCTGCAAGGGGTTACAAGATGGCGGATATACTTGGAGATTACCAACAACTTCTGAAGTAAGTAATATATCTGGATTTTCAGGCGGTTTCAAAACTAATATAAACGAAATTGTAGATAAAGTCTGGACTTCAGGTGTAATAAACAGTACTTCTGCATATACTGTTAACACGCTTACAGGCAGTCCAATTTCTGAATTTAAAAATATCATTAATCCTTTTATTTGTGTTAGCAATTCACCTGCCAATGCTAACTATACCTGCACTGATTCTGATGGCAGAAACCTTAGTATAAAGGGGAGCACCACAAGCAATCTTCCAAGTTGGCAAGGAACTTATACTGACTCCTGTGTTATAGGAGACAATGCAACATCTACTATTGATGTTTCACTATGCATAGGGAATAAATGTCACATAAAAGAATGGACCTGCAGCAATGTCACTCCTAATGTTGAAATTATTAACTGCAATAACTGCAGGGATGGAGGCTGCCAGGATCCAGGATTATCATCCTCATCATCTTCAAGTTCTTCTTCTGGTGGATAATAAAAAATTTAATAACATTTTTCAATCAAACACATTGATTTTTAATATAATAGGACTGATTTAATCACTTTCTAAACATGAACAAATTAATTTCTTTTTCTATCATAACTATAATTTTATTTTCATTAATATTAGACTCAAAGGCACAACAGCTTGAGGATAAAGATTCAGACTGTATCCTATGCACTCAGATGGTACCAATGTGCAAACCAGACGAAAAACTGGTTTTACAAACATGCAAAAGATGTGCTCATTGTGAACCTGTAGAAGAAAAATCTGCCGAATGTGTAAAATGCAGGTTTAATTTTGACTGTATAACTGGCTGTGTATGTAAAAACGAATGCTGCACTGAGAGATCACTTAAAACCAAAGGCTTAAAGGCTATTCAGAAAATCATTGATAAAAAAGATTCCATACCTGGCTGTAAAAATCCATGTGGTATAAAATGCTGCAACCACAGACAAAAATGCATAGTAATAGACCAGTGCAAAGAAAGAAAAACAAAATGCAGCCTTCCTGTTCTTAAATATTGCAGCACTAAAGTTCCGGAACCTATAAACGGCAGACTTCATCCCTTATAGTTTATTGTTTTATATCCTTTATAACATCAGTGATGGTTTTACCAGATGTAGTAGGCACTGGCTTAAAATCAATGCCTGATGAACCATTAGCACCATATGAAATAATCCGAGTTAATGGACTTCCGCTTCTTATTTTTCTAACATTTTTAGGATCCTGATCATCTAAAGCACGTTTTTCAATCATATCTATATAATCAGGTCTCTCAGCATTTTTCCCATTTGAAACATATTTATTTTCACTTGCAGCTGGATCATATTTAAAAACAGTTTTTACACCACCTACACCTGCAACACAAAAAATAACAGGATCTGAAGGAGCAATCTCATCCCTTTCTAATGCTTCATGCCATGCAAGCGGTATAGCACCAGCACCTAGATTACCATGCCTTTTAAATGAAGCATTCCCAATTACATTTGGTTTTATATCTATTCCTGTACCCTCAAGAAAATATCTAACACCTCTATCAAGTGTTTTTTGACCTGTCTGAGGAAGAATAATTTTGGTACGGTCATCCACTGTTTCACCACTGTTCTCCAAAAAATCCTGCATCAGTAGTGGGAGCTCCCTGGAATCAATATCCCCAAGCAAATCCAAGCCTGTATCATTGTCCTGAAAATTATTTCTTAGCCTACTATTAAACCATCCGACTTCACTAGGATATATATGCCTGTGCACAAAAAGATCTGACTGCGATGTATCCACTGACATGTTTGAAAACGTAAATCCACCACTTTCAGCAGGTGTCCCATTTGATACAGACCTACCCTTTTCAAGATATATTCCAACAAACCCATCACCAAAAATAAAAGGTTCAATTCTGTTTTGAGGCAGTCGTAATCTGCTTGTAACATCACCTGCAAGGATCAAGACATTTTCCACTAATCCTTTTTCAAGCCAGGTACATGCATTCATTAGTGCATCTGCAGAACTTATACAAGCCATAGTACAGTTAACAAATTGTTTTGGTTTTATATCCAGGAGTTTTGCAACAGCTATTCCAGGAGATGGAAATACAAAATCAGAAGTATCAGAAGCATAAACAAGACCCTGGACTTTTGATGGATCAACTCCTGCTTTTTGTAGCGTTTTTTTACCTGCTTCAACAGCAAGATAAGTATTTGGGAATTTAACCGTTGGATCATTTAATATATTTCTTGTCTCAATCCCTACAACACGTTCGAGTTTCCCAATAAAAGCCCGCATTCTTCTAAGCTTTTTTGGAGCAAACACGCTTAAAGGGTATTTCTTAATCCCAAGCATTAAGTCAAAGACTTCTCTACCGGTTAAAAGATTTCCTTTTATACCGTTTTCTCCCGGCAAGGCCGCACTCATTGCTCGTATAGCTACTGTCATAAAGTTAAGCCCTTAAAAAGGTAAACAATACCTAAATTAATTGGTTTATTTAAATTAGGATAAATCTATCACAACAATTTTTAAATTTCAATAATTGATTATGTTATGAAAATCAAATCTCTGTTTTAATTCAATATCAGAAACATTTAAGCAAGATTTACACCTTTACATTTGTATGACCCAGGAATACAATAAACCCAACTCTTTAAAAATGCAGGTTGAAACAAAACATTCCAGAAGTGTTACCGAGGTCCCTCTGCGATCAGGAAGTGGGATGCTGAAAGAAATTCAGTCTCCTGACACTGGTGCACTAATTTTTGGTGCAAGCGGTGAAATGGGCAGTAAAATCACTTCTACATTTCCAAAAGCACATGTGCATACTACAATGCAAGATATTGATAAGGATAAGCTTGATCAAAGTAAAGCAGAAGCATACTCTACCTTAGGAAAAGGTGTAAAAGTAAGAAAAGTACCACACAGAGCCTGGGTAAAAATAAATACAGACGGCTTATTAGGAGAAACAATTGCATTCCCTGACAAAGGGAAAATCCCTTTTTCCCAGATAAATGAAGCACTTTCCAGATCACCTGCTGAAGCCAGGCAGATAGTTTCAAAATTTCTTGATACTGTGCTTGGTACTGATACTGATACCAGGAGAGATTACAGTAATCTGATGATGGTTCTTGAAGCTGGCCCTGAAATACTCCCTTTCAAGCAGAATGTTTTCAAATTTTTTGAACTTGCTTTATCAAATCCTAGCGCAGTATTAGCTACAAACACTTCATCTTTAAGCGTAGATGATATAGCAGCAAAACTTGAACATCCTGAAAGAGCAGTTGGGTTTCACTATTTTATTCCTGCACATATAAATCCGCTTATAGAAGTAATTGCAGGTTCCAAAACATCACCTGAAGTTATTGATGCTATGTGTGATCTTGCAATTGCAATGAATAAGAAACCAATCGTATGTAGAAAAGACAGACCTGGTGCAATTGCAAATAGAATTCTTGTAGGTGTTTTAAATGAGGCAGCTAAAATGTCTGATCAGGGAATAGCTTCACCTGATTTTATAGACAAAGTATTTCTTGAGACTTTTTATCCTGAACAGATACACATAAAAGCTAAAAAAGCACAGACACAATTTAAAGAAGCGCCAAAGCTTGCAAAATTTAAAGATGAAGCTAGAATCTACCAACAAATTGAAGAATGTGAAGCACAGAGAAATGATTCAGATTTAATGACTAAAAAACCAAATCTGAGAAACGAGCTCCTTGCAAAGAAACTTGAACTTCTAACAGAAGCATTTGGAGAATTAAGGCAAAAAGCTCTGTATGCAGGGATTGTTGAAAATCTTAGCGTATTAGGTTCATTCTTTACACCAGCAGAATCTGTTCCAAAGATAAAACAACTTGCTCAGGGACAGTTAAATATTATTGGGAAATATCTTCTAGAAGTAGAAAAATCTCCGGAAACATTACTTAAAACCGTAGAAGAAGTAACAGGATCAAAACTTGTAGCATATGAATTCCCAAGACCACCAAAAACAGAAAATAAACCTGGTGCCAGAGAGTTAATCAGAGACAGGCTGCTTGGTGCATACATAGCAATTGCTCAGGAAATTATAAAAGAAGATCTTACTTCACCTGGTGAGGTAGAGACTGCCTGCAAAGAAGGATTTAAATATAACTATGGACCATTAGAACTTGCCAGAAAGCTTGGTAGAGACAGAGTAAGGTACTTAACAAGTCTTGTAAATAAAGGACTGGATCAGTCAAGACCAACAGGCATAAGTAAACCAGGTGAGTTTATTGAACTTGGGAAAAATGATCTCTCAGGAGTTCAGGTCCATATAAGAGATGGGGTAGGATTTGTAACTTTGGGAAGACTACATATGCAGCAGCTTCAGATGATGCAAAATTCACTTGGTCCTGAAACACTCATTGCATTAAAAGATGCAGTTCATGAGCTTGAAGCAAAAGGAGTAAAAGCCATATGCTTCAAAAGTAATGGCGGGGGACCATTTAGTGCTGGTGCTGATTTGAACTACATAGCCAGTACAAAATGGAACATAAATAAATTAATTGAATACAGAAATCTTGGAAAAGAAGTAATGAACACCATTGCTAACTGTAAAGTACCAACAGTAGCACTTGTAGACGGTGCAGCAGTAGGCGGTGGACTAGAACTAACACTTGCATGTGACTACAGGGTGTTTACTGATCTTGCTGTAATTGCAATGCCTGAAGTAGCACTTGGGATTATTCCGGACTGGGGCGGAACAGAAAGACTCCCATCAATAGTAGGAAAAGAACTAGCAAAAAGACTTATCTGCACAGCCAGACTAAAAAATCTCGGGGAAAAACTTGGAGGAGAAGACTGTTACAGGGTAGGACTTGCAGATGCCTTTGTAACACAGGCAGAATTCCCACACATGATTACTGATTTAGTCGATGGTAAAGGTCCAATTGATATTACAAAGAAACCCAGACCAAAATTAAACCACAATAGAAAAACAGAAGAATATCCTGCACATATAGTAAAAAGATTTGAACTGGATCAAAGATACATACCAGGCAGAAGATGGTTTACAAGATTTGCAGAACTTCATGCTTTAAGATTAATTGATAATTCAGATGTGCCAGGATATGCTGAACAACATAATACCGATGAAGTATTCAAGCGATTAATAGGCTCGGGCAGGAATGTTTCAGATTACTATATAGAACCATATATAACACTAGTACAAAGTAGTGTATACCCTGTACTTGAAAGAACTGGTGAATTAGCTATGGGCTTATTAAAAAAGCTAACTGGTAAAGGCAGGAAATAACACTTCTTTTAAAGAAGTTCACTATTTTATAACTTATTAAATACCATTAACAAAAACCAATTTATTCTGTTATAAAATACTAACTAATATCTAATAGCTATGATTGATCCTTTAAGAAGTTCACAAACAGAACGTGCAGGTGATCCTGCAAATGTTTATCGATTATTATCAAGCCAGGCAAGAAAAGCGTTAGTTTTAAGATCCCCAAAATTATTTCCTGAAAATGATCAGCCTCTGGCAGACAGCTATCTGGAACATTTAATTCAAAGAAATATTATTGACAAGAACCACGGCAGTCTAAGAGGTCAGGTAATTGCGCGGGAAACCAGAGCACTGATTAATTCAATTTCTGAAACAGAAAGAAGAAAATTCTCAGAAGTGGTCAGAGCATTTGAACCAGAAAAAGAAATGCTAAAAGGCATGATAGTATCTGGTGGTGAAATAAGGGTAGTAACTGAATGTGGTACAGCCATGGTTATAAATACCATTGCAGAACTCCTTGGGATTACATACAGCAAAGATAACCAGACACCTGCTTTTAGTAATTTTTCCGGAGCATCTGCAGGTTCATTTATAGCAGCAGGCATGGCCTTCAGATCACCTAATGCCTCTGTTTTCAGGAGTTCAAGTGATACTAATTTTATAAGTTTTCATTACTCACCAGAAACTATTCAAAGATGGGCAAATAAATTCATTAGAAAAGGACTCCATCTGGCTAATGGAAATCTTGTAGATTCTGTAAGAGTAGAGCACCTGGCTGAACTAGGTTCAAATCTTCAGGTTCTTATAGGGGAATGGAAAAGAAAACTACCACCAGTTATGAGGACCCATCTCTTGCCAAGAGATTTTGAACAAAATTTCGGCATAAACCCGCAAAATATAGAAGTTAAAAAGCTAATCTGGGCTACTGCAAACCTACCATTTTTATTTTATTCACTAGGTGATTTGTTTGGTACTTGTGGGGACTGCTTTTTTGAAGATAGCAAGGGTAAAAAAAGGTATATTTTTGATCCGGGGTTTTTGGAAATGAATATGATGCCTCTACATCTACTGAGAGAGGAAGTTCAAAGATATAAGGAAGGCAAAATAGAAAAACCTGGATTATATTTTATCCTTGCAAATAAGAAAGTTGATGAATCAGAAATGCCATCAACATTATTTGGAAAACCAACATCAAAACTGTCCTACTGGGTTTATTCCAAAACTGTTGAAATGTTAGATTTAGCAGATAAATACATTACGGGACTTACTATAGATGAACTAAAAGAAGCAGGTGCTGACAGAGGTTATCTGTTAGCACATTGTCAGACAACTGACCCCCACACTGGAGCAGAGGCAAAATTAGGGCTTGGTGCATTTGATTCAACTGGATATACTCGAGAGACATTGATTTGTGCAAATATACCCACAGGAGATTTTAAGGATTTGGAATTTGAGCCGACGATTGATCAGCTCCACAGAAAATTTGTAGATCCACAATTTATCAGCTCAGGTGGAAAAGTCGGGAAAAATGCCTATAGATTATATCTGGATGATATAAACAGAGCTAGCGGAAAATCTACAGACAGTCATGTGCCATTATCAGGCGGTGAAATCGAAAAAACTGCTGCATCAAGACTTAGAATTGTCGGGAATGAATAAAAGAAACAAAAAAAAGCAACCTGTACAGGTTGCTTTTTTAAGTCTTATAAGTTCAAAAACTTAAAGATCGCAGGGTCTTACTGTGCTTCTGCCATTTTCTTTACAGCGATTCATTGCGCACTTTAAGATTTCTTCTACTTTTCCTGAAAGTGCTTCCACCAAATCACCATCACTTCGTAACTCTGCGTCTTTTATAAAGTCCTTGACTTTTGAACCAACGACTAAATTTTCTTTTGACATGGTATTCTCCTTCTTCTTTATTTCCTCTAATTCCTTGATAAAACAAGGAATTAGAAACTCCAAGCAAATATATTACCTATGAATAGTCAAATTTGCTAGTATTGTTTAAAATATTGATGAATTAAGGCAAACTAATTAATACAGTAAGTTAAAAAAACTACTAAAATTCGTTAAAATTCTATAGAATTCTGCTGTTTGGGGGTAGTAAAAAGGAATGGATGTAAAAAAACTTACAGAAGAAGATATAAAGCTTAACCTGAGCAAACTTAATGACTGGGAAATTAAGGATAAAAAATTACATAAGCTGTTTAAGTTTAAAACCTTTAACCAGGCATTTTCATTCATGACAGGTGTAGCTATGGTATGCGAAAAAATAAATCATCATCCTGAATGGTCTAATGTTTATGGAAACGTGGATGTCTATCTAACAACGCATAGAGTAGCAGGCATTACTGAGCTGGATTTTAAATTAGCACAAGAAATGGATGTCATTGCGAGGAGCCCATAAGGGCGACGAAGCAATCTCAAAACGTTAGGAGATTGCCACACCTCATTTTCCGCCCAGGCGGACCCGTCCTCTGGCGGGCATTCGGCTCGCAATGACGTTCACTCAGTATGCACTATCACCACAGCAAAACCATTATGTTTAATCCCATTAATTAGTTTTTTTGTTAGGTCATTTTTATTTTTTATACTTGTCTCTTCCAGGTATTGTATGTCTGCTGTTTCAAGAATCTTTCTGGCTGATATTTGTTTAATTGAATCATTAATTTTCATACCAATATGCGACTGTTTGCCAGTAGAAACAGCACCCTGATTATCAACCAAAAGCATTAGTATAGGATGATCTTTTGCTGCTGCTTCTAAAATCCCGGGCAATGAACTGTGGAAAAAATTTGAATCTCCCACATATGCAATCCCTTTAAAAGGCATTTTTGAATTAGATCTTTTATATGCTTCTATGCCACCAGCTAAATATGCAACACTACAACCCATTGTTGTTTCCATATGAAGCAAATCATCATACCCTGGTGTATCTGCAATCTGGCTTGGCTGACCTGCATCACCACAATATAGAGGTCTCACTCCTGTTTGTTTAACAGCTTCTCTTAAACAGTCAAGAAGAATTAAATAACCATCGTCTTTTTTCAATGCAGGTGCAATTGCAATTTGTTCATGAGGAGGAAATTTTTCTGGCGGTCTGTTTAACTTTAAAGCCTCGACTGAAAGCTTTAAATCGTTATCACGATATTCCCCGATTTGCCTGACAAACCCATTTAATTTACCTAGTATAGGAATATTGATTTTATTTCTGTGAGCACAATCTCTTATTAAGAGCTCCAGCAAAGGCTCACCCTGATCAACAATAAGCACCCTTTCTTTATTTTTTAAAAACTCAATTATTGTTTTTTCCGGGAGAGGATAAACAGTAACAAGTTTTAATAAAGAAACCCCGGAAACAAGATTTTCAAGCTCAAGCTGTGTTGCAGGAAACCCTGAAGCAATAATCCCCAGATTTCCAGAACCCTTCACAATATTTAAACCGATTTTTTCATATATTTGAACAATCTTTTTATGCTTCTCTAGGAGCTCTTCTCTATCCTCTTCAACAGTACTAAAAATAGATTTCCATTTGTCTAAAGCATCAAAAGGAATATCAACAACATTTTCTGCAAATGGAATGTTTACAGAAGTCAAGTCACCAGACCATTTTGAAAAGTTTGTTTTTAATGCTTTTCCTGTGGTTCTTATAAAGAATGGCAGTCTGAACATTTCCGAAAGTTCATATGCAGCTTTTACTGAATAAAAAGAAGTATAAGGATCATTTGGCTCAAAAAAAGGCAGCTCTGCATTAAAATAAATCCCTCTTGAATCTTCTTCATTCTGGGAATACCATGCAGAAGGATCATCGCCTATAAAAAATACAAGTCCCCTGTTTATTCCAATATGGTTTAAACAATAAAAATGATCACAAGCTACATTTGTGCCAACATCCTTAAATACCACAAGTGATCTTTCACATCCTATAACTGAACTGCCAAAAGCCTTTGCAGCTGCAACAAACTCGTTTGGAAGATAATCCTGAATATCAATTTCCTGTGCTTTTTCTTTAAGAAGATCAATGAGTAATGTTGCTGGTCTGCCAGGGTAGTTATAAACCACTTTTACATTTGATTGTTTAATTCCTTCTACAATTGCAGAAAGAACTGAATCAAAATAAGGCTTTTCAGTTTTTAAAGTTTGCTTACTCAAAAGTTCATAAGTCATTTTAGATGTTCTCCTATTTATTAAAGGAATATAAAAAACCAAATATCATTAATTAAAATCCTCTAATCAACACACAAATTTCATATAATTATCAACATTATAGAACATGTAAATACTCCTATTTAACTATTCTGACAAATGACTTAAATATAATAGTAAAGCTCATAGATATTTAATATTTTTATATCTTAAAAATCCATATTTATAAGTTTTTAAAATGACTGCTATTAGAGAAATAAAAGGCTCTTCTCCAAATCCAGTTCCAAGAAGTACTGTTAGACAACCTACAGGCTTTAGATGGGATACTTTTAAGGATATTGCAAGCATAGTTTGTTCTCGTGAATCAACATACAGAACAGCGCTTGATATTACAGCATTTGATATACCACTTATCTTTTCAGATTTATTCAGGAGCTTTAAAAAGACTATGGAATCAATGGTTGAAGGTCTATCCGGCACCGTATTTGTAGTAATATCTCCAATTTTAACAGGAGTTGTTGGAAAGTTTTTAAGCAAATTTATGCTTCCAAGGGATATGCAAAAAGATGCACTGCATTACTTAAGATTCAGCATGCCTGAACTAAGAGACTATGAAAAATTTAAACAAGCAAAAGGAAGAATAAGGGAAGAGGAAACAGAAGATAAAAGATTTTTATCATCACTATATCAAAGGGCACATGATCAAAAAAGAGCACAGAAATATAAATCCGAAGCAAAAGATATAGAAAAGTTTTGTGATGATTTCACACCAAACAAAGAAAAACTAGAGCAAATTTATAAATTAAAAAAAGCAACAATAATAGGCGAAAGTTTAATTGAAGGCGGATGGTGGGGAGGCTTTGGACTACTATTACGGGCATTCAGAAAGCATATTTTAAAAGAAGAAAGGTTCACAGGAACCATGGGTTATGCATCAGATGAAGAAAGCAGCTCACTTGGTGAATCTGGAGATTTATCATTTTTCCAGAAAGTAGTAGGTACAGGCGCTGTATTCTTATCACCAGTGATGAATACTATTTTGCTAAATAAGGTTGAAGATGATAAGGCTGTTAAAAAAAGTAAGTTCTTACAACTAGTAAAAGATCAGCTGGACATGACACATGGAGTTTATCCAAAACTTGGGCTTTTATTCACTCAAACAACAATACCAAAATGGATAGGCGTAATCACTACTTCGCAAGGCTGGTATGAAAGAATTGAACGTGTACTTAAGCTGTTTACCGTTATTCCTTCATGGTGGCTTGGACACAGGGTTACAAATGGACTCCTTGCAAAATATGCCGATAAAGAACTAAGCACCACACACAAAACCAAACCAGGTATTTTGGTTGAGAAAGAATATCTTGAGCCGGTAAAAGAAAATGATTCATTCATGACAAAGCTTGCAAAATGGTTCCCTGAACCAGCAAAAATACACCACATCATTAATCAAACAAAGCATGATAAAAAACTACAGGATAAAGCTGAAGATTTACATGCAAAATGTTTATATAAAGGATTTGCATTGCATTCAGCAATTGTATGGGTAATAAATATGGCTGTAAATTACATCACTAAATTAAGAGTACAAAGTGCATTAGGAAAATAACTTAGTTACTTCTTATCAATCTCATTCCAGTTGTGAAGTCTTGTATCCTGGAGTTTTATTTCTGTACCATTATTCAGATAGGTATAAGCAGACTTTGATTTATTTAACATTGATATAAACATATTCGCCCCAAAAATAATAATTAAAAAAATTATTACAATAAAAAAGCTCTTAAATAAACTACTCAGTTTCGAATATTTGAGAATTAAATTTTTAATGGTTCCGCTATTAAACATATTAAAAAGCTATTATAAGTATTATTTTGGCACATTGGATATAATAATTACCCTAAGAGGTTACAAAACCTCTTATATTAAAATAAATCCTATGGCTGGGTAGCTCAGTTGGTAAGAGCGATGGATTCATAACCCATAGGTCAGGAGTTCAAATCTCCTCCCAGCTAGTTTTGTTTAAACGCTCGTTTCGCACGAATGCTCAACTCGCTTAAAGTATAACGGCGCAATTTGATTGTTCCTCACAACCAAATTGCTTATCACCTAGTAAATCTTTATTAGGGTTCAAATCCGCCCCCGGCTAGGTATACAAGCGAAAAATGCTCGAAAGCAGCATTTTGAGCACAGTTAAATTAAGCCACTAAATAGCGAGGAGTCTGCGTAGCAGCGACGAAGCGTTATAAAAACAAACCCAAAGCTATATAAAACTTGGCAATTTTTTAAGCATCATATATAATTACAAGTTAAGTAAAAAAATAAATGCAAGTCCCACCTTTGACACTAGCAACAAGTGGTACGGCAGATCTTATGGTAAAAGGATCTGCCTGTGTTGACGATCAGGCAGACAGAAAAAAAACAACGGTAGAGCCTAAACCTCAAGTTGTCGAAAACAATCCACAAAATCTAAAACCTGATAATTCCGGTGTTTTAAAATTCCTGGGAAGAGCAGGAATAAAAACATTAAAAGCAGCAAAATGGACTCTTTTTAATCTTCACAATATTTTATTTTACGGTACAGCAGTTGGTACTGCATTAGTGTTTACTCCTGGCGGATGGAAAGGAGTAAATAATCTTCTCCAAACAGCAGGTTATGTACCAATACCTGCTATGGAAAGAAGCATAAATGAAAACAAATATGGTTATCCATATGACAGTTTTGTACAGAATTTTAATTCTTTTAGTGAAATTCATGAGGCAATTAAAGATGCAAATATTAATCCGCGAACTTTAGATTTAAATAATAATGGCTATATATTAGACACAAAAGAAGAAATAAATGAACTGATTTCCAGGTTGGAGAATGCGAGAAGAAGTACTTCAAATCAAAGTAATGCTTATATTTTTGAAGGTGCAATTTCAAAACTCAGAGACATAAATCACATCTCACAATTAATCTGGGGAGTAAATGGACCCAAAGCAGACAATATTTCACAAATGGGTGAACCTACATGCCAGACCATGTCTGCATTAAAAGGTTTATTCCTAACTGACCAAGGCACACAGTCAACAAAAGGAACACTTAGGGTTACAAAGTATAATCTCACACCTGGAAAGGACTTTCATATTGATACAACTGTAAGAATAAATGGAACCGATGTGGACATCCCTTTCAATGAATTAACAGTTGCACAAAGCCCTGCTGGCTATACTCCCTCACAATCCACAGACAATTCCCTTTATACAGGTATTTTAAGTCTTGCAGTTAAAAAATCATCTACTGACAGTATTCCAAACATGTGGCCTTCAAGTTCACTTGTTTTATTAACAGGCAGAGAATATTCCACTGTACCAATCATTGTTTTTTCAGACAGCGAACTTGATGATATTTTAAGTAATGCACCAAACACATTAATGACTGTTGCCGGGAATTTCTCACTACGTGACATCAACAATGGACTAAATTTCAGAAATGAAAACTGGATTGCACCAGAACCATCTACCGAAAAAGCAAACGAGTTTCTGACAAAAATATCTACACAAAGTCAACTAATACAAAATGGAACTCCAGATGCAAAATCTTCAGGGATACCTACTGTTCCAGTGTCTCTGCCAGGCACAGTTACACCTAATCTTGGAGAAAAACCCGCAAGCGATGTTCGTATGATTGCAGCATCTTCATTCCCGCCATCATCCCCATCTAATTCACCTGTAACAACTGCACCTGTACAGCCTCCACAAAGCACTGTTCTTGATGCCAGATATGTAAGCGAAGGTCATATGTATGTAGTTGAGGGCTATGACCGGGAAAAAGGAATATTAACAATTTCTGATTCTCATAGAACAAAAATTCAATTAACGAGAAATGAGGTCAGGGAAAAATTAATTGCAGTTGTTTTGCCAAATGATGATTTCAATTTCTTTGGTATAAAATCCTTTGCAGCTTATGGACTTTTAACATTAGCAGGACTGGGATATCACTTTGGAAAGAAAAAATTAAAAACCGGAGTTTTAGTTCTTATGGGAAAAAAGCCGGAATCTAAGCAAACATCTTAATCATACGATTTCCTTACAAAGCTCATACAATATTAGACTCTTTGAACATAAGCAATAAAGCAAAATCCTTGTAAAATAAAAAACAAGTTTTTATTTTATGCTTTTTACAAGGGCTATAAGCGCACAGCCAAAGCCACCTGTACCTACTCGTACTGGTGAGAAAAGTATATTGCCATCAAACGGTACAGAAGTTAAAAAACACAAAGAAGCACCAAAACGAAAAACTTTAAGAAAGATTGGCAATGGAATAATAAATGTTTCTAAAACACTTTTAACCCTAGGAATATTTGCTTACCTAGCAATGTTTAAAGTACCTGGCACCCAAAAAGCAATAAATGAATATAACAGACTTTTAAATAATCAACCTAAACCTTGTGCCTTAAAGCCTGCAGAAGAACATTTAGGCAATTTAACTATTGATCACTTTGTCGCTAACTATCCAATTGAAAGAATACTAAAAGTAGTTGAACAAGAAAAAATAAATCCAGAAAAGCTTAATACGAATAAAAACGAATTCCTCTTTGACGAATCAATAGAAATAAAAGCATTAATAGACGAGCTAAAATCAAAAGATAAAAATAAATTTGAAGAGGAGATTAAATTACTTGAAGAGATTAATGTCACTAGCCAGTTAATTTGGGGAGTAAGCAGACCAAGTGCTTACAACACAGATCAAGGCGGAAAAGAAAACTGTCAGGTAATGTCAGCAATTCAAGGGCAATGGCTAACAGAAAGGAATACTCAGAATACGAGAGGAAGAGTTACAGTAACATTTTTTAATCCATCAAAAGAAGCTTTAAGGATTGATACAGTTGTAGAAATAAATGGAAATAAAATCTCTGTCCCATTTGAAGAGCTTGTAAAATGGATGAGTCCAAGTGGAACTTTACCCTCATATTCAACAGATAATTCACTTTCTACTCCAATACTCACTTATGCTATTGAAAAAGAATTAGAAAAATACGGCGGAGTACCAAATAAATACAGCTCAGCACCAGCTACATTAATTACCGGGAATGACTATTGTTCAATGTTTTTAACTTCATTATCAGATGATGAACTTATAAATATATTAAGCAAAGCACCTCAAACACCTACACATATAAGCACATATAAATATTTGCCTAAAGATTACACAGCTAAAAATTTAATGGAGAGAAAATGGATAGACTTTCAAAACATCTTAGGCTTATCAACCGATGAAGAAGTAAAACAACAAAGCACCTCAATAAACAGAAACCCTCCTGATATCCAAAAATTTAAAGGGCAATTTTTTGTCAGAACCACAAGCAATTATTTAGAACAAATTAATTCAGGTAAATTTACTTATGAGCCATTAAGAAGAAGCAAGACTGATCTTTCAGAAATTCTTTCTTACCATTCATATACGGTAAAAGAATTCAAAAAAGTAAACGGAGAGTACATAACTACTCTAATAGACTCTAATCGTATGGAATTTGATTTGACACTGTCAGAATTAAGAAGCTATGGAAGAAAAATTACAAGTGAAAGTCAAGATTTGCCCACTATTGGTGAAGAAGGTTTTCAATCCACATTAATATCACTAGCATTAATAATTGCTATATTAGCTGCTGCACACAAACTAAACATAACTATAAATCCAAACTATAAAAGCACTTTAGTAAAAGTTGCTAAAACATTAACAAGCAAACTAAGACATAAAACTTAATTTTTAATTCTAACTTCAATAACTTTTGCTAACTCACGACCAATTGCAATCTGTTGTTGATTTTTCTGAACAACTACTGGTCCACCCGGAAGTTTATTTATTATCTCTACAGTCTCACCATCTTCAATACCAAACCTTAGTGCATCATTGAGAAGTTTTTCCTCGCTTATTCTTACTATTACAAGAGATACTTTAGATGGAGCTTCAATCAGGTTCATAAAATGAATTATACAAACAAAATATAGTGTCATTGCAGGAAGGAACCTCAAATAACTACACAATTCATCAAATTAGTACGATATTGTATAATTATCGTTGCCTTTATAAAATGACGGCAAAATGATCGCGGAGTAGAGCAGCCTGGTAGCTCGTTGGGCTCATAACCCAAAGGTCGGTGGTTCAAATCCACCCTCCGCAAGATCAGTGAAAAGCGGTAAGTGAACTTGTTGCTTACCGCTTTTTTATTTACAATAATAACTTTTTGATTAAAATTGCTCTTAAAAATTTTATACTAATGAAATGAAGAAACCAACAATAGTTTTTTTACTCTTATCTCTTTTTATTAGCTTATTGTTTACTTGTCAGTCATCCATAGCCATAACAAAGCAAAATGAATTAGAAATCACAAACAATGATGAGGAAAAAGAGCTTTTATTCATATCTTTGCCTAAAGAACTTAAAAGGACAATTGGTAGAGATTCAATAACAAAAGACAAAGTATGGATATTGAAAAATAAAAAAGATTTAAATAAAACTTACTCGATTTTTAAAGATTCTATAAAACTTATTAATTCAAATAGAATTCTAATTGATTTGTCAGATTTATACCCATTGTCATCAGGCATTTATTTCCTTGAATTTAAAAACAAAAAAATCACTATAAACACAGAACCTTTTATTATAAATCTAAATGATATTTCAACATTGGCAGCTAACCTTGCTATTAATAACGGAACTATAAAAAATAATTTTTCTTTCAACAACTCTTCTCTAAGCACCAGAAAACTATTTAAAGAAGATGAGAGCATCTGTAATTTAAATTCATTTAAAGACAAGTGCGAAGAAAATCTTTCAAAACTTGGTAATGAAATCAAGGTTTTTATTTCAAATCCTTCATGTAACATAGCAGAAGAAATTAAAGCAATTATCTTAGAATCAGAAGATTCTGTTATAGGAAAACTTTTCTGCGAATATAATACTATCTGTAAGCTTGATCAAATATCCACTTCTGACAAGCCTTGTAAATGTGGCAGCTTTGCTCAAGTCATGAAAAACTCTCTTGGTACACTTACCGGAGCTTGTTACTGTCCAAATAAAAATGGTGAATCTTACTCCTATTCTGAAACTGGCAATTGCATTAAATCTCTTAATATTTGTCCTTCTGGTAAGGCTTCTACTCCAAATGAACCTTGCAATTGTACCTCTGGTGCTAAACTCGTTGAAATTAAAGACTCTAAACTTAAAGAATCTCTTTGTGAATGTCCAGGTAACAAAACTTACACAGGTGAATCTGGTTGCAAAAATATTTGTAAGCCAGGTCAAAAAGCTGTATCATTCAATAACTGTGAATGCGGTGAAGGAGCTTCTACTGATCTTTCTTTTGGTTGTGTTTGTCCTCTAAAAGATGGTGTTGCTCAGCAATATTCTCAATCTGGTTGCTTCTTTGCTACTAAGACTTGTGGAACTGATGAAATATCTTCTCTTATTGATCCCTGTAATTGTAAAGCACCTGCTCAACTTATTAAAGCTGATCCTAAAGTTTCTAATGACTTTATCTGTCAATGTCCTGATAATAAATTCTATGAAGGTAAAAAATTTGGATGCACTGACCCTATCTGCAAACCGGAGCAAATATCTACTTCTGACAAGCCTTGTAAATGTGGCAGCTTTGCTCAAGTTATGAAAAACTCTCTTGGTACACTTACCGGAGCTTGTTACTGTCCAAATAAAAATAGTGAATCTTACTCTTATTCTGAAACTGGCAGTTGCATTAAATCTCTTAATATCTGTCCTGTTGGTATAGCTTCTACTCCAAATAAACCTTGCAATTGTTCCTCTCCTGCCAAACTTACTGAAATTAAAGACTCAAAACTTAAAGAATCTATTTGTGAATGTTCAGGTGGAAAAACTTATGCTGGCAAATCTGGTTGCAAAAATATTTGTAAGCCAGAACAAAAAGCTGTATCATTCAATAACTGTGAATGTGCTGAAGGAGCTTCTACTGATCTTTCTTTTGGTTGTGTTTGTCCTCTAAAAGATGGTGTCGCTCAGCAATATTCTCAATTTGGTTGCTTCTTTGCTACTAAGACTTGTGGAATTGATGAAATATCTTCTCTTACTGATCCCTGCAATTGCAAAGACCCTGCAAAACTTGTACCTGTTGTTGGAAAAGCAAACAGCTTTTCTTGTCAATGTCCTAATGGAGGATCATATAAAGGTAAGGAAGGTTGTACAAACTCAGCAAATATTTGCGAAACTGGACAAGTTTCTACAAATGACAAACCTTGCACATGTGCAGATGGAGCTCAATTAAGTGACTTTAATGGTGCTTGTTTTTGTGCAGCAGGTTTTACATATACCACAAAAGGATGTACTGAAAATAAATTATGTCAACAGAATGAAAAAGTTGTAGAAAATAAGTGCAATTGTATTGAACCTGCTTTTGTAAATGAAATTGGTCTTTGTGATTGCGAGCCAGGACAAATTTATACGGACAATAATGGGTGTATTAATCCTGGAATTCCTATTTGTAAGAATGGACAAAAAGCAACCAAGGAGAATCTTTGCGTTTGTGCTAATGGTGCGGCTTTTAATGAAAACACTATATGCTTTTGTCTTGTTGGTAAAAACTATTCAGAAAATGGTTGTTCTCCATAAAAAGATTCATCCACAATGATTACATATTTCAGACAAGCGTAATATATATTCTTGTTAAATGGCTCTCTATCCAACCAATCTATAGTCTACAATCTTATGCGTCCAGGTCAAATGCCGTTCTCCGCAATTTAACCGCAATGCACTTGAACGTAAACCAAAAGCCCCATTTCTGAGGCTTTTTTATTCGTTTTATCTAGATGATAAAAAAATATCTTTAAATATCCACCATGAAAAAAGAGAGCATTACAAAATTACATAAAAGTTTTGAAGAAGCCGCTTATCAAGAAGATGGTGTTGAATATTGGATAGCTAGAAAGCTTCAATCCTTGTTAGATTACACTGAATAGCGTAATTTTGTACAAGTAATTGAAAAAGCAAAGATTGCTTGTGAAACCGCTGATCAGGCAGTGTCCCATCATTTTGTTGGCGTCAACAAAACGATACCAATGCCTAAAGAAGCCTCTAAAGAAATATATGACATAATGCTAACTAGATATGCTTGTTATTTAATAGCACAAAACGGAGATCCAAGAAAAGAGCAAATTGCTTTTGCCCAAAGCTACTTTGCTATACAAACCCGTAAGCAGGAAATTTTAGAAAAAAGAATAGAGCTGATAGAACGCTTACAAGCACGAGAAAAACTCACAGCTACTGAAAGTGAATTATCTAGAACCATCTATGAAAAAGGAGTTGATGGTCAGGGTTTTGGACGAATTAGAAGTAAAGGAGATCAAATATTATTTGGTGGAAATACTACGTTACAAATGAAGGAAAAATTAGGGATTCCTAAAAAAAGACCACTTGCTGATTTCCTTCCAACAATAACAATAAAAGCTAAAGACCTTGCAACAGAAATTACAAACTTTAATGTTAAAAAAGCAGATCTTAAAGGTGAAGATCAAATAACTGGAGAGCATATTTAAAACAATCAAGAGGTTAGAAACTTGTTAGGTAAAAATGGTATCGTCCCCGAAAATCTACCACCTGAAGAAGATCTTAAAAAGTTAGAACGTAAGGTAAGAACAGATGATAAGAAGATACCCACCAATACCAAAGCACTTAAAGAGAAGAAGAGTGATAAGTCTTAAATCGTGGTATAACTATTACTATGCAGAGGCAGCAAATCTATGATCTCTAATCTTATACGTCCAGGTCAAATGCCGTCCTCCGCAAGTTTTGGATCTACACCAGTGGAGATTTCGCTAACTAATGAAACCATTTAAAAATAATGTAGTTGTACAAGAAATTAAAAAAAATACAACTAGTAAGAAATGGACAAACGGTACAAAGTCAAAAAGTACTAACCTGGTTTCAACAATTAGTAAGAAAAATAATCAACAACATTTTCCTATTGTTGGAATCGGTGCATCAGCTGGGGGGCTGGAAGCAACTGAGGAATTATTCAAGTACCTACCTCCAAAAACAAACATGGCATTTGTATTAGTTCAACACCTAGATCCTCATCATGAGAGCATGTTAATTGATATTCTTTACTAGAAAAACTAAAATGGTAGTTGAAGAAGCAAAAAACAATACACCTACAAATCCTGGTCATATTTATGTTATTGCACCAAATACAACTTTATCCATCTCAGACAATATCCTGAAAGTCTCTAAAAGATTAAAAAAAGCAGAACGTCACATGCCTATTGATCATTTCTTTAGTTCTCTTGCAAAAGACCAAGGACCTAGAGCAATTGGTGTAATCCTTTCTGGAAATGCATCAGATGGTACATTAGGTTTAAAAGCTATTAAATCTGAAGGCGGGATAACTATTAGTCAAAGTGAAGAAACAGCAAAACATAGTGGAATGCCTCACAGTGCAATTGTTTCTGGTTGTGTAGATTTTATATTACCACCAGAAAAAATAGCTAGTGAATTAGTAAAAATTAGCAACCATCCTTATGTAAACGGTATGTCAAGTACCCCTGTTTATATAGGAGCTACTCCAAATATTAAACCCAAGGACCAGACAATATTTAGTAGAATCTTAGCTCTTTTATATAACAAAATAGGTGTTGATTTTACATATTACAAGAAACCTACAATTGTTAGGCGACTCTCGCGGCGAATGGTATTACTTAAAATAAATAACTTAAAGAAATATCATGAGTACCTTCATAATAATCCAAGTGAAATTGTGGATCTTTATAAGGATATAACTATTCATGTTACTAGTTTTTTCCGTGATCCAGGACTGTTTAAAGTTTTAAAAAATAAGATATTTCCACAAATTATAGAAAATAATCCACCTAATTCCCCTATTAGAATTTGGGTGCCTGGATGTTCAAGTGGAGAAGAACCATACTCTATTGCAATAAGCTTGCTTGAGTTTTTAAAAGATAAAGCTAGTAAAAGACCAATTCAAATCTTTGGTAGTGATATTGATGAAGACTTAGTTGAAAAAGCTAGAAAAGGAATCTATTTACAAAACATTAAAAAAAACGTTACAGCAGAGCAGCTAAAACAATACTTTGTTAAAGCAAATAATGGAGATTACCAGATAAGCAAATCTATAAGGGACTTATGTGTGTTTGCAAAGCATGACGTAACAAAAGATCCACCATTTTCTAAAGTTGACTTAATTAGTTGCCGTAATATTCTTATTTATTTTGAAAGTGCCCTGCAAAAAAAAGTAATACCAACATTTCATTATGCTTTAAATCCAAATGGTTTTCTTGTTCTTGGACCATCAGAGACTATTAACTCACCTGTAGAAAAGTTTAACTTGGTAGATAAAAAACAAAAGATTTACTCTAAGAAAATGGGAATTGAAACATACATTCATGGAACTAATTTCTTAGGCTTTGTTCCAAGAGAATTAAAGAAAGTCTCTGAAAGAGAGTTAACTTTACCTGTTAAACAGATGGGTGTAGTTGATATTCAAAAAGAGTGTGAACGCTTAATATTAAATAAATATGCTCCAGCAGCTGTACTTGTAAATAGTGATCTGGAAATTATTCATTTTCAAGGTAAAACCAGCTCTTACCTTGAGCCTTCTTCTGGCAGAGCTAGTTTCCAACTTATGAATATGGCAAAAGAAGGTTTAAAGATGGAGCTTAGACAAGCAGTGTCTAAAGCAATGAAAAAGAACATAATAGTTAAAAAAGAAGGAATATATATAGATCAAAATGGAAAATCAAAGGAAGTTAATATTGAAGTAAACCCTCTTAAAGATCCAGTTTCAAAAGAACGTTGCCTTTTAGTTATATTTGAAGATGCTACTTCTCATAAGAAAGAAAAAAGGGAAACTGAATATAAGATAACTAAACCTACTAAAGTTACAAAAAAAGAAGAATCACGTCGTAATATTGCTCTTACTAAAGAACTTTCTGCTACCAAAGAATATTTGCAGTCAATAGTAGAACAACAAGAAACCTCTAATGAAGAACTGAAATCCGCAAATGAAGAAATACTATCAAGTAATGAAGAGTTGCAAAGTACAAATGAAGAATTAGAAACTGCAAAAGAAGAACTACAGTCCACAAATGAAGAACTCACCACATTAAATGAAGAATTGCAAAATAGAAATGAAACGCTTACAAGCTTAAGTAACGATTTAAATAATGTTTTAAGCAATACTAACATTGCCATACTGATACTTGGGAGTGATTTAAGTATAAGACGTTTTACTCCTGCTGCAGAGAAGATATTTAATCTTATACCTGGTGATATTGGTCGCTCAATTACTAATATTAAAACCAAAATCAACCTTTTTAATACCAATATTGAGGCAAAGGTCACAGAAGTGTTTGATACTCTTAAACCAATTGAAGAAGAAGTTCAAGACAGTACAGATAAATGGTATAGCTTGCGAATAAAGCCATACCGAACAAGTGACAATAAAATAGATGGCGTAGTGATTACACTAATTGACATACAATTACTTAAAGAAACTGAGAATATTCTCCAAGAATCTCTTTCATATTCTAATAGTATATTAGAGACTATTAAAGATCCTTTTATAATTTTAGACAAAGACTTAAGAACAGTTTCAGCAAATAATAGTTTTTATACAACTTTTAAAGTCACACAAAAAGAAACAGAAAACAAGTTGATTTATGAGCTTGGAAATAAGCAATGGAACATTCCAAGACTAAAAGAACTATTAGAAAAAATCTTACAAAACAAGACTGTGTTTAATAACTATGAAATAGGACATAACTTTGAGTCACTTGGATATAGAACTATGTTACTTAATGCACGTCAAGTCTTTAGCAAAGGTCTTGGTAAAGAACTTATCATTCTTGCTATTGAAGATATTACTGAAAGAAAAGAACTTGAAGAAGAATTAAAAAGGTCAAATGAAGAATTAGAATATCTAGCCTATTTAGCTTCTCATGACTTGCAAGAACCTCTTAGAATGATTTCAAGTTATGCCCAGCTTTTAGAAAAGCGTTACTCTGAAAAGCTTGATAAAGATGCAAAAGAGTTTATAGGTTTTATGGTTGGTGGTGTAAATAACATGAAAACACTTATTAATGATTTACTAGAATATTCAAGGGTTGGAGTCAAGGAGAAATCAATAGAGGAATTCGATTGTAATGAAGTCATTAATACAGTACTTAAAACTATTACAAATAGAATTAGTGAAACTAATTCTAAAGTAACCCATGGTTCTTTGCCAAAAGTAGAAGGAGATAAACAACAATTTATACAACTCTTTCAAAACCTAATCTTAAATTCAATTAAATATAAAAGTGAAAATCCTCCTTGTATTCATATCTCTTCAACAAGTAGAGGTAATGAATGGTTATTTTCAGTAAAAGACAATGGAATTGGGATTGCAAAAGAACACCAAGAACGCATATTTAAAATGTTTCAAAGGTTACATACTAAAAGTGAATATGACGGAACAGGGATAGGACTTGCTATTTGTAAAAAAATTGTTGAAAGGCATGATGGAAAAATTTGGGTTGAATCAGAAGAAGGAAAAGGTTCAACTTTTTACTTCACAATTCCACAACACGTATATGGGGGGGGCAGAAAAGAAAATGAATAACGACAATAACAATAAAAGTAAAAAGAAAAGACAAATAGAAATTCTACTTGTAGAAGATAATCCAGGTGATATCAGGCTTTTAAAAGAAGCTTTAAAAGAAGGCAAGATTATAAAAAATTTAAACATAGTCAATGATGGAGAAGAAGCACTAAATTATTTGCACAAACAAGGTAGATTTCTTAATTCATCTAGTCCAGATCTAATATTACTGGATTTAAATTTACCCAAAAAAGATGGTCGTGAACTATTGAAAGAAATAAAACAAGACGACTTGCTTAAGAAGATCCCTGTAATAATTTTAACCTCTTCAACAGTAGAGAAAGATATTATAGAGGCTTACAATGACCATGCCACCTGCTACATAGTAAAACCATACCTACTCGATGAGGTTTTAAATTTAACAAAAAAAATTGAAGATTTTTGGTTTGATTTTAGTCTTGTAAAGTTACCGCCAAATGAACAATAACACTATAAAAATCCTTTTGGTTGAAGATAATCTTGGAGATGCAAGGTTAATTCAAGAAATATTTAAAGAAGAAAAAAAACCAAAATTTGAAATTACACAGATAGATAGAATTAGTGAGGCGATGAAATGTCTTGAAGAAACTAATTTTGATGTTATTCTTTTAGATCTTTCATTGCCAGATAGTAATGGAATTGATACCTTTAGAAAAGTAAAAGCACAAAAGTCAGATCTGCCAATTGTTTTATTAACAGGGCTTGATGATGAAGCATTAGCTATTAAATGTGTTCAAGAAGGTGCTCAAGATTATCTGGTAAAAGGACAAATAAATAACAAAGCTCTTCTTAAATCTATCCGTTATGCAATAGAAAGACATTACAAAACTAGTGAAGAAGCTCAAAGAAAAGATGGAGTTATAAAAAGCAAGTTGGCAGAATATAAAATTACAGAAAGAGAAAAAGGAATTTTATTACTTGTTGCTCTTGGTAAATCTAATGAAGAAATATCAGAAGAATTACACTTAAGTCTTTCTACAATTAAAAATCACATGGGTAAGATATTTGCAAAACTACGGATTGATAACAGATCCCAAGCCACAGCATTTGCAGTTCAATTAGGACTATTAAAACAAGAAACAACAGAAACCCACTAAGCAATTATTTCTTATATACATCAACTTTTACTAGCATAGTACTAAAGTACAATCCAAAGGTACTGTCTAATAGCACTAGTGCTTGAGCACAGAGATTTTCAAGGCTAAAGATAACTCTAATAGATTAAAAGTATTAGCACCTATAACTTAAGTAGAGAGTCCTAGCGAAATGAAAACCCAATTAAAAAACCTAGAAAATATATGTCTCTTTAATGAGAAAAGATGGCTACAAATAGTAATGATATTTGTAGCTTTTTTTATTTCAGCAGTAAATATAAATCCAGCAAGTGCAAATCCCCAAGGAACAACCACAGTAGTTTACCTTGCACCGGGTGAAGAGCTTCATTCAAAAGATCCAAATTCTTTATCTGTTGAAGATGGTGTTATTTCAATAATTCTACAAGATGGTTTAAGAATTTCATTTGATTTTAGTGGAAAGGAAATTAACTAGGAAGAAGAAAAATGATTACTAAAGAAAGACTAATTCAACTAGTTGTAACCCTATTAGTTCTATGTCTTATATTTCCTTTATTTGTTATTTCACAAGACACTAATACTATTGATTCAAGAGAGGATTTATACCTTACTTTTAAATACATGAGAGCAAAGGAAAAACTCACTATTTTCAATCATGGAGAAAAACTCTTTGTAATTGAAATGGAAGGAAGAAATTTTGATATTCATGAGTTTATTGAAAATTTAAAGAAAAGACTAGAAAGCGGAGAAATATCATATTTTAAAGATTTTAATCGCCCCTTAGATATAAGAAGAATACAAGATGATTCTAAAAGAAATTACAGAAAAGTAAAAAAAGAAAAACCTGAAAAGACATTGAAAGAACAGATAGTAGTTAAAGAATGGGATGGAGGCGGCTCAACAAATAACTGGTCTGATGCACAAAACTGGTTAGATAATACCTTGCCGACTGCATTTGACATTGCCACTTTTAAAAACACTTCTACAAAAAATTGCACTATTGATACAAGCATTAATGTAAGCGGCATATTAATTGATAGCAGCTATACTGGAACTATTACACAAAACTCAGGCAGTACAATAACCTTAGGCAGTAACGGACTGGAACACAAAAATGGCACCTTAGTTTTAAGTGGCGCTGTTAATCTTGCTGGTCCGTGGCTATATGTTGGTGGGACTATAACACCAGGTAATAGCACTGTTACCTTTGGGAATTTTGACAATGGTTCCATTTCTGGTTCTTTTACACTTAACAATGTAACTTTTAATACTAATTCATCTTCAACGCGTACCTGGGAAATTCAAAATACACTCACTGTAAATGGAACTTTAACACTGGATAATTCAAGCACAGGTCCAATACAACTAAGGACTGGTACAATTGCTGCAAAAGGAAACATAACGGTTGACAGTAACAATTACAATTTTGGAACGAGTACGAGCAGCGCAACAATACTTATCAACGGGACAGGAGATCAGGCATTCACAGGAAGTGCTACAAGAACTGCTGGCTCACTCCCTAAAATAAACATCAATAAATCAAGCGGGACTTTAACATTATCAGGAACTATCAGAGCTGAAGAAAACTGGACATATACTCTTGGCACGGTCAGTCCTGGATCAAGCACAGTAGTTTTTGCAGGAACAAACAATACTTCTATAAATGTAACTGGAAGCTCACATACACTTGGTAATGTTATTTTTGATACAAATTACAACGGGTCAAAAGACTGGACTATTACATCAGGCACCACCTTAATAGCATCAGGAGCACTTACAATTGATAATTCAAATACAGGTACAATGAGGCTCTTAACTGGTGGTATTGGTGCACAGGGAGATGTAACTTTTGATAACACTGTTAGCGGTAACTCGGCTACTACACTTTCTGGGACAAATAGTCAAACATTAAATATACAAAGTTTGCCAACCGGCACTTTTACAATAAACAAATCCTCCGGTACTGTAACACTTGCAAATAATTTTTTACTGAATAACCAGCAGGATCTGACTATTACAAGCGGCACTTTAGATCAAGGAGCTTCTTATAACATAACTACAAACCAGGCAAGAATAACAATTGGTGCAAGCGGGACATTAAAAAACCAGGGCACAGGCGATATTACTTTAGGTGACAAGTCAGGAGGAGATGATTTAGTTAACAGTGGAACAATTGACTTTGATGGTGGAGGCACAGGAGAAAGTAGTCCAGATCCTATACTTATCCGTTCCAGTACTAATGGACAGCAAAGAGTCTGGTCTGGCACTGGTACATATTCTATAAAGGATATTGATTTAAAAGATCAAAACAAGTCTGGCACAGTAGTTACAGTCTTATCATCTACTAACAACGGAAATAATTCAGGATTTAATTTTAATTTGCCGGCAATACCCTCTGTAAGTTCAGCAACAATAGCTGGATCAAATGCAGGTACAGGTGGCTCATATTCACTTAATTCAGGACAAGCATTATCTATTAACTTTACAGCAAGTGATGCAGATAGCCCAGATACAGTAACACTATCAACACCAACTGCCCCTACTGTAGGAACTTTTACAGCAGGAATGGCAGCAAATCCGGGCACAGGGACATATTCATTTACTCCTGACTCATCTCATATAGGAATGACTTATACCTTTACTGTACGGGCTACTGACAATAATAGTGCACCAAGCAGTAGTGATCTAACAATAACAGTTAATGTGATAAACAATGCTCCTGTAACTCCAATTATAAGTTCAGCAACAATAGCTGGATCAAGTGCAGGTACAGGTGGCTCATATTCACTTAATTCAGGACAAGCATTATCTATTAACTTTACAGCAAGTGATGCAGATAGCCCAGATACAGTAACACTATCAACACCAACTGCCCCTACTGTAGGAACTTTTACAGCAGGAATGGCAGCAAATCCGGGCACAGGGACATATTCATTTACTCCTGACTCATCTCATATAGGAATGACTTATACCTTTACTGTACGGGCTACTGACAATAATAATGTAAACTCAAGTTCAGATCTTTCAATATCTATAACACCAGTACCACCACCACCTCCTCCTCCAGCCTGTAATCTACATACCCAATGCGGAGTATTGTGCTGTATTAAAGGTTGTTGTCCAACAAATCCAGGAACATGCATTGATTTTTCTAATTGCCTGCCACTAACTGAACCAGTAGTTGAACCAAAACCAACTCCAAAACCAATCCCTGAAGAAAAACCAACTCCAACTCCAAAACCAACTCCAAAACCAACCCCTCCTCCTAAGCCAGTGGAACCAGAAAAACCTAAAGAACCTCCAGTAGTTGATGCACTGTTCCCAGAAGCAGTTAGACCAACAAACACAAAAGGATCTAAAGGAAAACCACCAGTTGAACAGCCACAGATTAGTAATCTAGTACAAGCAGGCTCACCAATTAATTTTGCAATACCCATGGATTTAGTTTCCAAAGTACTTCAAAGACATCCACTAGATAGTACTGTCCCAGCTGCATTTGTAACAATTATTGATTTAAATAACATTGAATATCAAGTAAAAGTTAATCATTTAATTCATGATGATCTTACTAAGAGCCTAATAGTACAAACTGATATAGTCCCTGAAGAAGTTTCAAATGGTCCAGGTGCATTAATTTTATCTATTAGTGGAATACAAATAGCAAGAATAAATGTAACTATAAGTAATAAGTTTCAACTAGAAGAAAGTCGAAATAAAAGACCTGTTATTGATTCTGTGAAAATTGTACGAGTTAAAAAAATATTGAGATTAAAGATTCTAGGTTCAAACTTTACAGGTAAAAACACTTCAATATCCTTGCTTCCTGATACAGGATTAGAACTTAAAAATTTAGTTTTTTCAAAAGGTAAAAAACACATATTAGCTACGTGGAAAATAATTGATGAAACCATAGAAGGAAGCCGTTCATTGGGTATTATAAATCCATTTGGACAAACGTTTACGACTATAGAAATATCATTAAATCAAGGAGGTAAAAAGTGAAAGAAGTAATTCAATGGGCAATGGGTAAATTTTAACTGTGAGGTATAAAAATGCAAGTAATTCAAGAAAAAACTGGTACAAGAAGTAGCTCTCTAAAAATTCTTCTCATTGAAGACAATCCTCATGATAGCCGTTTAATAAAAGAACTTCTTAAGGAAAATAACAATGAGAATATTGACTTAACTCAAGTCTCATACATCTCGAAAGCAATAGAATTATTAAAAAAAGAACGTTTTGATGTTATTTTACTAGATTTATTTCTCCCTGATAGTGAAGGAATTACTTCTTTTGAAAGAATTCATTTTCATTGCTCTTATTGTCCTATAATCATAATTTCAGGTGTAAAAAGTTTATCAATAAAAAACTCTTCCTCACTTAAAGCTATCTATGAAGGTGCACAGGACTATATAGAAAAAGATGGGATTGATGCAGAAAAGTTAATTAGAGCTATTTACTTTGCAATTGGCAGACAAAAGATCTTAAAAGATTTGGAATGTCATCCAATTAAATTTGAGAAACCAAATACTAAAGATACAAAACCTATCGCCATAAACTTGTCTCTTAAACTAGCTCAAGGTATTATCATTGTAGATAAAAACGGGGTTGTTCTATCAGTAAACAAGGAAGCGAAATATATTTTTGAAAAAAGCAATGGAGAGTTAATCGGTTCAAAAATATCCATTCCACTAAAATCAAACAAATCCTTTCTTGTAGAACTAAGCACTAACAATGAAACTAAAGAATTCATAACTCATATAAATGAAACAATTTGGGAATCTAATTTGGCATATTCAATAACATTTAGAGAGATTCCGAGTGGGCCAAACCAGCAGTTTAGTTAGTACAGTTAGGCTTTTAGAAGCAAACCAAGGAGGTAAAAAGTGAAAGTGAGAAGTAAAATTATAAAAGCTAGATTTTATAGTGTTTCTAAAAGGAGGTGGTGGAATTAGTAGCTAGGACCCCATTGTGTGGGTTTACAATGAGTCCAGAGGGCGGCATCAGCGATAGTTGATGCCGCTTTTTCTTTATCTCATAACGTCAGAAGATCCTTCGGCTCGCAATGACGTAACAAACTTTCTAGAAATAAGATCAAGCATTTATACTGTATTATTTTCAGGGGAATTACTAAAGTAAATTCTTAGGACATCCTTGCGGGTGGTTACTAAGAATTTTTTCCTGTTCAACGCGCAAAGCTGAACCTAGCAAATTCAATCGGGCATTGGATTTGGAGTATTGGGTGGTAATACTTGATTTACGAACCCATGCAACAAGTTCAAACAAAAACTAATTCCAGCAACTCTAATGTTTGGAATGAATAACAAAGATAACGAAACAATAAAACAATATTTAAGAATCATACTTACAGTTATATTCTTTGCATCAATAACTATTAATGATGTTTTTGCAAATGAAGAGGTTAATTCATTAATAGTACAAACAAAAGAAAGTCATTTAAGAGCAAGAGTTGATCGTATATTACTCAAGAAAGGCTGTAGAAATTCCAAAAGAGTTAGTGGTAAGGTTTATATAGTTCCTCAAGGACCAGATTTAAAAGCTCAAATTGAAGAATTAAGAAAAACTGGATTATTTGAAACAATTGAACCAAATTATAAATTAACCTTAGACAAAGTAACTAAAAGTGCAAAGGTCAATAGTTCTAGCCAGTATTATTTAAATGAAATTAGTTTTACTGATGCTTTAAATACAAGTAAATTAAATGAAGTAAAAGTTGCAGTGTTAGATTCAGGTGTAGATGCAAATCATCCAGGCTTAGTAGGTAAAGTTGAAGGAAGAGAAGGACTTGAATATATTGATTTAAAAGATAACATAGGACATGGAACTCAAGTTGCAGGTATCATTACAGCAAATGCAAATAATAAAAAAGGAATAACTGGTATTGCACAAAATGTACAAATTCTTTCAATTAATGTTGCAGATGAATATGGACAATCTGATATTGGAACTATAGTTCAGGCATTAGATGAAGCTTATACTAATGGTGCAAAAATTATACAAATTAGCTTAAGCACTGCTGAATATTCTAAGATTTTAGAAACTGTAATTAAAGATGCTCAAGATAAGGGATTATTAATAGTTGCTTCAAGTGGTAACTCTGAAAAAGAGCAAGTCAGATACCCAGCAGGATTTAATGGTGTTATAGGAGTAGGAGCAGTTAATCAAAATAAAATGATTGAATCTTATAGTACAAGAGGTGAACATATAAGCTTAGTTGCACCAGGTACTGAAATATATACTACTTCAGTAAATAAATCTCACTATAAGGCAGTAACCGGTACATCTTTTGCAACACCACAGGTTTCAGCAGTTGCAGCGCTAGTCTGGGGAGTTAACCCTGAATTAACAAATAGTGAAATAAAAGAAATTTTAATTAACTCAGCAGTTGATCTTGGAAAAGAAGGAAAAGATTCTGAGTATGGTTACGGTCTTTTAAATGCAAAGCAAGCACTAGAGCTTGCAGTGACTAAATAAGTTTGCCTATTTGCTTCCCACAAGCTAAATAGGATGTTCTATGTTTCTTTTTCTTCTAAGATTTCATGGCTAATTAAAATTATTTTTTCGGGATTACCTTTTTCATTAAAGACTATACTTGCATAAGAATGTACTAAGCAAGGATTCATTGATTTATCTATCATGCGGTATCTGGGTAGTTCAGAACATTTTAATTTTGGGATTTCTTGAAAAGCAGTGCTTATTAAATTTCTATCATCTGGAAATATTTCATTTAAAATGTTTTCATTATTACTGCTTAAATTAATCTCAGTTTGTAATCTTTTATATGAAGGGCTTTTATACAAGTATTTTCCCTCAAGATCAACAATTGCAATTAGATCATTTACATTATCTGCTACGATCTTAAACAATTCATTTCTTTCTTTGAGTGCTGCTTTGACTTTATGCCTTTCTATTGAGTAGAATATTGATCTTTTTAGCATAATATTGTTTATTTCACCTTTAATCAGATAATCTTCAGCGCCTTTACTTACTGCTGTAAATGCTAATGTTTCATCTTTTATGCTACTTAAAACAACTACTGGAGTCCACTTTGCAACTTCATAAACTTTTTCGAAAGTCTCAATACCACGACTATCTGGCAAATTGAGGTCAGCTATTATTACATCAAAGATTCCGTTTTCAATTGCATCTTTAGCTTCTCGCAAAGTAGGTACATGTTTTATTTCAAAAAAAGTATCCATTTCACTTGTAAGTTCTTCCTGTATAAGTCTTGCATCCCCAGGATTGTCTTCTATTAAGAGTACTGTTAAATTATGATTTTCCATATTTTTTATTTAATTTATACGATATTTATAGTTTACCCAAATGAAGAGGCCAATTAGGACTACCATTTGCTTTTATAGGGGAGATAACCCTATGATTTAAATGACTTTGTCACTGATCATCGGATTTGGAAGTCAGTTTTCCACCTTATGTGGAATCCGCCCTGGCGAAGAATTTGCTCGCTTATATTCAGGAGACTTGCCTACTGGTTTTACACTTTGCTTTGTATAAATGTTGTTTATAAAATAACAGATAAAAAAAATAGTGTTAGTAGTGTAATTGTAATAGTTGTTAGAATACTACCCAGTTTGATAAGTGTTTAAACCAATTGCAATGCCAAGTACTAAAGTACTACCTAATAGTACTAGTGCTTAGGAATAAAAATATTATCACTCTAGTTTTAGCCCTCTAGTGATTCAAGAATTTATTCCTAATCTATAGATAGATAGAAAATTTGATTTAGATCGTGCTCTATGAAAAGCAAAAGAAAACTTGTATCTGAAGATAATTAGTGAAACTAATTCTTGTTGCTTATGGAAGGAAAAAACAATGTACAAAATAACGGAAGAAAAAGAAGTGGATGGACTTGAAAAATCCAAGAAAATAATAAATATTCTTCTTGTTGAAGACAATCAAGCAGATGCAAGATTAGTCACTGAATATTTACAAGAAAATGAAAATTATAATTTTAATATTATTTATGCAGATTGTTTAGCAAAAGCACTACTAGAAATTAAGAACGAAAAATTAGATGTAGTCATCTTAGATCTAGCACTACCTGATTGCACTGGTCTTGAAACCTTTAGAAGAATTTGGACAGAAACAGAACAAAACTCAATGTTGCCAATTATTGTTTTAACAGGGGCAATTCTTACAAAAGGTAATTTAAAATTCTCTATTGAAGAATCTCAGGCTTTCCTTTTCAAGCAAGATCTAGATTCTAAAGTTTTAGTAAATTCAATTTTACATGCAATTGAAAGACAGACTGCAAAGAAAAAAGTAATGTTGTTAATGAAGGAGATACAAAATAAAAACTTAAATATAAGAAAGGTAGTGATAGGAACAAAAGCTGGGAATGATTAAGTTAACTCATTTCTAAGAAAGGAAAAGGAAAAGGGAAATAAGATTAAAATGAAAACAAGTGAAAAATCTATTAAAATATGCAAAATCCTTTATATAGAAGACAATAATGCAGATACTAGGTTAATCAAAGAGTTGTTGCTTGAAGATAGTGACCAAAACTTTGAAGTTATTTCAAGGGAAAAGCTGGTAGGTGGACTTGACTATTTGAAAAGAAATAAGGTCGATGTTATTTTACTTGATCTTTCATTACCTGATAGTAGTGAGAATACTACTTTTGAAAAAGTTAAATCAATTGCTTTAAATATTCCAATTATCATACTTACAGGTTCATCTTTACAACGAGAATCTTTAAGACAATGTTTAGATAGTGCTGACGGTTATTTAGTAAAAGGAGAAATTGATAGTAGCTCTCTTATAAGTGCAATTAAACAAGCAATTCAAAAGACAAACACTACAAAAGATTCACATAATGTTAAAACCTGCACATATTCATCAACAAGAAATTATATTAAGGATAAGTTTAAACCGACGTGGGATCTGACTCAACAATAAGAATCTTCCTTATATCTGAGACTTTTTTGTTTATTTAATCAACAACTCTTTCATTAATTATATCGATATATGGGAATCTTTTACCAGTAACGACTTCCCCTCTCTTTTCAAATCTTCCAATCTTTAAAAGTTCTAAAAGTGTTTCACCGGTAAGTGATGAGTCAAATGCTTGCCCAACAGGTTCACCATTATTATTTGTTCTGCCTATTGTTCTTCCAGCACCAATACTTCTATGATCATTGCTTATAATAACCATACCAAAAGCATTAGCCCAGTGATGTCGCCCGGGAGGTTGCTGAACAGAATTCCCATCAACAGTCTCCCTGCCACCAGTGTTTACTCTCGGGTCTCTGCCAAACTCTGTAATAATAGCAATATAAACCTTTTCATTTCCTCTCTGTTTTATATCATCTATGAATGCACTTAAAGCTCTTGAAAAAGGTGGAAGCATTATTTCTGAATCTTCTTTAATCCCCCAGTGAAAATCATAATTACCATCATTTACTACAATAACCCTGGCTCCACTTTCAAGCATTCGTCTTGCGAGTAAAAACTGCTTACCAACTTTTGAATCTCCATATCTTTCTCTTATTTGTAACGGTTCACGGTTTAAATCAAATGTTTGGTTAAATTGTCCACCTAAAAGACTTCTTGCCTGTGCATATGCTCTATTATGTCGATTTACTGACGCTCCAACTAAAACATGTCCAGAATTATCAAATGCTTCAAGCAATTGAGATCTTTCTCTGTACCTTGATGCTGAAACATTAGTGCTATTAGAAAAAGGATTTGTAAATGTGCCTGTATTTGTATCATATGGCGCATACACTGCAACAGGATCATCATGATTTATTCCTCCCCACGGAGTATCCCAAACTCGATTATAGCTATGTCTGTCATAGGTATTTTGATGAAGAACTACATACCCTACCTGTCCAGCAGCTTCATTAGTTAATAAATCAGAAAACTCCACAAAAGGATTTTTATATACCGTTGGAGCCAAGAAACCACTGCCAACAACCTGCCCACTGGTTGTTAAAAGTTTTGCAGCCGCTTGAGTATGTTCACCAAAGTTAGTCCTGAGATTATTAATCACTAAAAAATCATTGGCATGTCTTGCAAGTGGTTCTAAAACTTCTGTAAATTTTATATTCCTGGAAGCAGTATCTATTTGTTTAAATGGACCTTTTATACTGTCATGTGTTTTAGGGTCAAAGGTATCAAAATTACTAAGCCCACCCTGCATATAGACTATTACTAATTTATGTCCGGGATCTTTTCCATCACGGGTAGTAAATTTTAATGCATGTGGCGGGACATCATCTGTACCACCAGCTGCATCAGCAGTAAAAGGCATCAGTAAAGGAAGTATTGTTGCAGCAACAGGCAAAGCAAATGCTGCCTGTATAAATTTCCTCCGTGTAGGATTATAAACAAGCGGACCTTGTGCTAAAGAATTTTTATTTAATGAAACTTTCAAAACAATAATACCTCTTTAAAAAGCATTTCTTAACTGAAATTCTTTAATTTACTGAAATTAAATAAATGTTATAGTATAACTTTAAATTTTTCAAGATCTATTTTCAGAAATACCTTTTAAAATCAGTGCAAATTTAAAATAAAGCACCTTTATTACTCTGCCATCTCAATTAATCCGGATGGATCAGGGTCTTCATTTAATTTGTTTAACACTATAAGGCATGCATAAACACCCAGAACTATCTCAAGCCTTATAGGCCCAGTAGAAACAATTGATAATTCTTCATCTTTATCTGTAGCTTCATACACTTCCTCAGCAAGTAAAACATTTAAATCAGCCAATGATGGGGGATATTTCAGAAGATACATACTCTCTGAAATAGCAAATTCAAGATCCCTCACAATGCCATTATTAATTGGTGAGGTCTGAATATCCATAGAAAGCTCATGACTTTTGGTAAGTATAAGCTTGATTAAAAACCTTCCTCTTGTTTTTGACAGATAATAGATTTCACATGATGCGATTATATCTTCTTCATTTTTTTTGTTTTTCTTTTTCCATGAATTATCAAAATCGTATTGTTCTTTAACCTGAGGTAAAGGTAACGGATAATAAAGCAACACAAGGGGAAGTACAAGTGGAAATGCTTCACTCAGCAAAGGTATAAATTTTGAGACTGAAATGCTTAAAAGTTCATCAACCCCAAACAACTGGCTTTGAGCCACTTCAAACCTCTGAAGTAAAAATGCCCATAGTTCCTTTTCACTGATTTCAACTTTATCTCCCGCAAAAAGTCTGAGGCATTGAGGGAATTCAGCAGGTAAAGCAAGAAGTTGGTTTAAATATTTAATTGTCTTTGGATCAAGTTTCTCAAGAGTCTGTAAATCAACCGGATATGGTGGTGAAAGCTTTTCTTCAGCAGTTTTGAGTGAATCACCTTCTTCCCCTAAAGCAGAACCAAGTTTATTAAAGTTTGCAATATTTACAAGGATATCTGTTTCTCTTGTACCTGTCTGTTCAATTCCTGAAAATATATGAGACAGTAAAAGAAGGGTTTTATTTTTTCCCAACAGTCTGTATGCTTTACTGTTTTTACCACCATCTGAACCTGCGTCTGAACCTGCTCCATCATAGCTTTGTCTTTGAAAGCCTTTAATACCAAGCAAAGTGATTACTAATTCTTTTTCACCTGACTCAGTTTTCGGGAGAATGCTATTATCCCTTCCTGCAATCCAGGACTTTAATGACATATTTGCAATACCTGCATATGCAGGTAAATCCTTTGGACCCTGAAAATCCACCTGTGCAGGAGTAGCCTGTTGCTGTACATTTACGTTTGACTGCTGGTTTGTAGTAAGAATATTTTGTGGTTTATTAGAAGCATTAAGCACACCCTGGTTAGTGGTACCAGTGTTTGCAGTAGTCTGATTTGTTGTTGATTTCGAATTATCATTTGAGATGTTTTTATTACTTACTTCTGTTTGCGCCTGCTGAACCATTTTCTTTTCGATTTTTTCTGCCTGCGGGTTTGCTTTGCTTAGTATTTCCTTAGCCTGTTTGCCAATATTTTTTATTGTTGACAAAATATTAAAGGACAAATTATTTCCAAAATCAGCCATTTGTATAAACCATTGGTTTAACAGTATCCTTCTTTTGCAAGAAGTTGTCTTACTTTTTCAAGCGCATCCTGAATCATATGAGAGACCCGTGAAGGTGTCACACCAAGCCAGGTTGCTATATCATTTCCTCTTTTACCCTCATAAAATCTAAGCTCAATAACCTGTTTATGTTTTGCCGGAAGCTGATCAATTGCTTTTTTTACTGCAGATTTCAATTCTAAAAGCTCAAGTCTTGCAAGCTCATCTGAAGTCATTTGTTCTTTTGTGACTGTTTCATGTGAAAAGTCTTCCAGATACAGAATAGTTTCGAACATTTTTTCTTTGGCTTCATCAGGAGTATATTCATGAACATCTTCTTCATTTACAATTTCTTTAGGATATTCATCACTACCAGAATCAGAATCCTTACTTTTTGCCTGAGTTTGTTTTACACCGTACCAGTTATACTTTGAGCGAAGTTCATCTTTAATAGCCCATTTCACTGCCTGGGCAATATAGCTTGAGTTATAGGTTTTATTGTTTTTTGTAACATCATGAAGAAGCTTGTTAACAGTTAAAAGTCCAATATTAATAAGCTCACTATATTCTGCCAGATATGATGGAATTGTCCTATATTCTTTTTTTACAACCATTTCCACGATAGGAAGAAACTGTTTTAGTATTTCTTCACTTGTACCTGTATTTGAATCAATAAAAAGATCTCTCGTTGAAACAGGAGGCTTTTCCTTACCTGCTTCTGAAGCCATCAGACTATCTTGTCTTTTTTTTAACTTATTTTCACTTGTATTCATGAGCTTTCTTCAAAATACAGTTTTATATCAATTTAGTCAACAATATATGCATTTAAAATACATTTAGCTGCTACTAATCATTATCTATGTACTAAACAAATACTCCCATTAATTATATTTTCCCTCGCAAATTATTTATTTACTAATTTACTTTACTCCTTTAATAGTTTTCCCTCTTTAAACACTTTTATCGTGGTTAAGATAAGAAATGGTTAAATATACTGATTCCCAGCATATTACTTGAATTGCTCCTTCCCGCGCAATTGATAAACAAATATCAGTATCTCTGCTATAGCTCTGTAGAGTTCAGGCGGAATCTCCTGGTTAACCCTCACCAGTCGAAACAGGGCTCTTGCAAGCGGCACATTCTCAACAACTGCTATTCCATGCTCTTCTGCAATCGCAATTATTTGTTCTGCAATAAGTTCACCGCCTTTGGCAAGCACTCTAGGAGCCTGGTTCATTTGCGGATCATATTTCAGGGCCATTGCAATGTGATCAGGATTTTTTACCACAAAGTCAGCTTCTTTAACCTGTGCCATCATCTGTCCATAGGCAACCTGCTGCTGTTTTTGTCTTCTTAAGGACTTAATTAAAGGATCACCTTCTGTTTGTTTAAATTCATCCTTTAGTTCCTTAAATGTCATTTTCTGATCATTCATATATTTCCATCTCTGAAAGAGATAATCAAGAATCGATATTACAAGTAAAAATATAATGCTCTTAACTGCAAAGTCAAAAAATACTTTCCCGAAAATTGCAATGCTTCCGAATTTATTTCCAACCTCAATTAGTCCAAGAAGTTCAGGCATAAATTTCTCAAGGCTAAGAAATGCAATGTAACCAAGCACTCCAACCTTAAAAATAGATTTAACCAGCTCAAATAAAGAGCGAACATTAAATATTATTTTCTTAAATCCTTCAAACGGATTAAGTTTTTCAAGCTGAAATTTCATTGTCTCTGTAGTAAAAATAGGACCTACCTGAAAAAACTCAGTAGTTATTGCAGTAAAAAGGAGTGCCAAAAGTAAAGGCAGAACTATCATTATGATGCAATACCAGGTGATATAAAAAAGATATCCACCACCAATTACAGATAAGGACTTATTAGGTATTTGACTGTAGACTCCATTAAATAATTTTGCAAAGTTTTCCCATATGTACCCGGCATTATAGTAAATAAGCAGAAACCCAACAATGAAAGTCAAAAGCTGGGTTAAATCCTTGCTCTTGAAAACTTGTCCTTTTTTATGTGCTTCTCTTAGTTTGTGTGGTGTTGCATCAAACTGCTTATCACCAACATCTTGTTCTGCCATGATGTTTCAGGATTTAAAAAACCAAAATAATGATTTCACCTCCTCTGATATTTCTCATTCCATAAGTTAACTAAAAGAAAGATAGCATTTGGTTAAATCGTAAAGAATTTAACCAATGGTTAACCACACAGATAGCGTAGTAGTTTTTTTCTATTTTTATCTGTGATTATATTTATTTTTCCCTTCTGTAAAGCAAATAAATTAATTAAAAGCCAGACTTCAGGGTTATACCTAAAATTTCTCTAAGATTCTTGACTCTTTACCTGTTCTTAGTATTATTCACTAAACTGTACGGCTATAAGGAGTTGGGTCCTCTTACATACTCCTTATATTTTTTAAAATTATGCCAATAAACGGTTACAATCCAACACTAAATAATCTTCTGGCACTAGCAGCAATGAAGGCCAAAGCCATTGATGCTACACCTGAAAATGAAAAAACAGAAAACAGGCCAGCTGAAGAAACAACAACAGCAAAAGATACACAAGCCACGAAACCAGCCCCACAAAAAGCTCCTGCAACTACTGCAGACATAATCTTAAATGCAATATTCAGAACAGCTGACGCAGGTGGAAGAGCAGGTACAATTTTTACAGAAGAATTATTTACACAAGGGAAAGAAGCTGCACAAAAAGAAGAAGCAAATCTAACACCAAGCCAGACACAATTAGTCAACCTTGCAACATCAGCAACAACTCAGGCAGTTCGTCAGGGTATTAGCATTGCAACAGCAACTGCAGTAGCAAAAATTATAGAAGATTTGTATAAAAACAATCCGAATTTTGATGGTGATGCTGTAGAAGTAGCAGCGCTTGTTGTACAGGACTTCATGGGGAGTATGCAAACATAGTTTATTATCATGTCAAAACTTTTAAAACATTATTCAAAAAATGATAAGGCACTAAAGGTTCTAAAAAGTCCTGAAAAACTGAGACAGGTTTTGTTCATTATTCAGGAAGCCACAGACAAGTATATGGAAGATGCAAAAAAGAAACTTTCAGATCCAAGAAGATCCATCCAGGAAAAAGCACAGGATTCTCTGGACATAGCACAGGCAATTATAAGAGCAGAAAAGAAACTAAGAGAACTTGAATTATATAATGTGGTTGGTTTAAAGAGCAGAGGAATGTCAGTAATTATTGATGTATAAAAGCATCTGCTAAAGCAATATAGTCCTTCATTCTAAGATTTTCAGCCCGTAAATTCAAATCAAATTCAAGATTTTTAAATATACTTATAGCCTTTTCCTTACTACTAAATAATTTACTAAGTCCATTAACCAGTTTTTTTCTTCTTTGCTGAAATCCGGTTCTAATAATACTTTTTAGCACAGCAGGATTTTCAATCTCAGGCAATTTGTCCCTGATAACAAACTGAACAAATGCAGAGTCAACTTTTGGTTTTGGAAAGAAACAACCTGAAGGAACTTTAAATAATATTTTTGGCTCTGAGAAATACTGAACAAGTAAAGTTAAAGGGCTATAAGCTTTAGTATCAGGCTTTGCAACTACTCGTTCTGCAACCTCATATTGAAGCATTAAAAACACATCCTGCAGAGAAGATAAATGGGGTGCCGGCTTGTCTATTTCCCCAAATATTTTAAGTAAAATCAGAGAGGTAATATTATAAGGTATATTACCAACAATCTTAAATGATTCATGAATTAGTTTTTTGAAATCCAGATCTAAAATATTCGTTTCAACAACCTGAACATTTGTTATAGAATTTTTCTTAAGATTATCTCTTAGCTGCTTTAGAATACTTCTTTCAAGCTCTACAGCAAATATTTTTTTCGCCTGTTCAGCAAGACACAAAGTAAGCAAACCACTACCTGCACCTATTTCAAGCACAACATCAGATTTTTTTAAACCAATTATATTAACAATCTTTTTTAAGTGATTTTTATCGGTAAGAAGATTCTGTCCAAATCGTTTTTTCATTTAAATATTTATGTTTCAAAGACAAGATTATCTAATTCACCTTTTGAATCAAGTGCATGAGTATCGTCACAGCCACCTATATGTTTGTCATTAATAAAAACCTGTGGAACTGTTTTTCTTCCTGAGGCTCGAGTTGACATTTTATCCCTAGCTGCTTCGTCTCCATCTATTTTGTACTGTATATATTTAATCCCTTTAGTGTTAAAAAGCTGAAGAGTTCTCTGGCAATAGGGACAGTGATCCCAGGTATAAATTTCAACTTTTGCTTTCTGTTCCACTTAAAAGAAAATTTTATTTTTTCTTATAACGTTTCTGAAACCTGTCAACGCGTCCTTCAGCATCAATAATTTTCTGGTTTCCTGTGTAAAACGGGTGACACGCACTGCATATTTCCACCCTGATGTCAGGCTTGGTAGAACCAATTTCAATTTCATTACCACAGATACAAGTGGCTACTACACGATGATATTGTGGATGTATTCCTTCCTTCATAAGGGTTTTTATAATAGCTAAATATTTTTAAATGGTCAATAGTGTATAACCTATTTATATTTTATTAATGACTACTTACAGGTAGTTTTTCACCCTGTTCTTTTATCATATTGTCTATTTCCTGAAGTAAAGCATCAAGAAGTTCTTTTTCAGGTAATACTTTAAAGACTTCACCTTTTTTATAAATTACACCTTTGCCATTCCCGCCAGCTATTCCTATATCTGCTGCTTTTGATTCGCCGGGACCATTCACCACACAGCCCATCACTGCAACTGTAATTGGCATTTTCAGATTTTTAAGTTTTTCTTCTACAGTTTTTGCCATTTCTTCAAAACCATTCAGCTCCATCCTTCCACAGCTTGGACAACTCACAAGGTTCAATCCTTCATTTTTTAAGCCAAGAGATTTAAGGATAGCTTTTGCTATTTCAATTTCATTTACAGGATCTCCTGTTAGTGAAACCCTGATAGTATCACCTATACCTTCTGATAAAAGCGCACCAATTCCAACTGCTGATTTTATTGAACCACCTTTTGGAGTACCTGCTTCTGTAACACCCAGATGTAATGGGTAATCTACTTTCTCAGCCATAAGGCGATACGCTTCAAGCATTACCGGAACATCAGAAGCCTTAAGTGAAATTTTAATTAGATCATGGTTTAAATCTTCAAGAATTTTTATATGCTCAAGAGCGCTTGCTACCATAGCTTCATGAACCCTGTCAGCACCATAAGCTGAACCCCACTTTGCATCCAGGGAGCCGGCATTTACACCAATACGAATCGGGATTTTTCTTTCCCTTGCAGCATTAACTACTTCTTTTACCCTGTTATTATCACCAATATTTCCAGGGTTTAGCCTAAGTCCATCTACTCCCTGTTTAATTGCTTCAAGAGCAAGCCTCCAGTCAAAGTGAATATCAGAAATTACAGGCAATGGTGACTGCTTTTTAATTTCACCTAGCTTAGAAGCTGCTTCCTTATCTGGCACTGCTACACGAACAATTTCACAGCCTGCTTCTTTTAATTCATTTATCTGATGTAAAGTAGATTTAACATCTCTGGTATCAGTAGTAGTCATGGACTGAATAACTACAGGTGAATCACCACCAATCGGCACATTACCAATATAAAGTTTTTTTGATTTTCTTCTCTTATATTTTGGATTACTTACAAGAAATGTCATATTGAAAATTATACCGTAACTAGGGCTACTGCTTTAAAGTCTTTAAATATGCCATCCTGTCTTTTGCATCTTTTACATAAGAACCAGCAGGTGCAGCCTGAATGTATTTTTGATAATTTTCAATTGCAGTTTTATTAACATGTTTTTCCTCATATAAAGCACCAAGGAAAAAATATGCATCAGACTGACCTTTAGAATCAAGCTGCAATGCTTTCTGGTAAGACTGTATAGCAAGATCACTTTGATTATTTGCCTGATACGCTGTAGCAAGATTAAAGTGAGTCTGTGCATCATCCGGGATCAATTCAAGTGCTTTCAGGTAATCAGCTATAGCACCAGCATTATCTCCTGAAGATTGTTTATTTATGGCACCTTGAATAATTGGATTAGCAATTTCAATTTTTACAGCTTTTACTGCAGTTATATAAGCCTGGTTTGTCTTATCAAGCGCAGATGCTTTTTCATATTCTTTTTGTGCATTACTAAAATCACCTGATGCCTGATATGCTGTACCAAGGTTATAGTGAAGGGACGGATCATCCGGGGTTACAGAAAGGGCTGCAAGATATGACGTGACTGCTTCCTGGTAATTACCAGCATTTTGTAGTTCAAGTGCTCTGTCTGTAAGCTCTTTTACTTTCTTATCGTTTGATTGTTTTGTAAGAATCTCTATTGCGGTTTTAGCCTTTTCGTAGTTTGGATCCAAAGCTAAAGTCTTTTTGTAGGCCTTACCAGCGTATTCATAGTCACCTTTTGCCTGAAAAGCTGTTCCAATATTGTAATGAAGCTTGGAATCTTTTGGTGTAATTTCAAGAGCTTTTATATACTGGTTTATAGCTTCGTCAAATTTACTCTCTGATTGAAGTTTTAACGCTGCATCAAGAAAACCGGATGCCTGAGCTTTTAATCTGTCAGCCTTTAATGACTCAAGACCTTTTAAGGCAGACTGGTTTTCAGGATCAAGCTTTAAAGCCTGATTATATTCTTCTTCTGAATTTATAAAATCTTTTTTAAGCTGAAGTGCGGTAGCCAGTCCTATATGATTTTCAGGAACAAGCGGAGCAAGTCTTACTGCTTCATTCCAGCCTCTCATATTTGCAGTAATTGCTTCCTGTGACTCTGGCTCAAGCTGGATTGCCTTTCTGTAATTTTCAATAGCGCCTACTATATCTTTTAATGCAAGCAGACTGTCACCAACTTTTATGTGGGCTCTTGCTGTTTCTTTTATCTGGAGTGCTTTATTATAATATTCATTTGCTTTATTTATGTCATTTGTTTGCTGTCCTCCCCTGAGATACAAAATATAATATATGTCTCCAATACTTATAAGCAAAGAAGGCTCAGGTGCTTTTGAAAGATTTAAAGCCTTCTGATATTCAATAAGGGCATGCTCAAAATTTGCTTCTGTACGAAGTTTATCTCCCAGTTGCGCTCTTGCCTGCGGATCGGTAGCCTTTACACCACGCTGTTTAAGTACATCATTGAGGTTTGCATCTGCAGTAGAATTTTTAAAATCATAGTATATTGCCTGCCTGAATTCTTTTGTAGCTTTTTCATAGTCAGTTCTGTCAAATAAATATTTGCCATAATTATTATGAATAATGCTAAGATTTTCCCTTACAAGAACGTTATTTGGCTCTATTGAAACGGCTTCTTCAAGAATTTTTATTGCTCCTGTATAGTCTTTTTTGTTATGAAGATCAACTCCTTCTCTAACAAGTCTTACAACGTCGGGATTTGCTGAACCTAAATTATCTTGAGAGTATAAAGGCCTAGAAAAACATATTAAAAAGCAAAACAACAAAAATAATGTATAATTTCTATTCATTACAACTTTATTTTATATTGATATTGAGAAAAAGGAATTCATTTACATTTAATTAACCTAATCATATGGGACTTTTATACGACTTAATATTTGGTGTATTTATTCTTACAGCTCTGGCTGCAACACTCGGGAACTTTTTAGACAAGAAATTCCATACTTCTCCGTTTCTTGCCATTGCTTTTGGAATACTTGCTATTATCCTGGGGCTTGCTAGGCTTGTAATAAAGTCCAACCAAATCTATAAAGAAGAAACCAAAAAAAATAATGGCAAAAAATAATTATTCAAATGTATTAAACAGAATCTCATTTCTACAATTGCTGATTTTAATCTTTGCAAGCTTAATAGTTCATTTGGTATATAAAGCTAATGCAATAACTTTTTCTTTACTAATAACCGGGGTAACATCATTTTTATATACACAGCTTATAAAGATAGGCATTTACAACAAATATTTTGGACTGTTTGGATTCCCTCTCAGACTAATAATGCTTGCACCTCCCTGTGCAATACTTGTTCACAAATTACATTCAGACCTGATAGCATTATTTCTTGGTTTTCTTGTGTGTCAGGTGATTTATATAGTTAATATCTGGCAATATTCAAAATCAACTGTAACTAATTAAATAAAAGAGAAAAATGTCATCTTCACTTGGTGTTCATATAACCAGCGAAATACTTGGACAAAAAGTACATTTTGACACGTTGTGTTATTCATGGGGGATAATGGGCGCTCTTCTTTTTGGATCATTTATCCTCAGTAGAAACTTAAAAGTAGATGGTTATTCAGCCAGACAAACAATTCTCGAGACTGTCTGGCAGTTGATAAATGGATTAACATCCACACAAATCCCACATGGGAAGGGTAAAGGATTTACACCTCTTATAGGTGGAATATTTATTTTCACGTTATTTGCATACTGGCTAGGACTTATGCCATGGAGGGTTGGAGAAATATTTTCATGGTGGCCAAAACTTGATAACGGTATTCACTGGGAAGGATCGTCACCTGCAGCAGATATAAATGTAACAGGAGGAATGGCATTAATTGCACTTCTGACTTATATGCTTGCCGGAATTAAAGCAGGCGGAATGGGTTATATCATTAACTACTTTAAGCCTCTTGGTTTTGTCGAATGGCTGGATCTGCTTGTAAGACCACTAACATTATCACTCCGGCTTTTTGCAAATGCTATTGCAGGAGAAGTGCTTGTAATGTCCATCCTTGGTCTGGTTGCACTTATACTTCCAATGTTTGCACTTGCATTTGAACTTTTTGTAGGACTTATTCAGGCACTTGTTTTTTCACTACTAACTACAGTTTACATAGGAACTGCAATGGCTCATTCAGAACACGTTTCAGAACATTAGGTCATTTGGTTTCAAGAAAACATCTGCTTTTATGAGATTTTGAACCAGTAATTTCATATAAATCCGGGATCGATTTTTTACACTTATCAAATACATAAGAACACCGGGGGTGGAATGAACAACCTGAAGGAATCAAATCTATAGTTGGAGGTTGGCCAGGTATCGGATGCAGTGTATGTTTTTTTTCATCCGGCAGAGAATTAAGCAACCCAATTGTATAAGGATGCTTCGGATTAGTAAATATTTCTTTTGTTAATGCTGCTTCCACAATCCTGCCAAGATACATAACAAAAACCCTGTCACAGATTTCTGCAACCTGTGCAAGATCATGAGTAATAAGAAGGATTGCTTTCCCTTTGCTTTTTAAATCCTTCATGATTTGCAGAATCTGAAGTTGAATTGTTACATCAAGAGCCGTGGTAGGTTCATCAGCAATTAAAATATCAGGTTCAGCCACCATTGCCATTGCAATAAGAGCTCTTTGTTTCATGCCACCTGAGAATTGGTGTGGATAATCATTCAGCCTGCTGCCGGCATCTGCAATATTTATGCTCTCAAGTGCAGCTCTTGCCATTTCTATTCCCTTTGAATGTGGCACTTTTCTGTGGACCTCAACAACCTCTGAAATCTGATCACCAATTGAAAAAACAGGATTCAGTGCAGATAAAGGATCCTGTGGTATTAATGAAATTTTATTCCCTCGAATATTTCTTCTTGATTCATGATCAATTTTAAGCAAATCGACTCCATCGTAAATTACTTCACCCTTTAATTCAGCACCAGGTGGTGTTATACCTAATATTGAATATGCTGTTAAAGACTTCCCGCAACCTGATTCTCCTACCAAGCCAACAATTTCACCTGACTGAAGTTCAAAAGAAACATCATCTACAGCAGTCTTTTGACCAAAAATTACACTTAAATTTCTGACTTCTAATTTTTTCACAGCTCAATAATCCTATTTACTCATACCTTTATTCTAATCATCTACTTACAAACTGTGGTAACATTTTAATAAATATATCGTCAAAGTTTTATATTAATAGCTATCCTAAGAAATAAAGGCAATTTTCATGTCACCCAACCAAGTAAGTTCAACTCCAATTGATGATGAATTTGAAAGTAAAGATGTACATAAACTTTTAACTGAATACCACAAGACAAAAAATAAAAGCATAAGAGACAGAATTGTTAGTCTATCTATTGCTCTGGTAAAAAGAATTGCTTATGGACTTGCCCGAAGAAGTACTGACCCTGTAGATGATCTAATTCAGGTAGGCAGTATAGGACTGGTAAAAGCAATTGAGCAGTTTGATCCTTCAGCTGGTGCGAAATTCCACACTTATGCCACACACTTAATTACAGGGGAGATCAGACATTACCTCCGTGATAAAACTTCAATGATAAGAGCACCTAGAGAACTTCAGGAACTAAGTTTCAGGATATCCAGACTCGTACAGGATCTAATACATGAGTTGGGCAGGGAACCAACTGACAGTGAAGTTTCACAAGTTCTTCAAATTCCAGCAGATAAAATCTCAGAAGCCTATGAAGTTGACAGAAGAAGGACTCTTGTTTCTCTTGATCAGACACTTACAACAGATGGAACAAGTGAACAGCTTTTAATTGATACCCTGGAAGATGGTTCACATCAGCTTAGATTTGGTTCAGAAGAAGACAACATAATGCTTCAGGCTGCAATTAAACAACTCAAAGAAAACCTCAGGCAAGTAGTAGAAATGACATACTATCAGGATTTAAGCCAGACTGAAGTCGCAAGAAGACTCGGCATTTCACAAATGCAGGTTTCAAGGAGGCTCAGGGCAGCAACTGCAGAACTGCAAAGAATCCTTCTTGGAAATAAGCTGAATATGAATAAAAAAAGCAACCGATAAATAGGAAAGCAAACAAAAATTGAAAGCAACAGTACTTGTAAGTGGAGCAGCAGGATATATAGGTTCAGTAGCAACTGAAATTCTTCTTAGCGAAGGATATAAAATTATAGTAATAGATGATCTTTCAACAGGTCATGAAAAATCATTATTTGATGGTGTTACATTTTACAAATCAACAATTGGAGATAGCAAAACCTTAAAAAAGATTTTTAGTGAAAATAAAATAGACATAGTTCTGCACATTGCAGGTGCTGCTATAGTAAGTGAATCTGTAACCAATCCACTCAAATACTTTGACATAAATTTTTGTCAAGCTCAGAACATGTTAGACGAAATGATTTGTTTTAATGTGAAAAAAATTGTATTTTCATCAACATGTGCCATCTATGGAATCCCAAAAGATTCCGATATACCAATAAAAGAAGAGACAGAAACAAATCCCATTAATCCCTATGGAGAATCAAAACTTCTATTTGAAAATACTCTTAAATGGTACAAAGAAAACCATGGGATTGATTTTATTTCACTTAGATACTTTAATGTCGCTGGTGCTACAAAAAAAAGGGGTGAAAAACACAATCCTGAAACACATTTAATTCCACTTATTTTAAAAGCAGCTCACGATAAAAACTATGAATTAATGCTTTTTGGCAATGATTACCCAACTAAAGATGGTACAGCTATACGAGACTATATACATGTAATCGATCTGAATTATGCTCATTTAAAAGCAATAGAAACTCTTCTTCAGAATAAAAGTCATAATAATTTTTATAATCTTGGGTACGGTCACGGCTATTCAGTCCTTGAAATTGTCAATGCAGCAAAAGAAGTTCTACAAAAAGAAATAAATTATAAAATTGGTAAGAGAAGAGAAGGTGATGCACCGGTTTTAATAGCAAATGCAACAAAAATTAGAACTGATTTAAACTGGACTCCAAAGCATGACAATATTTACGAAATAATTAAATCAGCATCAGAATTTTATAAAAATTTTATAGGGTATTAACTTTGAATAAATTGTATGTTTCATTAAACACTTTTCAGTTTTGTTGATAGAATTAATCTGTCAATCCGGCTGAAAGGAAACAGGGAAAGATTATGGCAAAAGTTCTAGTAAATTTTCAAGATGAATTTCTACAAGACATAGACAAGATAGCAGAACTCGAGCATAGAACAAGAAGTTCACTAATAAGAGAGGCCCTTAGAAGATATTTATTGCAGCACAAAACTGAAGCTGCAAAAAAAGAAGCACAATCTCAGCAAACTTCTCAACCCGTTGACAATAAAATAATTTTTCCTGCCGCCAAGGCAAGCTAAATACAAACCAGGGTATATAAAAATTAAAAACCCGCTGCAATTAGACAGCGGGTTTTTAATTTTGTTTTCAATCAAAAGCAGACTGAATTAGTTTAATGAGGTAACTAATTCATTGACAGATTCAGTCTTTTGGGTAAAAAGACCATCTGAATTGCTGCCGATTAAACGAGCCCATTGCTCAATTACTTCAGCTTGGCTTACACCTTTTTGTGTAGCAACATGTCTGATTATTTCCAATGCTCTTGGAGAAAGACGGAATGAAACCATCTTTTTTGCTTCTCCATATAGAGGCTTTGGTCCTGTCTTTTTTCTGCTTTGTTGTTGTGCTTGTGTCAATGTATCCATATCTCTCCTCTTTATTTTTTTACTCTATTAACCGTCCGGATAAATAATTTATCGTAGTATTGACTAATGTATTAAAAAATACACAAATATTTTATATTTGGACATTACCTAATAATAAAAACTATCTAAAAATGCAAAATTTATATATAAAATCTAGGGGAATTGATAAAGAATTTAAAGCTTAACCTTTTTAGGTGTTTTTCTTACAAAGATTAAGAAGGCTAATACAGGGGGTAAAGCTTTTCTGAAAATTGCCTCAATACAATATTTTCTACCCTAAAATTAATGTTCGTGGAAAATATATTTAAATTTGCAGTAAAAATTACTGAAAAAGCTAATAGGATAATTCTAAAAAACCTAAATAAGATAAGGGAAATCTCATATAAAAAAGGAGATTTTAACCTTGTAACTAATGTTGATAAGGAAGTAGAAACACTTCTTATAAAAGAAATAGCCTTAAAATTTCCAAACCATTCAATAATTGCTGAAGAATCCGGGAAACATATTAAAGATCCAGACTATGAATGGTTTATTGATCCAATTGACGGGACAACAAATTTTGCACATAGCTACCCATGTTTTTGTATTTCAATTGGTTTTGCCAGAAAGAAAAAAATGGAATTTGGACTCATTAAGAATCCTGGTACAGGAGATCTATACAGTGCACAGAAAAATAAAGGTGCAAAACTAAATGGCAAAACAATAAAAGTTTCAAAGATAAGATCACTAAAAGACAGTCTCTTAGTTACTGGTTTTCCATATGACAGAAGAACATCAAAAACAAATAATTTCAATCACTTCAGAAATCTTACTCTATGCAGTCATGGAGTAAGGCGAGATGGTGCTGCAGCACTGGATTTATGCTATGTAGCATCAGGAGCAGTAGATGGTTTCTGGGAATTAAAGCTTAGTCCATGGGATGTTGCAGCAGGAATGTTAATAGTAGAAGAAGCAGGAGGTAAAATAACAAATTTCAAGGGCAATAAATTTGATATTTATTGCAAAGAAATTGTTGCATCAAACGGATTTATTCATAAAGAATTGATAAAAAAACTAAATCTATAAAACTGCTACTGAATTTCTATATTTAGAAAGTGCCCACAAAACATGTTCTTTTATAACAGGATCATTTTCATTTTTAACAAGCCACTCAAGTTCAGGCAATGCTTCTTGAGAAAGCCTATTTCCTGCAACAATAGCAGCATTTCTTATCATTCCTTTTCTTCCGGATCGTGTTAGTGGAGTATGACAAAATAACTCATGAAATTCATCGTCGGTTCTTATACTGAGAATCTTCTTCAAACTTAGCCAGTGTCCTGCTCCCTCTTCAGGCATAAATTCTTTCCAATTTGTTTGTTTAATTTTATTATTATAAGGACAAATAATCTGGCAGAGATCACAACCAAAGATCCAGTTACCAATTTTTTCTCTTAATTCAACCGGAATTATTCCTTTATTTTCAATGGTCAGATAAGATATACAAAGTCCTGCATTAAGAACATATTCATTATCAAGTGCACCTGTTGGACAAACATTCTTGCATCGCGTACACCTTCCACATGTACCTGACTGTTCACTGTCTGGTTCAAGTTCAATATCTGTAATCAACTCACAAATAAAAAAATATGAACCGTAAGTTTTATTAATTAAAAGCGTATGCTTCCCAACAAATCCAAGTCCTGATGATCTGGCAAAAGATTTTTCAAGCAATGGTACTGCATCAGAGAATCCTTTCGACAAATATTTTCTCTGTATATTTTTTTCAAGCATTTCTTGGAACAATTTGATTTTCTTTTTTAGTATTTTGTGGTAATCCTTACCGGCTGCATAAGCTGCCACTCTTCCATAGTCAGAACCCGGATCATCAGTCACAGGAGTATAGTAATTAACAAGAAGGGTTATAATCGAAGAAGCTTCGGGTAATAATTGTTTTGGTCTTGCATTTATTGGATTTTCCCTGAGCAAATATTTCATATCAGCTGCATAACCCGCTTCTCTCCATTCAAGGAAATGGCTGTGTGAATCCTCAAGACTATTAGCGCTTGAAATCCCAACAGCATCAAAACCTAATTCAAATGCTATTTCTCTGATTATTTGCTTTATATCCATCATTGTTTGATATAATTATATTCCTCAAAAATTATGCCTCAAAATCACCCTAAATTAAAGAAGCTTCCTGTAATCGGAGTATCTACTCTTGGTTGTCCTAAAAACCTTGTTGATACTGAGAACATAGTAGGAATACTACATGCAGCAGGATATCAGATCACCTCTGACCATAAAAAATCAGATATATCACTTGTAAACACCTGTACCTTTATAAAAGATAGCAATGACGAAAGCAGAGAGGTTCTAAATAGTCTTTCAAAAGAAGGGAAAAATCTAATCATTGCAGGCTGTATGGCACAAAGATATAAAGAATCATTATTTGAGGAATTTCCAAATACCCAGGCTGTACTTGGAACAGGGAATATAAAAGATGTACTGGAAATTGTAAAAAAAGTCACCGAAAATATAAACAATGGTAAATCTCAAAAAATAGTAAAAGCAGATGAAATTCCAATGTCAGTAGCTGATTCATCTGTTCCCAGGCTCCATACCCAGATTGGACCCAGTGCTTATTTAAAGATTGCAGAAGGATGCGATCACAGATGTGCTTTCTGTATAATTCCTTATCTTCGCGGAGATATGAAATCAAGAACAATTGAAGATATTACAGATGAAGCAAAAAAACTAGTAAAAGATGGAATAAAAGAAATTGTCCTCGTTTCACAGGATAGCACTGCTTATGGAACAGACATCTATAAAAGAAGGGCACTTGCAGATTTGCTTAGAGAACTTTCTGACAAATCAGGTGCACACTGGATAAGGCTAATGTATTCTTACCCTACAGAGCTTACAGAAGAAATGCTGGATGTAATTAGTGAAAAAGAAAATCTAGTTAAGTATATTGATATTCCACTCCAGCATGCAAGTGAAAAAATACTTAAGTCAATGCGAAGACCACCAACCGTAAGAGACACAGTAGAACTAATCCGTAAAAAAATCCCAGACTGCACAATCAGAACTACTTTCATAGTTGGATTCCCTGGTGAAACAGAAGATGACTTCACTGAACTTTATAATTTCGTAAAAGAAACAGAATTTGACAGAGTGGGGGTTTTTACTTATTCACAAGAAACAGGCACACCAGCAGGCACCTTTGAAAATCAAGTTCCCGAAGAAGTTAAAAATGAAAGAAGAGAAAAAATAATGCTTTTACAGCAACAAATTTCACTTAAGAAAAACAAATCGTTTTCAGGAAAGATCCTTGAAATGCTTGTAGAACAAATAGAGCATCATGAAAACGGTAAAACAAGAATTACTGGAAGGTCTTTTCGTGATGCACCTGAAATAGATGGACAGCTTTATGTGGAGTTAAATAAAAAAACAAACAATCCATCACCAGGAGAATTCATAAAAGTAGAAGTTATAGACTGTGATGAGTATGATCTTTATTGTTCTTTATAAATTTAGATTATTCTAATTGCTTCCCACAAAGATTTGACCTTATCTTCTTTCTGCCCTAGAACAGATGCAAAATTTATTAAGTCAGATTCCTGAATATTTTTTAAAGACCCAAAATAACTCATCAATCTTTTAATCTTAGCCTTCCCTAGCCCAGGGATTTTTTCAAGTTCAGTAGTAAAAGTATCTTTTATCCTGGTATCTCTCTGGAAAGTAATTGCAAATCTGTGTGCTTCATCCCTGATTCTCTGTAGTAAAAATAAAGCTTTTGAATCCCTCTCAAGTAAAATTGAATCTTTTTTATCCGGCTTAAATACTTCTTCTTGTTTTTTTGCAAGGCTGACTAGATCAGTTTTAGTTAAATCAAAATTTAGGCTTTCAAGAGCTTCTTTTACTGTACTAAGCTGTCCTTTCCCACCATCAATAATGATAAGGTCAGGCAAGGATGACTCGTTATTTCTATACCTTCTTGTTACAACTTCTCTCATAGACTGAAAATCATCCGGCTTATCAAGCAATGATTTAATTTTATATTTTCTATATCTGTTTTTGTCCGGTTTTCCATCAATAAAACAGACCATGCTTCCTACAGTTCCTGTCCCACCAAGGTGTGAAATATCAAAGCATTCAATATGATCTGGAGAATTTTTAAGACTTAGACCTAACTGGAGCTCTTTCAGAGACTCAGTCAGATTTTCATTATAGGTTTTTTCACTCAGATTTGACAGTAATACCCTTTCCATTACAAGCATTGCATTTTTTTGTGCCATTTTTATAAGCTCAAGTTTTTTCCCTCTTTTAGGGCATGAAATACTCACTTTTTCGGCTCTTGCATTAAGCCAGGTACCAATTTTATCTGATTCATTGAGTTCAGTTTGTACTAAAATTTCATGTGGAATATTTGAATCCTCAGTACGCGCATAATATTGTTTTATGGCTTCGTTAAAAGCTTCTTCAGGACTAGTTTCTTTAGGTAAATTTATATTCAATGCTTCAATTGTAATAATTTTTCCTTCTCTCACCATAAAAAGTTCAAGCACCATAAGGTTTTCTTTGTGGCAATATGCAAATATATCCTGAGATAAATCAGAATCATCACTTACTACAATTTGTTTCTCAAGAACTTTTTCTATTTTCCGTATAGTATCTCTTATTTTTGCTGCTTTCTCATAATCAAGATTAGAACTTGCTTCCTTCATTTGACTTTTTAAATTTTTAAGGACACTTTTATATTTTCCCATTAAAAAATCTTCAACCTGCCGAACAATCTGCTGATAATCTTCTTTTTTAATAAGGTTTTGACAGGGGCCCGAACAAAGACCAATATGATAGTTCATGCATGGCCTGTCTTTAAATAATGGTTTTCTCCTTAAACGCAGCTGAAAACCTTCTTTTAAAATTTTATAGGTTCCCCACATAGCACCAGCATCACTGTAAGGACCAAAAAATTTATTTTTTGTTTTTGGATATTTTGTCTTAAAACCTGCTACATCTCTTATCGGCACTACACGCGGATATGTTTCATCATACGTAATCATGAGCCAGGG
>DUDS01000004.1 GCA_004769085.1 Candidatus Melainabacteria bacterium SSGW_16
CCGCTTGCACTTAAATCTAAATCAATGAAACTATGTTTTTTAAGTGCAGTTAGCATGTGATCGAAAAAAGGAATACCTGTAGCAATTACCCCTTCGCCAAGACCATCAATGTTTAATTTGCAGGTAATACTAGTCTCGCTAGTTTTACGTTCAATTCTAGAAGTTCGTTGTTTTGTAATTTTTTCTTCTTGTGGCATATTTTTTTTCCTTTTTGTGATTAAATTATAACCGAGGATGTCATTCCCGCGAAAGCGGGAATCTAGAGAATTAAACTGGCTATATAGACTGGATTCCCATTTTCATGGGAATGACAACAGTAAAATGCAAGATAAATCTTTCTTAATGATACCGGGCCCTACGCCTGTTCCTGAAACAGTGCTTCTTGAGGTTGCTAAGCATCCTATAGGACATAGATCTAAGGAATTCTCAGATATTTTCATATCCTGCATTAATGACCTCAAATGGCTTGGAAAAACAAATGATTCCGATGCATTTATTTTTGCATCGAGTGGCACAGGTGTGATGGAAGCAGCAATAGCAAATTCTGTTTCACCTGGAGATAAAGTTTTGTCCTTGGTTATCGGTGTTTTTGGAAAAAGGTTTGCTCAGATAGCACAGACTTATGGAGGACAGGTTGAAACAATTACTGCAGATTCTGGGAAAGTAATTGATCCATTAATGCTTGAAGAAAAACTCTCTAAGGATAAAAATAATGAAATAAAAGTTGTAACAATTACTCATAGTGAAACATCAACAGGTGCTGCAAATGATCTTAAGACACTTTCAGGAATTGTAAAAAAACATGGTGCTTTACTTTTAGTAGATGCTGTAACAAGCCTTGGTTGTATGAATGTTGAAATTGATAACTGGGGGCTGGATATTGTGGTCTCTGGCTCACAGAAAGGTTTTATGTTACCGCCAGGACTTGGGTTTGTGTATGTGAGTAAAAAAGCCTGGGAATATAACAAGAACTGTAAAAGTCCTAGGTTTTATTTTGATTTTGTAAAAAGTAAAAAATCGCTTGATGAACAAACTACACCATTTACTCCTAATGTTTCATTTATATGTGGATTAAAAAAAGCATTTGAGATAATGAAAAAGGAAGGGCTTGAAAATATTATAAGCAGGCATGAAAGACTGAAGACTAATCTTAGAAACGGCTTAAAGAAACTAGGATTAAAACTTTTAACTGAAGACAAAAATGCAAGCGCTGCAATTACAGCTATTTATCCTCCAGATGGAGTTAATGTCCCCGATATTAGAGCTGCATATAAAAAAGACTGGGACATTACAGTAGCAAATGGGCAAGATACCTTAAAAGATAAGATTTTTCGCATAGGGCATCTGGGTTTTGTAAGTGATAGGGATATTGAAATGGCGTTAGTTGTGACAGAAAAAGTGCTTAAGAAATTAAAATCATAGTTAAGGGGACTGTCGCAAAGCTAGTTGCTTTATAGTTTTTAAGGGGTTATGCAACAGTCCCTTAAGTAATCCTAGGATCTATCTTTTTATAAAGTGCATCAATAATTACGTTTAGTGTGGAAAGTATGAAAGAAAATATAATAGCAGTTCCTGTTATTAAAAAATAATCTCTGTTTGTAAAAGCAGTTATAAAATATCTTCCCATTCCTGGAATTGCAAAAATATATTCAACTATAAATGAGCCTGTAATTAAAACTGCAACTATAGGACCAAGTACTGTTATTAATGAAATCATACAATTTCTCAGTGCATGCTTCAAAATAATCATCTTTAAAGGCAGTCCTTTTGCAATTGCTGTTTTAATATATTCTTCTGACAGTTGTTCAAGCATCTGCGCTCTGCAGATTCGTGCTATATAAGCAGTAGGAACAAATGAGAGGGTTATAACAGGAAGTACCATATGTACAGGACTTTCCCATAATGCAACAGGAAATATTCTTAGTTTAGTTCCTAATATATTTATAAGGAGTCCGGCAAATAAAAAACTTGGCAAGGAAATTCCTAAGGTAATAAATAAAATTAAAATATATCCAATATTTTTTTTGCTTAAAACCGCAGATAGTATTCCCAGACCCATTCCAACAGGTACAGATATCATTAGTGCTACAAACCCAAGAGATATTGATATGGGAAGAGCAGAGAATAATATTTCATTTACAGATCTGTTTATGTACTTAAGGGAAGGTCCTAAATCTCCCCTGGCAATTCCTGATATATATAACCAATATTGAATGAGTAAAGGTTCATTCAGATGATATTTTGCTTCAAGATTTGCAATTATTTCTTTTGGCAATGCTTTATTGCTTGTAAAAGGATTCCCTGGTACAACATGCAGCAGAAAAAAAGTAATGCTTGCAACTAAAAAAGTAGTAATAAAAATTTTAAAAACACCTGACAGTAAAAATCGCATAGGATTTTATATTAACCCGCAAAGAAGTTTAGAAAATTAAAAATAAAGAACTAAAATTATTATGCAATCAATCCGATTATATATTTCTGCCAGTCCGGGAATGATGAAGTTGCAAGTCTTGTTGCTTCGAAATGCAAATGCCCAAAAGGTGCTTTTGGTAATTTAAGGAGAGTCATTTTAGCTTCTCTTGGAGTCCTGTCACCTTTTTTTACATTACATTTTTGGCAACATGCTACAACATTATCCCAAGCATCGGATCCACCCCGACTTCTTGGAATTACATGATCTATTGTTAAATCACATGTTTTTTGTCCGCAATACTGGCATCTGTAATGATCCCTATACATAAGATTTCTTCGAGTAAGTGGTATTTCTTTGTAAGGAATAGTCACATATCTTCTAAGTCTTATGACAGTTGGGATATGAAAATTATGATATATGACTTTGCCGTTATGTTCTATCTGTTCTGCTTTGCCTTTAAAAATTAATATTACTGCGCGTTTCCAGTTACAGATGTTAAGAGGTTCATAAGATGCATTTAAAACCAAGACTTTATTTTTAGAACTGTTCATTATATATAATTCCTCTTTAAATTTTCTTAACTATATTTCTCCTATATGACATTTAGACTACCTTTTATTGGTAAAAGTTTTCCAAAGTATCTGTTAATTCATCATAGTATTTTTATTAATATTGTTTAATTTTATACAATATTTACCCACCTTTCCACATGTTTTCGCGTTTTTATATCTTTTTGCAGGATATAATGGTTATGTTTAAATTTAAATTAAAGAAATCTATGCATTATAAGAACCCATTAAATAAAGGATTCAGAGGTCTTTCGGGCAGTAATTTATACAAAGAATATAACCTAAAGGACTCTTCTGAATCGGTTTTTACCTCTGACAAGCCAAAGGAGGCCTGTGGGGTCTTTGGGCTTATTGCTCCGGGGGAAGAGGTTGCAAGAACTGCGTTTTTTGGTCTGTATGCCCTGCAACATCGTGGTCAGGAAAGCTGTGGAATTGCAACTCTTGATACAAAAAATGTCTTTTTACATAAGGATGTCGGTATGGTAAGTCAGGTATTTGATGAAAAAAATCTTGCCAGATTAAAAGGAGATCTTGTTATAGGACACACCAGATATTCAACAACTGGTTCAAACAATGTTCAGAATGCACAGCCAATTCTTGTAAAATTTAAAAATATTAATATTGCTCTTGCTCACAATGGAAACCTTGTAAATGCAACCTCATTAAGAAATTCCCTGGTTCAAAAGGGTTATAGTTTTGAATCTACAACAGACAGTGAGGTAATGGCTAAACTATTGCAATATGAAATTGAATGCGGTAACGATCTAAAAAAATCTACCTGTTCTGTTTTTAAACAATGCAAAGGAGCTTTTTCTGTAGTAATTGGTACAAATGATTACTTAATTGCAGTAAGGGATCCTGATGGTGTAAGACCCCTTTGTATTGGGATGACAAGTTCAGGAAAGTATGTTGTTGCTTCTGAAAGCTGTGCTCTGGACATTATTGGTGCTACTTATGTGAGAGACGTTACACCCGGGGAAATTGTTTTTATAAACAGAAATCAGAAGCTTGAGTCGGAATTCATTGCTGATTCTGTAAAACCGCACCATTGTATTTTTGAGCTAATATATTTTTCAAGGCCGGATAGTACTTTTAAAGGTTTTAGTATTTATCACTTTAGAAAAGAACTTGGCAGACAGCTTGCCCGTGAGGCTCCTGTTAGTGCTGATTATGTTATATCTGTTCCTGATTCAGGAACTCCAGCTGCAATTGGATTTGCTGAAGAATCAAAACTTCCTTTTGGTGAAGCGCTTATTAAAAACCGTTATATAGGCAGGACATTTATACAGCCATCCCAGTTTTTAAGAGAACTTGGAATAAGGCTGAAATTAAATCCTCTAAGAGATGTTATTGCTGGTAAAAGGATTGTAGTAATTGATGATTCAATTGTTCGTGGAAATACCTCAAAAAAAATAGTACATCTTTTAAAAGATTCAGGTGCTAAAGAAGTACATATGAGAATAAGTTCACCTCCGGTGAAATGGCCCTGTTTCTATGGAATTGATATAGATTCAAAAGACCAGCTAATTGCATCGGTAAGTAGCTCTCTTGATGAAATTACTAAATTTATTGGAGCAGACAGTTTGAAATATATAAGTCATGAAGGTATGATATTAGCCACATCGTTATCCAGAGAAACTTTCTGCACAGCTTGTTTTAGTGGTGAATATCCTATTGAAATTCCATCTGAACTTGAAGGTGCAAAGCTCAGGTATGAAAAAGCCCTTACAATTTAAACCCAATTAATTTTCAGTGAGGAAAATATTATGAATGAACAAGCAAAAACTGTAAAAGACCTGAAAGCATACAGAACTATAAGATCTATTCAGAGCCTTAAGCTGAAAAAAGACAGGAAAATAAACCGTGTGCATGTAATTCTTGATTTGTATAAATGTGATGAAAAATTACTTGCAAAGGCTACTTTACTTGAACAAAAAGTAAAAAAAGTCCTGAGTCAGTTTTCTCTTGAACCAAAGATAGAGACTTTTTATCAGTTTCAGCCTTTTGGGGTAACTGCAATAGTATGTGCACAGGGATTACAGTTTACAATGCATACCTGGCCTGAATACAAATCTGCTGCTCTTGATCTATATTCTTTTGGAGATCGTAAAAGAATTATGCAAATCTGTGATCAGCTTAAAATTGGATTTAAGTCTGATGAATATGAAATGAAAGTCAGAAAAAGATGACGTTATCCGTTAAATTTTCTTAATGCCAGCACAGTATTATGTCCGCCAAATCCTAGTGATGATACTAAACCTACATTTACTTTTTGTTCTCTGGCTTTATTTGGTACATAGTCCAGATCACACTCTGGATCAGGAATCCGGTAGTTAATTGTTGGTGTTACTATGCCTGAATGAATTGTTAAAGCACAGACTGCAGATCCGGCAGGACCTGCCGCTCCAATAAGGTGTCCGGTCATTGATTTACTGCTTGTTACGGCAATTTTTTTTGAATGCTCACCAAATACTCTTTTTATGGCGATGGTTTCTCTGGCATCGTTAAGCGGTGTTGAAGTTCCATGAGCATGTATGTAATTTATATCTTCAGGTTTTATATTTGCGTCTTTAATTGCTTCTGTTATTGCACGCGCTGCACCGTCACCGGTTTCATGTGGTGCAGTTATATGTGATGCATCACATGTAGCTCCACCTCCTATGACTTCAGCATAGATTTTTGCTCCTCTTTTTAATGCATGACTCAGTTCTTCAAAAACCAATATTACTGCGCCTTCTGCCATTACAAAACCATCGCGTTCCTTGCTGAACGGACATGATGCTTCTTCAGGTGTACAATTTCTTTTAGAAAGAGCACCCATATTACTAAATGATGCAACGCTTAAAGGATGAATTGTTGATTCTGTCCCACCAGTTATTACAACATCAGCTTTATTCAGTCTTATCCAGTTAAGTGCATCTAGCATTGAATCAAGTCCGCTGGCACATGCGGTTGAATCACATTTTGATCTTCCCTTTAACCCCCACAAGATGCCAATAAAACCTGAAGGTGCATTAGGCATGAGCTTGATAATGGATCTTACCCCTACCTTTTTTTGTCCACTTTTAAGCAGGGCTACTTGATCATTACAGGTGGTTGTTATTCCCCCAATACCGGTGCCTACAAATGTTGCAACTCTTTCAGTATTGGTTTTTGTAAAATCAATATTTGCATCTTCTACAGCAAGCTTTGTACCTACTATGGCAAACTGTGTAACCTTGTCCATGTCTTTTTGAATGGATTTCAGAAGCTTTGGGTCGCTAAAATAGTTTTCAGGTGTAAAGTTTTTTACTTCACCGCCTATTTGTACGTCAATCCCCTGCCATTCTTCTGTATCAGCTCCCAGAAGTCTTTTAATGCCACTCTTGCCTGTTTTAAGGCTGTTCCAAAATTCATCTTTCCCTGTACCAATACATGTCACAGGTCCGATTCCAGTAATAACAACTCTTCTGTAATTCATAATATGCAGCAACCTAAGTAATTATACAAGCGAAGTTTTGTCTACCGGCAAAACTGAGCGTCATTAAGGATCCGCCCCAAAATAGCAACATAATATGCGTTAGCATTTATGTTGCGTTGTATATAGCAATAGAATATTATACAGAATATTTAAATCTGAAAATAAATGAATGACTTATTATCTTATTTTTGTATTACTTCGTTTGTGATACTTTTAAGCATATGTGGTCTTTTTGCCAGACTTTCAATTCCGTGCTTTAGTGCATATAATACAGCCTGTGTCCTGTCATTTACATTTAGTTTGGTAAATATATTGTTTATGTGTGTTTTGACAGTTGATTCACTTATGAAAAGGAGCTTTGAAATTTGTTTGTAGTTAACCCCTTGTGTAAGTGATTTTAAAACTTCAGTTTCTCTTTCTGTGAGCAGATTTAGTAAAGCACTGTCTGAACTTTCTGCTGTATTTTGCATCTGAATACAGTTTCTTAATTCATAAGCCGTTCTTCCACAAACAAATACTAATCCCTTGGCTACTTGCCTGATAGCGCTTTCAAGATATTCAAGAGGATTTTCTGACCATATTACTGCATCAATATTTGCAAGTAAGTAGCTTTGTATTTTCTGAATGTCATTTTGATTAATAAAAAGAATAATTTTTGTCTTAGGAGAAAGAACTTTTGCTTTTATAATTATGTCTGTTAGATCCATTGTGCCTGGCAGTGATGATGAGACAAGTAAAAATGTAGGCTTAAAAGTTTCAAGATCAAGAAGGATATTTTCCTTTGTATTGATCTGTGATTTATTAATTACCTGTACTTTCAGGTTGCTTAATATCTGATATAAGCTGTTATTTTGTAAGAAAGAACTTAATGCAATTAGGGCTGTACTGTATTGTTGAAGCATAATTTAATAACTCCTTTAACTCAGTGTTTTTTTGCTTCCCTATAAATAATTTTTGGTAAATTTCAGGGCTTGCTATCAGGGTCAGCCCTACAAAGGAGAACATTATGATTAAATGTAGTTAAAGTTAATTTAAAGAAATGACCCTGAAAATTAAATTTTTTAAATCTTTCTGTAAGTTTGTTTTTTATTTGCTGGTTTTTATTGCTTTTAGCAAAAGTTATGCTTTTCCTTTAAAAGGAGATAAAACCCCTCTTTATCCAGAAAAGGGTGAAAAACAGAAAATTAAGGCTGGAATTAACTTCCGTGAAGGGGTTGTAGAAAGTGATTTTTACGTTAACTCAGATTTAAATAGGTATAAGGGTTTGGGTAATAGTCAGTTACTGACTGGTATATGGTTTGGTTACTTTAAACTGCTTCCACCCAACGTGTTCTGGATTAATCCGGACTTAGAAAGAGAAAAAATTCTTAACAGAATAGAATTTGGCCCTTATTCTGTTTACCTGAAATTTGATGCTGATAATGATGGCCGGAAGGCAGATCTTTATATTGGTCAGAATAATATTGAATACAGTTCTGTAAATATAGAGAGGGTAAATGATAAGCAAATAAATTACTGGGCAAAAGCTGTAACTAAAAACTGGGATGAAGCAATAAGGGGGAAGATTTTCAGAACAGATGAAAGCAAACTTTTTACCCAGTTTCAAACAGCTGTTTATGAAGATAAGATTCCTATTTACGCATTTCAGGGTGAGGTGAGCTTGAAAAAGTATTGAGTAACTGTAGGGATTATGAGCAATTATTTAAAATTGCTTAAAACACACAACTGTTGCTTTCATACAGCTGAAGTGGGTTATAATGATTTACTCATGAGCTAATGCAGAAATTAATTGGCTCTTAGAAAAGGAGAATTATACAAATAAAATATGACTGATAAGCAGCTAGAATTTGAAAAACTTTTAAAAGAAGGGAAATATAACCAGAAAATAACTCAGGGTGAAATTATAAAAGGAAAAATAATTTATCTTGAAAAAGATGGAGCTTTGGTAGATATTGGTGGCAAGACAGAAGCCTTTTTACCATTTAGGGAATTAACACTCAGACCTAGGAAAACAAAAATTGAAGAGCTTCTTCAGATAGGTGAAGAACATGATTTTTATGTTTTGAGAGATGAATCTGATGATGAGAGGATTACCCTTTCAATTAAGAAAGTAAGTCAGGCACAAGGTTGGAACAAGCTTGAAGAAGCTAAGAAAATGAATGAAACTCTTACAGGTGTTGTTGCCTCCATAGTGAGAGGCGGGGTAATTGCTGAGCTTGTTGGTATAAAAGGATTTATACCAACAAGCCAGTTAAGCTATAAGCAGAGCCAGCAGTTGGACAAACTTCTTGGATCTGAAATTTCTGTAAAAATAATTGAACTGGATTCCAGGAAAAATAAACTTATCCTTTCGCAAAAACTGGCAATTCAGGATGAAAAAGCAGATTTGCGTGAGAAGACCATGCAGAATCTTGAAATTGGACAGAATGTAAAGGGTGAGGTTGTAAGGGTTACTGACTTTGGTGCATTTGTTGATTTAGGAGGGATTGACGGACTCCTTCCGATTTCTGAATTTTCCTGGAAAAGGGTTTCAAATCCTCAGGAAGTATTAAAAGTTGGTGAGCAGATAGAGCTGAAAGTCCTTAAAATTGATCGTGAATCAAATCGTATAAGTTTAAGCCTTAAGAGAATGCAGGGAGATCCGTGGTTTGAACTTGAAGGAAAAATAAAAGATAATGAGTTAATAAAAGGGACAGTCAGTAAGGTTGCAAATTTTGGTGCATTTGTTGAAGTACATCCTGGTGTTGAAGGCCTTTTACCAAGGGCTGAAATTACCAGTGAAAATGAAAATCCCAGGGTTGAAGACTACCTTAAAGTAGGACAGGAAGTACAGGTAGTAGTTAAAAGGTTTGCACCTGGTGAACACCGTCTTAGTCTCAGCATGAAAGAAGTTCCTGGTGGTAAGAGTGCTGAAGACAAAAAAGAAAAAAAGAAAATGGAAACTGCAGCTAATGAAACGTAATGCAGATTGCTGAGGACAGACCTTTTTATCTTCGTAAATGGTCAGATCTTGGGGATTTAGACTGGCATCTACTTGCACCTGTTTTAATTTTGTTATTCTTTGGTTTTTTGTTGCTTAAAAGTGCTGGCGATGGAAGTTTTCTTTCAAGACAGGTTACTATTTTTATATTTTCACTTTTACTGGTGACTTTGCCATTCTTTATAAGAATTAATTTTTGGAAGGAGAAAGCATTATTTATTTATTTGTTTAATTTACTTTTGCTTTTTCTGGTACTGATTAAAGGTGCTAGTAGTATGGGAGCACAGAGATGGATTGATTTAGGTTTTATCAGGTTGCAACCTTCTGAAATTGCAAAAATTGCAATAATTATCAGCCTGGCAGCATGGTTCTCTAAACGTCCTGTAAGAAACTGTTTTGATTTAATGATTGCTGCACTTATAATTGCACCACCATTTTTACTAATTTTTAAACAGCCTGATTTAGGAACTGCTCTTGCATACCTGGCAATATTTTTTGGAATGTCATTCTGGGCTGGTGCAACTACTACTGATTTACTTCTGGGAATATCACCGGTACTTAGCCTCTTGTTTAATGCAGTTGGAATGCCGCTTTTTAATCTTGGAAATATTCATTTCAGAAACAGAATATATGAGTTATATGTAACCCAATTCTTCTTTATCTTTTTAGTTTTTCTTTTGTTTTGGCTGATTATAAATTACAAACCATGGAAGTCTCCATTGCTTGTGTTGTGGATAGCATCCTTGGTATCATCTAATTTTATTGTTGGTTTTTTAAGACCTGTTTTATGGGGGGTATTGCACCCATATCAGCAAAGGAGACTTACAATATTTTTAAATCCTGAAAATGATCCTCAGGGAGCCGGGTACCACATTATTCAGAGTCTTCTTGCAATTGGTAATGGAGGTATATTTGGCTATGGCTGGCAAAATGGAAGGCTTACCAGAGGGAATTATGTTCCTGCACAGCATACGGATTTTGTTTTTTCAGTACTTGGTGAGGAATTTGGATTTATAGGAACTGTATTTGTCATTTTGGTTTTTGCATATGTTTTATGGAGGATGATTTATATTGCAAGAAATTCAAACAACGATTTTGCAAGTCTTATAGCAATCGGGATATTTTCATTTTTCTCATTTCACATTTTTATTAATATCGGGATGACTCTTGGAATTATGCCTATTACTGGAGTACCTTTACCTTTTTTAAGTTATGGTGGTACAGCACTGATTGTTGACATATTCTCTGTTTTTATACTGCTTTCAATTTCCTGGAAAACTTTACCAAAGAAGCTGTTTTAATAAGCTGAGGCAAATTTAGCAATTGATGTAAAATTATAAATATGGCAAAAAAATCCAAAAGTAATGATGAAAAAAATATTAATGCTAATCCATCATCTGCCCAGCCGTTAAGGATAAGAAAGAGAATTGTGCTTGATTTTCCTCCACAGGTAGTCCAGACTCCACTGACATATATTCTGGCTAAGGAGTATGATGTTGCAAGCAATATACTAAGGGCTGAAATTGCTCCTGAGGAGTCAGGAAAACTTGTAATGGAAATGGATGGGCTGCCTGATATGGTTGAAAAGGCACTTGGAAGAATTAAAGAGATGGGTATAAATGTTACTGAAATAGCAAGAAAAGTCACATTCAATATGGATAAATGTATTCATTGTGGGGCTTGTGTCTCGGTATGTCTGGCAGGAGCATTAAAACTTGATAAAGACTACCACCTTCAGTTTATAGAACCCAAATGTACTGTATGTGAGATGTGTGTAAGTGCATGCCCTGTGGATGTAGTTGAAATAGATATTTAATTTTGTTCGGTATAAATTTTATCTTTTGATGTTATTAATTCTTCTGATAACTTTTCAACATCTTCATAGTCTAGAATCTCAATTGTGGTTTTTTGATTTTCATTATTTGTGACAATAGTAACTAAACCTGTGTCAGTTTCTGCTATTGCATTACTCATGCAAAACAAATTTACTGCCAAAGTAAATGACAGACAAAGAATTACCTGTGCTATCTTTTTCACAAGGTTACCTAGAAATGAATGGTGTATCCTGAGCCCATCAAGATAACCACTGCAATTAAATTATCGGTAGGAAAGTGTAGCCGCTTAAGAATGGTAGGTGTAACGCTATAAAAGTTCAGGTCTATTTCTAGTTCTAAGCATTTTTTTCAGGGTCAGTTCTATCCAGGATGAGATCAAGATACTGGTACTAATTTCCTAGATGTTATAGGGCTTTCCCTTGGATGAGCTATAATTTTCTAATGCTAAGTAATGAGCAATTAAAACGTTATGCCAGGCAGATTGTGCTTCCTGGTTTTGGAGCTGAAGGGCAGTACAAACTTCTCTCTGCAAATGTGCTTGTTCTTGGTGCTGGAGGATTAGGATCTACAGTTTTATTACACCTTGCAGCAAGTGGCATTGGAAAGATCGGCATAGTTGATTATGATAAAATTGAGATTTCTAATTTACACAGGCAGATAATTCATTTTACCTCTGATATTGATAAACTAAAAATTTTATCTGCTTCTGAGAAAATTAAAAATATTAATCCTGAAATTCAGGTTGTTACATATGATGAGAGATTAACCGAATCTAACATAAAAAATCTTTTTAAAGATTATGAAATTATAGTTGATGGACTTGATAATTTTAAAGATAAGTTTCTTATAAATGATTATTGTTGTAAGCTGAATAAAAAGCTAATCCATGCAGGAGTAGTTGGTTATGAGGGGCAGGTAATGACTGTTTTACCAGGAAAATCTGCATGCCTCAGGTGTATCTTCCCTGATGGTGAACCCTCTGATTTCAAACAAAGCTGTAAGGATATTGGTGTATTAGGTGCCTGTGTCGGAGTAATGGGGGCTATTCAAGCTGCTGAAGTTATAAAACTTATAACGGGAGCAGGAGACTTGCTTGAAAACAGGATACTTAAATACAATGCATTAAATTCAAGATTTTATGAGTTTAAAATACCAGGTAAAAATTCCAAATGTCCTTTATGCAGTGTTAAAAGTAAAATATCTTGTAATTAAATACTCATCTGTCCATAAGCAGGATTGTTTTTTCATGAATTTGATTATGATTGTGTGTGGATGTAGAAAACTTTGTTAGATTAGTTGTAAGCAGAATTAATCCTAATGTGTAGATTACAATTGCAGTTATTACACCGGATGATTTTTCAATATTACTGATTGATTTCTCAAGAATAGATTTAAGGAATCCCTGTCCAAAAATAAGTGATAATCCTACAAGTGTAAGAGCCAAACCCAGTCCGGTACTAAATGATAAAACATATAAAAACCCGTTTAAAAGATTTTGGACACCGCTTACTGCTGTTGCTGTCATAAATACAGCTAGTCCGCCTGAACAAGGTACAAGACCCGCAGTAAGTCCAATTAAAAGTATGCTTGTAACTTTTAAATTTTTTGTAAGAACAACATGTGCTGAACATTTATGTTCATGCTCATGATGAAATAACGGTTCAATGATTCTGTCCCACATGAGATATAGTCCTATTAAAAATATAAAAATACTTGCTATAAAACTTATAAACTGTTCTTTTTCAAACGGAATAAATACCTCAAGAAATTTAAGTCCTACAAAACCTATAATATAAACGCTTGCTGTGTGTGTAATAGAAGCAATAAGCCCGATTAATACTGCATCTATTGGGCGTTTTGTGTTTGAGCTGAGTACAAATGTTGCTACCAGACTTTTACCGTGACCGGGTTCAAGTGCATGAAGCATTCCAAAAAAGAGTGCTGTAAATATATAAAATAAGTTTATCTCAGCCATGTTAATGCTTTAAGTAACATGTTGGATTTTAACACAATAGTAGCTTATAGCCTATTTTGGTGCTAAAATAAAAATTACAATATACATCAAGATTTTTGTCTAAGGAAATATCCAGCAAGGAAATATATTATGATTAGTAGAGTACTGCCTACATTAAAGATACCTATATTACAGGGCAACGTAATTATGAGAAAAGAAAAAGATGCATTAGGAACTGTAGATATTCCAGAGAGCGATTATCGTGGAATTAATACTTTTAGAGCTTTAGAAAACTTTCCAATTTCTGGAATAACAAATGATCCAGATTTTATTAAAGCTCTTGTACTTATAAAAAAAGCTGCGGCTAAAGTAAATGCTGAATTAAATCAACTAGATAAAAATAAATCTGAAGCTATTGTTAAAGCTTGTGATGAGCTTTTAGAAGGTAAGCTTGTTGAATATATTGCTGTAGATGTATACGGAGCAGGTGCTGGAACATCTTTTAATATGAATGTAAATGAAGTTCTAGCAAATAGAGCAATTGAGCATTTAAAAGGACAAAAAGGAGATTATTCAATTGTCCACCCTAATGATCATGTAAATTGTGCTCAATCTACAAATGATGTTATACCAACTGCCCTAAGAATAGCTGCCTTAATGAAAGGAGCAGAATTGGTTAATGCTCTTGATGTCTGTCAAAATACACTTGCACAAAAAGGAGTTGATTTTTATCATGTTATAAAAGCTGGTCGTACCCATCTTCAAGATGCTGCACCAGTAAGTCTTGGAAGAGAGTTTACGGTTTATTCAAATATTTTTAGTGACCATAAAAAAAGAATTGAGTATGCTTTAGAAGAATTAAAAACTTTAGGTATTGGTGGTACAGCTGTAGGAACTGGTATAAATACTCACCCGCAATACACTTCTAAAATGATTTCTGAATTAAGTAAGCTAACCGGAATTAATCTTAGTGTTAGTAAAGATTTAATGCTTTCTATGCAAACAATGGCTCCTTTTGTGGCTGTTGCAAATGCTATTGAAAATTTATCTATCGATGTTGGAGGAAAGATCTGTGGAGATTTACGTTTAATGTCTTCAGGACCAACTACAGGTTTATCTGAGATAAATTTACCTGCAGTTCAGCAAGGATCTTCCATAATGCCCGGTAAAAAAAATCCTTCTATCTTAGAAATGTTAGATCAGGTTTGTTGTGAAATATCTGGCAATGCTTTAACAGTTAGATTAGCTTCTCAAAGAGGACAATTTGAATTGAATGTATTTATGCCAGTTATTGCATTTAATTTATTACATAGTGTAAATATTTTAGCCAATGCCTTAAATACAGCAAATGGAAAGTGTTTTACAGGTATTACTGCTAATGAAGAGCAATGTAAAAAATATGCTGAAAGCACTGTATCACTAGCTACTGTTTTGAATCCAATTATTGGTTATGCAAAAGCTGCAGAATTAGTAAAAGAAGCAGTTAAAACTCATAAAACGATAAGGCAACTCTGTGAAGAGCAAAAGATTTTACCTAAAGAAGAATTAGATAAACTTTTTAATTTAGAAAAACTAGCTGGGATTTAAAATAGACCTTCCTACCTTACAATCTTTCTTTATTTGTTCAATCAGCGATTCTTTTGAAGCAAATTTTATTTCATCTCTAATCCTGTCAACAAATTCTATTTTTATGTTTTTGTTATAAAGTTCGGTAAATGGGAAATTAAGAATATGAGCTTCAATTTTTAGCTCACTAGTATCTTCTTTAAACGTAGGGCAATGACCAATATTAATTAAACATGGCATTTTGTCTTGTTTCTTTTCGTCAAGAATAACTGAATAACCTACATAAACACCAATAGCTGGAATAACAATATGGCTTGAGATCATTAAGTTTGCTGTAGGAAAGCCGAGCTCTGTTCCTCTTTTTAATCCCTGGGTGACTTTGCCTGCAAGAGAATAATTTCTCCCTAAAAGTAAACCTGCAGATTTTACCTGCCCGGCAGCTATATTTTTTCTTATTCTTGTGCTGCTTACAGGTTCGTTATTAATATTAACAGGCGATGTGACAGTTACAATTACCCCAAATTTTTTACCCCACTCTTTTAATTTTTCCGGATTTCCTTCCTGATTGAATCCGAATTTATGGTCATAACCCACAGTAATAAATTTTGCATTCAAACAATCAAGCAGAACTTTTGTAAAGTAATCCTGTGCACTCATGTGTCTTAATTTTGAGTCAAATTCAAGCGCAAGAACTGCCTTTATACCAAGTTGCTCTATGAGTTTGATTCTTTCTTCAAATGAAGTTAAAAGTTTTGGTGCCTGACCCGTTATTTCTGTGTGAGGATGATTTATAAATGTTGCAACTACAGGGTTGAGATTATTTTCAATACTGCTTGTTACAGCATTTCTGATTATCTCAGCATGTCCAAGATGTACCCCATCAAATACACCAAGAGCAACGCTGGATCCTGAAGGAAATAAGTTTGGTTTAAACTGGCTGAATATTTGCATTTCTTTATAATGCTTCAGACAAGCTGAAGCTTCCTTCGGTCAATTTCTTTCGCTTGATCGGATTTGCCCAATAAAGGGGACAAATCCTTTAGTCGTGAATACGGAATTAAATATAGCATTTATAGTTTTCTTCTGGTATCTTATACAAAGACTTTTAGGAAAACTTAAGATAAAAAATGGCAAAACTTTTATCAGAAGATGAAGCAGTTGTAAGCAGTCTGGAGCTAGTTTTATTAAAAGATCAAATCAGGGATAAGACATCAATTTCATGGGTGCCATATAAAATTATGGTTTCAAGTGCGAAGCAAAAGCTTGTATTTGAGAAAATAAAAAATGATAACGGGACTGGGGATTATGTGTTTGCAATAAAACCTGTAAATGAAATTGAAAATCTTATTGAGGGTGTAAGAACATTCCTTTCTAATCAAAACAATAATATGTTTTCCTTTGAGGCTATTGAACCTTCTTTTGAGCTTATATTTGAACGTGCTCATAAAGGATACTCTGCAACATGCTGGTTTGATTCAGGGAATGTGATTTCTGATCACTATACATGGGATGGGTTTGGTTTAAGGTTTTTTACAAGTAAAGAAAAGATCATTTCTTTTGTGGAGGAATTAGATAAGGAAAAGGAGTTTTTGTTCTCTCATGCCTAAAAGGAAAGATATAAAAAAGATTTTAATCATAGGAGCCGGTCCGATTGTAATAGGTCAGGCATGTGAGTTTGATTATTCTGGTACCCAGGCAACAAGAGCATTAAAAGAAGAAGGATATGAAGTGGTTTTAGTTAACTCAAATCCTGCAACAATAATGACTGATCCTGAATTTGCTGACAGAACATATATTGAGCCTATTACAGAACAATATGTTGAATCAATAATTCAGAGTGAAAAACCTGATGCAATCTTACCTACTATGGGAGGGCAAACTGCACTAAATATAGCTGTGGGACTTGCTAAAAGTGGTGTATTAAAAAAATATGGAGTTGAGCTTATTGGTGCAAAGCTTGAATCTATTGAGCTGGCTGAAGACAGAAATCTTTTTAAAAACAAAATGCAGCAGATTGGTCTTGAGGTTCCAAAATCATATATTGCAAAGTCAAAAGCCGATGGAATTTATCTGGCAGGTGAACTAGGGTTTCCGCTTATCCTCAGACCTGCATTTACTCTTGGAGGGACAGGCGGTGGAATTGCTTATAACCAGGATGAGCTTGAGGTTATGCTGGAAAATGCGCTTGAAAGCAGTCCAATTCATCAGGTGCTTCTTGAGGAAAATGTTCTTGGATGGAAGGAATATGAACTGGAAGTTATGAGGGATCTGGCAGATAATGTGGTAATTATCTGTTCAATAGAAAATTTTGATCCTATGGGAATTCATACAGGAGATTCAATTACAGTAGCACCAGCACAGACTCTTACAGATAAAAAATATCAGTATTTAAGAGATGCTTCTATTAAAATTATCCGTGCTATTGGTGTGGAAACAGGAGGGAGCAACATTCAGTTTGCGGTTAATCCAGAAAATGGCAGAGTAGTTGTCATAGAAATGAATCCCCGGGTATCGAGATCTAGTGCTTTAGCCAGCAAAGCCACTGGTTTTCCAATTGCAAGGATTGCATCAAAGCTGGCAGTAGGTTATACCTTGGATGAAATTCCAAATGAGATAACCAGAACTACCTATGCTAGTTTTGAACCTTCTATTGACTATGTGGTTACTAAAATCCCAAGATGGGCTATGGAAAAATTCCCAGGGGCAGATTGTGTGCTGACTACCCAAATGAAATCAGTAGGTGAAGTGATGGCTATTGGGAGAACATTTAAGGAATCATTTCAAAAAGCCCTGAGAGGCCTTGAGATTAAAATGACTGGATTTTATGATAATTTTTTCTCAAAACATAGTGAAAAGGAGATATTAAAATTATTACAAACACCAACTCCTGACAGGATTAAACATATTTATGCTGCTTTGTATAAAGGAATCTCTGTTGAGAATATACACTTGCTTACCAGGATAGATTTATGGTTTCTCCAGCATCTGTATGCAATTGTTCAGGAAATAAAAAAGCTTGAAAGTCTTGATTTTAATGCATTAGACAATAAAAAATATTTATTTCATCTTAAAAGCCTTGGTTTTAGTGACAGGCAAATATCTCATATACTTTCAGACAAGGGAAAAAACATTTCAGAAGATAAAATCAGAGAACTCAGAGAGAAGCACTTGGTTTATCCGGTGTTTAAAACTGTGGATACCTGTGCAGGTGAGTTTGAGTCCTATACACCTTATCACTACTCTACTTATGAATCCGAAAATGAACAAAAAGTGTCAGCAAATAAAAAAATAATGATTTTGGGTGGTGGACCAAACAGAATCGGGCAGGGGATTGAGTTTGATTACTGTTGTGTTCATGCTTCTTTCGGGTTGCAGGAAGAAGGATATGAAACGATCATGGTTAATTCAAATCCTGAAACAGTTTCGACTGACTATAATGTTTCTTCCAGATTATATTTTGAACCATTAACATGTGAAGATGTTTTTAATATTTACAGGACTGAAAAACCTGTAGGTGTAATTGTACAGTTTGGTGGACAAACCCCTCTGAATATTGCTGAAGGGCTTGAAAAGCTTGGCGTAAAAATCCTTGGTACCAAACCTGAAAATATAAGACTGGCTGAAGACAGGGAGCTTTTTAGCAAATTGATAAAAAAACTAGGATTGAATCAGCCTAAATCCGCATCTGCAAGATCAGTTCAGGAATCAATAAATATAGCAAAGGAAATGGGTTTCCCGCTTTTGCTCAGACCAAGTTTTGTTCTTGGGGGAAGAGCAATGGAAATATTTTATAGTTTAAATGAAATGGAACAGTTTGTAGAAAAAATATTTGATGTTGAACCGGAACACCCTGTTCTTATTGATACTTTTCTTGAAAGTGCAACTGAAATTGATGTTGATGCTATTTCTGATGGTAAGGATATTTTGATTTGTGGGATTATGGAACATATAGAAGAAGCTGGTGTGCATAGTGGTGACAGTGCATGTATATTACCACCGCAAAACATTTCAAAGCAGCATCTTGATTTAATACGGGAAACTACAGCTAAGCTTGCAGATGGATTAAAAGTTATAGGGCTTATGAATATTCAATATGCGATAAAGAACGATATTCTTTATGTTCTTGAAGTGAATCCACGAGCAAGCAGAACTATTCCTTTTGTGTCAAAAGCTACTGGAATTCCCTGGGCGAAAATGGCAAGCAAAATCATGCTTGGTAAATCAATTAAAGAACTTGGACTAAAGGAAATTATTCCTGAATGGGTATCAGTTAAAGAAGTTGTTCTACCGTTTAATAAATTCCCTGGTACTGACATAATTTTAGGACCAGAAATGAAATCTACCGGAGAAGTAATGGGAATCAGTAATGATTTTAGTATCTCTTTTGCAAAATCCCAGATTGCTGCAAGTCAGGCACTCCCTACAAGAGGGAATATTTTTATCAGTGTTAATGATAAAGATAAAAATGCAATTATCGGAACAGCAAAGGAATTGTCTAATCTTGGGTTTGGAATTTATGCAACAAGTGGTACAGGTACTTTTCTTAAAAACAAAGGAATTGAAATTAAAGAAGTTAAAAAAGTCTATGAAGGAAGACCCAATATTGTTGATCACATAAAAAATAAAGAAGTTCAGCTGGTAATTAACACCCCAATCGGACGAGAAGCCAGACAAGATGATAAATATATCAGACAGGCTGCAATTCAGTATTCGATTCCAGTGGTTACTACTGCACGTGCTGCATATGCAACTGTAAAAGCAATTAAATCACTGATTAATGATCCTGCTGTTGTAAAACCACTTCAGGAGTATTATAAATCTGCAGTTATTTCTAAGAAATGAAATTCACATAGATTACAAATTCTTACTGGCTTTTGCCTCTTCAAGACTGTGGTTTACTGCAAGCCTCATGACCCCAACAGGTGCAACATTTTGCTCAAGCCAAATACTTAGTGATTGTGCTCCTTGTCTTATAAGCATTTCAGTTCCGTTAATAGTTTTAAGCCCTACAGATCTTGCTTGTAAGAGTAATAAAGTCTGTGGAGGATTATAAATAATGTCATATACTATTCCGTTTGGCATCATTTTCTTTAGTTCTTCTTTTGTAACTGGTGAAGCATCAATGCTTGGATACATACCTAAGGGAGTTGAATTTACAAGCATAAAAGTATTAGTTAAATCCAAACCTGAAATTAATCCTCCTTCGATTTTTGTTTTTGATCCTGTTAATTGTCTCCTGGACTCCATGAAATCCAGAAATGCAGACAGTTTTTCTTTACTCCTTCCAAATATTTTTATTGTTTTTGTGTTGTTTTTAAGAAGAGCTACTCCTATTGCACGCGCTGATCCACCTGTTCCTAAAAGTGAAACAGTTTGTTTTGGTATGTCCTCTCTGGCATCTTTAGGGATTGCTTCCCAGAATCCCATAACATCTGTATTTTCTCCTGCTGATTTTCCGTCACTTCTGAATACTACAGTATTTACTGCACCTGCAAGTTTTGCAGTCTCACTTAATTCATCAAGAAGCGGAATAATGGTTACTTTGTGAGGTATAGTAACATTAAACCCTTTAAATCCTGAATCTTTTAACTGTTTAAAAACTCTTTCAAGTTCTTTTTCTTCTGTTTCTATTCCTCTGTAACTTCCACTAACATTTAAATATTGAAGTGCAGCACTGTGCATAACTGGTGAGAGAGAATGCTCGAGTGGGTAACCTATAATTCCTAACTTTAACATTTTATTGTTTCAAGAGCGTTTTTAACCTCTTCTCTATCATCAAAATGAATTGTTCTGTCTTTAAGGATCTGGTAGTCTTCATGCCCCTTTCCTGCCATGACAATAATGTCATCTTTTGCTGATTTTTGTACTGCAATCTGAATTGCATTTTTTCTGTCAGGTTCAACTATTATCCCTGTAGTATTATTTATTCCACTTAGAATATCGCTTATTATTTGTTTTGGATCTTCTGTTCGTGGATTATCGGAGGTGATTATAACTACATCTGCAAGTTCTTCTGCAATTCTTCCCATCTTAGGTCGCTTTGTGGGATCTCTGTCGCCACCACAACCAAAAACACAAACTAACCTTCCTTTTTTATTCTTTGATTTCAGTATTTGTCTGGCAGCTTTTAGAATATTATCAAGTCCGTCAGGTGTGTGCGCATAGTCTACTATGCACATTGGGGAATCTGGGTTCTTTTCATTTGATATAATTTGAAATCTGCCTGCAACTTCTTTAGCATCTTTTATAGAATCAATTATTTTCTTTATTTCTATTCCTTCTGAGTATCCTGCTGCAATTGCAGCAAGGAGATTATATACATTAAACAAACCATTTAATTTGCTTAAAACCTCGTATTCCCCTTCCGGACAGGATAATTTAAAATTTAAACCTGTGAGTCCAAAATTTATTTCATATCCATAAAAATCTGATTTGTTTTTTACTGAGTAACTAAATATACGAACATCCTTTGAAACGGTATTTTTAAAAAGGTCATAGGAACTATCATCTCTATTAATAATTGCAAATTTGTTTTTCATGATACTTTGATTGATCATGTTAAAAAGTTTTAGCTTAGCTTTTGTATATTCTTCCATTGTCAAATGAAAATCCAGATGATCCTGTGTAATGTTAGTTAGTACTGCACCTGTAAAAGTACATTCATCTACCCTGTGTAATGCAAGCGCATGTGAGCTTACTTCCATAGCAAGGTTTGTAAAACCTCTTTCTACAAGGCTGCTTAACTGTCTCTGCAAATCTGATGCCTGTGGCGTTGTGTGCTTTGAATCATAGTAATCAGAAGTTGTGGTTTCTTTAATGCCGAGTGTGCCAATAAGAGCAGTTTTATGATCATTTTTTTCAAGAATGTGTTGTATTAAATGTGTTGTTGTTGTTTTGCCATTTGTACCAGTTATGCCAATAATTCTGATTTTTTTGCTTGGTTCTTTATAAAAATAATTTGCTAGTTTTGGAATTGAAGACTGAGCATCAGCCACATAAATGACAGGGAGTTTTGAAATTATTTTTTTCTGTGCCAGAATTGCTCTGGCACCTTTATTTTCAGCTTCATTAATGTGATTATGTCCATCTGCTTTTTCCCCGATTAAACAAACAAATATGTCTCCTTCTTTTACAAGCCTTGAGTCATACGATATTCCTGTTATAACTTCGCCGGAATTTGTGTTGCTGTTAAATAGTTTTGATATTTCGTTAATAGCTAATTGATAATTCATGGTTTATATATTATTCTAACTTATCATGAAAGAAGTTTTGCTGGGCAAAAGTGTAGAAGGCAGAGATATAAAAGGATATGCATTTGGCGATGAAAATTCATTTAACAAGACACTTATAATTGGTGCAATACATGGTGTAGAACCACAATCAAAAGAATTCTGTGAGTTTTATATTGATGAAATAAAAGACAAACAATTTCCGGAAGATTGTTTTTTGCTTTTAATCCCCTGCATAAATCCTGATGGTATTTTTCACAAAACCAGGGTAAATGCAAATAATGTGGATCTAAACAGAAATTTTCCGTCTCATACATGGAATAAGATTCCTGTAGCAGGAAACAGTGCATATTGCCCAGGCAGTGAGCCTGCATCAGAACCTGAAACAAAAATCATAGTTGATTTAATGAATAAGTATAATTTTAAAAAAGTTATTGCAATTCATACAAATCATTTCATTCAATTCCCTAACCCGCCCATGATTAACTATGATGGGGAGCAATCCAGAGAGTTGGCTGAAAAACTATCTCATGTTGCAGGGCTTACTGCACATGAGGATATAGGGTATCCTGCACCTGGCTCTATGGGGATATGGATTGGAAAAGACTTAAAAAAGATTTCAGTTACTATTGAACTGGATGATACAAAAAAATCTGATGAGCATTATAAGAAACATGGGGGAATGTTTTCTGTAAGTATTTTAAGCTAGCTTAAAATATAATTCTGTGGAAATAGTTACGGACTTCTTCTTATTGTATTTGAAGTATTTAAAATTTGATCTACATTTGATCCTGCTCTGCGAGTATGCCAGGTTAATCTTGAGCCAAGTCCTATCCGTTCGAGATGAGTTACTCTAAGAAGATTTGTGTAATATGTTAGGTTTGACTGATATTCTTGTTCATTTGCAGGTTGAGTAGCAGGATTAAATCCTAAGTTAGTAAGATTGATACCATTTGCACTAAATATTCTAGTTATTTCAGCATTTACTTCTGACGGTAAGTAACTGTAGTAACTAAACATTGTGTAAGTTTCACTCATATGATGCCATTGGTAAACCTCAATAGTAGAACCTCTTACACCAATTACATAATTTGTTCCGTCACGAGTAAAAGAAACTACACCAACCTGGCTTCTATCTGTTCCAAATGTTCTTCGAATAATTTCATCTCTAATGGCTACATCTCTGCTTGCTGTAATAGGTGAACCAAGATTAAAACTGTGAGCGAAACTAATACATCCTACAAAGTCAAAAGCATTTCTTCTGCCTAAAGGTCCATCATCAATTAAAAATCTATCATCACTATTTGTGCCGCCCTGAAGTCTTTGCACAGCAGTTTGTATAGGATCTATAGGAGTAGTTCCTAAGTTCCATACAGGTCTCCACTGTAAATTCCTGATATTTCCAAATGGAATTAAATCTCTCCTAAGCAAATCATTTGTGGAATTTAATTTGTTTCTCCAGTAATTTTCCCCTGCGTTTTCTGCTGGACGAAATGAAAAGTGTCTATTTAGCCACTGAAGAACCTCATTTGGGTTATTCCAGTTAGGTGAAGTTGGTATGTTATGTTCTGTAGCAAGTCTTTGTAGTTCTGCTTGTGAAAAACTATATTCTGCAAATAAAGGTGTTCTCCCGGTATTATCGGTGGATGCTATTAGTAGCCTATAGTGAGTTCCACCGCTTTGTGTGTATGATACAAGTTGTGCTGTATCTGTGCAATCACTACGATGAGTACTTTGTGGGAAAGTATACCTGGAAGAAATATTAATATTAGTACCTCCACTAGCTGAAATATTTTGAGATAGTGCAGTAGAGTACGTATTAATAGAAGGCAGATTTGTTGTTATTTGTAATGGAGGAGTGTCATTAGTAAGATTTAAAATAGCAGCTCTAACTTCTGCATCGCTATGAGTGTTGTCGTTTCTATTGGTAAGCGGAGACCAGGTGTTAGTATTTCTATTATATTCAAAGACTCTTAAGTCTGTTGTGCCTGCTCTGAAACGAATTATTCTGCCGCTTCTTGTTCTTGTAATTAAATATGGGGTGGGATTTGAATCATCAGAAGGTAAGATCCATCTTCCATCGGCACTTGCAGTCCCGACAAACATCGTACCACTTGGAGCTGTGGCACATGGAGTCCAACTTCCATTTGCATATAACTGTCCATCTGCTCTCCAGATCCTACCGGGTGGTTGTCCTGGTTCATTAAGAACTAAATGATGTGCTAATCCTACTCCACCAACATAGTAAGTTGAACCATCATTAGCAACAGTAGCATTAATTCCTGCTAGTGATCTTGTCCAGGGTAAGATTTCTTCATTTCTATGACCTATACCATTTTCTCCACTTAAAGAATAAACACCTCTTGTAACAGTTTGAGTTGTTACACCACCAGTGCCGTTATCTATTGATACTGTCCCGTTACCACCGCTAGGACCTTCTGCATAAAGAGTATTTCCCTGCATCCAGTAAATAGTGTTGTCTGTAGCATTTATTTCTCCAAATACTCTTCTGTAAGATCCATCCCTTTGTCTTACAAAACTAGCACTACTTCCAGGTATACTAAGCCTTCTTCCAAACTCTGCTAAATTTATTCCTGATCCAGTACCACTTTCTGGTTGTGTCTGTATACCAGGTTCTTGGTTAGGTATTACCGGAGGTTTTAGATCAAGCCCCCTAAGAAGCGGGTCTGGATTGCTTGGTCTTCCAGAGCCACTGGACGGTGGTACAAATGGTTGCTGCTGGGTTTGGCCAAACACAAGTGGCATAAAAGATAAGTGAAAAGTTGAAATTCCAATCATAAGATTAGTTCTTCTGCTACTACTCCTTAAATATAAAAAGCTGTAGTTCTACTGCAGTTGACTTTTTTTATATTAGAAATTTTTAATTGTTTAAATGTCTAATATTAACCTCGTCATAATCACTTTTATTTTTTTGATGAGTTCTTAAGCCATTCATCAATTATTTTTCTTGTATCATCATCAACCTTTACTGGTGGTTTATTTCTTCTGCCAGGAATATCTCTTAAGAGTGCTTCTCTGTCGAAATCCTTGTTAGGATCAAAACCATATAAACTTAATTTAAAACCACCTTCATTTTTATCCCTAAATCCATCGTGACAGTACATAGCTTGATTTCGCACACCAAGATATAGTTTTGTATTTATTTCTATTGGTTCTGGAGGCAGGGCTGGCGGAGGTGTGTTGTAAGGGATATTTTGATTTCCATTTACTAGTCTAAATTGTCCATTTGAATGTGCGAGGGTATAAGTCGTTCCATTACGGACAACTGAAATTGGATCATGATCCCATTCAACATTTTGTCCATTGCTTTTATAGCCATATACAGGTGCAGTATGTTGTGGCAAAGAAGTATAAAGCCAGTTGTGCAAATGTACTATCTGATGATAGTTAATATTATTTCCATCTCCAACTACAGCATATCTGGAACAAACTGTTGTTTGTCCATTTGATTGATATTGATAGCGAAGTTCAGATCTCTCATCATTATTGCTTCCTGCCCATGCTTGGAGGGTGTAGTTATTGCTGCCAACTCTTATTTGTAAATTACATTGACTTATTAACATCTGAAATATTTGATGATCAGCTTGATTTAAATTATTAAAAACAGTTTGTGGATTAACATCAGCAATAGTAACAGTGCTTTTATCACCGATATTTGAATATGATAGTTGAATTGTTTGACCATTGCTTAAGGTTAGCTGTGTTGTATTATTGGTACCTTGAGAAGCATTTGGTAATAAAGCATGTACTACTTGCCTGTATAAGTTAATGTCACTTACTGAAGTTAAATTTAAATTACTCCAAGAATTATTACTTTGATTATATTGTTGAACGGTAAGATTGTTGCCCAGTCCCTTATATCGAATTATAGTTTTTTCATTGCCTGCTAAATAAAATGGAGGTTCATTAGGATTTGCCCCAGGCATTATCCAGCGACCATCAGCACTTGCAGTCCCAACAAACATAGTGCCAGTAGGTGCAGTAGCACATGGAGTCCAGCTTCCATTTACATATAGTTGTCCATCAGCTCTCCAGATCCTCCCGGATGATTGCCCGGATTCATTTAGTACTAAATAATGTGCCAATCCTACTCCATCAACATAGTGAGCCGATCCATTGTTGCTAGGAGTAGCACCAATTCCTGCAAGTGGTTTTGTCCAGGATAAGATTTCTTCATTTCTATGACCTACACCATTTTCTCCACTTAAATAATAAACACCTCTTGTAACAGTTTGAGTTGTTACACCACCAGTGCCGTTATCTATTGATACTGTCCCGTTACCACCTTCAGGACCTTCTGCATAAAGAGAATCTCCTTGTATCCAATAGCTAGTATTATCGGCAATATTTCTATCAAATACTCTGCTGTAAGACCCGTCTTTTTGCTTGACAAGAGTAGAGCTGCCAAGAGGGAGTCTTCTTCCAAACTCTGATAAATTTATTCCTGAGCCAACACCATTTTCTGGCTGTGTCTGTGTGTCAAGCCCTTGGCTAGGATTAAAACTATCACCAATTTTTGGAGGTTTTAGATCAAGTCCTTTAAGAAGGGGATCTGAATTGGTTGGTTTTCCAGAACCACTGTTTGAGGGGGGTACAAATGGTTGTTGCTGACCAATTAGAAATGGAGTTAAAGGAAAGTGAAAAATTAAAATTCCAACCATAAGATTGGTTGTCCTGTGTTTAAAAACTAATGCACACCTATCTGCTAAGTAGATATTTAACTAATACAAAGCAGCTAAAAAAAATAATTTTACTTATTAATCTCTTCATAACCTGTTTTTAACTAAAGTATTATTCATATGGGCTTGTTGTTCTTATTGCTGCTGTTGTTGCAGTTCTTAGGATTTCTGCTCTAAGTGCATTTAGATTCGCTTCAGTAAGCTGAGGGACTCGTGCATATACCTCCCTGTTAAATTCTCTTGGGATAAGACGACCAAAACTCCCGAACCTTCCACAGTTGGGTTGATATACAGTCCACCAGAATGCATTAGCATCACTGTTAAATCTGTTTCTTACTGTTTCATTATTATTAAACAGGTTCCAGCATTCAAGTTCAATCGTGTCGTAGGCTAATTTATCACAAAGACAATCAAGTAATTGTGGTGACCTTCTTTGAGTACGATCCTGTATGCTGGAATTAGTTTCAGCTAACTCTTTTTGGAGTTCTTCTACCCTGAATGTGCTTGCTCTGGGATGTCTGTCCATGGAAAAATGTGCACCGATAAGATTTATCAGTTCATTTGGATTATTCCAGTTTGATATTTGAATGGAGTGATTATTAGCAATTCTTTGAAGATCTTTTCTTGTGAATTCATATTCTCTGCTGTTGCTTACAGCATTACCATTCATGGTTGATATGATGACTTTGTGTTTTTGTGTACTTCCTTGTGTATATGAAATTATTTGAACGACATCTTTTAGTCCTGTACCTGGCAAAAGTGTACTTTGATTAAATAGAAATCTGTTTGAAACTTCGATATTGGTTGCTCCACTATTTGTCAAATTAGTTTTAGCTGTGGATATTCGAGTATCAAAATCAGGAAAGTCTGTTGTGTATGGCTGAGCTGGTGTTACATAAGAAGAGCGTCTGTATGTCTGAAGAGCTCCACTGACCTGTTTATCAGTGTGATAGTAACCGTATCTATTGGTTAATTCAATCCAGCTATTATTACTATATTCAAATACCCTCAGATCAGTATTTCCTGGTCTAAATCGTAGATGTCTCCCGCTTTCTGTTTTTATGACTAGCCATGGTGCAGGGTTTGTATCTTCTGATGGCACAATATTTGTTCTTCCATCAGGACTTGCTGTTCCAACATAAATAGTACCTTGTGGAGCAGTAGCACAAGGAGTCCAGTTCCCGTTAGCATAGATCTGACCATCAGCTCTCCAGATTCTACCGGATGGTTGTCCTGGTTCATTAAGCACCAAATGATGTGCTAATCCTACTCCATTAACATAGTAAGTTGAACCATCATTACCAGCAGCAACGCCAATTCCTGCAAGTGGTTTTGTCCATGGGGAGATAGCTTCATTTCTATGACCTATACCATTTTCTCTATTTAAATAATAAAAACCTTTTGTAACAGTTTGAGTAATTACACCGCCATTTCCATTATCTATTGATACTGTTCCATTACTATCACCGGGACCTTCTGCATAAAGTCCATTTCCTTGCACCCAATACATTGTGTTGTCACTGGCATTTATTCCTCCAAATACTCTTTTGTAAGATCCATCTTGTTGTCTTATAAAACTAGCATTACCTCCAGATATACCTAGTCTTCTTCCAAACTCTGCTAAATTTATTCCTGCTACAACAACATTTCCTGGTTGTGTCTGTGTGTCAAGCCCTTGGCTAGGATTAAAACCATCCCCAATTCTTGGAGGACTTAGATCAAGCCCTTTAAGAAGTGGGTCTGAATTAGCTGGTCTTCCAGAGCCACTATTTGATGCTGGTGGTACAAATGGTTGCTGTTGACCAATTAGAAATCTCATTAAAGGTAAGTGAGGAGTTGGAAATTTAATCATAAGATTAGTTCTTCTATAACTTATACAAGTTATTAATAAAACGTAATTTTACAGATTTTACAGATAAAAAATTGTTAATAAACTATTTTAACTTCTTCTTAATCCTAATTACCTTTGTTCGGTGTCATAAAAAGATTTTCTATGGTCTACCTCTTCTTATTAGCTGTGCTTCGAACTCCGATAGCAACCCAGGAAATGGTCTGTATCTAGATTCCCCAAACCTGCTAGCTGGTGCAAGTAATGAAGGAAACTTGGTCAAATTATATTCCAAGAAGTTCTCGCAAAACCATGACATAAACTCTTCATTTTGTGACGCTGCATTATCTGACAATCTAATATTTGGTTCTTCAGAACCACCTCCATGGTGAGAATGTCTGCTGAGAATTTTATCGTTAATTGTTACTTGTATATTTTTCCTTCGTCCTTCAGGAACTCTTTGTCCAGCATATGCAATATCCATTACATGAGCACTATAACATTGCAACTGAGTACTTGCTCGGTTAAATTCTCTTCCCCTGAATGAAACTACAATTAAATTTCCCTCTTTGTTGATATAACAAAAAACTGTTGTCAGTGCTGATTCCCCCGGACTTCCCAGCACTCTAGTTCCTAAATTTATAGAAATATTACTTTTAAAAGCTTCTAATATTTCTGGTGGCGTGTTTGCTCTATAGCAAAAAGTATTTGTATTTAATATGCTTGGATGTATTGAATTGTTGTTTGCAATGTTTTGATAAATTCTTGCTCTTAAATTTTTAAGTTCGTTATTATTTATGTCAAGTGAGGTATTTTCTGTAAGAGCGTTTAACTGAGGTATAATAAAATTATTTCTAAATTGATCATGATTATTGTTATAAATTTTATTTACTGCTGGATGATGCATAAATACCTGCCAGCATGTAAGTTCGACTACTTTTTGTCTTAAAAGCCTTTGTTGTTGTTGAATTTCTGCTTCAAGTCTGGCTATTTCTCGGGTGTATCCGTTTCTTTCATCATCAGTAAAAGGAACTGGTGTACCTTGATATATTCTGCTATATCCGTTAGACAATATTTGCTTATTACCACTAAGGCAAGATTTTAAATGTAGTAGTCGTTTGGTTATTTGACTAACCTGATCATCTAATGGATTTGTAATGTTAAGCGCAGAGTTATTTATTGGAATCGTTAAGTTGCTTGCCAGTGTGCCAGGAGGAGCATTTGGACATGAAGTCCATTTCCCGTCTGTATATAACTGTCCATCGGTTCTCCAGATTCTTCCAACTGGTTGTCCCGGAGTATCTGAATGGACAAGGTAATGTGCTAATCCTACCCCATTAACATAGTAAGTGAAACCATCTTTATCAGGAGTAGCGTTAATCCCTGCAAGTGATTTTGTCCAAGGGAGGATGGGTTCATTTCTATAGCCTACACCATTTTCTCCATTTAGGTAGTAGACGCCTTTGGTAACTGGTTCTCGTTTTACTTTATCAGGTCCTTCACCGGTGTCTACCGTGATTGTTCCGTTTCCACCCTCAGGACCTTCTGCATAAAGAGAATTTCCTTGTATCCAGTAGGCGGTATTATCAGCAATATTTCTATCAAATACCCTGCTGTAAGACCCATCTTTTTGTCTGACAAGAGTAGAGCTGCCAAGAGGAAGTCTTCTCCCAAACTCTGATAAATTTATTCCTGATACAACACTGTTTTCTGGTTGTGTCTGTGTGTCAAGTCCTTGGGTAGGATTAAAACTATCACCAATTTTTGGAGGTTTTAGATCAAGTCCTTTAAGAAGGGGATCTGGATTGGTTGGTTTTCCAGAACCACTGTTTGATGGTGGTACAAATGGCTGCTGCTGACCAATTACAAGTGGCATTAAGGAAAAGTGAAGAGATGAAATTCCGGTCATAAGATTAGTTGCTCTATATAGAAAAAGCTAATCCAGGAATTATTTTGATCCTTGATAAGTTTAAAAAATTTTTATTATGCAGTAGCTGTTGTTGTACTTCTTGGTGTGTAAACACTGTTGTTTGGTCTGCCTCTAAGCAAGCTTCCAAAATCAGGCGCTAATCCAGGTATATATCTACAGCCCATATTTAGAAGATTTCCATAGCACATTCCAGTACATGCACCGAGGAATATTGCGCCAACTCCTCCTGTACATAGTGCAAATAATCCACCAAGTACTAAACCACCAATCGTCAACCATGCATTCCGTGTGCGATCGGTTCCAGCTTGTTCTTGTAGTTTTGGAAGTTCTTTTAATGCATTAGTAAATTCATTCACAGAATCTTCACTAAACCCAAGATTTTCTGTCAGATATCTTGATAGACCTGCAGCACCTTGGGTTCTGTATATTTCAAAAGCTCTTTGTTTTTCAGCATCTGATCTTCCTTCAAGGAAATTGTCAAAGACGGTTTGAGTTGCTACAGCTTCTTCCTGCTGACCACTTGAAGCAAGATCAGCGAGAGCAAAAAATGCACCTATAACTGGAAGTCCTCTAAGAAGAGCTCCAAAGAAACCTAAACCTCTTAGGCCTATTCCAATTCCTCTTACAGCGGCTCCGGCTCTAAAAGCCAAACTTCTGGTTGCTGTAGTAGCTACTGGTGCAGCAGGAGCAGCAGTGGCAGCAGCAGCTGGTGCTGCAAGAAATCCTCTTACGGATTTTGCTACAACAAATGAATCTGCAATTGCAGTAGTTCCATGGGATGCGCCGGTTGGTCTTACTGGAGCACCACCTTCAGTAGTCCCGGTATTACCACCGCCGCCTCCACCTCCTAGTGGTGGTCTTAAATCTAATCCCCTTAAAAGATCTGCATCACTTACCATTGTTATGTCTCCTTGTTTTAAGAAATTATTAAATAAGATACTGAATCGATATATTAAATATCTTCACTTAGTACAAAGCTTTACAAAACAAAAATTTGCTATGTGATAAATATTAAATTTGTTTTTTAATCTGATTATAATCATTGTAAAAAGAAATACACCACTCTTCAGCTAAAAAAGTTTTCAGGATATAAAAAAACAATTAACACAATTGAATATAATTTCAACTGTGTTAATTGTAAGAAAATAAATACTAACTAAAACCAGCTACCAATCCATCTAGCAGCGGCGCCGATACCTCTGCCAATACCACTAGCAACAGCATGAATGCCTCTGCCTATGTGACCTATAACTGGTACTTTATCAAGTGCTTTAAAAACACCACCGAAATCAACTTTTCTAAGCCAGTTTATTGTGTAGCCGATACCAATACCAAGACAAACTATTGCAGCAGCAGCGCCTATAGTCCAGCCAACGGGGTTCCACCACATTGCTACTCCAACTACTGCTAATGCTGTAAGTCCACCTGCTACTGCATATCCAAGACCTGTATCAGCTTCTCTGATTGCTTCTTCTTTTCTTTGCGGTGCTCCCTTTATACAATCAATTAGCATATTTGAATGGTCTCTATCAAGCCCAACATTATCCATTAAAAAAGTTCTTAGCGCTTCGGCATTTTCAGCATTATTTAAATCTCTGCTGGCAAGTTCAGTAATTTGATTTTTTATTCCTTCTAAAGTTACACCTGCTGCAAGTTGATCAGGTGATAATTCTATTCCTTCTAATGCCATATTAACGACTTCTCTAGGTGTTGATGGCATCTGTGAAGCAGTGTGGTAATCATATGCAATTTCACCTGCTGTTAAAACAGCACCAGCTATTGGTAAAACTCTACCACCTATTCTTGTACCGGCTCCTGCTGCTTGAGTAGCTGTTACTGCAGTACCTGCAGTTCTTGTTATCCTTAAAAGTTGTGCAAGCCTTACAATGTTTTGACCAATCCTAGCTGCTCTTTCAGAATTTACAAATGCATATGCAGCCGGCATCCCAACAGTGTTATGAATTCTTGATGTACTACGGACAAAGGTTTCTGTATCGCCTGGTGGAGTGATTGTATTTTGTACAGGATCTCTTGTAAGTATAGCTATTGCATTGTGATCTGCTCCTGGCGCAGGTCCTCCTTGTGGTCCCCAATTTACTCCGCCACCTTGGGGTGCTCCGCCTTGTGGTTGTCCACCTACCTTAGGTATTACTGGGGGTCTTAGATCAAGTCCATCAACTTGTAGTACAAACATAAAATTCTCCTCTTTGTTACTGTTTAAATTTTTTCCATTTCAAATATATAAAGGGAATTATATTGATTTCTTTACAGAGATTAAATATATTTAATTAAATTGAATAATTGGTTTAATTAGTAATTAACTTATAACTACTCACGTCATTGCGAGCCGAACAAAGTGAGACGTGGCAATCTCCTAACGTTTTGAGATTGCTTCGGGCTAAAGCCCTCGCAATGACGTAGAAAGATGAAATTACTTCTGAGCAGTTACAATCTCTCTTGTAATTAAGTGATAATTAATAAGTCAGGAAAAATGTTTTATACCCAGGCGCTTGTGCCAGGTCTTGCTGTCCAGGTTTTCTGTATACCTCCACCCATGTCTGCTCTATATTGTACAGAAGCTGTTGGATTTCCTGGAGCTCCTGGTTCGAGTCTTGTTACTCGTCTCCATGCACCATTGATCCATGCATATGGAACAAAAACCGGGTTGGCTGGATTAGTGCTATCAAGGAAGAAATGTAATTTAGGATGTACGTTTCCATCAGCATCTACTGGAGGCTGATCAGTTGCAGCAGGACCATTACACCAGATTAGACAATCTTGACTAATGTTTCCTCCGATATGTGGGTTAGTAGCTGCTCCAGTTGTACGACTAAAGTAAAATTGTCCGAAAGTTGGTAAAGCAGAACCTTCACCTGGAGTGAAGTATTGATATGTGTTTCCACCAAAAGTATGTTGACCTACATGGTTTAATCGTCCAGTTATAATCATTTGAGTGCGAGGGCCTGCAAGCTGTGTACAATCATAATTTGTAGGAGATCCTGCAGCTCCTGCTACTGGAGTTCCTGGAGCCTGTACATTAATAGCACCTGTTTGCCATCCATTTAAACCAGCAGGTTGAGTTCCAGCTTCCGTGAAGAAATATGTTGCTGCTGGAAGAGCTGCTCCTGTATTTGCTACTTGTCCGGCAGGTCTATATAATGAATAGTATCCATTTATAGGACTTATTTGTAAGTATGCTGTAGTTCCATCTGCAAATCTATAAGCTCCATTACCTTGACTAGTTGCTCCCGACATTGCTAAACCTCTTGTCCATGGAAGTATTGTTCCTGCTCTGTGTGTAACTGCTCCTGTCTCTGAATTTAATGAAAATACCCCAGCTGGAATTGCTACGTTTCCTGATGGTAATCCGGTTAGTTGTCCACCTTCTGAATAGAGTTCATTACCTTGCATCCAATAAACTGTGTTGTCAGTTATTTGGACGCCGCCAGGTGCTGGAGGAGGAAAAACTCTTCTATATGATCCATTATCTTGTTTGACAAAACTTACTCCTTCTTGACCAGCACTCATAGCTCCTGCAAATCCAGTGAGATCTGCATTTCCAGTAGCTGTACCACCAGTACCACCTGGTCCAGCTGCAGGAGGTAAATAGGAACGTAAATCTAAACCTCTAACAGGATCATCTTCACCCGCGGTAGGTGCACCACCTGGTGCTGCTACTGCAGGAGGTAAATAAGAACTTAAATCTAATCCAGCTGGTGCAGCAGTGAAAGAGTCACCACTACTTCCTGGTAAATAGGAACCTAAGTCTATACTTCCTGTTGAACCTGTTGATGGTCTTACTGTAGGTGGAACGAATCCAGGTTGAGCAGGAGGAATAATAGGAATGAGTGGGAAGGGTATAGGAGGCATAAATATTTCCTTATTAAATTGTTACAAGTATATAAAGGATGGTTCTTAAACTTTTTGACATTACCTTACTGAAATTTAATCTTTGAAATTTATTTCTTCTTTATCTTAGTTAAGAATTGGTAAAAATAAATAAGCTTTAATTGTTTTGCTTAATTTCTAGGACAACCAATGAATGGATTTGTCAGGCTTTGCTAGGCAGGTAGTACGTTTAAATATTAAGTTTTTATTATACTGTCAACTTTTATTTGTATAGTACTTTGTATGAGCTGAAGTAGCAAAATAGCTACTTTATAAATAGATATGATATTTCTTTAAGTACTTTAGTATTCTTTTGTACTACTGTATAGAAGAGATATAGAGTTAGGTAGATGGATTACCTATGTATGGTTATCTAATAGGTTTCCAGCATGCTTTCCATGTACCTGAGTCTGAGTCATATTATTTAATTTAAATTATTTAAGAATAATAATTTGATTGAGGTCAATTAAATGACAACTGCTATTCCGCCTGTAAGTAGTGCTTATGCTCCTGTAGTTAACAGAGTAGGTGATGCTCTGGGAGCTATAGTAAGGGCACCATTTGCTGCTATAGGTGGTATAAGGGAAGGGGTTCAGTTAGCAGGAAGTGGGGCTTCAGCGCTTCCGGCAGTTTCAGGATCAGCTTTGCCAGCAACATGGGCTCAAACAGTTGCGAATTTCTTTAGATCAATATTTAGTAAATTATTTTTTAATGGTATTGGTAATGCTGCTACCGGTGCAGGTATAAGTGGTAGTGGTGCATTTACAGCAATAGGAAATGTTGTAAAAACTTTAGGTTCAGGTGGAACTCTAGCAAGGTTAGGTACAGCTCTTGGAGCATGTGGTCCTGCAGGCTGGGCACTAATGGCTGGTTTAGGAATTGCTGGAATTTACGGAGCACTTGGAGGAATTGAACGTATTATTGGTGAATATAAGAAGAAGGGTGAGATTGATAATGGCTTAAGTCTTGAAATGGTACAAAGTCAAACCTTTAGAACGATAAGTGGGATTTCTGGTGTAATAACTGCAGGTGGCGGTATTTCATGTTTAGCTGCCTTAGCTGGTGCTGTAAATCCTGCTGTAGCGCTAGGAATAGTTGCTACAGGTTTAGTTGGTACATTCATCTGTAACAAAGCAGAAGAGTGGGGTACTGGATTGACATCCTACCATATGCCTGACAGTGCTCCATACTACTCCAGATGGTTCTGGAGACTATTTAGAAATCCAGGTGCTACAGAGCCACAATTTGGTAGTCATGTTAGATAAATAAATTCCTTAGGATTTTACTTTTCACTTTTTATTTTAGTTAAGCTCTGTTGAAACTTTTTGAGGATATTGTCATTCCCGCTTGCGCGGGAATGACATCCTTGATTTGTTAGCATACCCAAATACACCTATTTCCGATTATGTGACAATCTCATCACCATTAACCTTTTTTTGATAATTTTTTAAAAAGCTTCTTCAAAAAATAATGTTTTACCTCTTGTTAACCAGACCTTAATTTTGGTATAAACAAGGTATAAGGTAAAGTAAGGTAAGGCATAAATATGGAAATCGGAGATTCATTTTGGAAAAGCGGACTTGATCCAACTGCTTTACTTGCATCCTATGCTCCAAGATTTACATACCAGGCTCTTAAAAATGAAGAAGCCACACTTCGTAATGCAGCAACTACATCTGGTATAAAAGAAGGCTACAGAAAACCAATTGTAAAAAGAATGGGAGTGATAGGTAAAGAGATTGAAGGCTTTGAAAAGAAATTAATGAAAGGTAAACTCTCTGAAGCAGAAACAAAAAAAATCAGAGAAGAAATAAATGCTAGGACAAAAGAAATTGAAGCTTTACGGGAACAACATAAAGAGGCTGGCAAGAATGATCCTAGAGTAAGAAGATTAACCCATAGTAATAATAGGCTAAATACTGGTATTCATACTGCTGTATCTTCATTGAATTCTTTTAATCCATCATCAGCAAGATATGTTGAAACCATTATTCCCGAGTTAGATAAGTTATCTGCAGACATTGAAAGTTCTCAAGCAGCTGCAACAAGCGTAAGCACAGAGGATTATCTTAAAACATTTAGAGGTGCATTTAGATATCTCTAACTTCTTTTTTGTTTCTTGAAAAACATATTAATGATTAACTTATAAACGAGTGAAAAAGCCCCATTTCCAAGAAAATTATATTTAGCTTTTGTTTTTGATTCTCTATGATCGTAAGCAAACCATAGGGGAATTGGTGCAGAAGTACTAGTTTCTATTAATTTATTATCAGCTTCTTTGATAAATTGATTAAATGAATCAAAGTTTATTATTTTTCTTGTATTTGTAGTTTTTGTTGCATACATAAGCTGGAAAAAAAAATAATTACAGCCCTTAAAAGAAGCGCCATCAATTGTGCTGTAACCATAGGCTCTGCACATGAATGGCCTTGACTCATAAACTGTACATTTATCGTCTTTAAGAAATGGACATGTACAGGTAAATTCTTTGGGATATTCTGTGACTTTTGTATTTATATAAGAAATTTCATTAGTTATAAAAGGTGGCTCACTTTTATATGTTTTTATGTACCGATTCACTATTTCAAGAGATTTTTGTTTTATTTCATCCTGGTATGATTTTGGCTGATTCTCAAGCCATTTCTTAATATATAAATATTCTGAATATGTGATTATAGGAAATGTCTTTTTACAGCAGTCAGCACATGAATTCTCTTCGCAAGTGTTGTTATTTATGCCGTATTCAAGTTGAAGCTCTTTTACTAAACCGTCTGTTTGTTTGTAGATGTCTTTTATAGAGTTTAAAATATCTTCTTCATTAGGTCCCAGTTCTTTTGGGTAATTTATACTAAGTGATTCGAGAGTAAGATTAGGTGTCTTAGAAAAATCTATACTAGTTCTATACTTGGCTAGTTCTTTTTCTGCCATTTCAGTATTGTTTTCTACTCTGTATATCCAGGCTTTAAGTCTATAAATCTCAGAGTCAGTAATAGAGTTTAAAATTTCTTTTGCAAGGGGTAATAGCTTGGCTTGTATAAATGTCTCACAAAGATAAATACTAAACGAAGGTAGTAATCTTAAAAAATCATTTTGAATAAGTCTATTTATTAAGTCATTGAGCTGTTCATTTGTCCATTTACCAATAACTCTTTTGATTAATCTTGAAAGTTCCTTTGAAATTATCTTTTCATTTTGAAATTCCCATTTTTTTGTTAAGCTTGTCTCTGAATAAATTGACCATAATATTAAAATTGCTGTAAAACTAGGAGATGAAGACATGCTAATTCCTCCAAGAGACATATTGGAGGAATAAGGTTCAATCAATTTATAAAATATCATTGTAAAATCAGGGATATTATGCATAAGTAAATGATTCGCTGAGATGTAAAACATCGCTTTAACATAGTTCGACTTTACTTCTTTTGCTTTAGAAAGAAAATCAAGTGATTCGGTATAGTTTGATAAATCATAGTTTATAAGCCCAAAATATAAATCTTTTAATGAGTCAGGAATACTTAATTCTTTTAAATAATCCTTAAACTGCAAGAGCATTCCTGAATCATTTTTTAGAGAAAGACTTTCATAGACCTTTTCAAGGTTTTCAGTATTTTCTGGGAAGGTTTTTAATAGTCCAATTCCATATTTAAGTAATTCGCTTCCATCAAGGGAGTGTAACATTGAGAAAAAAATTTCAATGATATCAATCTCCTTGCTTTTCCAGTAGCTGGTATTAGAGCTATCTGATTCACCAGACTTAATTTTAGTTAAAACTTTTTTTAAAAGTATCTCAGTATTTTTAATGTTTTGCTTGTCATCAAGCGAAAGCCATAAAGCGGTTTGTAATTCTTTTCTGGCAAATACCCATGCTTTATTTTCTAAAGCTATCTCTGCAAGCATCCAATGTGGCAATGGTTCTTTTACTAAGTGTTTATGCAGTTTGTAAGCTAAATCATATGCATAGCTTGGGTTTGATTTTTTTATTAAATCAATATAATAAATACAACAAAGTTTGTATTGATCTGGTGAAGAACTTACATACTGGAGGAGGAATTCCTGTTTTTTCTTAAGATCCTTTATCCTTTTTGCTTTTTCGAAGACAAAGTTATCGGAGTCAGTGTTGCCCTTATCTAAGGCACTGTTACAACCTTTTCCGTCAAGTAATATCTTAAGTGATTCTTTCATTCATTAATGTTAGAACTTGATTCTAACTATCAATATTAAAGTATCACTTTGGCTGGTTTGCCATCATACTGGACAGGATTATTGTTACTAAATGCCTAAATTATTTACTAGCTATGATTATTGTGATCTAAGTAGTTCATTAAATAGCTTACTTAGTGCTAGCCATGATTTGAGAATATCTTTCCACACTTCTACGTTATCTTTAGCTTGAACGAATTTTGCTTTTATAATTTGCAATGCTTTTTCTACAAGAGCAAATCTTGCCTGATCCTTTTTATCTCCTGGCTTAAGATTAAATTTTTGTATTTCTAAATCGGATTGTTGCTCACCTAGGATCAACATTGCTGATGTCCACCTAGCTATATTTGAGATTGCTAACCCTACAGACATGACTTTGTTCTCCCAATTACATTACTTGATCTTCTTGGACTATACAAAGATAGTATTGATAAAAAGTTGATAAAATATTTCTCAGAATTTCTAAAGATTAACTCTTAGAGAGATAAATGTGTTCTAATGCTTATAAAATGGTTAATCTTTGATTAAACAATAAGGATTAGTTAAATGGAACTTTAAGGTATTGGGTTATAGCTTTATTAAAATTGAAATCCGGTTATGCTTTTATATCCCGAAATGAACTAAAGAGTTCAATTTTGCCGGTAATTTCTTTGATTGACCTTGTGCTAAAAGAGGCTCCTTTTAATTTTATAGCCTGATTTATTTTTGCAATTTTTTTTGGATTAATGTCTTGTTTTAATATTTGCTGTTCAGTGACAGTATCCTGGACTATAAAATAGCTTTTTTCCAAAGCATAATGAATCCAGCCTATTTTATCTTTGTGATTTTCAAGAAATAATACGATAGGAATATTTAAGTTAGTACATGTTGCTAGCATTGATTTTGAGCCTAGTGAAAAAGCAATAATAATTTTAAATCCTTTTATATAATCTGCTAATTCGGTATATCTTAATATATCTATCTGCTCTCTAAAAAGTCCAAACAATGAGTCTTTTTGTCCAATAATTTTTGCTTGCATACCATTATCACTTATTTTTTTTTTAATCTCTCTTGAATCTTGAGCAGTAATAATAACTGTATGGCCTCTTGATTTAAGTTCTTCAGATAAAGCCTTAATAAAAGGTACTTGTTCAGCAATCTCAATATCAATCCAGATGTTAATTACTCACCACCTTCCTCGCTCATTCTTCGCTTGTCGGCTTTGCAAAGTGCTCACGGTCTACCACTTGTAATATTATACAGATTTTGACGAATGAATCGTCAAAATCTTTCCATGTTGACTGCTTACTGATAGATTATTGTGGTAGCTGAGTAGTTGCTCCAGATGTTCATGGTTATCCCCACATAATATTAGTTTACATGAATAATGTTTTACCTGAGAGTTTAAGAATTTGTTTTTATGACTATAAAATCCTTGAGAAATATTTTATGCAGATACAAACCCATAAAAATGTCCTTAATCTTTGGTTGAGTACACAGCACAGGAATGCTTCAAATCGATATTCTATTGAATCAAAAAATGCAACTAATTCTCTAAGTGTACTCCTTTTCATTTTAAAAAGAATACTGAAGAATATCCTGAGTTTGATTTTTATAATTGTTTTCTTTCCTGTAGTTCTTTTAAGTAGTATTGATGCTTATCTGGACAGGATTTCTGACAATCGAATTGGCAGAACTATGTAACCTGCTGGATTTGTTAACAAATAGTGATTTCCAAAGTTTGAAAGATTAGATAGCAGTATAAGTGGTTTATAATAACCAAATCAGGGGAAATAAAGATGCAGGCAATTATACTTTCTGGTGGACGAGGAGCAAGGCTAAGCCCTTTTACAAACAATTGTCCTAAAGGAATGCTAAAAATTGAAAATAAACCAATTCTTGAGTATCAGCTTGAATGGCTAGTAAAATATGGGGTAGGAAAAATAATATTTGCCTGTGGATATTTAAGTCAGGTTATTCAAAATTATTTTAGAGATGGTAGAAAGTTTGGAGTACAGGTGGATTATTCTATAGAAGATGAACCTCTGGGAAGAGGCGGAGCAGTAAAATATGCGTGGAAAAATTTTCCGACTAATGAAAAAGTAATTGTTACTAATGGTGATATCTGTACCGGCATGGATTTACAGCTTGCTATTGATGCACATGTAGAACAAAACCTTAAAAGAGGTGTTCTTGCTACTATATCTTTATTTCCATATAAAAGCCCTTATGGAATTGTAAGATTAAATGAAGACGGTTATGTCATTGGCTTTGATGAAAAACGGGCACTGCCTTACTGGGTTAATGGCGGGATATATGTTTTTGAGCCGGGAATTATGGATTATCTGCCTGATAAAGGTGATCATGAAGTTACTACTTTTCCTGTACTTGCTCAGAAATCCCTGATTTATGGTTATAAATCTATGGACTTCTGGAAGGGGATAGATACTATAAAAGATTTAAATGAATTTTCAGTGGAATGCAAGAACCTGGAATCAGTAAAGTAATTATAATAGCAACCTGAGTAAAAAAATGTGCAGAATTGCTGGATTAATTGACTTCAAAAATCTCTTCGGATTAGAAGCAGAACCGAAGGTGCTTAGAATGAAGGATTATATGGTTCATGGAGGACCTGATGATTCAGGAATCTATGTCTCTCCGGATAGAAAAGTTTATCTAATTAATTGCAGGCTAGCAATTATAGACACTTCTTCTAATGGACATCAACCCATGTCTAGCCAAGATGGAAAGATATGGATAACTTATAATGGTGAAATTTATAACTTTAAAGAATTAAGAAGTGATCTTAAATCCCTAGGTTACAGATTTAAATCGGAATCTGATACAGAAGTTTTAATCTACGGTTATGCAGAATGGGGAATTGAAAAGTTATTAAACCGACTCAGGGGAATGTTTGCATTTGCAATTTATGATGCAAGAAAACAAAACGGTGATCATGAAGTAATACTGGTAAGGGATAGATTTGGAATAAAGACTTTATACTATCA
>DUDS01000043.1 GCA_004769085.1 Candidatus Melainabacteria bacterium SSGW_16
GATTGAGAATGTAATAAGGGTGTTGGAATAATGTACAATAATAAATCTAATGAATACAGAAACAGTTGCAAAATCAAAAAAACTTAAACGAACTCATTACTGTGGAGATTTAACTGAATCCGACACAGGTAAACAAATAACTGTTGCAGGCTGGGTTGATACCTCAAGAGACCTGGGCGGAATAATTTTTATTGAACTCAGGGATCATACAGGCAGATTCCAGGTAGTGGCAGACCCTGCAAAAAACAAAGATATTCACAAGGTCTTTGAAGGGTTAAGAAATGAGTTTGTAATCATTGTCAGTGGCACAGTAACAAAAAGACCCTCGGGAACTGAAAATCCTTCACAAAAAACCGGAATAGTTGAAATGTACCCTTCAGAGGTTGAGCTCCTGAATAAATCAAAACCGCTTCCTTTCATGCTTGATCAGGCTGAAGACGTGGATGAAAATCTAAGACTAAAGTACAGGTTTTTGGATCTGCGCAGGGAAACAATGCAGAAAACTTTTTTAATCCGGCATAAAATAACACAGGCAATTAGAACAAAATTAAACGAGCTTGATTTTTATGAGCTTGAATCTCCTATTCTTACAAAAGCTACTCCAGAAGGAGCTCGTGATTACCTGGTTCCAAGCAGGGTACAGCCAGGAAAGTTTTTTGCACTGCCCCAATCTCCGCAGTTATTCAAACAGCTCTTCATGATTAGCGGCTTTCCAAAATATTATCAGATAGCAAGGTGCTTCAGAGATGAAGACTTACGAGCAGACAGACAGCCTGAATTTACTCAGGTAGATATTGAAATGTCATTTATCGACATGGAAGATATTATTTCAGTAGTCGAACAAATAATTACCAGTGCATTTAATGTTGCTGGAATTGACATTTCAAGACCATTCCCCAGGATGGATCATGAAAAAGCAATGTCGCTGTATGGCTCTGATAAACCAGATTTGAGGTTCGGTCTTGAGTTTGTGGATCTTACAGCTCTGATGGCAAAGAGTGAATTTAAGTCATTTAGTGAGATTGCGGCTTCAAGCGGTGAAGTAAAATGCCTCTGTGTTTCAGGGATTTCTGAGTATTCAAGAAAAGAAATGGACGACCTAAAAGCACTTTGCATGAGTAAAGACTTTGGTGCAAAAGGCTTAGCGTGGATTACTTTTAAAAGCGATGGTTCTGTTAGTTCACCAATTGCAAAGTTTTTTAAAGATGAAGAAATAAATGAAATGAAAAAGCTGGCAAATGTAAAACCCGGCGATGTTTTGCTTTTTATTGCAGACAAGCCAAAAATAGTGGCACAGGCGCTTGGAAGGCTTCGTCTGTATCTAGGCGAAAAGTTGAACCTAATAGATAAAAATAAACATTCTTTATTCTGGATAGTAAATTTCCCTTTATTTGAATATGATCCTGTAGAAAAAAGGCTTAATTCTGTAAATCATCCCTTTACCTCTCCAAAATCAGAAGATATTCATTTACTTGATTCTAATCCTGAAAAGGTAAAAGCAGCAGCATATGACATTATTTACAACGGTACAGAAATTGGTGGCGGAAGTATAAGAATCCACAATACTGAGCTTCAGAGCAAAATATTCAAAATACTCGGACTCGATGAAGAAATAGCAAAAGAGAAATTTGGTTTTCTTTTAGATGCACTAAGTATGGGCGCGCCGCCACATGGCGGTCTTGCTTTAGGGCTTGACAGGCTTGTAATGCTGCTAACAGGGAATAAATCAATCCGCGATGTAATTGCATTTCCAAAAACACAGACTGCTACCTGCCCACTTACAGATGCTCCAGGAAACGTCAGCGATAAACAATTAAAAGAGCTTCATATAAAGGTAGTAGAGCCTAAATAATCATTATCAGGCTGCTGCACCAGTTTCTACACGATATAACCTATCCATCATTTCACTTGTCAGATAATCAAGTACATGTGGATTGCCTAGAAGTCTCTGGTCAGCAAAAACAGTTTTCCCGCATGAAAGCATATGAAGTATTATTCTGGGTGCCAGTAAGTCCGGTACTTCTTTAATTTCTCCAGCATCAGGGGGCCTGCGCGGGAGTTCATCAGGAATAGTTGCTAAAAAATCAGCATAGGTATTTCTCCCACCTGGTACAGTTAAAAACATGTATGGAATAGTAATTCTCATAAAGTATTGCCTGCAAAAATAATACAATATTAATGAGTTTTATTCCTTAAATTTCTCTAATAAATACAAAATGAAAAAAACCTGTTTAGTTATTGTTTCTCATGGAAGTAAAAATAAAGCCTGGTTAAAACCAATTAACAATCTTGTCTACTTTCTTAAAAGGAAACATAGCAAAAACAAGATTTTTGTAGCATATCTAGAAAATACAAAACCAGGGCTTGATTCAATTTTAAGTTCTTTAAACAACATAAAGACAATAAACATCCTCCCTCTTTTTATCTCATGCGGTAATCATGTAAAAAAAGACATTAGAAAAATTATTTTGTCATATAGAAAATGTCACAAAAATACAACAATAAATCTATTACCCTCAGTTGGAGAAAATCCTGATTTTCAAATACTTGTTGAAAGGATCGCAAAGAAACATATATGTTAGCAAAAAGAATTATTTCTTGCCTTGATATAAAAGAAGGAAGAGTAGTAAAAGGAACAAAATTCCTCGACTTAAAGGATGCTGGTGATCCTGTAGAGCTTGCTAAATACTATAACAGCGAGGGTGTAGACGAGTTATGTTTTCTTGATATTAGTGCAAGCCATGAAGGAAGAGCAACTCTTACAGAGCTTGCAGAGGCTGTTGCACAAGAGGTATTCATACCATTCACTGTTGGAGGAGGAATCTCAAGCATAGATGAGATGAGAGGAATACTTAGAGCAGGTGCAGATAAAATTGCAATAAACACCTCTGGGATAAAAAACCCTGACTTAATAAAACATGGAGCAAAAGAATTTGGTTCACAATGTATAGTACTAGCAATTGATGCAAAACTAAATCCGGATAGAAAATCCTGGGATGTTTATATAAAAGGTGGGAGAGAAAATACAGGAATTGATGCAATTGAATGGGCTAAGCAAGTTGAGAGATTGGGAGCAGGAGAAATTCTTCTAACCAGCATGGATGCAGATGGTACAAAAAAAGGTTACGATACAGAACTTACCAAAAGAGTAGCCGACTCTGTAAGTATTCCTGTTATTGCATCGGGGGGAGCAGGGGATATTGAAGATGTTATTGATGTATTTAAAAGAACTAATTGCGATGCAGCCTTATTAGCCTCTATACTCCACTATAAAAATATCACTGTAAAAGAAATTAAAAATCAAATGAAAAAAGAAATGATGGCTGTTAGAACAATTTACTAGAAGAGCTCCAAGCAACACCTTCAACTATATCCCACAACCTTTTTTGAATAGCACTTTGTGGCATTCTTTCAATCTGTCTACCGTTAGTAAGAAGAAGCTTCCCAAACCCATGTAACTTTGGATCAAATCCTCTGTCGGTTGTATATCCTCTCCTCTCTAAATTACTATCTGAAAATGCTCCTTTACATTTATAGTTGTAGAGAAACTCCGGAGTTAAAAGCTCTATCTCAACAGGCCTATTTCCTCCTAAATGAACAATGGTAGTTCCTATAACAGGATTAATTCCTTTCCACCATTCATAGCTTCCAAGTCCAGCTAAAGAACCACTGATAAACCCAACTTTATTACTAGTCATCATAAATTGAGGATGATGCCAGTGTCCAGCACCCATTAAGTTAATATCTTTCATAAGAGGCCCAGCAGAAGAACTAAGCATTTGTGCAAACTGATTTATTGGTAATCCTGCTCCTCCCTCCAGCATATAATGCTGGGCTAAAACTTTATGTTCTGCTAGCTCTGCAATGGCTGTACTAGACTTAAAGTGACTTGTGCCAGCTCTTACAATGTCTTTAGAATGAAGGGTGGTTTTAAAATTCCCGTCAGAAGCTTCATTAAACAATGCTTTTAAAAATACAGAATGAGTTGCTCCAAAGAATTTACGTCCAGAGTTCCATTCATGGTTCCCTGGGGTAATATGTACACCTTCTAGGTTGTTCTTTGCCTGTTGAGGCATCTTTTCTAAAATCTCTCGCATATATTCGTATACAAACACTTCTTGATCATCTACATCAACTAACCCCATATGTGCATTTTGATTAGGCATTTCAGGGTAGTTTCTTCCTTCAATAATGTCACCATTTGGAAACAGCATTCCCTTTTCCTTCATTAAAACTGTATGCAAAGCATAGTCCAGTGCTTTAACAGCAAGATCTGGTCTAGCTGTTGATGATCCTGATTGCCAGTCAGAAAAAAATATTGCAGCGTGTGGTTCTTCAGTTTTTGCTGCAATGTTCATTAAGGTATCATTCATAAGATGAATAGATATTCGTCCATCATCATGGAACTCTACCTCTTGTATACCGGCATAATTTACCTCTCCTCTAGACTTAGCCATGCGCTCTGCTTTATCGCTACTTACTCGAGCAAAAGAGCTGGAATCAAAGTTATATGTAGTCATGCCAGGAGTAGACATAATAAGTGTTTCTCCTTGCATAACCCCTACTGATCGTTGTTGGTTTTCAATAACTAAAGCATCTGGGGTTTCTTTCCCTGATGCTTTCATTTGAGCTAGTACTCGTCTTGGAACAGCTGTAGGGTCTTTTGTCATGCTGGTTGCACTCTGCTTAAACTCATGTCGCCCACTTAAATGGGTTGTTTTCCCACTAGTTTCAAGTTCTAAATTGTAGTCATCGGTCACAATTAGTTTGTCTTGGGCTCTTCCCCTGTAAGGGATATTTGCAACTTCAAGAACTTGACGCTGCAAAGGAGTTAACCGTTCTCCTCTTCCAAGCCTTCTGTGAGCATCCAAAAGCAGAAGGTACTCTTCGATTTCTTCTCCTGCTTTTTCTTGAACCTCTTCTTTTGTAAGGAGATTACGGCCTGAGCGAAGCATATACTCAAATGCTACATCCCATTGAAATTCATAGTTCTTTTGCCAAAGGTGAGATTGTTGTACTCTGTCAAACGCTGCAAAACTTGTAGGCCAATCGTCACCATTCTCTCTTGCTATACCTTCTAAAACCCTTACTGCATCATATGTATAATCTTCAATAATTTTCTGGTCGTTATCTGATTTGTTATAGATAACAGTCAGTCCCATTTTTTGCAATCTTTCTATAAACTCTTTAGCGTTGGTAAGTTGTTCACTAAC
>DUDS01000027.1 GCA_004769085.1 Candidatus Melainabacteria bacterium SSGW_16
TAGCTTTTCAAACATATTTAACATTTTGCAGGAGTTTAAAAGTGTTTTTATCCTGGCAAACCTGGGTGAATTCGATTTGTTTATTATAAATCTCTCAAGCTCTGCCATCTCACTCATCCTGTCTGTTAGCTCTACTTCAATCATACACTTTGCTAAAAGTTTCATCTCATCAGCGGTTAAATGACTCTTTGTATCTGACGAATCCGACATTGCTTTTAATTTTTCTATTACTCTTTTTATCTGGAGAGCAAGCCCACCATATTCCATGGGTGAATGATAAATGGCTGATGTGATTTTGCCTTTTGAGTCAGGACATAAGGCAAAAAATTCTCTTTGTAGGTCTACAACAGGTCCACTCTTTCTGTAAGCATCCATAGTGCTTTTTTGAATACATGCTTTAAGTCCGTCTTTTTTTGTTTCTGTAAGGGTAGGAATCCCTATAGCAAGTTTTAACCCTAATTTATTGTTAGGGAATTTATTTGTTAGATACTTCGGATCAACTTCACCACTTCCGCCAACAGGACTGACCCTTAAACCTTCTTCATTTAAATCGTGCCCGACAGCAAGTGAGAATGCTTCATTGGGAGAATTGCTGAAATATGAAATCATAAAGTTCTCAAGATCAGCGTGTGTATGAGTGGCATAAGCTACAGGTAATCCATCCATTTTGCCCAATCTTGTTTTAAGTTCATATTTCCCGCTCTTTAGAACTTTATACTTATTCAAAACTAATCTAAAAAATTTAAAGTCATCATTTACCTGAAGTGCTTCAGGATTTTCAATTGGTAAATGAGGCCATAAATGTCGATATCTCTGAAGAGATATCATCATTCCAAGATATACTAATCTTGTTTTTCCATCAGGCAATTCATGATCATTATTAGTTCCGCCCTTTTGACAAATGCGATTATGGTTAAAAAGATCTATTACAACATTTGAAGCTTCAACAAACTTTGCATTAATTGGGGGAAGGATCTGAAATCTGGTTCTTAAAACATCACTGGCTATTTGTCCATGTGTGCTATCAAGCCTATTAAAAGAATTTTCAACTATACCAGGAGCCAAAATTACCTGCTTTCTTAAACTTAATGGACTAAGTAAATATTCTAATTACTTAAAGAACTTTATTTATTAATTTCCTTTAATGCCTGAATATGTCTTTCTGAATTTTTATTTCAATAGAATTTGTAAATCAAGATTCAAACAGTATTTTATTGGGTATTCTTAATTGTGTCTAAGCGAAAAATGTTGCGGTGAGCAATATTTTGAGCGCCGAGAATAAAAAGGAAAAAATCTCGAAGGGATTTTTTTCGGGAGGAAAGATGACTATAGCAACAACAGGGTATTCACCAAAAACATTTTCACACTTAAAGGCTTTAAAAGGAATTTCTGATGCTCAGCTTGAAGAGCACTTCAAGCTTTATGCAGGTTATGTAAATAACACAAATATATTAAATCAAAAAGTAGAAGAACTGACAAAAGCAGGGAAATCAGGAACACCTGAATATGGTGAGTTAAAAAGAAGATATGGATTTGAATATAATGGAATGATTTTGCATGAATATTATTTTGACAATATGACTCCAGGCGGACATGCAATAGATCAAAATTCAAAATTATATAAAAAGATCTGTGAATGTTTCTGGGATTGGAATACTTTTGAAAATGACTTTAAAAATGTTGGAAAAATGAGAGGAATTGGTTGGGCAATTACTTTCCAGGATCCTTTAACTAAAAAACTTTCAAATCACTTTGTGATGGATCATGAAATTGGAAATCCTGCAGGCTATAAACCAATATTGGTGATGGATGTATGGGAACATGCTTATATAGGTGATTACAAAGCTACTGAAAGAGGAAAGTATATAGATTCATTCTGGCAGAATGTTTGCTGGAAAACTGCTGCTAGTAGATTATTGAGTTGAAAATGTCATCCTGAACAAAGCGCGAAGGATCTCAAAAACGTTATTAGATTCTTCGCCTTCAACTCAGAATGACAAATTTAAAGGAGGTAAACAATGACAACACAAACAGAAATTAAAGTAGATCAGGATGCTCCTGATTTTAAACTACAAGCTTATCCAAACGGTGAGTACTCATTGAGTCAGTTTAAGGGTAAGAAAAATGTTATTCTTGCTTTTTATCCAAAAGATGATACTCCAGGTTGTACAACTGAAAACTGTGCTTTCAGGGATGACAGTGCTTTATTTGAATCTGCCCAGACACAGGTATTTGGGGTTAGTTGTGATGATGTAAAAAGCCATGAAGGATTTTCAAAAAAGTTTAGTTTTAAACACCCACTTTTAGCCGATGTTGGTGGTAATGTAGCCAGAAAATATGGTGTTTACCAGGAAGCAAAAGGGTACTCTTCAAGAAAACTTTTTCTGATAGATAAATCTGGAAAAATCAGAAAAATTGTTGATGGAATGCCAGCTAATTCTGAACTTTTAGATTTTGTTAAGAATCTAAAATAGAGAAAATCTTGTTACTACCTAGCTAGGTAACATTTCTGAACAAGCTATTTAAAAGGTAAGATTTTATCCGATTTATTCGGTAAAATCTGAGCAGTGTATTAAGAGGATGTTCCAAATACACATTGCAAAGCCCGACAAGCGAAGAATGAGCGAGGAGGGCGGTAAGCAGAAACTGATTAAGAAGCCTAAAACGAGAGGTTTTAAAAGAATTTTGTTAAGTAATTTTGTTAAGTAATTTTGTATTGTCTATATTAGAAAAAATTAATCTATGTTTAATTTTAAAATTATTTTTTTAGTTATTTTTTTGTTAATATTGCTTTTGAAATAGATTTAAAAAGAAGTAACATTGAAATATGTCTGTAACAATTGATATAGATTCAACTAAAATTGGTCGTGCTGGTCAAGTAATTTCAAATGCCTGGAGCAGATTTAGACCTGGTCTTATAAAGCAACACAGAGTTGCTCAGGCTGCACTTGAAGTAGCCAATTATTCACATAGTAACCATAATCTCCATTTGCTTGGTGGTGTTGTTGGTCTGGATGCATGTGTCAGATATGTACATGATCATTTGAGAAAATACAGAGCATTTGAAAAAGCCGATGGTGGGGTAGAACATGATTATGACTATCCGGTAGCTGGGTTAAATCACAGACTAAATTGTGAGACTTTGTTTCTCACGGGGAACGCGATGTTTAATCAGTTTTTGCTCGAAGGTCAGTTGAAAACTTCACCAGGTGGAATTGAACTTCCTAAAAGGAAGGATGGTGTTGACTGGAAGATGTGGGTAAAAACACAGGCAGGTCCATGGCCTGCTACCCAGAGTAGTACTATTACTTTGGAAGGGCTTGTTCTTACTGAAATGAAGAATGCATGGCGTAATATATACGGGGACAATTTTTGTTTTGATGGCTATGCAGGTAAAACAGAAGATATACCATGGGAACGGCTTTCAATAGCAGTTATTTCTGATGTTTACAATAATATAAAATCCATTGATGATTTGAAATCAAAAGATAAACTAGTTGATATTTTTCAGGCAGTTCATGAAACAATGACTATCTACGATCTCTGGGGACCCATAAAACCACATTTTCACGGATCTATGTATTTGAGAGAACTACCTCCGGAAAAACAGGAAAAATATGCTGTTATTATTTTAGGTGCATTAAGTGGTATAAGTGATTTCATGAATCCGAATATTGGATAAGTTACCTTGAATTTTGAATTTAATCCTAGCAGGAAAAGCACTTAAAAGATGCTCATTCTCGAGTAAATTGGATTTAAGTATAATGGAAGAATTGAAATTAGCAGGATTAAAAGCAGGGTATTATAAAAAAAGGATTTCTAAATGAAGATTTTTACAATTAGAATTGCCTTTTTTGCTTTACTTTTTTTAGTGTGGTATATGGTGGTGACCATTTGTAAAATACCACCATATATTTTGCCTTCACCGTTTGGTGTAGCTGACAGCTTTTACTATGGCTTTTTAAAAGGAGCTTATTGTGTTGCAATTTTTAGTTCTTTAATAAGAGTTTTAATTGGGTATTTTCTTGCGCTTGGTTTAGGTATTGTTATTGGCATATTACTGGCTAGATACTATCTGCTGGATATAACATTTGGAAGAATTATACTTGCTCTTCAGTCAATTCCAAGCGTAGCATGGGTTCCGCTGGCTTTACTTTGGTTTGGAATTACTGATAATGCAGTAATATTTATTATTATTTTAGAAGCAGTTTTGCCTATTGCACTAAGCACAAAAAATGCAATGAAAAACATACCACCTACTTTAATCAGAGCTGCACAAACTCTTGGGAGCAGAAATCTGCATTTGTATAAGAACGTAATTATTAAAGCAATGATACCTGAGCTTGTAACTGGATTAAGACTTAGCTGGGCATTTGCATGGCGTGCACTTATTGCAGGTGAATTGTTTATAAGTGGTATGGGAATTGGACAGACATTAGAGCTTGGGAGATCGCTTGCTGATATGGCTCAAGTTATGGCAATGATTACTACAATTGGTGCAATAGGATTTTTAACTGAAAACATATTCTTTGGGACAATTGAAAAAAGAGTAAGAATTGCATGGGGACTTGAGGGTGGTAAGTAAATTATACATGTTGTTTTATGGATGAAATTCAATCGAAAATTAAATTTGTAAATGTTTCAAAATCTTTTTTAAATCACAAAAAAGAGGATAGAATTCTCACAGATCTTAATTTTGAAATATTTGCAGAGGAATTTGTTTGTGTCTTAGGCCCTTCCGGTTCAGGGAAGTCTACAATTCTTGGATTAATTGCAGGATTTATAAAATCTAATTCTGGAGAAGTTTTATTTAATTCAAAACCAGTTAAAAGGCCTGATAGCTCCAGAGCTCTTGTTTTTCAGGAATATGCTTTATTTCCATGGCTAAATATCCTTGATAATGTTGCATTTGGTCTTACTGCTAAAAACTATTCAAAAGCTAAGGCAAGGGAAACAGCACTAGAGTACCTGAATCTTGTAGGACTGTCAGGATACAAAGACCATTCTGTTAATCAAATCTCGGGTGGCATGAAGCAGAGAGTAGCTATTGCACGGGCTTTAGCTGTCGAGCCTGAAGTACTTCTTATGGATGAACCATTTGGAGCCTTAGATCAACAAAACAGAGAAAATATGCAAATAGAACTTTTAAGACTATTTTCAAAAACCAGAAAAACTATTGTCTTTGTGACTCATAGTGTTGATGAAGCATTAAAACTTGCTGACAGGATCCTGGTAATAGGAAATAAGCCGGGCAGGCTTCTTCTGGATATTACTGTTCCTGTTTCCAGACCAAGAGATTTTAATAGTCCTGCCTTATTCTCTGTAAGGAATAAAATACTTGATAAGCTTGCTGATCCTGACTTCTTTATAGGTGCTGATATTTAGAAATGATTTATAGTGAAAAAAATGATAATCAATCTGTAATGGGTAAGTTGTATGTTGTAGCTACCCCGATTGGGAATCTTGAAGATATAACATATAGAGCTGTTAAAACTTTAAAAGAAGCTGATATTGTTTTATGCGAAGACAAACGAATTACAGTAAAACTGTTTCATAGATATGGGATTTCTACAAAGCTTGTTTCATATCATAAGTTTAATGAAGCGAAAAGAATTGATTTTATTTTGTCAGTCCTTAAATCATCACAGAGTGTGGCATTGGTAACTGATGCAGGCACTCCTTTAATTTCTGATCCTGGTCTGAGACTCGTTTCTGTACTTACGAAGGAAAATATAAAAATAATACCAGTTCCTGGTCCAAGCTCTGTTGTTTCTGCATTATCAGTTTGTCCTTTTAATAAAGGAAATTTTTTCTTTTCAGGCTATCTCCCGGATGAGAAGAGAAAACGAGAAATATTTCTTGAATCATTAAAGAATTTAGATTGTACTGTTGTTTCTTTTATTCCCCCGCACGACTTAAAAAAATACCTTATAGAAATAAATAAATTTTATCCTGCTCTTGAATTATTCTATGCGAGGGAAATTACAAAATATTATGAAGAGTATTGGAGTGGAGTTATCGAGGAGTTAATTAAAAGGTTACAAAAAAAGAATATCAGGGGTGAAATAGTTTTGTGTTTAAATTTTAATAGCTACAAAAGCAATAAAATCCATGTAAAGCCTGTATTTGGCAATGAGGATATTTTTGTATGTGTGAAAAAATATATTGACAAAGGTTACAGCTTAAAACAGGCTACTAAAGCTGCTAGCAAAGAACTTAATATATCAAGCAATGAACTTTATAATGCTTATATTAAAACATCACATTAAAGCAAAATTACTTTTATTTAAACTAGAATCTTATATTGAGGGAAGCGTAAAACCCGAGGCTTGCCTCGAGGGATATAAGCAAGCCAATTCAAACTGACTTCCTGAGTCAGTTTATTTTCTTGAAACTGTAGACTTAAAGCCTTTACCAGCAGAAAATTTTGGAACTATTGAAGAAGGAATTTGAATTTCTTCTCCTGTCTTAGGATTTCTGCCTTTTCTTTCTTTTCTTTTCCTGGCTGCAAATGTTCCAAAACCAGCTAATGTTACTTTTTGGCCCTTTGAAAGGGTTTTCATAACAGTTTCACAGATGGTTGATATTATTTCATCTGATTTCTTCTGAGTAAGTTCTTCTTTGTTTGCAATTTGCATGACCAAATCTTGTTTATTCATAAATAACCTCCGTATAATTCTTTTCTAAATGATGATGATATGCCAAAATCCTTATTATGTCTAGGTTTTAGCTATGTTAGTAGTAATAAAATTATAAGATTTGCTGTGTATTTATACATGCTTAATTCTATATAGGTACCATATTATAGGAGTATTCTTGGATTCAGGAATAAATGGCAATTAAGCATAAATTAAAACACTTTAAACTTGTTAATTTTAACAAAGCAATTGGACTTGAAAATGCTAATGAATTGGAGATTAAAAACGGGATACTTATTCCAAAAATAAATAATGAGGCAAACAATAAAAATCTTCTTTCTTTTGATGTAAGTAATTGTATAGTTGCTCCTGGGTTTATTGATCCTCAGATAAATGGATATCTTGATTGTAGTTTTTGGACTTTAGATGAGCTAGGCAAAGAAAATGCGTTTAGGGAAATAAACAAACTGTGTGAAAAGCTTGCATTTAATGGTATTGTTGCATTTTGCCCTACAATTATTACTGCACCATATGACAAAATAATTTCAAATATTGAGCTGATCAATTCATATATTAGTTCAAACAAAAGCCATACAGGAGCAAGGATGTTGGGCATTCATCTTGAAGGTATCTTTATTTCAAAATACGGTGTTCATGACAGCAAATCTTCAGTTAAAGAGCTTACAGTAAAAAATATCGAACCCTTTATAAGGAATAATATAGCTATTTTTACATTAGCTCCTGAACTTGATAAATCAGGTAATGCGATTAAATACATTCAGGATAAAAATGTTCTTGTATCAATTGGTCATAGTAATGGATCTTATTCTGAAGGATTAAGAGCTATAAATGATTATGGTATTAATATGGCGACACATATGTTTAATGCCATGTCAGGTGTTAAAGGGTTTTCGCACCGCCCAAATGATAGTAATTCAGGCATTCAACTTCTGAGATCAAAAATTGAAGATGAAAAAAATGTCCTTCCTGATGAAGATGGAATTATGCTTGCTGCTTTAAGGTGTAAAAATGTCTTATGTATGGCTATTGCAGATGGAATTCATATCAGCAGGGAAGCTGTTTCCCTACTAAGAGAAGTAAAAGATGATGATCATTTTTCACTTGCTTCTGATTTGGTTTCTATGGACTTTTTTAATAAATCAAAATTAAAAGGTGTTTTAGGAGGGGGACAGACACCGATTAATGATTGTGTATCGAATCTTATAAAATGGAATATTGCTCCTGTTGAGAATGCTTTACTGTCTGGTTCAAAACCAATTGCAAATCGGTTAAAAACTGCATCAAAGTCAGGTCTTGGCTCAATCTCTTACAACAATGAAGCAAATCTGGTCATATGGGATAGCACAAAAAATGCTGTAAGGGGAACTATTATAGGAGAAAATGTATTCTTAAATTATTGAGGTATAGAGATTTTATCTGAAGTAAAAAGATGAGTTCTTATGTTTTAGGCTGGCCACAGCCTAATGGAAAAGTAGCTGTTCTATGCAGGTCAGGCGGTTCAAACCCAGGCCCGGCCTTCTGCCAGACTAGAAAAGAGGCTGTGTTGCTCAGAACAAAACTTGCAAATGATCCTCGTGGTAAACAAAGTAAAAAAGCGAGAGAAATTATAAGGAGACTTCTTATTTACATGTATATGAGTGAAGAAACAATAGTATGGAGACCTGGCGATTTATGGGTTTATGTTGAAGCAAAAAAACTTGTACTTCTTGAAGAAGCAAGGATTTAGAACTCATTTAATTTTATCTAGGGTAGTGCCCAAGTTTCAGTTACCCCTTAGGGGTAAAGGGTTAAATAGAGGAATCTATGAATCCGGAGAATTTACTAGTCAGAAAACAAGTGCTGGAAGGATATTCATTTCCGGCAAAGATACTTGCTTATCTTGTTTTATGTGAAAAAATGAAAAATAATACAAAAAACTCAACTCAATGTCCAAATAAGTATAGTACCGAAGAAATTATAAAAGCCCGCCTATCCTGCCTAAAGCACCTAAGATAAAGTTGTTTTTAACCTGGATTTAATTAAACGCTGATAAAAATCCCTAGGGGTAACTCTAAGCATATAAAAAAACAAAAAAATCTGAAAAATAACCTGGATTAAAATCTTGTGTTATTCGTTTTATATTACAGATGACAACAGCACTTACAACAACTACAAATCAAATACCTGGTTACTTTAGCTATGTTCAAAAGCCTATACAGAGGTCTAGTCCTAACACTGAACAGTTTCAGCTTATACAGGTTGAGCAGCTTGAAGATGCTATCTTTACTCCTGTATCCTATTCGATTCAGGAAGAGGACAGGTGTCCAAGTTGCAAAAGAAAACTAAAAAGTGATTTACCTTTAACTTCTGATTTTGGTGGAGTAAACAGTCCATATGAATTGGTTTATGCAAGACTTGAAGGACTTCAATACAGATAATTAATCCTCTCCAGAAATACAATTTGACTTTTTCTCTGTTTTATAGCAACATGTTTGTTGCGTTTTGAAAAGCCAAAGACCGTTAGGAGAGGTGAAAGCCTCTTTAAGACTAAAACCTAACAGAGGCAGAAGACAATATAACTTCTATCTTTCTTTGGCCCCTTAATTTTCTTAAATTGGGGGTTTTTTATTTTAAAAAAAAAGGATAAATCTATGGGTAGCCTGGGTGTAAAAAAAGAAATCATATCTGAATTAAAGGAAAAAATTGCAAAAACAGGTTTTGCTGTAATTACTGATCATCGTGGTTTAACTATGTCAGAACTTACAGAACTTAGAAACAGATTATTTAAAAATGATGCTGATTATAAAATTGCAAAAAACACTTTAATCAAAATTGCAATTAAAGATACAAATTTAGCTGAACTTGACAGTCTGCTTGAAGGACCTACAGCTTTATTGCTTGGTTATGGTGATCCTTCAGAGTGTGCAAAAACATATGTTGAATTCACTAAGGAAATTGAAAAAGGTGATATCAGGGGTGGTTTGCTTGATGGCAGACTTCTTACAAAGCAGGAAATTAAAACATTTGCAGCATTGCCTTCGAAGTCTGTCTTACTTGGACAGATTGCAGGACTTCTTGTTGCAAATACACAGTCAATTGCAGGTACATTTGAAAGTTTAATAAGGGACATTGCACTTCTAGCCGAGGAAGTAGCAAAGAAGAATTCAGGAGGAAAATAAAATGGCAAATAAAGTAGAAAAACTGTTGGAAGATATTTCAACGCTTACGGTTCTGGAGGCATCAGAGCTTAAGAAAATGATGGAAGAAAAATTTGGAGTTACAGCAGCTGCACCGATGGCTTTTGCAGCTATGGCTCCAGGTGCTGCACCTGCTGCTGAAGAAAAAGATGCTTTTGATGTAGTTCTTACAAGTTCAGGTGATAAGAAAATCGAAGTTCTTAAAGTTGTTCGTGAAGTTACGGGACTTGGACTGAAAGAAGCAAAAGATCTTGTTGACGGCGTACCAAAACCACTTAAAAATGGCATAAAGAAAGAAGAAGCTGAAACCATTAAAAAGAAAATTGAAGCTGTTGGCGGAAAAGTAGAACTTAAATAAAGCAATGAGCAATGAGTGCTGAGCAACGAGTATTGAGTACTCAGCACTAACTGCTAATTGCTATTCTTGTTGTGTTTAAAAAAATCCTAATTGCGAACAGAGGAGAAATAGCTCTTAGAGTTATTAGAGCAGCACGCGAACTGGGTATTGAAACAGTTGCAGTTTATTCTCAGGCTGACAGCAACTCTCTTCATGTTCAGCTTGCAGATGAATCATATTGTATTGGTCCAGCGAAATCTGCAAATAGTTATTTAAATATTCCTTCTATTATTAGTACGGCGATTTTAACTAGGGTTGATGCAATTCATCCTGGTTATGGTTTCCTGGCTGAGAATTCAAGCTTTGCTGAGATGTGTGAGTCTCATGGAATCAAATTTATTGGACCTACATCAAAAAACATTTCACTAATGGGTGATAAAGCTACTGCAAAGAAAGTAATGCTTGACTCAAACGCACCTGTTATTCCTGGTTCTAACGGATTGCTTGATGATCCTAAAGAAGCTGTATCAATGGCTCACAAGCTTGGCTACCCTGTGATTGTAAAAGCTACTGCAGGTGGTGGCGGAAGAGGAATGCGTGTAGCATTTAATGAGGACGAACTTGTAACATGTTTAAGCTCTGCTTCCCAGGAAGCAAACAATGCATTTGGTAATCCAGGTATATATCTTGAAAAATACGTTACAAAAATGAGACATATTGAGATTCAGATCTTAGGAGATGAACATGGAAATGTAATTCATCTGGGCGAACGAGATTGTACTGTTCAGAGAAGGTACCAAAAGCTTATTGAAGAATCCCCAAGTGTTCATGTGGATGCAGCTTTACGTGAAAAAATGGGAAGGGTTGCGATTGCTGCTGCAAAATCAATTAATTACAGGAATGCTGGTACAGTTGAATTTATTCTGGATTTAAACACAAAAGACTTTTATTTTATGGAAATGAATACAAGGATCCAGGTTGAGCATCCTGTTACAGAAATGATTACCTTCCTTGATCTTATAAAATCACAGATAAGGATTGCAGCAGGAGAAAAGCTGTGGCTCTCACAAAGTGATGTTAAATTCTCAGGACATGCCATTGAATTTAGAATTAATGCAGAAGATCCAGAGAAAAATTTTGCACCTTCACCAGGAAAAATTGATGGTTATATAGCGCCTGGTGGTCCGGGAGTGAGAGTGGACAGTCACTGTTATACCGGATATGAAATACCCCCCTTTTATGATTCAATGATTGCAAAACTTATTGTTTGGGATAATGATAGAAGCAGTGCTATAAGCAGAGGAAAAAGAGCTCTCGATGAGTTTGCCATTACTGGTATACATACCACAATACCGTTTCATTTGAAGGTACTTGATCATCCCAAATTTATAAATGGTGATTTCGGTACTGATTTTATTGCAAAAGAACTAAGCAATTAAGGACTATACTTCTACCTCTTCTTCTTCAGTTTCTTCTTCCATGCTTTCTAATTGTGCATGAGCTAGCAATATCACAGCATCTCTCTTAATATCAAGTAACAACTGTTCAAACATATCATAGGCTTCTTTTTTATATTCCATAAGCGGGTCTTTTTGCCCATAACCCCTTAAATGAATTCCATCCCTTAAAGCATCCATATTGTGAAGATGTTCAACCCACTTATTATCGATTACATGTAACATTATCTGCCTTTCAATTTCTTTTATGCTTTCTTTTCCAAGCTCTTCTTCTTTAACAGAGTAGAATTTTTCTGCAACTGAATCAAATAACTCTTTAATCTCATCAAATGCTTTGCCTGTAATATCTTCCATGGAGATAATTTGTGATATCTGGGGTATGTCAGCAATTAGTGCTTTATACAAATTAGGCAATGCTTCATCTGTCCAGCTTTCCTGAGGAGTTTCACGATTTATATGTGAATAAAGTGCATTTTCCAAATGAAGCCTGAGCATATCCATGACAGAGTCTGTTATTTCATTTCCTTCAAGGATTTTTCTTCTTTCCCTGTAGATAACTTCTCTCTGAATATTCATTACATCATCAAACTGTAAAACATGTTTTCTTATATCAAAGTTATGTGATTCAACTTTTTTCTGTGCATTTTCAACTGCACTTGTCACCATTTTTGCTTCTATTGGCAGATCTTCTTCTGCTTTAAGGAAAGTCATAACATTTGAAATCTTTTCCCCTCCAAAAATTCTCATCAGGTTGTCTTCAAGAGAAAGGAAAAATTTAGTTGAACCAGGGTCCCCTTGTCTGGCTGCACGGCCTCTTAGCTGATTATCTATTCTTCTTGCTTCATGCCTTTCAGTTCCAACTATATGTAATCCACCAAGCTCTACTACTTTCTCATGCTCAGCATCACACTCTGATTTAAACTTTTGGTATATTTCCTTTATTTTAGTTCTATCTTCAGGGTTATTTTCATCAAGCTTAAGTTTTTCTGCAGCTTCTTTAGCAAGATATTCAGGATTACCTCCAAGAATGATGTCGGTTCCTCTTCCAGCCATATTAGTAGCTATTGTTATGCTGCCTAACCTTCCTGCCTGAGCAATGATAAAGGCTTCTTTTTCGTGATTTTTAGCATTTAATACATTGTGTGGGATCCTGTTTCTTATTGCTTCAACAACAGATGTAATCTCCTGAAGCCTGTCAAGTGCAAATTCAAGTTCGCTGTCACTGTGTTTTGTCTTTAATTCCTTTATAAGAGGTTCTAAATCACTTCTTTTTAAATTTCCAGGTCTGTCAAGAAGCTTAGTCAGCTTTTCAGAGAAAGCAGTATCAATTCTTTTCTCTTTTAAAAATTTTAACACCCTGTTTGCTTTTTCCTGCATTACTTTTGTCATAGTCTGAGTTTTTGAAAGTATATCGGATATTAGCTCTGATTTTTCTATACTGGTGGTTCCTACAAGGACTGGTCTTCCTTCAAGGTGTGTTGAAACAATTTCTTCAATAACAGAATAAAATTTATATTTTTCTGTTCTGTAGACCTGATCATCAGCATCTTTTCTTATATTTGTTTTATTCGTGGGAATACAGGCAACATCAAGATTATAGATTTTTCTGAATTCATCTTTTTCTGTAAACGCAGTACCTGTCATTCCGCTAAGTTTTGGATAAAGTCTGAATAAATTCTGGAAAGTAATGCTTGCAAGTGTAAGAGTTTCTTCCTGGATTGGCACATTTTCTTTGGCTTCAATTGCCTGATGGAGCCCATCACTCCATCTTCTTCCCACCATCAGCCTTCCTGTAAATTCATCCACGATTACCACCTCGGGTTTATTGTTGTTTTCAGGGTTTGGTTTAATTACGTAATCAATATCAATTTTAAAGAGCTCTTTTGCTTTAAGTGCCTGAAGCAGATGATGAGCCAGATTCCATTTCATGTCCCATAAATCATCAACATTTAAAAGTTTTTCGGAATTCTTAATGCCTCTATCAGCAAAAATTACGTTTCTTGCCTTTTCATCAACCCAGTAATCACAGTTTTGATCGTCCTTGTCTTTTCCTCTTTTTAATCTTTGTCCAAGTTTTGCCATTGTTACATAGATTTCTCTCTGACCCTTTGTAGGCATTCCTGAAATAATTAATGGTGTTCTTGCTTCATCGATTAAAATACTGTCAACCTCATCGACAATTGCATAAAAATATTCTCTCTGGGCACAGTTTTTAATATTTGTTTCCATATTGTCTCTAAGGTAATCAAAACCAAATTCATTGTTGGTACCGTAGGTAATATCTGCTCTGTATGCATGAAATTTTTCTGACTTTTTCTGATGCGGAATAACTACCCCAACATCCATTCCAAGGAATTTATAAATTTTGCCCATCCACTCTGCATCTCTTTTAGCAAGATAATCATTTACTGTTACTATATGTACACCTCTTCCGGCAAGAGCATTTAAATAAACAGGAAGTGTGGCAACAAGTGTTTTACCTTCACCGGTTCTCATTTCTGCGATTTTTCCCTGATGAAGAATAATGCCACCTATAAGTTGAACATCAAAATGTCTCATGTTTAATGTTCTTTTAGACGCTTCTCTTACAAGTGCAAATGTTTCAGGTAATATCTGTTCAAGAACTTCATATGTAGCTTTATCTCTTGTAGTCCGGATAATGCCTGGAATTTTAGGTGTATCTTCAGAAACCAGAGGACTGTTATTAATATCTTTTAATCTGTTTTCAATTAAATTTTTAAAATATGGGGTTTTGGATTTAAGTTCATCATCTGTTAAGTTGCTGTATTCCTGTTCTAAATTATTTATTTTTGTAATTAAGGGCTTAATTAAATTAAGCTTAACTTCATTTGTTTCACCAAAAAGTTTTTCAAGTAGCTTTAGCATGAAATAGGAGTGTAATTAGGTTGTTTTAAGACAATTTATAAGAAAGATTCATTTTTATGGATTATTTTGTTAAAACTTGGTATCTTTCTATGACTGGAAAACCAGTCATTTCTATAAGATATCACAAAAATGAGCAAGCTAATTAAAACTGTTCAGGAAATTAAAAGTGTTCTTGTAGATTCTCCTCGACCACTTGGATTTGTTCCAACTATGGGTGCATTACATGATGGACATGTTTCATTAATTAAAGCAGCAAAGTCAGAATGTAAAACAACAGTTGTAAGTATATTTGTTAATCCTTTGCAGTTTGGTCCGAATGAAGATTTTGATCGTTACCCCCGTAATCTTGAAATGGATATGGATGTATGCAATGGCAATAAGGTTGAATATATTTTTGCACCTGAGTACAGCGAGATTTATCCTGATAAAGGGAAAGATAGAATATTCCCTCCGACTGAACTGGTTTCTGACTTGTGCGGAAAAACAAGAAAAAATTTTTTCAGTGGTATAGCAACTGTGGTTAAAAAACTTTTTGATCTGCTTGAACCAGATTATGCTTATTTTGGTGAAAAAGACTTGCAACAGCTTTATGTAATAAAATGGCTTGTGAAAAAATATAATATTCCGGTTGTAATTAAACCGCTGCCAATAGCCAGGGAGCAAAATGGACTGGCTTGTAGCTCAAGAAATAACTATCTGTCAGATAAAGAAAAAGAAATTGCTTCAAATATATATAAGTCTCTTGTTCTTGGAAAAGAGAATATGCGAAGTGGTTTTTTTAATGTAAGTAAGGCAATACTAGAAAGTCTTGTATATTTATCCCAGTTTCCTGAAATTAAGACAGAGTATTTTGAGGCTAGGGGTAAGATTAATCTGGGAAAAATTAATGATGAAAAAAATATCGATTTTTACTTTTTAATTGCTGCACATGTGGGGAATGTTAGGCTTATTGACAATATTGAAGTTTAAAAAATTGAAAAAGCAGATATTTAAAAATTACCAGATTTCTATAGATGGTCCTGCAGGCTCGGGGAAAAGTACAATTTCTAAGAAAATTGCTGAAAGGTTTGAAATCCTTTATATAGATAGCGGGGCAATGTACAGAGCAGTAACTTATTATCTTATAAAGAAGGGCTTAATTAAATTAAGAGGTAAAAGCCTTAAATCATGCCTTAAAAAGATAAAAATACATTTTAAAAAGAGAAGAGATGGTATTCAGGAAGTTTTTTTAAACAATAAAAATGTTACTAATGAAATCAGAACCCCATCTGTTACAAATCATGTAAGTGAAATATCAGCTGTAAAAGAGGTTCGCGAGGAACTTGTAAAACGGCAGCAGGAATTTGGTAGCAACTCTTCGATAGTTATGGACGGAAGGGATATTGGGACAAAGGTATTCCCTTTTGCAAATCTAAAAATATATCTGACAGCATCTTCTCTGGTTAGGGCACAAAGGAGAAAGGTTGATTTAAAAATTGCCGGAAATATAATAAAGTTGAAAGAAATCGAAAAACAGATTATTGCAAGAGATAAATATGACAGTAGTAGAAATATTTCACCGCTTGTAAAACCTCAGGATGCTGTTGTAATTGACAGTTCATATCTATCTGTTAATGAGGTATTAGATCAAATTAGTAGCTTTTTGCCGGAGAATATAGTAAATTCATCAATTGAATGACAAAAAAAGAAGATAAAAATAATTTTATTATTCCTTTGTTTCCCCTTCCTGAAGTTGTCTTTTTCCCGGGAATGAATATGCCACTTCATATTTTTGAAGAAAAGTATAAGACAATGATTTTAAAATGTCTGGAAGGTAACAAACAATTTGGCATAGTCCTTGCTCAGGATAATTTATGTGCTGAAATTGGCACTATAGCTGAAATACTTGATGTTGAAAAACTTGAGGAAGGCAAAATGAATGTCCTTGCAGAAGGGAGAAAAAGATTTAAAATCATTAACTTTCTTAAAGAAGAGCCATATCATATTGCTGAGGTACAAAATTACAATGATACGGGATTAGAAATTGATCCCTCTTTGAAAAAATCAATAAGACAAATCAAAAGACTTTCTCAGAAGGCCCTGAGAATATTTGATAAGGTGTCTGATCAGGATCTTTCAAAAAAATTGAAATTGCCTGAAGAGCCAAGTGAACTTATGTTTTTAATAACTGCAAATTTATCCTGTCCTGTTGAATCAAAACAATCTATTCTTGAAACAAACTCTGTTAAGGACCGTGTGGAAAAAGTAATGTCACTGTTGAAAGAAGAAATTGAAAGACTTGAAGTTTTACTTGAAAATAAAAAAACAAAAGATGTTGTTGTTAAAAACGGAAAACTAAGTGCTTGATTCTTTATTTTTGTTTGTTTTAGTTTTGTTTGAAATTAGAACCCCGATATATCCGCCGATAATAGCAAATAATGCACAGATAATAATAATTATTAAACATGTAGTAAACATTACTGAAGGAAATATCTGGCTTAAGTCTTGAGGCATGCTTACATCTTTTGGCAGGTTTTTCTCAAGAAGCCTCATAATAATTCTTTCATTCTCAGGGCTCTTAAGAGATATTACAGTAAAAATATCGAGTAGTGTGCCACCTACAAGACCAGACATTAAACCGAGTAGCAGTCCTTCTGTATATTTAATTGTTTCCTTGGTCATTTTAAAGACAAGTCTTGCAGTTATGTAACCGCCTATACCTGCCCAGATAAATATCCCGGGGGCAAAAATAATGGAAAGAATTGCTATTAAAATTCCTCCTAAAATTACTGGTTTAAGATATGGATCATTCATTTAATATTTAGACGAAAGATAAGGGTTTTATATCCTTTTCTTTATATAGCTTGTATAAATAATGGTATATAACTATGCTTCCTGCACATGATAGGTTTAAAGAATGAATTAATCCATACTGCGGAATTTCAACAATTGGGTAATCTTTTGTTTTAAGTTCGGCTGGCAACCCTCCTTTTTCAGTTCCAAGCAGAAATAGCGGATTATTAGGATAGTTAAAGTCAAACAATGGGGTAGATCCTGTTGATTGATCAACCAGCACAAGGTTATATTCGGTATTTTTAATATGAGCAAGAAAATCATCAATCTTTTCAAAGTACTTTACCTCTGTCCACTTTTCGCTGGAAACCGAAGCATATGTATTGAAACTCCTTTCTCCAATAAGAAAAAAATCTTTTGCTTTTCCGCAGTGGGATGTTCTAAGAAGAGAGCCAACGTTAAATTCTTTTGATATGTTGTAAACAGCTACTCCGAACGGATGAAACCAGGAATAAAATTCTTTAATTTTGTTATCTCTTTCCTCGCCCATTACGTAATATTAATTTTTCATTTTGCCAATTTAAGCTTACCTTGTGTTTCCTGAATAACTACATTTATCAATGGTCTTTTCCCTATTAATTCCAGAACGCTTTTATTTATAGTATCTTTTACAACTGATTTTACATCTGACAAATCAGTTTCATCCTTTTCAACAGACTGCTTAATTGCCTCTTTAAGTAGCTCGATTGTTCCAAGGCAGAAGGCACGCCAGTCCTTTCCTTTTGCAAATGAACAGGCTTCTGCAATAATTTCAGGACCTGCAATAATGTTTCTTTTATTATCAATTGTTAATGCAACCGTAATAGTTCCTTCTGCTGATAATGTTTGTCTTTCCTTCATTGTTATTTCATCTATATCAAGTCCTGTAGCATGATTGTAGTAGATGGACTGTGCGCTTATCTTCCCCAAAAACCTTACAACCTGATCCCTTAACTCAAGGATATCCCCGTTTTTAAGTATGTGAATATCGTTAGGATTTGTTCCCATTGTTTCTGCCATTGATCCGTAAGTTACCATCTGCCTTTCTTCTCCGTGAGAAGGAGCAAAAGATCTGGGTCTTACTACTGTTAAAATAAATTTTGCTTCTTCCTGTGCTGCATGACCTGAAACATGCACCCCCTGTCCTCTGCCACCTATTACTTGTATTTTCTGGACAAATAACTGATCAATTGTATGTGCCAGAATTCGTGCAGTTCCAGGTGG
>DUDS01000016.1 GCA_004769085.1 Candidatus Melainabacteria bacterium SSGW_16
CCATATTTGCTTATTAAAACAAATGGTGCTCCTGCCTCTGTCATTCTTTTTCCAATCAGCGCTGCATTTCCAAAACTAGTCTTTCCATATCTGTCTCTTATCCTGTCTGGAACTCTTGTTAAATCAAAAGCCCTGTTTAAATCCCCATCAAGCATTGAGTTTGCCCTGCCAACAAGTTGGTCCCACCTCTCGGTGGCATTACTTCTAACGCTGGAAGTATTAGCCTGCCTAAGTAAAGCTGTTCTTGCCCTGTGTCTTTCTAAATCAAAACCTGTTCCAAAAGGAGATGGATAAGGAGTATTTCCTGCATTATCAGCATCAATGGTTGAGGATCGTTGTTTTATATGCAGGCTTTCACCTTCTCCAACACCAGCATATAAAAATGGATTACCAGGATCAGCATTAAATGTTACATATCCTATATTTGATTCATTGAAGTGCCTTCCCATTCTTACTGCAAATGATTCATAATGAGATTTCCTTCCGCCTTCTTCCCTAGGGCTTCCTGAAAACATAAGACTTGTTGCTGAAGGGTGATTATGATCCGCGTGTTTTATGTTTCTCATTAGAGCAATTTTGTCCATTTGTCTGGCTGTACGAGGGAGCATCTCTGATAGTCTTACACCTGGAACAGATGTTGGAATTGTACTGTAAGGACCTCTAATATTGTCTGGTGCAGTTGGTATTGGACTAAAGGTATCAATGTGGCTCATTCCACCTTCAAGCCAGATCATAAATATAGGTCTCTGTCTGTTTCCAACTGGAACAACCTTATAAACAGCATCTAAATTTAAACCTGCAGGAGCACTTGCAAAAAGTTTTACAGGAAGAGTAGATAATGCAGCAGCAGTAAACCCAACTCCTAGGTTTGCTAGAAAATTTCTTCTTCCTATTAAGTTCGAATCGCCTATTATTCTCACAATTAATCCTCCTGTGTACTTTTATACAAACACAATACTTGCAATTAGATTGCCTAGTTTTTATGTAACTGAACGATTGTGTATTATTCTAAAATAGTTTTTAAGCTATGTAAAGTCCTTGTAAGGTTAGAGCTAAAAAGCCTTAAATATCTGAGCTTCTTTATAATTAGCCGTAAATTTCTTTTGCTAATTTTTCAATGAGTTCTTTTGTTGAGTCATAACCATTTGCTATACATCTCTTTCGCAAGGTATTTCGGTTTACTTTTAGATCATCTGCAATTTTTGTTTCAGGTATTGTTCTAGCATTTGAATCAAGAAGCATTTGTACAATGCGGCATTTTAATCCAAGAAACCATAACTTATCATCATCTGATTCTCTTTCTTTCTTTGCGTAAGCTGCTAATTCCTCAAGATATTTTGCAAGAACAGGATGCAAACCATTATGGTTCAATGTATGGTTAGTTTCAGAAGGATTAGCTATTTCAAGCTGAGAAAATACAATTTGGTTAGGTTCAATAGCAACTCCATCTTCTGTAAAAACAATTGCTCTTTCAATAACTGCCTTTAGTTCCCTTATATTTCCTGCCCAACTATGCTGAGATAGCTTTTCCAGTGCTTCATGAGTAATACCAGTAATATTTTTATTACCCTTTAACTCTTCAATAAACTGAAGTGCAAGGTCAGGGATTTGATCTAGTCTTTCCCTAAGAGGTGGAATATTTATTTGGGCTACATTTAAACGATAATATAAATCCTCTCTAAATTTCCCCTGTCTGACAGCCTCTTCCAGATCACAATTTGTTGCAGCAATTATTCTGACATTTACTTTTTTCGGAACATTTGCTCCCATTACAGTTATTTCTCCTTCTTGGAGAACCCTTAAGAGTTTGGACTGTACATTTAGATCAAGTTCTGCAACCTCATCTAGAAAAAGTGTGCTACCTTCAGCCTGCTCAAATAATCCTTTATGTGGAGCAACAGCTCCTGTAAATGCTCCTTTTACATGACCAAATAAATGAGACTCAGCCAGTTCTGGTTTAAGAGTTGAACAATTTACAGTGATTAAAGGATGAGGGCTCCTTCTACTGTTTTGATGAATGTATCTTGAAACCAGTTCTTTACCTGTTCCTGTTTCACCTGTTACAAGGGCTGAATAGTCACTAATAGCAAGCTCGTCAATGTTTTCCAGCATCTTTGCTGATGTTTCTTCTTTTGTTAATGCAATATCTTCTGGCTCTATTACCGGACCACTTGCAAGTATTATTGCTCTTCTTATTACATTTTCAAGCTCACGAACATTTCCAGGCCAATTTTGTGCTTCTAGCTTTTGGAGTGCTTCAGTAGAAAAAGAGTCTGATAGTTTTCCGGGAACTGAGAATCTATGTTTATAAAGAAGAAAATTAGCTATTGATTCTATATCATCTTTTCTGTCTCTAAGAGGGGGCATATGAATATGAACAACACTTATCCTGTCATAGAGACCTCTTGTAATTTTTCCTTCTTTAACAGCTTGTGCCACATCACGGTTTGTTGCAGTTAGTAACCTAACATTGACTTTATGTTCTTTGGAGCCGCCCACCCTTTGAAAAGTGCCGTACTCAATAACCCTTGCAAGTTTTGCTTGGAGATGTGGTTCTAATTCACCTATTTCATCCAGAAATAATGTTCCGCCATTTGCAGCTTCAAAAAGTCCTGCTTTTTCTTTTCCTGCGTCTGTAAATGCTCCTGATTCATGCCCGAATAAAACAGATTCAATGGTATCTTTTGAAATTGCAGCACAATTTACTGGAATAAAAGGTTTATCTGCCCTGGTGCTATTTTCATGAATTGCTTTTGCAACAAGTTCTTTGCCTGTACCTGTCTCACCCGTAATAAATACTTTTGCATTTGTAGGTGCTACTCTTTCTATAAGATCTCTTACTGTTCTAATTGCCTGACTTTCCCCGACAAGTTTTGGTTTGGGTGTTACCCCATCCATTTCTATCTGAGATTGAGCTGAAAGATCATTAGCATTTCCAACTATCCGGAAAACATAATTTGCAGGCATTGCTGTTGCTGTATTACTTGATTCAAAACGTCCAGGATTAGGTGGAAAACCCGGTGCTTTAACATGTCCGCTTTTAGTCCTATCCAAGATTCTTGGAATGACAGGAAATTCCCGAACACCTGGTGTAACTACTCCAGCTCTCATAAGAACCTCATATGGTTAGCGATTAAATTAATTAACTAATTGTAAGCATTATAACAATAGAATGAATCTATTTACATACATAGATTAAAGATTATTTACCTGATAAAATGCTTTTAATATAAAAAATCATTAATTATGCCGAGTGGATTAGACCCAGTAAGCAGTATTTTGCCGTGGGCGGGCCTGAGAACCCTTATCACGAGGAACCCTGATGTTTTTTTGCCGGGGACTAAAGTAGTTTTTACCTTAAAAATTCCCAGAGAACATGAATTTGGACAAAGATCCCAGCCTGCAAAAGTTGCATTTGTTCATTATCCAAATACTGATTCTGTAAACATTGAAGGGATCACAAAATCATGGCTTGGGGTAGTCAGCAGATTTAAGATAGATGTTGACAGGGAGAAATGTAAGGTTTCTCTTCCTCAGTTTAACAGCGAGGTAGAAGTAAATAATAATCAAGCTACTATCCATCTTCCGGCTCACTCACATCCTGATATTGAAACATTTACCTGGGACTCTCTTGATTTCTTAGGAACCACAATGAGCATGATTACTGATCCTGATGAGACTGAAATGACTGAAACAATGAATAGGTTTAGATTCAGAATGTATCCTCACAGGTATAACTAGGCAGAGACTTTTAAATTTATATTTTTAACATAATCATTAAATTTTTCAAGACATTCAGGCATATTTTTTCTGCCATAACCTACCCTGAAATGCTTATTACCAAAGTCATAGACAGTGCTCGGTAAAACAAATACACCTTTTTTATTAACAAGATCAATACTAAAACCTTCAATGTCAACATTCCCTAAAATTTCAGGAAATGCTGTTGTTCCGCCTTTTGGTTTTATCCATCTGAATAAATCCTTTTTTTCACTGAAAAAATCATCGAGTAACAGTAAATTCTTTTTTATTATTTCAAGATTTCTTCTGAATATTTTTTCTTTGTTTTTAAATGCAAGTATAGCTAAAAATTCCCCTGGTGCATTAGTGCATATTGTAGTGTAGTCCTTAAATGCAGCCATCTTTTCAAGTATAGTTTTGTTTTTTGTTCCAGTCCAACCGGTGCGAAGTCCTGGAAGCGCAAATGATTTTGACATGCTGCCTATTGATACTCCATATTCGTATGCGTCACAGACTGCTGGAATTCTATCTGTTTCATTGTGTTCAAGAAATCTATAAACTTCATCTGCAATTATTAATGTATTATTTTTTCTTGCTATTTCAATAATTTCAGCAAACTTGCTTTGAGATGGCACATAGCTGGTTGGGTTATGAGGGGAATTAATTATAATTGCTTTTGTATTTTTATTTATGCTCTTTCTAAGAAATTCAGTATCTAAATCCCAGTCTTTGTCCTTATTTATAACCCATCTGATGATTTTACATCCAACAGAGTTTGCAACCTCGTACAGAGACTGATAAGCAGGAAACTGAACGATTATATGATCACCGGGGCTGAATAATATATTCATTAAAATAAATATGCCTTCTTCAGCACCCGTATGAACAAAAACATCTTCTGGTTTTATAGTTTTATATAAACTTGTGATTTGCTCTCTAAGAGCTAGTGAGCCCATTGTCTCTGTGTAGCCAAGTCTCTGATTTAAATATCTATCAAGTGCTCCTTCTTCAAAACTTAAAAGTTCTTTGATTAAAAATGACTCAGGATCAGACGAGCATAACAGATAAGGCGCTGAGAACTCGTATTTTGAAAAAAATCTTTCAAGCTTGAACTCATTAATGTTCATTATTTTCCTGGTGCTGCTGCAGGTTCATCAGGTGGCAGCCCTGGTATTTCAGGTGGCGCAACTATTACCGCAGGTTCAGGTGCTTTTTCCTGTGATTCTTCAACTTTTGCTTTTGTTGTTGTTTCTTTTTTTACTGCAACAACAATATCTGCTTTTGTGCTTCTGACAATTGCTACAAGCTCATTTTGTTCTTTTTCAGGGACGCTGAATTTCTTAAGTGCATTAAGAAAATCTTTTTCCATTGCCAGCCATTCGGCTTCTGAAATACCCAGATGTGCATGTGAATCTTTCATGGACCTTCCTGTATATTTCTGTGGACCGTCACAGGCTTCACAAACCATCTCTGTGATGTGAAACTTAAGTCCTGGTTTTGTAATTCTTCCCATTGCTGAAGTGACATTTTTATTTGCTGTGATTACCGGGTCTATAAGAAGCCTTTCTATAAAATCATCTACAACCGCTGCAATGGCATAGCTACCACCAAGCCTGTCATATAAAGATGGTGGAGGTGCTTGAGTAGGCGCCTGTGCCAATAAACGATCTGAGTAATGGTGAACTAAAAAACCTGAAACCAGTATTAAACAAATAATTCCAGCAATAGTATTTTTTTTCATTTTTATTCCTTTCTGAGATACCTAAGTATCAATTCTATAAGAAACTTTTAATATATAAAATCGAATCACAAATTCCTTATATATTCATATAAAAATTGTCCTGCCCATCCTGCATATCCCTCAAAATAATTGTCTATCCATGTTCTCATATCTTTGTATTTCATTTTAGGGTTTAGTTTGTAAAATCTTGTCAAAAATCTTTTGCCCCAAATATCAAGAGGGGTTACATTATCAAAACCAAGTGAAAATACCAGAATGCAGTCTGCAATTTTGTCTCCAACCCCGCTTATCTCTATTAGTGATGTCCGTGCATTATTTTCGTTCATGTCATAAATTTTCTTGTTTAACTCAGTATCTAAAATATAATTTGCTGCACCCTTTAAAAATTTAGCTCTGAAACCAAGTTTACACTCAAGCAGACTTTCAAGTTTTGCATCTGCAAGTATTTCTGTTTTTGGAAACAAATAAAACTTGTCACCATTTACATTAATTTGTTTGCCGAATTTTAGACACAGGGATCTTATGATTCTGCGGATGGATTTGATATTGTTATTTGAAGATATTAAAAAAGATAAAAGTGTTTGATCAAAATCCTGCTTTAAAAGTCTTATATATGGATAACTTTTTATGGCAGCTTTTATATGCTTATCCTTTTGAATTTTATTTAAAATATTTTTATAATTTGTATCCAGTCTTAAATAACTCTTTAAAAAATCAAAGTCATCATTATTAGGATATGTCTGCCATTGTAGGGGCATATGGCCATATGCCCCTACAGGAATTTTTAATTGAATTACCTTATCCTGCGTAAATCCCCAAAAACAATTTTCATTTGGTTCAAAATCCCAGTTAAATGCCTGACCACCAAGAAGGGTCATATTCAAGTCATAATCTTTTATTACTAACTCATTCACAAATTAATGCTTTGAGTAGTTATTTTATCACTTACGAAAATTAGTAAATCTGGTCCACACTGCATCAGTCTTAGATGCTCCCTGATGGCAGGCATAACATGATTCTTTTGGAAACTGTATTTGTGTAAAAGAATCCCCGCTGAATCTAGAGTACTCTATAAAATCCCAACCCCCTGTAGCTTCATTCCCTGGGAGTTTTCTCATAATTGAGATAAGAATTATATCGCTATCTTTTTGAGCTGTTCTTTTAACTTCTTTTACTATTATTGTTTCTTCAGGATATGGAAAGATTTGTTTTCTGTTTTGGGTTAGCAGTTCATTTGGTTTTTTATTTACATACAATCTTTTGTATCCACTATGCGGATCAGCAGATCGCGGCCTTAAAACTTTTTTGTTTAATCTTGTCCAATTTGTATAACCATCAATATCAGAAGGAAGCCCAGGTGGAAGTATTTGAGAAATAGCACTAAGGATATATAAAGCACTTATACAAACTGAAATAAATATAACTAATACTTTTTTCATATAAGGATTTTAACGCCCTCTTAAATGGTATAACGAAAAAGCTATTTTATTATTCCTAGGATTTACATCATAAAAATCATTAGGTTTTAATCAAACCTTATCAGGGTATAATGACAACAAGATAAAGCATATTATGAAAAATTTAAGGCTTATAAAAATTGGCTTGTTTTCTTGTTTGCTTATAGGGTTTATTTTAGCTAGTTGCAATCCAGGACTTACCCAACTTAATCAAGAAGCAGTTAGCACAGCTGATCAACAAACCGTTAGCACAAATAAATGTGAAAATGATAGTGATTGCAACGGTAATCAAAATGGTTCTCACTGTTGTAGTGACAAACAATGTCATCAGTGTTGTAGTAATAGTCATTGCAAACAAGGTGAAGAATGTCATAGACGAAAATTTGTATGCATTAATAAAGGTGGTTGTATAGATGACCTTGACTGTCAATCCAGTCAATATGGTGGTCATTGCTGCCTTGGTTTGTGTGGAGCATGTAGTCAAGATACTCATTGTGGCCCTGGAGAAAAATGCACTTTCAATATAACTACAGGAGGTGCACCCACGGGAAGATGTTATTGTGACAAGAAATAATTAACTTTACTTACTTCTTATATGCCAGTGTAAGCCCGTCTCTTATTGTAAGCATGACCACATCTACCCTATTATCACTTAAAACATGCTTATTGAAAGCATCCAGTGCAAAACTATCCTCGTCTTTTGGATTTAAAACACGTCCTTTCCATAAGACATTATCAGCTACAATAAATCCCCCACTTTTTACTTTTGATATACATGCATCCCAGTAATTTGTGTAGTTTGTTTTATCTGCATCTATAAATATCATGTCAAACGGACCTTTTATTGTTTTAAGTGTTTCGAGAGCATTCCCAAGAATTAATTTTATTTTTTTCTCATGTGGACTTTTTGCCCAGTACAACCTTGCTATGTCTGTTGTTTTTTCATTAATGTCCAGTGTAATTATTTCACCATCATCCGGCAGTACTTCTGCCATTGCAAGTGCACTGTAGCCTGTAAATGTTCCTATTTCAAGGATTCTTTTTGCTTTTGATATCTGTATGAGAAATTTTAAAAATGACCCTTCAGAATGGCCAACAGACATATTTGGCATTTTAAATTTAACAATACTTTCTTTAAACAATTCTCTTAAAACTGCTGACTCATTTGAAGTATGAGCACAGGCATAATTTTCAATAGTATCCATAACTAAAGTAAGCATGTGTTTAAATGAAATTCCTATTATTGAAACACAAGCAATGTTTTTTGTGTATCGGGTAAAGTAACTGATTTAATTAAGAAAGGACTTGCAAGAGCGAGCTCCTATGCCTGGAGCGGATGTATCACAAGCTAATTTCACATATAATTAACAATGTGAAATTAGCGCAGAGTGAAAAGGAGCGAATGGCATAGGGCGAGCAAAAAAGCAAGTCCTATCCAGAATTACGAAAGAGCTTGTTTAAGGTCATTTATCAGGTCATTTATATCTTCTATACCAACTGAAATCCTGATAAGGCTTTCATTTATTCCAAGCTTTTTCTTGTTTTCAGGTGGTACGTCTGCATGTGTCATTGTATCCGGGTGTCCTATTAATGACTCAACTCCTCCAAGACTTTCAGCAAGCGCAAAAATTTTTGTAGACTCCACTAGTTTTTTTACAAGATCTTTTCCGCCATTTACCTCAAATGAAATCATGCCTCCAAAGCCTGACATTTGTTTTTTTGCAAGCTCATGCTGTGGATGTGATTTTAATCCTGGATAATTTACTTTTTTTATTTTTGGGTGAGTTGATAAAAACTCAGCAATTTTTTGAGCGTTTTCCTCATGCTTTTTCATCCTGACGGCAAGTGTTTTAATGCCTCTTAGCACAAGCCAGGAATCAAATGGTCCTGGAACTGCACCAACTGATTTTTGATAAAATTTTAGCTTTTTATGGATTTGGTCATCATTAGAAATGATTGCGCCACCTACTACATCACTATGACCGCCTAAATATTTTGTAGTGCTGTGAACGACAATATCTGCTCCAAGATCAAGGGGTTTTTGAAAATATGGACTTGCAAATGTATTGTCAACAGCGAGAATTATATTTTTTGATTTTGCAATTTTACTGACTTCTTTTATGTCTGTAAGCCTGAGAAGTGGATTTGTCGGTGTTTCAAGCCAGATAAGTTTTGTTTTTGGTGTGATTGCACTTTCAAAGCTTTTTGTATTTGTGCCGTTTACATACGTGAACTTTATATTGAAGTTAGTGAATACTTTATCAAAAAGCCTGACTGTGCCACCATATAAATCATCACTACATACCACTTCATCACCAGTTTTGAGCATAAACAGTACAGTTGCTGTTGCTGCAAGTCCTGAACCAAAGCATAAACCATGCTTCCCGTTTTCAAGCGATGCAAGTGCTGCTTCAAGCACTGCACGTGTTGGGTTGTCTGCTCTGGAGTAGTCATATCCCCTGTGTTCTCCAAGCGCAACATGTGTAAAAGTAGAAGTCTGATATATGGGTGTAATGGTAGCGCCGGTTGTCGGATCTGCTTCCTGTCCAACATGAATTGCTTTTGTTTCAAAACCCATAGAGCTCATTATTTTTCCATTATTAACAACTGTTTTTTCTTTGTTTTTTACTTCCATATAATTTCCCTTTATTTTTTCTTCTCCAGTTCTGAAGCTTCTTCAAGAAAATGATCCAGAAGATCTATTTTTGTTAGGAGTCCCATGGGTTTATCTCCTCTGGTAACAATTATTGCAGGACTTCCGAGTGCAAACTCCCTGAAAGCCTGTTCAGCTTCAGTTTCTTCATCTAGCTCTGGGAAAGCCTTATTCATTATTTTTTCTATTGGATCTGTAATCTGAATTGTTCTGTCAAAAATTCCTTGCATGAGAGCAATTTCACTTAAGCTGCCTATGTAACTATCTTTTTTTGTTACCGGGAGTTGTGAAATCCCATCTTTTCTCATAATATCAATTGCTTCTTTTACTGTTGATTTATGGTTTATTGAAATTAATTTATCTGAAGAATTTTTTCTTTCAAGAAGTTGTTTTAGTGAAAAACGATAAGGGCTGTCTGAAAGAAAACCCATTTCCTTCATCCATTTATCTGAGTAGATTTTACTTAAATAACCTCTGCCTGTATCCGGAAGTATAATTACCATTACATCAGATTCTTTTAATTCTTTTGCTACCCTTAAAGCTCCACAGACAGCAGCACCAGCGGATCCGCCAACTAAAATCCCTTCATCTTTTGCAAGTTTTCTGCATGTTTCAAAAGCATCTTTGTCTGAAACTCTTTCAAATCTGTCAATGAGAGACATGGTTACGTTTCTAGGAATAAAATCTTCTCCTATCCCTTCAATTTTATAAGATTTACTATAATCACCTGAATAAATTGAGCCTTCCGGATCAATGCCGATTATTTGGATTTTTAAATTTTTTTCTTTTAAAAATTTTGCTGTACCTGAAATTGTGCCGCCTGTTCCTACCCCTGCAACAAAACATGTAATTTTTCCACATGTATCTTCCCAGATTTCAGGACCAGTTGACATATAATGTGCTTCAGGATTATACGGATTCTGAAACTGGTTTGGCAGAAAGGCACCATGGATTTCAGTTGCCAGCCTTTGAGCTACATTGTTATAGCTTTCAGGGCTGGAAGTAGATGTAGTGGGGACCTTAACTACTTCTGCACCATATGCTTTTAATATTGAAAACTTTTCATCACTCATTTTGTCAGGCATAACAAGAATACATCTGTAACCTTTTACTGCTGCAGCCTGTGCAAGTCCTACACCTGTGTTCCCGCTTGTAGGTTCAATTATTGTGCCGCCTGGTTTTAGTAATCCTGCTTTTTCTGCTTCCTCAATCATTTTTACAGCAGGCCTGTCTTTTACTGATCCACCGGGATTGAGAAACTCTGCTTTTACAAAAATCATTGGCTTTAGACCTTTTGTAATTTTTGTTAGCTGAATAAGAGGTGTACATCCCACTGTTTCAAGAATATTTTTCTTATATTTCATTTTTGTTTTAACAACAGTATTTTCCATAGATAAATAAAATACCACAATGACATAATTATCATAAATCAGAATGATTTGTGTAATAGATTCTGATTAAATGTATCGGGTATCACTAAATACCAGCTTAATTAAGAAATATCTTTCCAAGCCCACGATCACTATTCAGTAATATTAGTTTATATTTGTCATCCAGAAAATGCTCATATGCTTTTTTTGCATCACAGGCTGTAAAAACCTGATCCGATAATTGAAGTGCCCAGCCATCGATTATTACTGCTCCATCTAAATCTGATAAATCCGGCTGGACAATATAAGGAGCTTCTATGGCCCTATTACTTTGTGTTTTCATTTCAGCTTTAACTTCTTCAGACAGATTTAAAACATTAAACATATGTCTAAGTTCTATGTCATTTGAAGCACATAGTCTTTTAAAGCGAAAAAGCCCTTCTTCATTTAGTTCTGATAGATCTTTTCCCTGACCGTTAAATTCCTGTTTATAGAGAGTTTGAAGCCTTTTTAAATCATCATCTTTGATTATTATTCCAGCTACAGGTGGTAATAAATCGCGCAGTTGTTTAACTCCATGAGGTGAGCTTAACATGCTGTGAACATAACATGCTACATGCTGGCAGTCACCATATTCTATGGTCTCAAATATTTGCTGCCAATCAGAGGGACTTAAATTATTTTGTGTCTTTGATCTTTTATCGTGTATCAGGGAATTAATAGCAACTAGTCTCATTGTAAAGTCAAGAGTATGTGGGGTATATCCAGTTGATAAATGTGGCACTTGACCATGGTTATAAAATCTTGTTAGTGAAAATGGCGGGATGTTTCTTCTTATATAAGTATCAAAAAAAGTTCTTGTTCTTTCCAGTGCATCCGGTTTAAAAGGTGCTCTATAAGCAAGTGAGCTGGTCCTTGCTAATCTTTCTGTTGTTGCAGCTTGAAAAGTTCTTGCTGCAGGAAATAATGCTTCGGCTGCTTTCATCTGGACTAAATCTATTAAAGGTAATAATACTTTAGTTCAGCAGATTCAAAAAGTCAATTGTATTCCAGTAGGTTATTTTGTTAAGCCATATCCAAGGAATGTGCCGCTTGATGGATCTATGAATACTTCTTTTTGTCCTTCATTTCCTTTTACTTCAAGTTTCCAAACTAGAGTTCCCTCATCAATAGCTAATTCTGCTATTTTTACTTTTCCAGGATATTTTGAAGTTGCAATTTTTACAGCCTCTTTTTTTGATACAGCAGCTAGTTTTTTTAGTCCTTTTTCTGTTGTATCTTTTGGAATTACAAGCGAACTTTTTTGACGAGCTTCAACCTCTTTTGCTCTAAAGCCACATTGTGCATTTGCAATTCCTGCTGAAATTAAAAATATGCATAATAAAGTAAAAATATTTTTCATCTTTCTCTCCTCTATGTTGTGTTACATAGATGAATATACCCTTTTTGTTACCCTTTAAACTAGGTTCTTTATTTATGAATTCCTGGACTTTTTGACATTATAACTTGTAGACTTTAGTCATGTGTTGCGGCGGCATTTATCTTGATATAACAACAAACAAACTAATAAAAATATTTTTTCCGATACCTAATATTCTTATACCTGTAATTAATCAAAATGGTGAGTGTTTTCTTTCCCAGTGGGGCCAAAGAGAATCTGATAAAAATCTTATGAAAGATTTTCCGGTAACAGGATGGGCAAGGCTTGAAAGCCTTCATAAAGACTATTGGAAAAAATATAAGCCAGTAGAAGTTACAGTTCCTTTTACATCTTTCTTTGAAAAAGATCACAATGATCCTTTATATCCTAAAAATAAAGCAACAGAATTTAAGCTCCAATCAAATCAGGCTTTAAAGGGGATTTTGATTGAACGTGATGGGAGAAAAGTTACATACATCATCACAAAGCAAATAGAAAACTGGCTTCATGACAGGTATCCGCTAATAGTTTTAAATGTTTAATAACGAGGTTCTGGTCGTGGCATATCTCTCCAGATAACGAATCTGGTTTGTGCAGATAAAGCTAGGTTTCTTGATTGTTCAAGGGCTGTTTTTGTTCTTGAATCAATACCTCTCAAAAGCCGCCTGTATGCCTTCTTCCCACCAGGTACAAATTCTTTTGTACCTGCCATTACTGCAGTTGATCTCATGCATTTCTCCTTAAATATTATTTTCTAATGTAATAAATACTATATACTAAAACTCTATTCTTAATCAAGGACTCTTCAGTGAACCATTTTTACTCTTCTCATTCTTGCTGATAGTCGACCAATCTGACTAGCTCTAGTATTATGATCTATTCCTTGACTGCCGTTTCTTATATAGGAGTAAGGCTGATTTTTAGGATCAAGAAATGCTAAATAGTCTGGAAGCCTTTTTCTTTTTGGATGCGGGGGTTCTGTACCTAAAGTTGTAATAGCCATTATAAGAGGTAAAAGTTTCATACTAACTCCTTAAATTCTTAAATAAATATCTGCTTCTTTGCGCTTAGATTGATAATAATTTATTTTATTTTGTGTTGTAAGTCAATAGGGAGAAAAATGTTTTTAATTTAATCCAATGTTCTTAACCTTCTTATTCCTTAATCAGCACTCCAGCCTTCGGCTTTCGTGCTTTCCAAAGATTTCCAATCTTAAATTAACGTTGCTCAGCCATGCCGCTTGTGGGCATGTCTTCGCTTGTAATTTCATTAAACTGAAGATCAAGAATTCTGTATTTATCACAATCTTTATGATCAAAATGCCACCATTCGTGGGGATGAACGGTAAAGCCTTCTTCTTTCATGGCACTTATGAGGTAATCTCTTTTGTCTCTTTCTTCTTTTGTGCCACCTACGTAAGCTGGATAAGCACTTTCATTAAAGGTGTCATATTCACTGGGCATTTTAACTTCTTTCTCTTTTTTTAAATCAAACAAACTTAAATCAACTGCACAACCACGATTATGGATAGATCCGGGTTTAGGATCTGCAACAAAATTTCTTTTTGAAGGATCAATTTCATTCCAGAAAAGTTTTGTAATAGACCATGGCCTGTAACCATCAAATATTAAAAGGCTGTAATCATCTTTTTTAACTTTTTTTTGGACTTTTATTAAAGCTTCTGCAACAGGTTTTTGTAAAAATGCTTTTGCTTCTTTATAAATAACCCTTTTAAGAAAATTATTTTTTGTTGCATAGCGAATGTCAAATTTTAGTGTTGGGTCTAGTTTTATTAATTCAACCAGTTCATTTTCACGAAGATTGGCTTCGGCAGTTTTTGTTTTTGCTAGTGCTTGCATGCCAAATAATAATACAGTAATAATAAGGATAATCATAGATTTTAAAGATCTTTTCATCTGTGGATTATTATACAGTTATAATAAAACCTGATTTGGACCCTTAGTTTAATGGTAAAACATTTCCTTCACACGGAAGAGAGCGCTGGTTCAATCCCAGCAGGGTCCATTCTTTTATACCGCTCGTTTCGCACGAATGCTCAACTCGCTTGTAGAGTCACAACGCTTTTTGGTGAATGAATCACTCAAAAAGCTTATAATTGTTTAGAATATTAGATCAATATTACTAATGCTTTTTAATTCATTTGACTTTATTGTTTTTTTTGTAATTGTTTATCTTTTTTATTTATTTTTAAATCACAGATATCAGAACATTTTGCTTTTAATAGCCAGTTATATATTTTATGGATGGTGGGACTGGCGGTTTCTCGGGCTTTTATTTATTACCACTATTATTGATTATTATTGTGGTTTAAAGATTTATAATTCTCCAAACCAAAGTAACAGAAAACGTTTTCTGTTTTTTAGTGTTATAACCCATCTTATTATCCTGGGATTTTTTAAGTACTTTAATTTTTTTACAAATAGTTTTCAGGAGGTTGTTGATACCACCGGACTTAATCTAGACTTCCCAACACTTAATATTATTTTGCCTGTGGGCATTTCTTTTTATACCTTCCAGTCAATGAGTTATACAATCGATATTTACCGTAATCAGTTTAAACCGACTAAGAACTTTACTGATTTTGCATTGTTTGTATCTTTTTTTCCTCAGCTTGTTGCAGGACCTATTGAAAGAGCAAAGAATCTTCTTCCTCAGGTTGCTAGTCCAAGAAAATTCTCGCTTGATCAGTTTTATGAAGGGGCATATCTTATTCTTTGGGGATATTTTGAAAAGCTATTTGTGGCTGATAATCTATCAGAGATAGTAGATCCGATTTTTGGAGAAAGTGCGAATTATAATGGAATGCTTGTTCTTATTGCTTTATATGCATTTGCATTTCAGATATTTTGTGATTTTGATGGTTACTCAAACATAGCAAGAGGAATAGCAAAGTGGATGGGATTTGAATTAAGAGCGAATTTCAAATTGCCGTATTTTTCAAAAAATCCAAATGAACTCTGGCAAAGATGGCATATTACTTTTTCGTCATGGCTTCGTGATTATGTCTATAAATCAATACGGGGAGATAACAGAACAAATTCTGGAATGTTTTTTAGTGCCTTGATAACTTTTTTGCTTGGCGGACTTTGGCATGGTGCTAGCTGGACATATGTTGTTTGGGGACTATATCATTTTATTGTTCTTTTTATTTATAGGGCATCCGGGCAATTATTCCCTGGATTTAATTCATTTAAGAACATATTTTCAACCAAGCCGTTTATTTTTATCAGAATACTAGCAATGTTTCACCTTTGGTGTCTTGGACTGTTAATATTCAGGTCAGATTCACTTAGTCAGGCATCAGATATGTTTTTTAGTATGATTACAAAGTTTAATTTTTTACATGCAGGCATAAAGCCTGTAATATTGCTTTTTTCATTTATTATTCTTTTGCTGATAATCCAGATAATTCAGTACAGAAAAAATGATTTAATTGCTGTTCTTAAATTAAAACCTATCTATCAGTTAATAATATACTTTTTTATTCTATATTCTATTTTACTTTTAGGAGTGACAAGCAGTGAACAATTTGTTTATTTCCAGTTTTAATAAAGAAAGCAAATATAAACCAGATCTTAGGTATGTCTTTGTCTTCCTGGTTTTTTTAATTTCTTTTTTGATATATTGTGAAACACTTAATCTAAGCCTATTTGTTAAAAGGCTTGATGCTTATACCACTTTGGATAATTTTCTTAAACAAAAAAGTGATATTGAAACTGTCTTTCTTGGCAGTTCACATTTTTATAAAGGAATTAATACTGATGAAATCGGACAAAAAGTTTTTAATTTATCATT
>DUDS01000008.1 GCA_004769085.1 Candidatus Melainabacteria bacterium SSGW_16
ATACACTCTTTAGGCTTATATCTTACAGCAAAAAACACTGGCTAATGTTTTGTCTGGCTTTTTTTGCAATGTTGCTGGCTGGTTTTATTTCTCTTTTTCCGCCATGGCTTGTAAAAATTGCTGTTGATGGATTAAATATGCCAAACCAACAGGGAAGAATATTCCTTCTGCCAAAACAGCTTAAGGCAATTTTTGGCTCACCAAGTATGAGTATTCATGTAAATGAACTACTCGGTTTTATCCCTATACTAATAGTTGCAGCATATTTTTTGGATGGGCTGTTGAGATTTATTCACCAGTTTTGTATTAAATATGTAGGAGTTGCAACTGTAAGAGATATTAGAAATAGCCTTCATGAACGTCTTCAAAAACTTTCTTTATCCCAGGTTTCAAAAGAGATGAGTGGCGCTTATGTTTCAAGAGCCACTAATGATCTGGTCCAGATGCAATCCTGGATGGGAGAAACAATAACCACAATTTTTAATGATTCAAGCAAGACAGTTTTTATGTTTGCCTGGCTTTTATCTGTGAACTGGTCATTAACTCTGGTAAGTCTAATAGTAATTCCTTTATTTGTAATTCCTGTAATAAATCTTGCAAAAAAACTAAGAAAATTGAGTAAAAAAGGTCAGGAAAGTATTGGTGATTTATCCGGATTTGTTCAGGAATCCCTTTACAATCTAAAACTTGTGCAGGCATATAATCTTGAGGATTTAAGAAATAAAATGTTTCAGGCATTGAATCTCAAACTGTTTTCTACTCTCAGAAAAACTATAGTAATTGAGGCAATAATATCTCCTATAACAGGGGTTGTTGGTGCATGTGGGGTTGCTATTGTTTTCTGGTTTGGGATAAAGAGTGTAACTAATTCACAAATTACACTGGGTGATTTTTCTTCCTATTTCCTTACAACAGTGCTTTTATATGAACCAATTAAAAGGATAAGCAGAGTCTGGTCTACACTTCAGCAGGCACTTGGTGCATCTGAAAGAGTATTTGAAACAATTGATCAGGAATCTTCACTTAAGTCTCCTGAATCTCCCGCCCATGTGAAAGAACTAAAAGGACACATTGCCTTTAATAATGTAACTTTTTCATATTCTGATGGCAGAAAGATTTTAAAAAAAGTAAATATTGAAATTTCGCCTGGACAAAAAGTTGCACTTGTAGGACCTTCGGGGGCTGGTAAAACATCTTTGGTAAGTCTTATCCCGAGATTTTTTGATCCTGAATCAGGAAACGTTGAGATTGATGGAATAGATATAAAATCCATTGATGTCCATTCACTTCGATCAAAGATTTCATTGGTTACCCAGGAACAGGCACTTTTTAACTGTTCGATAAAAGAGAATATCTTATTAGGAAGACTCGGTGCCAGTGATAAGGATATGCTGGAAGCAGCAGATAAGGCACACGTAAGAGAATTCGCTGAAAAATTTTATGAAGGTTTTGAAACGGTAGTAGGTGAAAATGGCACAAAGCTTTCCGGTGGTCAGAGGCAGAGAGTTGCACTAGCTAGAGCATTTTTAAAGAATGCACCCATACTTATTCTTGATGAGCCAACGAGTCACCTGGATGCTGAGTCGGAAAAATTTATATATGATGCTATTGATGAGCTTGTGAAAAACAGAACAGTAATTATTATTGCTCATAAGCAATCAACAATTGAAAGCGCTGATAAGGTTTTTGTCCTGGATAATGGTGAAATAGTTGAATCTGTTGATAAATCGAGAGCAGTTAGTGTAGTTTAATTAGGTTATTTTTACTCAGGTGGCTCGCTCATAATTCGCTTCGCCACCTTTCCAGAGTGCACTAAATATCTGCTTCTTACCATAATGTCCAGGTTTTGTTAAGGCGGAGCAAAACCTTTCCTGGTAAATTGCTATTGTAGTCATTTTATGGATGGTGAGTAGTTACATTAGTTTTCTTCCATATTTTGTAGTGGCTTGTGTTTTCTAAAGTCACCAAACATATAAATAATGCCACCTATAGCACTTGTTATTAAAAGAATGATTAACCAGCATATACTGAATGCAAGTCCCTGATCAGAACCAACATTTACTTTTTTCAGGAAATATATGTAAGCTCCTTCTCTTATGCCAAGACCATTAAGGCTTGGAATCATAAATCCTGCAATTGTTGTTAGTGGGTAGAAAACCAGATAGTAGCTAAAAGGAATTTTTATATTTAACGACATAGCAATTAAGATATGGCAAACCATCACAAAAATCTGAAGAATAATTGAAAGAGACATTATTCTTGTTGTAAGTCTTAAATCCTGCCAGTAAACAATTACAGGCTGGAGTAGCCTGGTATATACCCAATTTGTGTTTCCCATGAAAAGCTTGCTGATTTGTGGAAGAAAAGGAATTAAAAACAAGGTAATCATTGTCCCGGCATGGCAGAATATTTTTAATTGGGATGGAATACTCCAGGAGGATTTGCTAATTATGCCGGTGTCCTGTAGTAGAAATCCAACTGAAGCAGCCCAGAATAAAACAATCAATCCTGTGTATCTTTCATAGACAATGCAGGCTGCTGCTTTTGAAAGTGATATATGAGAACCTCTTTTAAGATAGTATCCTCTTAATGCATCTCCGCCAAAAGTTGTTGGCAGAAAGTTATTGAAGAAAGTCCCGACAAAATTAAGCTGTACGAGCTGAAAATATGTTTTCTGGAATCCAAGAACATGAGATGAAAAGTAAAACCTTAATCCTGCAAGAAGCATTGTAAGTAAATAACTAATAAAAGCAAGTATAAAATATAGCGGGTTTACTTCAAGAAGATATTTTAAGGCAGTTTTTATATCAACCTTTCCAAATTTAATCAGACATATAAAAGCAATAATGCTTATTAATAACCGGAATAAATTTTTTAATGCTTGGTTCTTTTTATGATTGTGTTCAGCCTTAGAGTCCATTAATTATAATTTCCATTTCTACCTACCGCCCTCCTTGCTCCTTCGTCGCTCGTCGGGCTTTGCAAAGTGCATTTATTTGGTGCTTCTTATATCATAATCAAGATTTTACCGAATAAATCGGTTAAAATCTTACCTTGTGAATAGCTTATTTCTAAATATCTAGTTAGATAGGCAATAACTATTTTTTACTATACTATTGCTTGTTTTTTTTGAAACATAGTTCCTTTGTGACACAAATATGTAATTAAAAATAAGCCAATAAAACTTAAATATGTTTGTTTATAGCTGATGATAATGTTAATTTTGGTACAGCACCTACAACTTGTTCCACTGGCTGACCATTTTTAAAAACCATTAAGCTTGGAATCCCGCTTATTCTGTAAGATTGTGCGGTTTTTGGGTTCTCATCCGTGTTTATCTTTAATACTTTAAGCTTTCCGGTGTATTCATTTGCTATCTCTTCTACTACCGGGGCAACTGCTCTGCATGGACCACACCAGGGAGCCCAGAAATCCACAAGAACTGGCAGTTGAGATTTGAGAACTTCCTGCTCAAAAGTTGCGTCTGTTACATCACTTACATTTGACATTTATCTGAATTTTCCTTTCTGTTTTGTAATATGCTTGTTAAAAAATTGGCCTGTAAATGTTAAACTTCCTATTGTAATTTAAATTATACCAGTGGATAAAACAATGGTACTCGTTACAATAACTAAAATGAGAGGAAAATTACAATTAATAAAGAAAGGTTTTGTCCGACTTGTTCGGCAAAACCTATCCAGTGGGAGGGTTAGTACACAGTAAAGGACTGTGCAAAGCCAGCGAGGCGAATTGTGAGCGAGCTGGCTGTAATAAAAAAATGTATCGTTTTTTAAGAGGAATAATCACAGAAAAAATAACAGAGCCTCAGGGTACAGAAAAGCTTATATTAGATGTAAATGGAGTTGGATATGAAATACAATGCACTTTATCTGCTATAGGGTTTTTTGGAAAAGTTGGAGAAACAGCCACAGTCTATACAACATTAATTCATAAAGAGGATCAAATGTTTCTGATTGGTTTTCCCACAATGCTTGAAAGAGAATTATTTAATTTATTGTTTAGTGTTTCAGGTATTGGACCAAAAACAGCTTTAAATTTACTAAATGACCTTACGGTAAGTGAAATTACACATTCGATTTTATATGATGAAACATCTGCTCTTTGTAAGGCTAATGGTATTGGTGAAAAAACTGCAGGCAGGGTAATACTTGAACTTAAGGAAAAAATAAAAAACTGGCAGCATCTACCCATTGCATATTCACCACATGAAAGATCTTTTGATAAAAATGGACAAAGAGATTTTAAATCAGCACAACTTGAAGCAAGGTCTGTTTTACAGTCGCTTGGTTATTCTTCTCAGGAAATAAACCATGCATTCAATAATGCCAAATCAAATGGTGAGGATCATGATCCTGAAAAGCTTGTGCATTTCTCATTAAAATGGCTTTCAGTAGTTAAGAGATAAGAATTATCTCTCATCAATGAAGATTATTGTCATCCCCAATATCTATAGGTGGCTCTTCTTTAGCATTGCCTTTTTCAAGGAATTGTATTAAAGATTTAACCAGCCCTTGTATCTGTTCGAAAGTGAGAGATGAGTTACCTACCTGGATTTTTCCACCTTCTAACCCATCAACTAATTTTTGTATGATTTCAAGATCTCTTCCCAACTTCTCTTGTTGTTTTACAGGATCAGTTGTTCTTTCTTTAGTAGTGGTTTTAGTTGATGTGGTTTTTGAGTAGTTTGCTCTTTTTTCAGTTCTTACTGTTGTTGTAGTTTCAACTACAGTTGTTGTACCATCATCAGAATCAACCTTTGATACCTCTTTAATAACTGGTACAGCAAGCTGAGTTGCTTCTCTTAGAAGCCTGGCTGCTTCTTTTGGATCGGCTGCAATAGCTTTTATAACCTGCCCGGCTGCTTCATTTAGAAGTTCTCCACCTGGACCAGCTAATATTGAAGCTAAAGCCAAAGCTGCCGGATTACCTCTTAAACCTCCAAGCAGAAAAGGTGAAAACAAAGGACTACTATAAACACTATTTACTCCTGACATAATATACCCCCTCCCCAATAATGGTTGTTTTAAATGTCTTCTTAAATAAGTTTTGCTAATTTGTTTATAGCAAGATTAAGATTTAAAAGTCAAGTTCAAATTTTAAAAAAAGAAACTCAATCTACCTTAGTAATTTGCTTGCCTTAAGACCTTTTATAATTCCACTTACAATTTTTTTCTGGGTTTCAGTTCTTGTTATATACTCTGATTCAAGAGGATGAATTAAAAATCCACACTCAATTAATACTGCATAGCAAAATGCAGGTCTTGTTAAAGCAAAATTTCTTTTAAATATTCCATATGATCTGATATTACTTTCTCTGCTTATAGCTTTTAACAGGCATGATCCAACCGGCTTTACAAAGTTATTTGTGTAATAAATCCCAATTCCTGAATGTTTAAGCGGATCTTCGCTGTCTGGAAGTGCATTGTGATGAATTGAAATTAAAATATCACACTTTTTCTTTTTTGCAAATAGAACTCTTTCTTTAAGAGAAAGAAATTTGTCCTTTTCTCTTGTAATAAAAACTCTTTCAGTATATTTCTTTAATTCTTTTAGAAGTAGTTTTGCTACCTGAAGATTAAAATGACTTTCAGGAATTCCTTTAGGCGAGTGGGTGCCGTGTTCTTCTCCTCCATGACCTGGATCTATTACTATTACAGGAGTTTTAAAACTTCCTATTTTATCTTTCTTCGATTCTTTAAAAGATGTACTTTTTTTGAAGCCTGGTATTCTCCGATTATTTATAATAATCTTTCTGGTTAATATTTTTTTACTACCATTTGTTATTTGAATAAGTTTTATATTGTTTATTAAATCAGGAAGTTTAATACTTCTTGCAAAATTACCATTTGGGAAGATTTTTATTCTTTCCGGAACCAGGTATTCATCTGAAGATACAAAGAGCTTTGAATCAGGCTTTGCATGACCATAAACAAAAGTCTTATTTGAATTTGCATGCCAGTTATTGGGAGGGTAAACCCAGATAAGACTTTGATTTTGTCTGGTTTTCCCTGTCATTACCATAGATTATTACGTTATTTATGGGATAATTTGAAGGCCTATGTTTAAAGACTTTACAAAAGTAGTTTTAACAGCTAAAGCAGCTATGGATGTTTTAAAGGAAAAGATTGAGTCCAGAGCATGTGATTTGGCCATGCAGTTAAAGGACTTTAAAGAAAAAGGAATTACCTTTCCCAAACCATCTGAACATAAAGAATGTAATTTAAAAGAAAAAGCCAGGGAGGAACTTTTTAGTCTTATAGGTGAAATTACTCACAGAGCCCAGATAAATGAAGTCCAGTTAAAGGGATTTGTCAGGGATAAACTAACTGAACTTACTAATAATGCGCTTCTTGATTCTATGGAGTTAAATGACATAAGGGCTGAAATTGCAAGCCTTCGTGCCGAAATTGCTGAACTAAAAGAACAAGCTCAGCTTCAAAAACGTTAAATTGCCAAAACTGCTTGAAAAACAGGAAACGTTAATGCCTGATGTACAGGCAAATCAGTATTATTACAATTCTTCTTTAACCCAGGGAAAATTTAAACTTCTAGATTTTGATAAAAAGAGCAAAAATAAATATTTAGTTTTTTTATGCGAGACTTTTTTACTTTTTTATTATTTTCTTACTGACAAACGATTTAGATGTATAGCAAGAATTGTATTTAATCTTCTTAGGAAGACTGCAAAAAATGATCCTGAATTACCTTTTTATGTAAGACAGGCATTTATAGAACTGGATTCTACTTTTATTAAAATTGGTCAGTTCTTATCCAGCAGAACGGATCTTCTGCCGAAAGAATATATTGATGTTTTGTCAGAATTACAGGATTCACTCCCCCCGTTAAAGTTTATTGATGTAAAAGAAACTCTTGAAAAAGAACTAAGAAAGCCGATTGAAAAAGTATTTAAATCTATTGATGATGAACCTCTTGCATCCGCAAGTATTGGTCAGGTTCACAGAGCAGAACTGTTAAATGGTATTCAGGTTGTTATTAAAATTCAGAAATCTGGTTTAGGAAATCTTTTTTATCAGGATCTATCAATTCTTAAATGTCTTGCTTTATACCTAGAAAAACATACAAAACTTGCTCAAGGGCGTGAGTGGGTGCAAATAGTAGATGAGATTGGAAAAACACTGTTTGAAGAAATTGATTTTATCCAGGAAGGAAGAAACGCAGATAAATTCAGAAAAAATCTTAAATCCGAGGAAAGAATTTACATACCCAAAATATTCTGGCAATACACCACGAGAAAAGTTATCACACTTGAATATGTGCCAGGAATAAAAATTACTGAAGTTGAAGCCCTTAAAGAAAAGGGACATAATCCAAAAGAAATTGCAAATATATTAGTTGATGCATACTTTAAACAGTTTTTTGAAGATGGTTTTTATCATGCAGATCCTCACCCCGGGAATATAGTTGTAAAGGATGATGGAACGATTGTTTTTTATGATTTTGGCATGGTTGGCAGAATTAATAAAAGCTTGAGGAAAGAACTTACAAATGTTCTTGTAAGTGTTGTTGCACAAGATACTGAAACACTTTTATCCACATTAAAGGATTTGGATCTTGTAAAACCTTGTGCTGATGTTGAACCTTTAAAAAGGATTATTAATGAAGCCTTATATAGTTATTATGATGGAACAAAACTTGATTCACTTAATTTAAATGAAATGCAGGATGATTTAAAAATTCTTCTAAAGGAAAAGCCATTTAAACTCCCGAGCAAATTTACTTATACTTTGAGAATGACAGGAGTGTTGGAAGGTGTGTGCAGGACCCTTAACCCTGAGTTTAGTCTTACTGGTGTAGCAAAACCTTATTTGCAAAACTGGATAAAAGCCAGATCTCCTGAATCTCTGTGGAAATATCTTAAACTTATTTTTCCTAAAGAAAATGCTTTTGTAAAGAGGATATCTGTTTATGCCGATGTCCTGAAAGAGATCCCTTCATATATAGCTCTTAAAGAAAAAATGACTGAAACAAATAATACTGAGGATTATGAAAGTAAACCTGTTAGTAGGGATAATAATGAAAACAGATATCAAATTGAATACACAAATTTAAAATTAAAATCTGCATATAGTGTTATTTTCCTTCTGTGTTTTGTAATTATTGGAATATATTTAATTCAGACAAATGATGTAATTCCTGGCTTTATCGGATTTCTTTTACTTTCTACGTCACTTTTTTCTTCTATATGGATTGTTTTCTGGTCAATAATAATGTCTGACAAACTAAGAAAGATGAATTGAAAATGCTAAAATAGTTCTTAAGGAGTATCTGAAAATGAACGGAAGAAATCAACAAACAGATGTAAATCATATAGTGCTAGTTGGTCGTGCAGGCAGAGATCCTGAAATAAGATATTTTGAATCCGGCAAGGTTGTTACCACATTTGCCATAGCTGTAAACAGACCAATGAAAGATGCGCAAACAGACTGGTTTGATATTGAAATATGGGGAAAGCAGGCAGAGATTGCTGGTGAATATGTGAAAAAAGGATCCTTAATTGGTATTGAAGGGAGAATCAGATGGGACAGCTGGACCAGTAAGGACAGCGGGGATTTAAATATAAAACCACTGGTAGTTGCAGAAAGTATCCGGCTACTTGGGAGTAAACGCGATAATAGTCCTTCTACCTCTACTTCTACCCAACAAACAACAACTCCTTCTTTTGAAACAACGTAATGAGATATTGTGTTCTTGGATCAGGCTTAATGGGCAAAGCTGTTGCTTATGATCTTTTACAGCAAAACGATGCTGACTTCGTACTATTAGCGGATAACGATGAAAAAAAATTACATGAAGCAAAGATATTTTTAAACAATGACAGCCGGCTAAAAACACAAAATCTGGATGTTGGTAATGAGAAGCAGCTTGTCCAGATATTTGACAATGTCGATGCTGCAATAGCAGCAGTCAGTTACAAATTTAATGAGTATATTACAAAAATAGCGATTAAAACAAAAACACACCTGTGTGATTTAGGTGGGAATAATGATGTGGTAAATGCACAGCTTGGTTTGCATAAGCATGCAGAAGAGGCAGGAATTTCTATTATTCCTGATTGTGGGCTTGCACCTGGCATGGTTTCTATTTTAGTAAAACATGGGCTTGAAAAATATGACTGGGCAGATACTGTAAAAATCAGGGTTGGCGGATTACCATTGAACCCGAAAAATGAACTTAAATATGAAAAGTTGTTTTCAGTTGATGGGCTTATAAATGAATATGTTGAACCGGTAAAAATACTTCAAGAAGGTCAAATTAAAATTCTTGATCCATTAACTGAAACTGAAGAAATTATATTTCCTGAGCCATTTGGAAAGCTTGAAGCATTTACTACTTCAGGAGGTGTTTCTACACTGGTTGAAACTTATAAAGAAAGACTAATAAATCTTGATTATAAAACGATTCGGTACCAAGGTCATTGTGAAAAACTACATGAACTACAAAAAAAAGGATTATTCACTAAAGAATATTTTGAAAGAGAACTGCCTGTATGCCAGAATGATGTAACCCTTGTGAAAATTATTTTTGAAGGGAAAGGTAATAACCATGAGCTTGTAATTATTGATAGAGCAACTACAAAGCCTGAGATTACTTCTATGATGAGGATGACTGCATTCTCTGCTTCTATAATTAGTCAAATGCAGGCTAGAAAAGAGATTAATATTTATGGGGTTTGTCCACAGGAGAAATGTGTTTCACCTAATATTTTTATTAGTGAATTAAAAAAGAGAAACATTGTTATAAAAGGTTTATAGTTTTTCTTTAAATTTTATGATTTACACCCTCCTGAGAGCTTGCATTTACCTTTAGGACAGCAAGATTGGTCTCTGCAGATGTCTTCATCATTTTTACATTTGCCTCCTGCTTCAATAGGTCCTGTACCAGGAGTACCTGTTACAGCAGGATCCGGATCAGTTGGAGCTGGGTTAGTTGGATATCCTGTCGGGTAAGGGTAGGCGGTTTGAGCATGCGATGTGTAATTCATTCCAATAACTAGCATTACTATTAAACATAGAAATATAATCACTTTATTCATAAGATTCCTCCAAGGAATTGAAATATTGTTAAACCCTATATTCCCTAAATAAATAGCCTTAAACCTGGTTATTCTTGGATTAAAGTCTGTATTTTATAAGATTACCTTAAATTTATCTTATTTTTTCTTCAAACATAAATAAACATTCTGAAGTTCTTCTGAAGGCTCAATAATATCTGCAATTTCAAG
>DUDS01000007.1:0-3295 GCA_004769085.1 Candidatus Melainabacteria bacterium SSGW_16
CTATCCTTTATATAAGATGTAAACTCAAAGGTTTATAAATTAAAGGATATTTTATATGTCAGCACTTACAAACGGAGCAATTAAAGGAGCAATAATAGGCGGCATAGGTCTCTTAGTTGCACCTCAATTAACTGCTAGTTATATTGCATTGAAAGCAGCACAATTTGGTGCTAAAAGTCTTGCTGATGAACATAATGGACATGGCTCAGCCCCGGAAAGCAAAGAAGGACATTCTGAAGTCGGTGTAGGATAGTTCTTTTATTATAATTAATTTTCATTTAACCCAAGCCTATAAGCTTGGGTTAATCTTTTTCCGGAGAAAAAATTATTGTACATGTCTTTTATTTTTGAACTTACTTCTATACCTACATCAATTGCACAGGCACGGTTAAGCCTTACAAATTCCCTATAGTGCATAAAATCATTTTTTTCAAAGTAATCCTTTAAGGAATCTTCAAGATATTTTCGAAGCTGAATATCATCCTTAATATCTGTTCCAGTCTGAGCATCTTTTTTGCCAAGATTATAAACAAGAAGGTATCTCCTGCTATTCTTGGCATTATCAAAACATCTTTTTAAACTTGATGAAAGCGCTCTGCTTTTTCCTTTTACAACATCCAAATAGTAATCAAGTTCTGAAATTATGTCTTTGTCAATTTGTTCACCCAATAATTTGTCCAGAGACTCAAATTCTGTGTTATTTTCTATATTTGTATTACTCATGTTAAACTGATTTTATGCCTGTTAAATCGGAAAACATACAAGCTGGTAAAAAATCAAACATACACCCAACAGCAATAATATCACCGGAATCAAGAATTGGTGAAAATGTATCTATTGGACCTTATTCAGTAATTGGTCCGGATGTAGACATAAAAGAAAATACCTATATTGGTCCACATGTAATTATCGAAGGGAAAACCGAAATTGGTCCGGGCTGTAATTTAGCAGGGGCATGTAGTATTGGCTTTCCACCCCAGGATATAAATTATAAAGGTGAAAACACTGGTGTAAAAATTGGTCAGAATACAACTATAAGAGAATATGTAACTATTCACAGAGCTGTAAAAGAAGGTTTTACAACTGTCGGCAGTAATTGTTTTCTTATGAATTATGTGCATATTGGTCATAATGTACAGGTAGGCAATAATGTAATTATGGCAAATTCATCAATGCTTCCAGGATACGTAGTAGTTGAAGATTATGTTTTTATAAGCGGACTTTCTACAATTCACCAGCACTGCAAAATTGGCGAATCAGCAATGGTAGGTGCCATGACAGGAAGCAGGCTAGATCTGCCACCATATTTTATTGCTGACGGAAGACCAGCAAAAATAAGAGGAGTAAATAAGGTTGGTTTAAGAAGACGGGGAATCAAACAGGATGTAAGACTGGAGCTTGCAAAAGCATATAAGCTTATTTATCTCTCTGGATTAAACACTACAACTGCTCTTGAAACAATTGAAAAAGAACTAGTGCAATTTGCAGAGATTAAAAAACTCGTTGAATTTTTCAAAGCTTCTAAAAGAGGTGTAGTTACAGGGCTTAGCCCGGATAATGAAGACTCCGAAAACGAACCGGAATAACTTAAATGAGCTCTTGTCCATTTGTTAAAAAAAATCTTTTTTTATACCTGAGTATATTTATGCTCACAGTTATACTTGATCAAATGATAAAAAGATTTCTTGTTGGAAGTATCGGACTTAATAACAGCAGAGAATTTATCCCGGGGTTAATAAACCTTACAGTTGTACAAAATTCAGGTGGTGCTTTTAGCATTTTAAATCAATATCCTTCGTGCTTCAAAATAATTGGGTTTGTGAATGTAGTGATTTTTTCATTTCTTACTTTTTGTCCAATTGCAACTTTTAATTTGTGCATAAAAACAGGATGTGCATTTGTGCTGGGAGGATCCTTAGGGAATTTAATTGACAGACTACAGTATGGAAGCGTTATTGATTTTATAGAACCAGTGTTTACAAAATTTGCAATTTTTAACATGGCAGATGTATTTATTAATGTTGGTGTAATTCTGATTTTAATTGGCTGGATTAGAAATCCAAATAAGAAATTTTTAAACCGTGGATAAGAAAATTAATCTAAAAGTTTCAAAAAACAATGCTGGCGAAAGGCTTGATCGTTTTATATGTAATTCCTTACCTAATTCAAGCCGTACTTTTATTCAAAATCTGATTGAAAACAATATGATTACAGTAAACAAAAAAAACGAAAAAGCTGGTTATAAATTAAAAATCAATGATGAGATTTTTATCTCATTCCCTGAAGCAGAAAAATTAAAAGCACTTCCTGAAGATATAAAACTTGAAATAGTCTTTGAGGATAAGGACTTAATTGTAATTAATAAACCACAGGGGATGATTACACATCCTGCAGAAACTGTACATGAGGGGACTTTGGTAAATGCGCTTCTTTATCACTGTAAAGATTCACTTTCGGGAATAAATGGTGTTTTAAGACCTGGGATTGTTCACAGGCTGGATAAGGATACTTCAGGACTAATTATTGTATGTAAAAATGATAAGTCCCACAGAGAAATTGCAAAACAAATAGAGGAAAGAACTTTAAAAAGAAGCTATTATGCCATAGTTCACGGAAAAGTTGAGTTTAATCAGGGTACAGTAAATAAACCAATAGGAAGAGATAAAACCCACAGGCATAAAATGGCAGTTATTAAAAATGGAAGAAATGCAATAACTCATTTTAAAGTTTTGAAAACTACTGAAAAATATTCGCTGTTTGAATGTAATCTCGAAACAGGAAGAACACATCAGATTAGAGTTCATATGGCAAGCATAGGTCATCCTGTAATAGGCGACAAAACCTATGGTAAAAAAACTGATAAAGAAAATAAAATGATGCTTCATGCATATAAGCTTGTATTTAAACACCCAACTTCAAAGAAACAAATAAAGCTTGAAATCTCTATACCTGAAAGATTTAAAACTTTCTTCTATTGATCTATGGATGCACAATCTGCAAACCTATCTAATTCAGGTAAAATCTCCTCAATAGAAACCGCTCTGTATTTTCCTTTTTTATCTTTTTCTAAATGCTGCTGGAGTACTTGAAATTTTAAAATGGATATTAAAAGATTTCGCTCATAATTAGACAGATTTACCATAGCAAACTTTACTTTCAGAGGATCTATATTTATAACCAATTCATCCGGTAATGCAAACTCACATACTAGTTTTTTTGTAAAAAAGTCTATTTGGGCTAAGACATTTCTTTTAGCACCATTTACAGTACCTAAAAAATCCTTATCGTATCTGCT
>DUDS01000007.1:3397-69038 GCA_004769085.1 Candidatus Melainabacteria bacterium SSGW_16
TATGTAAAATCTTTGTAAGTCAGTTAATTTAGGATATTTTCATTAGCCTGTTTAGAGCCAAGAGGACTTTCTGAATTTAAAGAGGTGGCTAACTTTGCAGGTTCTAGCTTGATTGCTTGATCTATCATTTTCATAAAGACCTGCTTTAACTCACGAACTTTTTTTGGTTTATACTCTTCTAATCTATACCACTGAAAGTTCATAAGATTTATATATAGTTCATACAATGAACCTAAAAGATTAACTTCATTTTTAGTCAGGTCTTTTTTAGCTCTGTCTACTTTTTTTTGACTAGTTTCTATTGCTCTAGGCTCAGACCCTTTTTTCCCAAATTGAAGCAATGTTTTTTCAGTGAAGTAAATAATTTGTTTAAAAATGTGATTTCTATTCTTACGACGTTCTTTTTTAACATTGTTTAAGTATTTTCTATCATAAGAGCTGATACCATCTTCTTCTTCAAGTTTAAGTTGCCCTTTCAATTGCTTAATCTCATCATCAATTGAAAGAGGAACTTTTTCTCTGTATTCCTTTGCAAGTAATACAATATTTGCCAAATTTGACCTGACAACATCTATTTTCATTGAAATTAATAAATAACTATATCCACTTAATGTGAGAGCAGTGTATTATGCACGAAAAATTTTCCTTTAATTTGAACTCAAATGTAAAATTATGGTATGCAGGTTGTATATTGTTACTTTGAGGAGTCCCGGAATGAAAACAATTTATAGATTCGCGGCATTTTTACTTTTTATATTTATTGCCTTTGCGGTATTGCTAAATATTTCAAATTCAATTGCAATTGAAACTGCTTTTTTCAGCATTAAAGCAAATGTTGGTTTTTTGATTCTGCTTTGTTCTCTTTTCGGAAGCATATCCACATTGTTTTTTTTATTTTCATTCGATAATTCTTTAAAAAATAAACAGCTTAAAAAGCAGCTCGAAAACCATAAAATTAATTATGAAGTTGAGTCAGATAAAGTCAGACAACTTGAATCAAAAATTAAAACACTGGAGGAAGCTCTAAGGATTGCTACAAACAAATAACTAAAACTCAGAAGAACTTATTTCTATTGGATCTCTTACTACTATTCCTTCTTCTTCCAGCTTCACATCAGCTTCTTCTTCTTTAGCAAGTTCATCCTTCTTTGTCATTTCAAATTCAATTTCATCTCTTATAAAACCTAAGCATTCAGGACTATATTCAATCTCATATCCTTTGCCCTCTATTTTTCTTCCGGAAATCTTTTCAAAGATAATCTTTCCATTAAACCGGACTTGTCTGGCAAATGCAGGATTTTCTATATTATTTACAAGCTTTAGTACATAACCATAACTAATTTCCCCGGGAATAACACTTCCCTTAAAATCAAAGTTCTGGTAATCAGCCTCATTCGTCTCTGTAAGATTTACATGGTTACTTTCTGATATTATTTCCAAGGGTTTAATGACAAAACGATCAATACCTCTGGCTGAAACTATTACATCTTTTTCAAGTATATTCTCTGAAAAAGGAATTCTTGAATTACAGTTAGCTCTTGATTTTGGATCAATCAATGGAACACTTATTCTTTTCACTGACTTCTTTTTAAATGTCCATATTCCATCAAGATTTGGTATGTTTTCATGTTCAAAGGTAAGATACCACTTTCTTAATTTTTCCCCTTCTTTATTATCCTGATTTGGCTGCTGATCAACTTCTTCAATATTTGTATCAAGCCTGGCAAGAATTCTTTCATACTTTTCAACATCAGTTGCCAATGCCGGTAAATAAGCAGTAGAAAAAACAAAAAGAAAAAATAAATTCAACATAATTTATCAGCCTGTATAATACTAAAAGTCTATAAAATATCCTTTTTTGATAACCTACAATGAAAAATTATAGAAAATTAATCTGGTTTTAATCAAATCTAATCTTTTTTTTGCGTTTCCTGGCTGTTTTTGGGAGATTTATCATTGTCCAGGCTGTCTTTAGCCTTATTCTTTATATCCTGGATTTTCTTTTTAATCATGTCCTTTTCAGCACTATCATTTGATTCCACAGCAAATTCAAATTTAAAAAATCCAAGAATATTAAGAATAACAAGAACTATTAACCAAAGGATTAAAGACTGCCAGAAGTCAATCATCATGTGCCTATATGTTTCCCCGACCGTACCATTCCATACTATCTGAATAACAAATATCGGAATAAACACTATAAGGCCGATAAACATTACTATAAAAAAGAAGGTTGTAAATGAATTGAGTTTATATATCTTCATGGATAATAATTATTCTACCAATTTCAGAAAATCCTGTTCTGTGATTACAGATACTTTAAGATCTTTAGCTTTTTTTAATTTTGAACCTGGTTCAGATCCACTAATTAAGTAATCTATGCTTTTACTAACACTATTTGTTGCCCTGCCACCAAAAGATTTTATAAGATCTTCTGCTTCATTTCTGGTCATGGTTTCAAGAGTACCTGTTATCACAAATGTTTTGCCGGATAATTTAGTGCTCTTCAATTTTAATTTTTTCTGTTGCCAAGCTACTCCTGCTTTTTTTATTTTCTTTATTAATTCTTTTGCATAGCTTGTTCTAAAATAATCTGCAACTGACTCTGCAATCTTTTCTCCTATTCCAGGAATATTCTTGAAATCTTCATTTGATGCACCAGCCAATTCATCAAGCGAATTAAATCTGCCCGTTAGAAGCTCCGCAATTGTTTTTCCAACATGCCTTATTCCAAATCCATAAACAAGCCTGTCCAGACTTCTGTCTTTGCTTTCCTGAATGGAATCAATTGCATTAGCTGCAGACTTTTCTGCTATTCTTTCAAGTTCTTCAAGTTGTTCCCGCTTTAGAAAATATAAATCTGCAGGATCTGAGATGAGTTTACTATTTAAAAGCTGTTCAATAAGAGATTCACCCACGCCATCTATGTCCATTGCATCCCTTGAACACCAGTGTTCAATTCTCCTCTGTAGTTGAGCAGCACAATCATAGTTCACACACCGTACAGCTACCTCATCTTCTTCTCTTTCCACTTTGCTACCACAAGCAGGACATTTCACCGGGAGTCTATACGCAGGATTTTTATGATGTCTTTTATCTTTATCCACATTTACAACTTCAGGAATAATTTCACCTGCCTTACGGACAGTCACAATATCACCAACCCTTACATCCAGCTTGTCAATTATGTCCTGATTATGCAGACTGGCTCTCTTTACAGTCGTGCCTGCAAGCAAAACAGGTTCTAAATTTGCAACAGGTGTTAAAGCACCAGTTCTACCAACATCACAAGTAATAGACAAAATTTTTGTTTTTGCTTCTTCAGGTGGATATTTATAAGCTATAGCCCAGCGCGGACTTTTTGCTGTAAATCCAAGATCTTCCTGAAGTGATAAATCATTTACCTTTACAACCACACCATCAATCGCATAATTTAATTCATGTTTTTTTTCATACCAGCTATTACAGAATTTTTTTACTTCTTCAAGCCCATGACAGAGTTTTGAAGTATTATTTACCTTAAATCCAAGTTTTTTTAAAAGCTGAAGACTATCCCAATGAGTTTTTGGTACATTAATCTTTTTACTTTTTAAAGTATCCCAAACTCCTGCATAAACAAATATATCAAGATCTCTTTTTGCTGTAATTTTTGAATCATATTGCCTTACTGAACCGCTTGCAGCATTTCGTGGGTTAGCAAAAACTTTTTCATCCATTTCTTTTTGCTCTTTGTTTAATTTATTAAAACTCTCTACAGGCATAAAAACTTCACCACGAACCTCAAGAATCCCCTCAATCGATGTATTTAAATGTAAAGGTACAGGTTTTATTGTTCTTGTGTTATTTGTTATATCTTCACCAACATCACCGTCTCCTCTTGTAGCTCCGAGTGTCAAGATTCCATCTTTATATGTAAGTGCAACTGCAAGTCCATCAATTTTCATTTCACAGACATAGTCTATTGATTCATTATCAATTCCTAGAACACGAAATATTTTTTGCTGCCATTCATCAAGCTCATTAAAATCCAAAGCATTATCCAGACTATAAAGTGGTGTTTTATGAGTAACTTTCTTAAACTCAGAGACAGGTTCAGTACCTACTCTTTGGCTTGGGCTATCTGGTGTAAGAAGTTCCGTGTGCTCTTTTTCAATCTGTATAAGCTCTCTCATTGCTGCATCATATACAGCATCATCAACTTCAGGATTATCTAAAACATAATATGCATGGTTCCAGCGATGCAGCTTCTCTTTTAATTTCTCAAGTTTTTCTTTTAGTTCTTTAGCAACCACTTCATTTAATACCTTATTACAATGAGTATATATTCTATTACAGGGTATATAATATTCTAGCGATAAGTGGTTTTATTGTATTCTGAATTTAAAAATGCGTGATTTTCTTATCGGGGCGTGGCTCAGCTTGGTAGAGCATCTGCTTTGGGAGCAGAGGGTCGCACGTTCAAATCGTGTCGCCCCGAGATGTTAACCTAATAATTCATATTCATAAATAAATAAAAAGATTATAATAATTAGAAAAGAGGAAATATGAAATTCACAGACTTTTCAAAATTTAAGGATGACATAGATAAATTTTTAAACCTGGCTAAAAATGGTGAAGATGTGATTATTACCAAAGCTGGAAAGCCTATTTTATCTATGGCAGGTATAAGCAAAGAAGATGTAGAAGATTATATTTTGGCTAAGCACTACAAACTCGATAAAAAAGCAAAAAACATCGTAAATAGTAAGTTTTTAAATCATAAACAAGTAAAAAAACATCTTGGGATTTAATCTTTTTTACAATAAAGATGCAATAAAAGATCTTGAAAATATTAAAATCAAGGTTCTCAGTGACTCTGAGCTAATACTTAAGAAGATTGAAAATATATTAAGCTCTAATCCATTTCCTTTTGGACAAACTATTAAAAAACTTAAAAATATTCAGCCTACACTTTATCGGTTAAGAGTTAATGCATCAGTAAGTTACAGAGTATTTTACAGAATAATTGGAGATTCAATTTATATCTTAAAAGTTGTAGCTAAAAAAGACGCTGACAAAATATTAAAGAGATATTTTTAATTTACTGGTGGTAAAACATCGTGTCGCCCCGATTTTTTATATAGGTTCAGACAAGCTGAACCTTCCTTCGGTCAATCTTTTCCATCTGATCGGATTTGCTGGCAAAGCCAGACAAATCCTAGCTTTGTGAAAACAAAGTACAAATAAGACACTAGATCTACAACAGCAAAAGAAAAAAATCAGAAACAATTCTCTATGCACATTGCACGTGGTGTTATTTGATGACAAGTCAAGATGAAGTAGTTAAGAAGATGCAAGGGTGGTGAAAAAGTATTTAAAAAAATTGCTTAAAATTGCCCCATATAGATTAGTTACACATCTAAAAATTAAATCCGTTTAACAATACAATTTTATTGCTTTTAACAATTGATACAATTACCAATGCTTAAAAAACAAGTACAAAAGTAAAAAATATGTCAACTGTAACTCTGAATGGAAAATATTGTTCAACTGTAGCCACTGCATTTGCAGATAGACGAAACAAAGACATAGACACACTACGCAGGGGACAAATAGCATTGACTGAAATCTTGCCAGGCAAATCCATTCCACAAGAAGAAATCAAAGAGATAGACCCACAAAGAAATGTTACAGCAGCACTTTTTGGTATAGGTGGAAACTTAGCTAGCAAAGGATTTCTCAGGTGGGGATTAGATGAAGTAAACACTTTGATAGGGGAAGTTCCTATAGAATGGACAGGAATTGACTTAAAAGAAGGTAAGGAAGCAGAACAGTTAGTGGCTGACATAACAGCTAACAAAAAAGGAAGTTATCGTCTTAGACAAGATATCCCTTATGTTTCTGTAGGTGAGCTTGAAAAGGCTAGAGGGTTAAAACCAAATATAGTTATAGATGCTACACCTGCAAGCTGTCGCCTTGACAATGCTTTATTAGCAGCTCAAGTACTTCAAGCTGAGCAAGAATATGGTGAGAAACCTTTTGGACTTGCAAATAACCCAGGCATGTTGGTTAAGTTAAATCAATTAGTTCAAGATGGAAGAAATGGTTCACCTACAACAAAAGTTGACGCAATAGATTTTTTTCTTTATACAGACGCATACTTATTCTTTGTAAAAAATATGCAACAGCTAATGAATGGTCTTGGTCAAGTTAAAGAAGTTCATGCAAGTTGCACTGAACCTTGGAATGTAGGGCGAGAAAAAAGTAGAGTGTACATGCTTATGAACCCAGCTTTACAAGGTGGTTACATAGGTGCAGACCAATTACCTCATCCTCTTACAATGATAGATGTTTTTCTTAGAAGTCATCTTAGCTCAGGCTTAGAAAATGTTGAGTTAAAAAACGTAGAAAGAATTAGAGATACTAGCATTGACCCTTTTAGTAAAGTGGGTACGTTAGATGGAGAAACATCTATGAACCTTGTAGGGCAAGTGAAAGGTTCAAATATTAAAGTAGTCGCAGGGTGTGGGAAAGGAATTAATATCCCTGGTACAAGTGATAATGAACCAGCTGCTACATACATGCTTGAAGTACAAATGGAACATGGAAGGATTGAGGTTTGTGCTGGCTCAGAACAAGTAGACCCTTATGTGGCTGTAGTACCAGATTCACCTGGGAAAAAAACAGAAATATTTTTATTTAAAGATGGTGGGTTTAGTTATAAGAGATTTTTAACAGATGTGATTCTTAGAGCACAAGGTTCTACAATACCACTGGATAGACTTAAAGACCAAACTGATGCGTCACTTAGTGCTATGTCTATGATTTCACAAGCATATGCCAGGGTAGAAGAAAATCCAACGGATTATCCTTTAAAGAAGTATGACTACAGCACAGGAGAACAACCTTACATTGACCTAGAAACGCTACCACGAACTTCGGTACATCCTTTTATTCAAAGAAGGAAATATGCTGACAGATTTGATTAGGCTTTTCTGACTTTTAGTTTGAGATTTCTTTTTACTCCTTCAAATTCAAAACCCAACTCTTCTTTTAGGTTTTACTTCAGGTTCTATTAACTTTTTAATGGCATCTTTTTTTTCAAGGTTTTCTATTTTCTTTTTCAGATCCTTATTGGTTTCAATCATTTCTCGTAGTTTGGTAAATGTACGCATGATTTGGATATTTACCATTATTGCTCTTTCACTGTTTAAAACTGTTGAAAGCATGGCTACACCTTGCTCACTAAATGCATAAGGCAAAGAGGGAGAAAATTTGAGTTTTTTGAGGTTATCACAAATTGTTATAACCTCGTCTCTTTCCTCTTTTGTAAGCTGAAACATGAAATGAATTTAATCAAATATGTAACCCACGGTTACAAAAGTTTTTTAACTAATAAAAATTGCTTTTTCCTGACTTACCTAGTAAATTTAAATGGCTATGATTAAATCATTTGCCAGCGATAATAATTCCGGTGTGCATCCTGACATTCTCAAAGCAATTATTGATGCAAATGTTGGTCATGCGCTTGCATACGGTGATGATCACTATACAAAAGAAGCAGATAAAAAATTTGAAGAGCATTTCGGACAGGATGTAGATGTTTACTTTATGTTTAACGGCACTGCTGCGAATGTGCTTGGTTTGAAAGCAATAACAAATTCTTATAATTCGATCATTTGTGCAGAAATTGCACATATAAACACCAGTGAATGTAATGCAGTTGAAATATTTACAGGGTGCAAACTTCTTACAATACCTTCAAAAGACGGAAAAATTACAGTTGAACAGGCAAAGAAACATCTTTATTTAATAGGTGAACAACACCATGCACAACCAAAAGTAATTTCCATTACACAGGCAACTGAAATGGGCAGAGTTTATAAAACAGAGGAAATTAAAAAACTTGCTGATTTTGCACATAGTAATGGAATGTATCTTCACATGGACGGAGCTAGATTATCAAATGCTGCAGCAGTACTTGGTACAAGCCTTAGAGCTATAACCAGGGACGCCGGAATTGATGTTCTTTCATTTGGTGGCACTAAAAACGGCGGCATGAGTGGTGAAGCCATAATTTTCTTTGATAAATCACTCTCAAAAGATTTTAAATACATAAGAAAACAAGGTATGCAGCTTACATCAAAAATGCGTTATATCTCAACTCAGTTTATAGCACTACTTTCAAATGATCTATGGAAGAAAAATGCCCTTCATGCAAATAAAATGGCAAAGGTTCTGGAAAAAGAACTAAGGAATATATCTGAAATAAAAATTACCCAGGAAGTTGAAACAAATGCTATTTTTGCAATATTAGATAGGGAACTAATACCAAAAATACAGGAAAAGTATTTCTTTTATATGTGGAATGATGAGCTTTCTGAAGTTCGTTTTATGACTTCTTTTGATACAACAGAAGAAGATATTTCAAACTTTGTGAAAGCTATTAAGGAAATAATAGAGAAGAATAAAACTCTTACAAGAGTTTAAACCATTACAGGTCTTTTTAGTTCTTTCATATCAGGCAGTTTAAAATTCACGTTTTCTTCTTTCAAATTCAGGATTTCAACAGGTGCCTGCAATTTCCCAAGCAGTGTTTCTACGAGTTTTTCAGGAGCAGATGCACCAGAGCTAACCCCCACAATTTTCCCGTAAAGATTTTTTGGGACGACATAGGCATAAGGATCCGGCACAAGTTCAGCAGGAGTACCGCCCAGCCGTGCTACTTCCACAAGCCTGTTTGAATTTGAAGAGTTCTTTGACCCGATAATTAAAATGTAGTCTGTAATTTTTGCAAGCTCTTTTACTGCATCCTGCCTATTCTGGGTAGCATAGCAAATATCCTGTGCAGAAGGTAACATAATTTCACTGTATTTTTTTCTTAATGCTTCAATTATTTCTTTTGTATCATCTACTGAAAGTGTGGTTTGTGTTGCAATAAATATTTTCTCAAGATTTTCTGGCAATTGTTCTACATCTTTTAATGAACCAACAAGAAAACAGGAATCACCAGGCACATGGCTCATAGCTCCAACAACTTCCTGATGTCCTTTATGACCAATATAAACAATCTTATATCCTTTTTTCCAGGCTGATGCCATCTCAAGATGAACTTTAATCACGAGCGGACATGTAGCATCAACCACAGCAAGATTTCTTTTTTTTGCTTCATCGTAAACCCGGGCTTCAGATCCATGCGCAGATAAAATTACACAGTTCCCGTCAGGAACCTCACTTAATTCATCTACAAAAATTACACCACGTGATTCAAAGTCTTTTTTTACATGTTCATTATGAACAATTTCGTGCCTAACATATATGGTAGGACCAAGCTTTTCCAGTGCAAGATCAACAATATCAATTGCCCTTATGACACCTGCACAAAAGCCTCTTAGGGATGCTAAAACTACTTTTTTAACCATAAGTTTGACTAAGAAAATTCTTAAAAGTTCCCGGTTATTTTGGCCTAAATCGCACAAATTAAACAAAAACATTTACTATTATATCGTTTTACCGAAACCAACTTTATAATGAATCAGTCTATAGTCTATGTAGTGATATACTACTTGCTTGTAAAAAGTCTTTAAGGACTTTAGAGAGGTTTAAAGGAGTAAAAAACATGAATAAGAAATTACTTTCATTAGCACTTGCTTCTAGCTTGTTACTTGGACCTTCAGTAATCCAAGCAAAAGCAGATGGTGAGAGCATAGCTAAACAATCAACTGGTATTGTTTCAGGCGTGGTAGTTGGACCAGTAGTAGGCGGATCCAGAGGCCTAGCAAAAGGCTGGCTTTGGGGAACTGATGCTACAGCAGAAGCACTTGGAGACAAAGACGGTGTTCCACATAGAATTATCGGATTTTTAACCGGTGGAGTAATAGGTGCAGTAGCAGGAGCTGTTTCTGGAATCGGCATGGGTGCATATGATGGCATTAAATATGGCTATGATAAACCCTGGTCACCGGAAAATTATAGCTGGGCTGGAAGCAACTTTACTGATTATGATCCTTTCAAATGGGACTAATTGGTAAAACAAATAATTAAACTAAAAAAGCAAGCTCTAAACAGCTTGCTTTTTTTTCTTTATTTGTAATGCAATAATAGTTATCTAACAAGAGGAAAAATATATGAATAAAAAAATATTACTGGTTTCATTAAGTACTATCTTATTAACAGCACAGTGTACAAACAAATCATCTGCAGCAGTAAAAGAAGTACTGCTTAAAACAGGCGGAGTCTTTACAGGGATAATAGTAAGCCCATTTATAGGCAGTATAAGAGGACTCATAAAAGGGTTCGGGCTTGGAACTGATGTAGCAAGCGAAATGCTTGGTGACAAAGAAGGTTCAGTTCATAGAATGGTTGGATTTGGAACTGGTGGAATTATAGGTGGTGCAGGCGGATTATATACAGGTCTTCTGATGGGTGCATATGAAGGCGTAAAGTATGGTATTGAATCACCTTTTTCAAAAGAAAATTTTAGTCTTGGAGGAAATAGTTTTACTGACTACAATCTTCTCTAATCAAAAATATTTATATCTGTAAATTAAAATATATCCTTTAAAAAAAATAAACATTGTATGAACTTTGTAAGCAGTATTCATTACTGCTGTTAACATAATTCAGTTAATTTTTATTTTCATAAATGAAAGGAATTTGAAATGCCAAGAGTAGATACAGTACATACCGCAGGAATAAGACTTGCTAAAGGATCAAAAGGATCAATGAACAATATGACTTTTAAAAGAAATATCGGAGAAGGAATTGTAATAGGTGACGGAATTGCAATTGTTACTTTCATAGAAAGAAAAGGAAACACAGTTAGATTACACATAGATGCTCCTGATATAAAGGTCTTAAGAACAGAACTTGGAAGACCAGACAGTCCACCTGAAAAAAGTGGGGATCTTGTTGTTAGCAGAAAATTAGACAGAGATGAAGGTGTGTGGATTGGACCAGATATTTTAATCGAACCATTAAAAGATTCCGGAGATAGTATCAGACTAAGAACTACATTGCCTAAATCCATGTTGATAGATAGATCAGAAGTTGATGCTGCAAAGCTCAGAGAATTAAAAGAAAAGCCCGATGAAAACTCATAAATTAGGTCAAAATAACTATAGAAATTATATATGACAATATGAATTTCACTAGTTTAGTTTAGTAGTTATTTACTAAAATAAGCCAGTACTAAACCAGTTGCACTATAGTCATAAGCAGAAAAAGATCGAAGTCCATATTTGTCACCCTTAAATGATGGAGGCAAATATGAAAAAATCGGTTTTATGCATAATTTTAATTTCATGCTTATTCACTTCACAGCTTATTTCTTACAAAGTTAAATCTGCTACAGCTACAGTTCCATTAAGTGTTACAGTAAATGGCTCACTACTTATAACAAATGCCGATAATGACTCAGCTAGCGGAAAAAATCCAACTATAAATGTAGATCTAAAAGTTACTCCGGACCTTGGTCAAGCCACCGTTACAGGAAATGCAAATTTCAGAATCAGAAGCAATTACACCAAATGGAGATTAACATCTCAAAGAACAGCTTCTAACACTGGCGGAACAGGATTAACAGACAGCGATATATCTTTAACAGTTACAAAGGCAGCAGGAAACACAGGAAACATTAATTCAGGTAGCATTCTTGCACCATTTACAGCAGTAACAAATCTTACAAGTATATCAACAGTGTCCCCTGTAAATGTAATTTCAGGTGTTGCAAAAACATCCAGCGCTAAAGATGGACAAAACAAGGAAAACTACTTTCAGGTAAACACAAAATATGGTGTAGATCCTGATTTCTTTTATACACCTGGAACATATAGCACAACAATTACATATAACCTTGTATCTCCTTAATATATAACGTGCTTTTTTGTTTGGTTAATTATACCTAGGCATTTTTTACTATCTGTAGCATACTGAAAATCTTTAAATCCCTTGAGCCATCATCATTGTTAATGATCTTAGAAAAAAAGGACTAGTACTAAAAACTGAAAAATATAAGTATGCCTTGTGGAATGTAAGAAGTTAGAAACCTACACTAAAGAAGGTTTTTTAACACTAAAATGAAACTCCCAGCTAAGAAAATAAACTTCTTGCTTATCATTGCATTATTGCATTTATATTTTCTTTTCCCCCTTTATACAACTGGAAAATTAACAACTACACCAGAGAATTTAATACAATCAAACAACAAAAAAGAAAATGAGGCTAATACCGAAGAAGAAGTTGCTGTAAAAAACCTTGAACCACCGGAAGTTATCCTGAATGATCAAAAAATTATTTTCAATAAAAAACCGATTTTGGATGAAAATGGATGGCTTTTCCCTCTGGAAGAAATTGCATCAAAGCTGCAGGACAAAGTAACAGTTGATCTTATAAACAGAATAATAACAATTCAGAGATTGCGGGATAAATCAACCATTGAATTAAACCTCAATAACGGCGTAGTAACAGTAAATAACAGACCATTTAAAACATTATTTGGATATGACCAGATTATTCTGGGAGCTGATGCCCAGATGGTTCCAACAAGTGCACTGGTAATGTTGCTGGGTTTAAATTCAATTGATAAAGATGACGGAGTACTTGTTTTAAAGAATCTTATTACTGCTGAGGCTGGCACAGTAGGAACAATTCTACCTAAGTCCAGAACAAGCATAAGGGAATTGCTTGTTGATTATTTCACTGTAACAAATTCATTTGATTGGTTAAAAACTTCGGAATTATTTGGAAGAAGAACAGAAATAAACAGCGGATTTCATAATGACAATTATGCAATCACATCAGATTTGGTATTAAAATCAGGCACAGGTGCGCCACTGATTAATTTTGATACCGGAAATTTTTCATATTACAAAAACGGGGGTCCATTGCAGATCCATGTGGGAGACAGACCTCTCAGCCTTATTAAATCACCTCTCTTAGGTGGAATAACAATGAGAGGTATTCAAATCCAAAATAAAGGTTTTAAAAAAGATGACAAAATTGTTTACAGTACAGGATTGCTCCCATCCAGCGGAAAAGTCCTGGGGAAAGGACTTTCATTTATAAGTTATGGGAGAGCTGCAGAAGTTGTGGAGTGGCATTCATCTCCAAACAAAGACTGGCAGTTTTCAGTAGGTGAGGCTGCTTACAATGATTTGATTAATAATCAGCTGGTCAGAACAAAGCAAAGCGGGGGGTTATTTGCTCTGAGTGCAACAAAAACAGGAAAGTATATAGAAGGGGAATCAAATATTGCTTTTGGTACAGTAAGCAAAAACCCTTTTGATAACTCAGCTAAAGGCGGACCTGGAGCAGATTTATTAGTTAGGTTTAAACCAAAAGACTGGATTGGGCTTTTTGCAAAAGGAGCTTACTATTCTCCTGGTTTTTATAGCCTATCAGGGAACCCATATTTCAATAACAGAAACGAAACAACAGTCGGAGCAAATGTCAGTCCCCCAAGGTCAAATTTCGGAATAAGTCAGTCAGTTGGAAAATTTAATCTGCATGCTGAAAGACCTGATTCCTACCAGATTACAAATGTATATGCATCATCAACCCCTCTAAAAAAGGGTCCAACGTTTCTCGTCTCTTACTCAGAGAATCAGTCAAAAGTAAGTCAAACGAGAGGAATTGACAATCTTCTTTTCCCTATAAATAAAACAAATCTCCCCTCAATTGATCTGGATACATTAATTGAACGGAGAACAAATTCCTTCTTTCGTGCCAGCGCACTAAAGAGCTGGGGAACAGCGAGTTTATCAGCAAGCGCAAATCACTTTATTTTCTCAAATGAGAATCCGCTTAAAACGCCATTACTTGCAAATAAATCAGTAACTGATCTCTGGACATACGACATAAACTTCAATAAAACCGTCACTCCGATTCTTGGATTCCAGAACTACTTTCAGATAAATCAATTTTATAAACAGCTCAGATTAGGAACAAATCTCGGTCCAGTTCTCAATAAAAAATTAAATCTTCAGCTTCAAACCGGAGCACTGTTACAAGCAAATAGAAAACCAAAACCGGTTTATGGGCTGAATATGAATTACAGGGTAAACAAAAAAAGTCTGTTCAGCATGAATCTCGATAAATCACCGTTTATTACAAATGTTTCTGCGCTGTGGCAGTATAATTTTAATTCCAACAGACCTGCATATTTACCGGAGGTAGGTGAAGAACCGGCTATAGGAAGAATAAGCGGAAGAATCGTCGTGCTGGATGAACCTCAAACCAGACACACAACCGTAAATAATGTAATACTTCCAGGAGTAACCAGAGAAAGAGGAATTGCAGATATAAAAATGCATCTCGGGAATTACACAATAAAAACAGACAAAACAGGATATTTTGAATTTCCAAGTGTAACACCAGGAGTTCACAGATTAAAAGTAGAGTACTCAGATATTCCATCTTATCTTACATCAATAACACCTGAAGCAGTCGATGTAAAAGTAGAAGGCGGTAAAGAATCAAGATTTAATTTTGTGCTTGCATATTTTGGTGAAGTAAGCGGGAAAATTGTTCTGGCTGGTGAACCACAATTAAAACTTGAGGAAGAAGATGTTGAGCTTCAGGATATAAGAGTTTATCTGGATGGAACAGGTTTTGAAACATTAACTGGTTTCGGTGGTTCTTTTATACTAGGAGATGTAAAGCCTGGTAAATATAAACTAAAGGTTGACCCTGATTTTCTTCCTGAAGATCTTGAAGCTACAAGAAAAGAAATAGAAATTGAAGTACATGCAAAAGGCAAAATAAATGATATAGAACTGCCAATTAAATTTAAAGATAGAAAACAGGAAATAAGAGAGTTTTAATATACAAAAGCAACTACTCAGCTACCACAATAATCTATCAATAAGCAGTCAACATGGAAAGATTTTGATGATTCACTCGTCAAAATCTGTATAACATTACAAGTAGCAGACCGTAAACACTTTGGAAAGCCAACAAGCGAAGAATGAGCGAGGAAGGCGGTGAGTAATTACATACAAAAGTACTAGGTAATTATTCCCCATTTTTGTTGTCTAGTATTTATTAACCGATAACAAATTTTGGTACCTGATATGAGGTGCTGAAAATAAGGTTAATGATTTGGAAGATGATTTGTTTTCTTATGGCTAGGAAAATTTTAAAAACTACTTTCAAACAAACCCCATTCAGAAAATTAATACAAGGTACCAACATAATTAATAAATAAAGGGGGAAACGATGAGTAAGAAAATATTAGGATTATTTCTTGTAATGCTTGTAATAGGAGCAAATACTATTTATATACCAGAAGTAGAAGCAGCAGCTACAGTACCATTATCAATTACAGTTAATGGCAACCTTGTTATCTCTGATGCTGACAATGACACTGGAATGGGTATAAACCCAACTAAAAACGTAAGCATTGCAGTCACACCTGATGTTGGTCATACAACTCAAAGTGGGAGCGCAAACTTCAGAATAAGAACCAACAGAACAGCATGGAGACTCACTGCACAAAGAACAGCATCAGATGCTGGTGGAACTGGAATTGCTGATGCTGATGTAAAAGTATCAGTTACAAAATCTGCCGGTAGCAGTGCTAATTTAGCTTCAGGAGCACTGGTAGCACCATTTACTGCTCAAACAACTCTATCAAGCATTACAACAGCTTTAGCAGTTGATGTAGTTAGTGGTACTGCAAAAACATCATCTGCAAAAGACTTTGCAAATACTAATAACTGGTTCCAGGTAGGCACTGCCTACAGTATAGATCCAGACTTCTTCTATTCTCCAGGTACATTCAGTTCAACAATCACCTATAATCTAGTGTCTCCTTAATAACTGATAGATTATAAAAAAAAAGAAGGGGGTTAACAGCCCTCTTTTTTCTTTTTAATAATCCTAGGAACAAAGAACTAGTACAGCCAAAAGTACTAATATAGGCTCATTAATTTTTAAATAAAAAGAATATAAAACAAATTCTCTGGGAGTATTACAAATGAGTACACAAACTCAAGCCATAAGAAAAAATGAAACTCAGAAATCAGTTTATATTCCTGATCTTGGTTGCTGTGCAACTGTTATTAGTCATGCCAATGCAGACTTTTTCACAGACAGCAACTATACCAATAAGCATTACTGTAAACGGTAATCTAACAATCTCAGATGCAAATAATGATGCAAGCTCTGGGAAAAATCCGACATTAAATGTAAATATTTCAATCACGCCTGATCTTGGCGCTGCTGCTGCAACCGGAAATGCAAATTTCAGAATTCGTACAAACCGATCAAACTGGAAACTTATTGCACAGAGAACTTCAGAAGTTGATACCGGTCCGACAAATATTTCTGCAAGTGACGTAGGATTATTAATTACAACACAGGCTGGCTCAAAAGCTAATCCTGATGCAGGAAGTCTGGTAGCGCCATTTAACACTAAGACTGATATAAGTAAAATTTCAACTTCAACACCAGTAAATGTAATCTCAGGCAAATTAAAAACATCACGTGAAAGGGATAATACAAACTTTAATAATTACTTTCAGGTTAACACTCAATACAGCATAGCGCCTGACTTTTTCTACCAGCCAGGTACATGGAAAACCACTGTTACTTATAATCTCGTTAGTCCATAGACCAAGGGTCAGACCTAAGATTTCTAAGCCATTTATAACCTCTAACCAAACAATCCATCAGTGTTTAATCTATTGATTGTATATTATTTCTAATTTTCATGGGCTAGTGCTGAATTTCAGGCATTTCCTTTACTGGTTTATAATAATGGATGTCAAAATAGTACACAAGAACTAGTTCAATATAACTAAAATAAAAGTACTAGTTTCCTAGTCAATCCTAGCCATAAAAATCATCTTCCATTTCATGACCTCTAAAAAGAGAAAATTCAGGTCTTTGTTTGTAGTAATTCTTATTGCTTTACTATACCTGAGCACAAGCTCTACAAAAGTAATCTCAAATCAGGCACTTGTTCCTCTTAGTATTATTGTTCACGGCAAATTAATAATTACTGATGCTGAAAATGACACCAAATCAGGGGAAAATCCTACTACAAATATTCATTTAGGACTGACACCAGAATTAAACAATTCAATAGTATCCGGCAAATCATCAATAAGAATAAGAACAAATCTATCTAACTGGAAACTGCTTGCACAAAGAGTTGATCAGTCAAATAATACAATTATTATTAATCCCCAGGATATCAAGCTCCTTTTCACCACACAGACTGGTTCAAAAGCAAATCCATATGCAGGTAAGCTGGTTTCACCATTTGACGGAATAACAAATCTGAGTCAGATATCCTCAGCAAAATCAACGGATGTATTGATGGGGAATTCAAAAACATCAATAGATAAAGATCCTACAAACAAAAATAACTGGTTTCAGTTAACATCAACATATAGCATTTCACCTGACTTCTTTTATGATAAGGGTGAATGGAACACTGTTATCAGCTATAATCTCGTAAGCCCATAAATAAATAAGTTATATTAATAATTGTGATTTTGTTAAGTTTGATTTTTTACAAGTTTAAAAAAGATATGAAGGTTACTAATTAATATTAGACAATCTCTTTATGCATCAATACAAAAAAAAATATATTATTTTTTCATTTATAATATTTGCATTTCTAAAACCAGAGAATGCTCTGGCCTGCTTTTCAATTACTGATGATTTTAACTCTCCAGACCCGGTATTAAACATTACTTTTAATTTTGAACCTGACCTTGAGCCATTCAGGGAATGCTGGTCAGGTGCATTAAGAATAAGAAGTACAAAAAGAAACTGGAGACTTGTTGCAACTAGAAGAGGCCCTAATCCGGCTGTAAATCAGGGAGATTCATCAGACAATATAAAACCATCTGATATATCAATTGAATTTGAGGTAAAAGGATTTGGTGAAGCACAAGCTGATGGCGCTATTCTTGTTTCTCCTTTTTCTTCTGAAACAGATTTATCATCAATACGAAACGGTACACTTATTATTTCAGGGGTAAAGAGATCCGGCGGAAGTTGTACGATACATAATCCAAATTTTTACAAACTTAAAAAAAAGCTCTGTCTATTTCGTGATTATGTTTTTAATACAGGATATTATAATGGCGATATTTCATATATTCTTGTTGCGCCTTAGTATCTTTTACTTTGTAAAATAAAGTGAATCAATTGTTTTTACTGGTTAATAAAAAGGGGAAATAAGGGAAAGTTAAAATTGGTGAGTTAATATGAAAAAGTCAATCATTTATAAATTTTTACCTTTTCTTATTTTATTTATATTTATTTCAGGATGCAGTCCTGTAATGGCCTGGACTGTTTCACCTGTCAGGTTTGAAATTGAAGGAGAGAAAGGCAAGGAATATACTTTTACTTTTGCTGTACTGAATGAAAGTCAGTTACATCAGAAGAGGTTCGAAATAAATGTTGATGACTGGATAATTGACAAAAATAATAACTTTCTAAGAAAGGCATTTAATCCAGGTGTAACTAATAAATATTCAGCATCACAATGGATAAAAGTTACACCTCAGCAATTTGCAGTTGGTCCGGGGGAAACAAAAAACATAAGATTTACTGTTTCAGTACCTGAAAATATTCCGCTAAACGGTGAATATTCAACAGGTCTATTTGTAGGCGAGAAAAATATTGAGAAACCAATTAAGGGAGAAAAAATTGTCCATATTAAACAGGATACATATATTGGTGTGGTTGTATATGTAAAATTTGGTCAAGGAAAACAAGATGTAGTCTTGAAGGATTTAAAGATTGATACAAAGCCCCTTGAAAACGGTTTTAATAAAGTTATTGTAACGCCAGCTTACGAGTCTCGAGGGAATATTCATTCAAGAGCAGAAATTTTTGTAAAGGCAGAACCAGTGGGTCAGTTTGAAACAGGAAATATAAAAGCAGAACCAACAGAACTAATCCCTGGTGATAGAAGCTCTCAGATAAAAAAGTTTCCTGGAGGTGAGCTTGTTGTTCTGAGGGAAAGTGAACTTATGTACCCTGTGGAACTGCCGGAACCTTTTAAATCCGGCAGCGAGTGGAAATTTACTGTAAGCGCTGATTTTGGTAAAAATAGTCCTGTTCTTGTCGGCACAAAAAAATTCAGAATCCCGGTTGCAAAAATAGAAAATAAAACACAAGATACCCAATCACAAAAAACTAAAAAATAACTTTATACCCAGAGATTTCCAAGATATTTTAATGTGTTGAAGCCTTCCTTATAAGCTTTAAGGATCTGATCAGCAACAGGTGGATAAAGTGTAATTTTATCCAGTTCCATTATTGGTTTAAAAGCAGCATCAGCAAGCATCGGTTCATCTCCAACCCGGAGTTCACCACCTAGGATGTCTGCTGTTGCATAAATATTAATTATGTGTCTGCTTCTGTCAGGTGCAATAGCTTCAGAAAGGAATACAACTTTCCCAAATCTTATATCAAGGTTAGTTTCTTCTTTCAGTTCTCTTACAGCACATGTAGCAAAATCTTCACCATATTCAATTCTTCCACCAGGTAAAACCCAGTAGTACCTTGTTCCTTTTTTGTGCTGGACAAGAAGTATTTCCTGTTTTTCATTAAGAGTAATTACAGAGACTCTGAAATTAGGTCTCTGAACAGCAATTTTTCTACCTCTAAATCCAGGATTTGACATTAATTAAAATTGCCCTATTAAATTTGTGCAACCATTTCTGCACCAACAAACTGTATATATCATACACGATTAGACAATAATTTAAACTGATAAGTTAATATTTTACTGAGATTAGTGAGATTAGCGAGGTTAGAAAAAGAAATTAATACAATCTTTAGAAATACCGGAGTTAAAACTTGGGCGTAACTTATTTAAATCTTTTAGAAAAATTCAGACCCCATAAAGTATATAAAGCTTCCCCAGTAGTTGGTATATTTAGCTTTTTAGTACTATGTGCATTCTGGTTTGCAATAATTTATGGTGCAACTGTTACAGCTGCAGTATTATTTGCAAAGTTTATACCTGAGTTTCTTCTAAGCCTTAATTTGCATGCCTTAGCACAAACTACTTATTATCTTGCACCACTTATAGCTGTAATGGTACTTATACCAGCAAACGCTACATTTCTTGTTTTAAATGAAAGAAAAATCCTGGCTCTGCTTACAGTCAGAATGGGACCAAATCGTGTAGGACCAAACGGATTTCTGCAGACAATTGCAGATGCAATAAAACTTTTGTTTAAGGAAGATATTACCCCACAAGGCGCTGACAAGCTTATATTTTCACTTGCACCTGTAATTTTCTTTGCACCCACAACAATTGCATTTATTCCTTTACTTGCATGTGCAACAAATAATTTTGGACCGTTTGCTTCCTGTGATCTTGCAATTGGGATTTTATTTATAATGGCAATTTCTTCTATTCCCGTAATAGGACTTGTTCTTGGCGGATGGGCCAGTAATAACAAATACTCACTCATGGGCGGGCTAAGAAGTGCAGCACAATCAATAAGCTATGAAATACCAATGGTACTTACAGTAATAAGTTTGATTGTTTTGACAGGGTCTATTAATCTAAATGAAATAGCTGATAAACAAGCAGGTAGTATAACCAACTGGAATATTTTTGCTTTTGGAAATCTTCCATTACTTCTTAAACTCTTCCCTCTGGGAAAAGATTCAGTAATAGGGGTATATGCACTTGCAGTTCTTGGACTTTCAATGATCCTGTTCTTTATATACCTTATATCAGCGTTTGCAGAACTAAACAGGATTCCTTTTGATTTACCTGAAGCAGAAAGTGAATTAGTATCAGGTTACAATACAGAGTTTACAGGTATGAAGTTTGCTCTTTTCTTCCTGGCTGAATATACAGCACTTTTTATTATTTGTTGTCTTGCCTCCGTTCTTTTTTTAGGCGGGGGGCATTTACCTGTATCTTCTGAAATAGAGAAAAATATCTTAGAATTACTTGCTACAAACAGTTTTGGTGATCTTAGCTGGCTCATTCCTTCTTCTGTTTTAATGATAAAAGCATATGCACTTATATTTATATCTGTCTGGGTAAGGGCTACTCTTCCCAGACTCAGATATGATCAGCTTATGTCGTTTAGCTGGAAGTTTTTAATCCCTCTTTCACTAATAAATATATTTGTATCAGCTATACTTGTGAGTATAAAACCATGACAAATCTTTTATTTAAAACAATTGATGGCGCTTATAATATTGCTCGCGGGCTTTTTACAGTGCTGAAACATATAACCAGAAGTCCTATAACATCAAGCTATCCTGATGTTGTGCCAGAGCTTTACCCAAACACGCGTCACAGGCTAGCACTTACTGTAAATCCCGATACTGGTGAGCATCTTTGTATTGCATGTAAACAGTGTGAAAGGATCTGCCCTGATACATGTATAACTGTCATTGGAGATCCTGAAAAAAAAGGCACCATTAAAGATTTTTATCTGGATCATGGACTATGTATGTTTTGTGGATTGTGCACAGAGGTATGCCCGACAAATTGCATTATTAACACTGTTGATTTTGAAATGAGTGAATATTCCAGAGAAGACCTTATTTACGATATTGACAGGCTTACCCTTACTCAGGAACAGTCAAGGTTTTACTTTGATTTCAAGGAAATGCCAAAACCAAAACTAAAACCAGCTAAGGTACCTGCTGCAACACCAAAACCACAAACAGCTCAGGCTGGAGTGGTAGAAAAAAAGGAATAATTTAATGGATAGTCTTCAGTCTATGATTAGTGATCCTGCTTTCTTTATAATAAGTGCAATTGCAATTGCAGGAGCTTTAGGTGTAATACTCGAGAGAAATATTATAAGAGCTGGTTTTTCGCTCATTATCTGCTTCAGTGGAGTAGCAGGAATATATTTTGCGCTAAGAGCACCGTTTGTAGGTGCATCACAAATATTGATTTATGCAGTAGGCATAACTCTTATAATTATTTTTGCTCTAATGCTTACAAATATAAAACAAGGCATGCCTAAACTCCCTGGCGAAGGAGGGAAAAACATCTTAAGCGCGGTAATTGCAACAGGCATATTTATTACATTCTCCTATGTTCTTACAAGGAATGAATGGTTTGAAATCGAAGGATTTACATGTCCAAAAAACACTGAGGTAATCGGACTTAAGCTTCTTGGCACATATGCTCTACCATTTGAGTTAATTTCAGTTCTGTTGCTTGCAGCATTAATTGGCGCAGTAGTTATTGCAAAGAAAGATAAAAAAAATGTTTAAAAACAACGGTATGCTTTTAAAATCATTCTTTGCTGGTTTTCTTATTGCATGCTTTCTTTTTATGGCTGCAAGATTAAATTCAAGCCTTGAAAGGTACTTAATTCTTTCTGCAGCACTGTTCAGTATTGGAATTTACGGACTTACTGCTTCAAGAAACATAATAAGAGTTTTAATGTCAATTGAGATTCTGTTAAACGCGGTAAACATAAATCTGGTTGCATTTTCAAATTTCATTGATCCTCTTGAAATAAAAGGACAGGTTTTTGCTCTTTTTATAATGGCAATTGCAGCTGCTGAAGCTGCAATTGCACTGGCTATTATTCTTGCAATTTATAGAAACACATCTTCTATTGACATGGAAGATTTTGCAACCTTAAAGTGGTAGTTCAAATTTTTGCCACGGCAGGCAGTGCTGGCCCACAACCAGTCTGTGGAACAATAGGAGTAGATGCCTGTGATGCTGAAGATTGTACAATCTGCGCTGGAAGCCTTTTCCCTTTTAATTTTATTTCAAATGAATCATGAATTTCCTGCTCACTTATATTAAATATTGAAGAAACTAACTTAATCATCCACTTTCTGGGACCTTCAAAAATTCTATCTCCTAAATCTAGCAATCCGGTAAATCCTGACGAGTTGCTCATGCGGTAATTTTTGATTTTTTGTCCATTCTGATCAAGCCAATACCAGCTGTCTGTTATATGACCTTTACTATCAAGCTGGTGTCCAATTTGATATTTTGTAGCTCTTCTCTTATGACAATTCATAACCCTATTTAAAAACATAGCTGGGAATTCACCCAAAGCTGCAGCAGTAATCTTCGGCATTTTATTTCCCAACAGATATGTTGAAACCGAAGCACTAATTCCAGCAAGCAAATGTCCAGGGAAAAATCTTTCATTCACTACATTTGCAATTGCTTTAGCTAAAACATTTTTGTCAAATTGCTTTCCCGGATCCTTTGAAAATTCCTCATTAAAATTTATGCAGTATCTTGTAATCTGTGACACAGCATATGTAGCCTGTTCTACCAGAGTATAACCAAGTCCTTTATAAAGACTTATAAGCTTTCCTTCATCAGGATCTATATCCACACCAGGTAATTCTTCTTCTGTATTTTTAAGCAGATAACTTGTCAGCCCGAAAATACCTGCCTGAGAAATTCCATATCTGATAAAGCTGCTATTTTCATCATTAAGCCCGCACATCTTCTGATAAAAGTTTGTAGGTTCTTCAATAAAATTGTCATAGAATTTTCCCAAAAGATTTTTTTCTTTTTTCTTTCCATTTCCGTTTTGTGCTTGTGCATTCAGGGACCTATAATCAGTTGATAACCAGTGCCAAAGTGAGCCTAATAACTTACCAGGGATAATTACAATTTGGTGGGGAACTTTTGGAGTAACCACATCTGAAAGTTTGGTCAGAATTGAACAGAATAAAGTTTCCCAGAATGGTTCAAGTCCTTCATCATGTGCTACTTTGCTTGCGACAGTACCTGCGGATTCATCTTTTTTTTCTATGATGCCACCTATAACTTTAGAATTAACTGTAGCCGTATAATCAACTAGCGCAGTAACTCCTGAACGGAATACTGAAACTGCAGCTTCTCTAATAGCAAATGACATTAAGTTTTAACCTTAAATATTATTCTTAAATCAACAGCCTACACAATTCATTTTTAAAACTTTCAAGTTAAGCACTCATTAAAATTAAACCTTAACCTTTATGTATTTAGATTTTATTTATAAAGGTGGTTTTACTTAACCAATTTCAGAAAAAAAATATGGCTTTAAGTTAAGGAATTTGACTTTATAAAAAAATAATAAAGCTTGACTTTTCAAAAATATTCTAAGCTACACCTGGAAACATTGATTGTAATTTCATTGCAAGGCTCATATCACCAGAGACTCTGAGCTTCCCCATCATAAAGGCCATCTGACTATTTAATTTTCCTTTGTGAATTGCCATCCAGTCCTGATCAGAAATTGAAATTGTAACTGTAGGACTTCCATTCGCACCTTTTTTTAATTCACATTTTCCACTTTTAATTTCTAATATCCACTTGCCCCCAGAAGGTCCTGAAACATCAAACAAATAACTAGCATTCAAGTTGCCTGCTATTTCAGATCTAAAAGATTTATGCATTTCCATTAATGACTCTTCACATGTTTCAGCCATATCTTTAACCTCACTTTTCTAGATGTTATTTCCAGGTTATCATGATAAAAATAAGAAACCTGCTTAGATAATTATCTTACTAATTAACATTTACAAGCTACTGTTATCATTAAAATTGCAAAATAATGAAACTCATTGTTAAAGCCTCCGTCAAGTAGTTAATAATCTATGAAAAATCCTTTCTATTTAAAGCTGCTATGATTTAATAGATAGGTGTATTTAGTAAAAGGAAAATATCAATACATAAAAATATGAAAGAACAAAATATATCTGTTAAGTATAAAAAGTATGTTGTGATTTCTTCATTTCTAATTTGCCTTTTATTTCTCTCAACCAAAAACGGCAACATAAATCATGCTCAAATAATTAATCCACCAAATAAAATTTTCTGTTCGGTAGCAAATAAAGAATACACATACAATTTTAAAATTTCTGACAAGCTTATCGGCACCGGTGAAGTTAATTTATCAGTTGAAAACAATGAAATAAAAGGCACAGCTGTTGGATTTGCTATGACAGACCAGTGTGAGAAGATAGATTTTCTTACAGATATTATGGGTTTAGTAGATACAGCAAATGGAGACATAAAAGTTTCTGTAAATGGGAAAGGCCAACCCCAAGGCATACTGCTACCTGGAAAAGTTTCATTTGAGGGGCCTCTTAAAGGATCCCTGCACGAAAAAACAATCAGACTAAAAGGTAATGTAAATATTAAAGGTGGCCTTGCAAGAATTGCAGGTTTTAAAAATAAAGAAGATCTAACAATTGAAATAACTGATACATCGCTTGCCAGATCTTTAAATCAGGTTCAAAACAAGAAGAATCTGGCTTTATACAACTAGAAATAATACTTAACAGAATAATAAACTAAATTTAAGGTTTTCCCTTAGTTAAACATAAGTGTATAAAATATCTGTTTAAAAAATAATATCATTGAGTCTTTACGAACGATTAAAAGGTATATTGTCGTGGTCTATAAAACCTAATATATGCATCAACGGCTTTGATTGTTAGTATTAAATTAAAGAGGTGGCTGAACTAAATGTTTGAGAGATTCACAGAAAAAGCAATTAAAGTAATAATGCTGGCCCAGGAAGAAGCAAGAAGACTGGGACATAATTTTGTCGGCACTGAACAAATACTTCTTGGATTAATTGGTGAAGGCACAGGTATTGCAGCTAAAACCCTTAAATCAATGGGTGTTAATCTGAAAGATGCAAGAATTGAAGTAGAAAAAATTATTGGCAGAGGCAGTGGATTTGTAGCAGTTGAAATTCCATTTACACCTAGAGCTAAAAGGGTTCTTGAGCTTTCATGGGAAGAAGCAAGACAGCTTGGACATAATTACATAGGAACAGAACATCTGCTATTAGGGTTAATCCGTGAAGGAGAAGGTGTAGCAGCAAGGGTCCTTGAAAATCTTGGTGTCGATCTTACCAAAGTAAGGCAACACATTATAAGACTTCTTGGAGAGTCAGGCACAGCAGGCGTACAGGCAGGAGGAGTAGGTACAGGAAGATCAAAAACTCCTACACTTGATGAATTTGGAATTAATCTTACTCAGGCAGCTTCAGAAGGAAGGCTTGATCCTGTAGTAGGTCGTGAAAAGGAAATTGAAAGAGTAATCCAGATACTTGGCAGAAGAACAAAAAATAACCCGGTATTAATTGGTGAGCCGGGAGTTGGGAAAACAGCTATTGCTGAAGGACTTGCACAAAGAATCTCAAGCAATGATGTTCCGGATATCCTTCAGGAAAAAAGAATTATTCAATTGGATATAGGGCTGCTGGTTGCAGGCACAAAATATCGTGGTGAATTTGAAGAACGTCTTAAGAAAATTATGGATGAAATAAGAGGTGCTGGAAATGTAATTATTGTAATTGACGAGCTTCATACTTTAATTGGCGCAGGTGCAGCAGAAGGTGCTATTGATGCAGCAAATATTTTAAAACCTGCTCTGTCAAGAGGAGAACTCCAGTGTATTGGTGCAACAACGCTTGATGAATACAGAAAACACATTGAAAGAGATGCAGCACTTGAAAGAAGATTTCAGCCTGTAATGGTAGAGGCCCCGTCTGTAGATGAATCCATAGAAATACTGCGCGGTTTAAGACCAAAATATGAAGAACATCATAAGTTAATCATCTCTGATGCAGCACTGATTGCAGCTGCAGTCCTTTCAGACAGGTACATAAGTGACAGATATCTGCCGGATAAAGCTATTGATCTTGTAGATGAAGCAAGTTCACGAGTAAGGCTTCGCGCCAGTTCTATGTCGCCCGAAGGGAAAGAGCTTGAAAAAGAACTGAGGATGATAAGCAGGGAAAAAGAACAAGCCATAAGATCCCAGGAATTTGAAAAAGCAAGCCAGCTTAGGGATAAAGAAGCTGAAATGAAAGAACACATTAAGGAAATTCAAAATAAATGGAAAGAAGCTCAGAATAAAAATAAACCTGTTGTAACCGATGAAGAGATTGCACATATTGTAAGTTCATGGACAGGGATTCCGGTCGGAGATCTTACACAAGGTGAAACAGAAAGGCTGCAAAAACTTGAGGGTATTCTGCATGAACGGGTGATTGGTCAGGATGTAGCTGTTACAGCAGTATCCAGAGCTATAAGACGCGCTCGTGTAGGTCTGAAAAATCCAATGCGACCAATTGGCACATTTATGTTTTCAGGACCAACTGGTGTCGGTAAAACAGAGCTTGCAAAAGCACTTGCACAGTTCTTCTATGGCACTGAAGAAAATATTGTCCGTGTTGACATGTCAGAATATATGGAAAAACACACTGTAAGCAAATTAATTGGCTCACCTCCGGGTTATGTTGGTTATGGAGAAGGCGGTCAGCTTACAGAAGCAATAAGAAAAAGACCTTATAGCATAGTTTTATTTGATGAAATTGAAAAAGCACACATAGATGTTTTTAATATTCTCCTTCAGATTCTTGATGATGGCAGACTTACTGATTCCAAAGGAAGAGTCGTTGATTTCAAAAATACAATCGTAATTATGACAAGCAATGTCGGTGCAAGAAATATTGAGTCACTTCAACCAGTTGGATTTGCCACCGAATACACAAAAGACCCTGAATCTATTTACAAACGAATGAAATCCACCGTTACCGATGAAATGAAAAAAGCTTTCAGACCTGAGTTTCTAAACAGGCTTGATGACATTATTGTATTTAAACACCTGACAAAAGATGAACTTTATAAGATTCTTGATCTTATGCTTAAGGATCTCAGCAAGCGGGTAACAGAAAAGAATATGGGACTTGAGTTATCACCTGAAGTTAAAGATAGACTTGTTGGTGAAGGTTACAGCCAGGCATATGGTGCTCGTCCTATGAGAAGAACACTTCAAAAACTCATTGAGGACGCACTTGCAGAAGAAATACTTTCAGGGAAATTTAAAGAGGGCGATAAATTACAAGCAACGCTTAAGGACAAAAATGAACTACCACCAGATGCTGCTGCTGCAAAATTCGATACTTCTGCCTCAATAGACATTGCCTCAGGCAAAAAAGAGAAGAAAGACGATAACATGGTTATTGTCTTTGAAAAGATTGGCACAGTAGAAATTAAAAACAAATATGAGAAAAAAGACGAACCAAAGCCTGACAACTCAAAGGAAGAACCTAAAGAGCCTGCCAAAGCTGGATCATAAATGTACTCTTACAACATTTGCCCCGTTTTTAATTGCTAATTGAACCATTTCATTGTTTTTAATCTTTATATCATCCTTTGGAAAAAGTTTTTTGATAAAAGACTTTCTTGATGGTCCAACAAGAATCGGAAACTCAAGTGACTTAAACTTATTTAAATGTTCAATTAAGAACAAATCTTCTTCAGGACTTTTTCCAAATCCAATACCGGGATCGATGATTATATTTTCTCTTTTGATACCGTTAGCAATTGCATAGTCTGTTTGTTTTTTAAGCCAGCTATAGATTTCCTGCAAAACATCAGCAGGGCGGGTCGCCGACCCGCCCCTACAATCATCTAGTGTAATCGGCTTCGTCGCAGGAATCCCCCTGTTATGCATGATCACTATTGGACAATCAGCTCCTCGTGCAACTTTGACCATATTTAGATCCATTGTTAAACCTGAAGCATCATTAATCATATTTGCTCCAGCTTCAAGAGCAATTTTTGCAACATTTGATTTATAAGTATCGACTGAAATTATTAACGAGTGACGAGCCGCTAGCAATGAGATTTCCTTAATTACTGGAATTATTCTTTTTAATTCTTCTTCTTCTGAAACAGGTTTTGCGCCAGGTCTTGTAGATTCGCCCCCAATATCTATTATGTCTGCACCCTGGTTTATCATATCCTGGGCATGTTTTAATGCATTCTCTAATTTAAAATATTTCCCGCCATCAGAAAATGAATCAGGCGTAACATTTAAAATACCCATGAACAGAGGTTTTTTGGTTAAGTTCAGAGTTTTGTGCATATTTAGAAAGCCTGGCTTCATGCAATGTTTTTTTATTTACTTGTAACTGCTTGTTTCCCTAAAAGCCTTTTCAATTCTTCCTTTAGCACAGGCACCACTTTAAATAAATCATCTACAATTCCATAATCACATTTTTTAAAAATTGGTGCATTTGGATCTTTGTTTATAGCAACTATTACCCTCGAACTCCCCATACCGGCAAAATGCTGAATAGCACCTGAGATTCCACATGCTATGTAAAGCTGTGGTGATACTGTTTTCCCTGTTTGTCCTACCTGCATACTATGAGGGGCATACCCTGAGTCAACAGCTGCCCTAGATGCACCTACTGCTGCTCCAATGATTTCTGCTGTTTCAAAGAGGATTTTATAGTTATCCCAGTTCCCCATAGCACGGCCACCAGAAATAATAACAGGAGCTTCAGTAAGTGAAATTTCTTTCCCTTTTGATTTAACCACTTCCCGTACTTTCTGCTTCACAGGAAAATCATTGGTATTAAAAGTTTCAGTGATTAATTCAGTCGTCTTTGGCTGAACCTCCGGAGGTATAAGACTATTTGGTCGGAATGTAACAAGCTTAGGTAAATGTTTTTCTTCAAATTTAATCTTTGACAAGATTTTATTTGAATACATTGACTTGGCTACTGTAATGGTAGAGCCTTCTATTTTTATATCAGTACAATCCATTACCAACCCACCACCTGTATGATAAGAAGCTGCCGGGAATAAATCCTGATTAAAAAGTGAGTTAACACCAAAAATATAGTCTGGTTTTATCTGGTTGATTGTTTTTACAAATAACCTGGTATAAATATCAGGATTAAAGCTTTGAAGGCATTTATCTGAAAATATAGTTACTTTATCAACACCGCATAGGCCAAGCTGATCCTGCATTTTTTTTGAATCTATATCAGTTCCTATTAAAAGTGTATGAAGCTGAGATTTGATTTGATCAGCAATTTTACGTGCTGTTTTTAAGACCTGAATTGCAGGTTTTGACAAATCTTTGTCTTCACTAAGCTCTACAAGGACTAACATATTTGACATAGTATAATTTTATACGATAAGAAATAAAAATGACAGGAACTGAAATAGGAATTATTGTAACCGTTGCTATAATAGCAGGAAACTTCATTATTTTTTTCCTCATCCCTCTAATCATAAAAAAAATCATACATAAATTTCAAAATCAAAAGTCATGAATATCGTAGTAATAATAAGACAAACGCCTGATACCGAAGCAAAAGTAAAAATAGGATCAGATCCTAATAAAATAGACCCTTCCGGTATTACATGGATTCTAAATCCATATGATGAATTTGCAATTGAAAAAGCTTTAAAAATAAAAGAAATAGTAAATGCTGGTGAAGTTATACTTTTCGCGTGTGGACCTGGAAGAACCGAAGAAGCCATAAGACAGGGGCTTGCTATGGGAGCAGACAGGGCAATTTTTATAAAAGATGATTCTCTTGAATATGCAGATCCATATACAATTTCAAAATTAATTGCAGGTGAATTAAAGAAATTACAATTTGATCTTGTTTTAAGCGGGAAAAAGCTTATTGATATTGAGTCAAGCCAGATACCTATTTTCATTGCAGAAGAATTAAATCTTACACATGTAAGCTTTGTGATGAAATTTAATGAGATTGATACAGCAAATAAAAAAGTAGTCTGTGACAGGGAAGCAGAAGGATCGCATGAAATAATTGAGGTTCAGCTTCCAGCACTTATTACCTGTGACAGAGGAGAAGACCTCCCTCGTTATGCATCAATAACAGGAATAATGAAAGCAAAGAAAAAAGAGATAAAAGAAGTAATGGTTTCAAAAGAAGAAATTGAAAAAATTGGACAAAGAACTGAAATTACAAGCTTTGATCTACCGCCAGGGAGAAAAGAAGCAAAAATATTTGAAGGTGAGATTCAGGATAAGGTTTCTGGATTATTAAAAGCCCTTCGTGAAGAAGCAAAGGTTATCTAGTATTCTAAAACATCACAAGACTAATAGCAGCAATGGTCTTACCATCACGGATTTCACCATCTTTAATCATCTGCCAGACTTGTTTTAAATCAAATACTTTTACTTCAATGTTTTCATCCGGATCAAGTTCCTGTTCATCGTCTGTCAGATCTGTAGCTTTAAAAAAATATAGAACCTCTGTACTATAACCAGGAAGCGGATAAACTATTCCAAGGTGCTCCCATGTGTTTGAAATATAACCGGTTTCTTCCTTAAGTTCTCTTTTTGCAGCATGTAATGGCACTTCATCTACATTCAATCTTCCTGCTGGAACTTCCCAGAAAGTCTTACCAACAGAGTATCTGAACTGCTTTACCAGAACAACTTTATCAGGAGATGGCTGTGCAATTATAGTCACACCACCATTATGGAGAATTACCTCCCTTATTGCTTCTTTACCATTTGGCATTCTGATATTATCAACATTCAACGTTAATATTTTGCCTTGATAAATAGTTTTTGAATTTATTTTTTCTTCCCTGAATTCTTTTGTAGTCATTTTTTATTTTTATATCCTAGAACATCTTATCAGAACCAAACAATTTAATAAGAGTAAAACATATTTAAAAGATTTTTTCACTTTAAAGACTTGTTATTGCTTTCGGCAAATACTCAATTAAATCCTGTGGTAGTAGAGAAAATACAGTTTTATCTCTGGAAACAAGCTCGGCTGATTTCCCATGGAGATATACACCTACACAGGCTGCTATTTCTAGCTTTAATCCCTGTGAAATCAAACCACCAATAAATCCTGCAAGCACATCGCCTGTTCCTCCCTTTGCCAGAGCCGAGTTTGCAAAAGGAGACACGTAGAGTTTTTCATCTTTTGTAGCAATTATTGTGCCTGGTCCTTTTAATACAATAGTACAGTTTAATTTTTTTGCTGTATCTCTTATAAAACCAATTTTATTATTTAAAACTTCATTTACAGTCAATCCTAAAAGCCTTGCAAACTCTTTAGGATGAGGAGTGATAATCACTTCATTTTTTACACTTTTAATTATTTCTCTCTCATTAGCAATGACATTGATCCCATCAGCATCAAGAACAATTGGAATATCCACAGAAACTATTAATGATTTAACAAGATTTTCTATATTTTTTTCAGTAGTCAAACCAGGTCCTATTACGATTACACTGGATTTTTTACTTTCTTTGATTATTCCATCAAGAACGAAATCCACATGGGTTACTTCAGGTATTCCAGCCGTAACCTGACTAAAAACACTTTCAGGACTGCTCAATGCAGTAAGTCCTGATCCTATTGAAGATGCTGCTTTACTGGCTAATAAAGCTGCTCCCGGATATTTATTACTACCACAAACAAGCAATGTTCTGCCAAAGGATCCTTTATTTGAATCCTCTAATCTTTTTGGCAGATTGTCCCTGACATATTTTTCACTTATTAAAAAAGATTGTGTCTCGATCTCACCAAGACCAATATCAACAACTTTTAATTCACCAATATATTTTTTTGCTGGATAAAGCATTATTCCTTGTTTTACAAAACCAAAAGTAACAGTCATGTCTGCTTTTATAGTGAACTCAAATACATTACCTGTATCCGGATCAATCCCTGTTGGAATATCACAGGCTATGATTTTTTTCCCTGATTTCGATATCGTTCTTACTATCCATGCATATAAAGGGTTTAATTTGCCTTTTACACCAGTACCAAGTAAACATTCCAATACAGTATTTGAAGAATTCAATGCCTCAATAAAATTCTTATCATTCTCTCCTGTTATTTGCAGGCATTGAATTTTATTTTTAATTCGTTTTAAATTTTCTTTTGATTCCTGTGTAAGTTCACTTTCATCTGAGGTTAATATAACTGTTACTTTTTTCCCTGATTCACATAAATACCTTGCTGCTACAAGACCATCCCCGCCATTATTTCCCTTTCCACAAATTATAATAAAAGGGTCGTTAAAACTAAGAGCACATTTTGCAAGACCAGAACCAGCTTTTTCCATAAGCTCTAGAGAGTAATTACTCCCCTGTTTCTTTATCAGCTCAGATTCAAATTCTCTTATTTGATTGGAAGTAACAAGTTTAAGCATTTTATGGTTATTTAGCAACAATCATCAGCCTGGAATTTTTAGAATAGTCAATCTGTGAAATGTTTTCAAATGTTATCTTATCACCGACAGAAATATTATTAGCATCACTATAGCCACCATTTACTTCTATGACTTCTGTTACATCAAAATCCGAAGGATAAAGAATCCTTGTCTGGTTGGGTTCAGCATTTTTAACTATTTTTACAATTCTTCCGTTATTTACAAAGATCATATCTAAAGAAATAAGAGTATCTTTCATCCAGAATGTCACTTTCCTTACTGGTCTGAAAATAAATACCATACCCCTGTTACTATCAAGGTTTGGTCTGTTCATTAACCCTCTTGATTTCTCTTCATCTGTAACTGCTACTTCAAGAAAAACTGGCGCCTGGGGATTGCTTGGAAATTTTACAAGTCCATCCAGAGCAAACGAAGGAATAGAGGTTATGAAAAAAAATACAATGATAAAAAATCTTTGAAAAATCTTATTATCCTCTTTCTTGTTTACAACTAAAACTTACCACCAATTTCACACTTTTTACCATCCATACTTACAATAATAAGTTATTTTATTGTTGGGATTTATCCAGTCAAGAAGCAATCCATGCGTATTTGAAATTGACTGGCTCCTGATTCTGCCATTAGGTTCAATAAATGCTGAAATACCACTATTTGCAGCAATTACAACCGGTTTCCTGTTTTCAATAGCCCTGAAAACAGCAAAACTTAAAAACTGTCGTTTTACAAGATCGTTTGAAAACCAGCCTAAATCTGAAATATTTACAATGAATTGTGCACCATTCAGCACACGTGTCCTGATAATTGCAGGAAAAATAAGCTCAAAACAAATATTAACACCAGCTTTTCCCATTCTCAGCTGAAGAGGATAAACTTCCTTTCCTTTTACAAAACCATCTCCAATTAAATTATCTACAAGTCTTTTAATAAACCTGGGCATCATTAGTGAAAATGGTACAAACTCCCCGAAAGGTACAAGTCTTTCCTTTTCATAGTATGAAAATGTTTTTCCATTATTTAAATAATTGACTGCACAGTTATAAACAGATTTTATATCCTTACAATAAGCACCACTTATTATATCTGCACTACTTATATGTGAAATTGTTTTCAACCAGTACTGAGTGTGAGGATCATGGTTTATAACTGTGGGTAAAGCACCTTCAGGGAATATCACTAATTCACCATCTGAATTTTTAATAAGACCAGCATATGTTTTTTTTGCAAAATTAATATCCTGTTTATTGCCTCTTGTAGAACTGATAGGCAGGTTACCCTGAGCAATACATATAACTTTTGAAGCAGATCCAAGTGCCTGATTATTTTTATAGTACAAATACATCCCTGAAAAATATGACAAAGAAATTAAAACTATGAATATTACAAAACCGTATATAACTGATACTATCTTCCCGGGATCTTTTGAAACATATCTATCGCTGATTTTCTGAAATCTAACTACATAAAGAAATAGTTCCGACAAAAGTAAATTAAAAAACACTAAAATAAAACTTATTGATATGCTTCCAAAGAATTCCACAAACTGGATTAAAAAAAGATTTTTATACTGACTGTATTCAATTAAGGTCCATGGAAAGCCGAACAGACACTCCATAGATGAAATTTTGTTAAAAATAACAGTCCAGAAGAATGAAATCAATACCAGACTTAGAATCCCTCTGTTATAGGGGCTGACTTGCATTTTTTTAAAATAAAAAACAACAAGAGCAAACAATACAAAAAACAAAGAATTATAAGAAGCAACAGAAATTAATGCAAATGCAGAGATAAAAATACTTGAAAATCCCTTAAACCCAAGCCAGTCAAGAGGATGTATAGAGAAAAGCCAGTGCAAATACCAGAAATTATAAGCAAACCCGAAAAGAAATGCATGTAAAAGCATGGTTCTTAATTCTTTCGAGGTGTTTATAATAATAAAAAGCGGGACCAGACCAACCCAGGCAAAAAGCCATATATCATATCCGGGTGCACTAAGTGATAATAAAAATCCAGATAAACAAATTAAAAATATTTTTAACATGGGATGAAGCTGCATAGTTATATTTTATTTTCTAACATGAAGAAGTATCAAGTAAATTTAAGGAATATAGTTTGAAAAAGATACCTAAAAAAACAAAAAAAATACTAGGCATAGATCCAGGAAGCACAACTGTCGGGTATGGCGTAATTGAATACTCAAAAGGAAATAGCAACCCAACTACACTTGGATATGGATATATAGATTTAAAAAAGCAACCTGGGAACGAAAACAGATTACTCCACCTCCATAAGGACATAAAAGAGCTCTTTAAGATCTACAGGCCGGACAGTATTGCTGTTGAAAACATATTCTTTTTTAAAAATGCAAAAACAATAACAGCTGTATCACAGTCAAAAGGCGTCATTCTTCTGGCTGCAGCAGAAGAAAAAATTAAGGTTCATGAATATAGCCCTCTTGAGATAAAACAGGCTATTTCAGGCTATGGTAAAGCAAAAAAACCCTTGATAGAGAAAATGATTCAGTCAATTTTAGGCATTAAAACTAGAATCAGGCCTGATGATGCTTCTGATGCACTGGCAATTGCTATCTGTCATATGAGGCACTTAACTGTATTTTAAAGATTCTTACAAAAAGAAGACAATATCGAAATAATAATTAACAAAATTACAGGAACAATCTCCTACAAGCTTTTAGTTTAATTTAGGTGGGCTATCCCGGGTAATCGTAATCCCCTACCTCAAAAGACCGAATTCATTATACCGAATCTTAACCTTAATATGTTTTTTTTAAAGTATAGATCCGGGCATCAAAAAATAAAATAAGGGTTAACTACAAAATATGAGAAATACATCCTATCCAAGTGATAAAAATCACTACAACAAGGGTTTTTATAAGGTAGAGTACCACTGATTTTGAAGGGGACTATTCAAAGTTCTTATAAGCTCTATTTTAAGAGGAAAGAAGATATAAGTTTGAAGCATCAACGTGAAAATAAGGCCGAAGGCAAAAGCGAAGTCACTGAAAATGACTCGAAAAAAAGCTTTGAGACTGATCCTACTTTGAAGGAACTGGGATTTACTCTGAAAGATAAATGCTCAAGACTCAGACAGGAAGAAACTAAATATAGTGATGATGGAATCCTGAACAGTGTTCATCCGTTATCAAGTTTAATGAATATTTCCTTTTATGCAGATGTTATAAAAGAAGCGCCTGAATTACAGATTGATTTTAAGGATTCATTGGCTAAAATAGCTACCACATTTAACAGGGTATTTATTAATCTTAAAGATCACGAAAATGCAAACCACCAGATAAGTGAACTTCTGGTAGAAAACTTTTTCCTTGTAGCAAGAACTCTTGCGTTGGCAATTGAAGCAAGAGATCCATACACTGGTGGACACTCTGACAGGGTATTCAGGATCTCAGCAGAAATAGGCAGAAGATGTAATCTTAGCCCGCTTGAACAAATGTACCTGGAAGGGGGCGCACTTCTCCACGACGTAGGAAAAATAGCAATCAGAGACGGAGTGTTACTTAAACCAGGTCCATTAACTGACATGGAATATAAGGAAATGCAGCTCCATACAATTTTTGGAGCACAAATAGTAAAAAGACTAAGTTGCCTACAGGGGTGTGTTGATGTAGTACTGCTTCATCATGAAAGAATTGATGGATACGGTTACCCATATGGATTAAAAGGTAATGAAATACCACTTGCAGCAAGAATTACATCAGTTGTAGACGCATATGATGCCATGACCACAAACAGAATATACAGAAAAGCCTTAAGTCATGAACAAGGAATTGAAGAAATAATAAGAAATAGCGGAACACAGTTTGATTCTGAAATTGTAAAAGTTTTTGTAAAATGGTGGGAAGAAAATTTTCAAACTGCCTCAATAACAAAAAAAGAAATTCATCGATAATCATCGCTTTTAATTAATCCGATCCTTTGTGCAATTATAATTAGGTAAAATCTGTCAACAGTTTCAGATAAACGCTTTTCAAGCTTTCTCATGAGCCTGTAAACAAAAAGCTTTATACTTGACTCAGTAACTCCAAGCTCTTTTGCAATTTTTATATTCGAATAACCTCTTGCAACAAACCCCATAATTGCTATTTGTCTTTTGGTAAAATCGACTTTAGTTCCATTATAAGAAAGGGTTCTTTTTTTTGAAACATATGAACATAGCTCATCCTGTGATTTCTCGTGAAAATATCTCTCTGGTTTGGCTATTTTTTGTTGGAGGATTTGTTCACTCATCACGAAAATATTACTCTCAGCAAATTAAAAAATTAATCAGGGAAAGTATGATTGGTAATTTCTGACAGTAAAATCAATTTAAAAGAAAATATAAAGATCTTTCTTTTGATTTCTCATTTTTTTGAGATATTTTTCATTCCTGAAATTCCATCTAAAATACTCATTAGTTTAATGTAAAAAGGACCAGCTATAAAATATTATCTATTGACAGTTTCTAATAATTATTTAATTCTTTAAAATGAAACTCTAGGTTACAAAATATTTTAAGTTAAACAACTTTGGTACCAAAACCAAGCTTGGAAGCTAAAAGCAATAATGTTCGTGGTCGAATCGGGTGTATTGAAAACGCTTCAGATAGTTTTCCTTTAACTTCATTGACGTAAGACTGAACTGTTTTAACATCAATATTTAAAATAGAGGCTATTTCATCATTCTCTTTGCCATCTGCAATAAAATGCATGATTTCCTGCTGCCTTTTGGAAAACTGGATCTTTGGAAGTTCTTCAGCAGTAAATATAAGAAGTTCATTCTGCTCGTGTACTCGTCTAATAAATTCCGGCAAACGACCTATTGAGATTGCTTTTTCTATATATGCAGATGCACCAAGATCAAGGCATCTGTGTATCCTTGCCCAGCCTGTTTCACTTGTGAATATAATTATTTTGCATTTACAGTATGCTTTAATCTGAGTTATGAATTTTCTTAAGTCAAGCTTCTCATAACCAGGCATTCTCAAATCAAGGAGGATAACATCAGGTTTTAATTCTGATACTTTTGTAATTACTTCATTATGTGAACCTGCTGTTCCTACAATTTTTATTTTTGGGTCTTTATTTAAATCTGCTTCAACACCATGTATCAGGTAGGGATGATCATCTGCTATTAATGTAAGTATTATTCCGTTCTTTCCAGAGTTTCTGGGAGATTCATACGATGTGAATTCATCTGCACAAAAACTCTGGCGGGAAAAGGTATAAAGGTAACCCTGATTTTGCTGAACTGGAGTCATGATGTAGGAATTATTTTATAACCACAATAGAAAATTAATTATTAAATTTTTTTTATCAACCCATACTTTACCTTAGGAGCAAAATGCGATTTTCCATGTTTTTTTTCACCTCTTAACTATTTGTCTGCCATTTATCAGTGTTTTCAATGAAAATTATTTAACCTTCATAACCTTTCCTAAGGTAAAACCTTACCCCATAAAGGCTTCCAAGCTTTGCACTGATTAACACATGTATTAAAATTACTACCACTAAAAAAAAATTTTTAAGAATGGCTATATTAAACAAAAGCATATTAGCTGATAAGAGCATGGAGGATATCCTGTCAAAAGGCCGGGCAGATGGCTTATTTGACCTCCCTCCTAATGAACCAAACCTAAAAACCAGTTCAAATATAATCACACTCTCAAGTAATGAAATTGCAGATATATCAGTAAAGATAAGTAGTTATATAAGGAAAGAATTGTCCATAGATCAATTACTTGAGAATTCAGTAAAAGTTCTTGCTGAAGCAGGTATTGCTGAAAGATTGTTATTGTTCCAGACTAACAGTGAAAGTACAAGAGCACTGCTTACTCATTACTGGGAAAGTCCTTATGTTCCAAAATTCAACCCTGTTGGATTTCAGCTTGATCTGCGGGATGTACCTTTATTTAAACTTTTTAGGTTAAATACAAATCATACTATCCAGATAGAGGATTTCTCAAAATATCTTCCTCTCCCAAATTATCTTTTCAGAAATAAATTTAAAGCACTGTTTATTAAATTAAAAACAAACTCAATGCTTGTCACCACAGGAAGCTCTCAAAAAGTAAAAGTAGCTTTAAATCTCCAGTTCAGTACAAAAGAAGTGATCTGGAGCAATGAAATTGAAAAATTCCTCCAGTCTGTTGTCGACCAGCTTGCAACAGCAATAGATCAGTACCTTGATAAAAGGAAAAAAGAGGTGCTTCAGAAGAATATAATCCAGTTACAGGAAAAGGCCATCAGGGAACAGGAGGGTTTGCTAAGGCAATTTGCAAGTGATGTCCACGATTTGCCCTGCACAATTATTCCAAATCTTAAAAAAGCCATAAAAGAAAAGGATTTTACTGAATCTGAAAGACTTGTAGATGAACTCCACAATAATCTAAGACAGCTAATAAATGAATATATTGTTCCCGACGTAAGTATTCTTGGATTTGGGAGCACACTTTATCAATTCCTAAATGGCTTTAAAAAAACTTATAAAGGAACCGTGAATATTGAAATGCCTAATGAGGAAATAATACTATCAAACAGAAAAGATATTGAAATATTTAAAGTAATAAAAGAATGGTTTTGCAATATTGAAAAACATTCAGAATCAACAGAAGTAAACTTTAAACTTGAAAAACCAAACGATAACTATGTGTTAATCACAATTACTGATAACGGAAAAGGGTTTGATATAAATAATACAAAAAATCTTGGGTATGGAATTTTGAATATAAAACGAAGGCTAAGAGAAATAAATGCAAAATTTGAAATAGCCAGTGGTGTTAATAAGGGATCATCTATAAAAATCCAGATCGCAACAATCGATTAATAAGGAAATTATGACGATTTACATTTCAACAAATAGACCATTCGTATCAAACAAAAGAAACACTGTATTTGGACAAATAAGAAGGATTTTAAACCCAATTAAAGAAACTACCTTAAAGCTTGTAAATGAAAAACCAATCCTTACAGGCGGTGCACTTCTAACATTCAGTACCTTTTTTATAAGCTTAATAAGCAGATCAGCCGTTAAGATACTTCCTTTTTTAGGTATTCCTGGAATTGCTTTATTAGGCTATGAAATTTTTTCCAATTTAAAACCTCTAACACAAAGTAAAAACAATACTGCTGAACCGGTATCTTCAAAAATTCCCCGGTCCAGACTTAAATTAGCCATATAAACTATCAATATGTTAAAATACTGGCTGTATGGCATATTTTATAGTTACTATTCAGGTTCTTTCAGGAATTGCACTATGTGCCCTGGTTTTGCTTCATAGTCCAAAAGGTGAAGGATTAGGTGGTATAGGCGGTTCAGCCAGCCTTTTTACAGGAGCAACACAGGCTGAAGCAGGACTGGACAGAATTACCTGGATAATAGCAGCAGTTTTTATGACTACTTCAGCATTAGTTGGCTGGAAAGTAGTCCAGTTTTAGTTACTGTATAGATTAAGCAAATATAAACCTGCTGGAACTACCATCAGGATTTTGTGAAGTCTGAAATTGTCTGTCGATATTTCCAAATATCGACATATCTCTTATCTGAGTTAAATCTGCTTGTATAAACTCATCTGAATAATTTTCCCCAATGAGTGCTCTTCTTGTTTGCTCCAAATTGCTTGTAAAAGTATCAGTATTATTTCTTGTGTTTGACCTTTTTGATACAGAAGAAAAAGGATCTTCCTCTTTCCCAATTGTCTTTAATACATCATTTAAAAAACTTCTAATCTCTCCTAACTTCCCTTTTGCTTCGGAATCTAATGGTACAGAACTACCCTCTATAGCATCAATGGCATTAAGGAGGGATTCAGAATATTCTGCTATTTTTTCTGGATCAGTTTCTTTTGCTAAGAACTCAGCTGCCTTTTCTACAAGATGTATCAAAGCTCCAACTGCACACTTTTTTACATTATCATTCTCATGGTTAAGGAATTCCATGAGGGCATTTATGTTACTAATACACTCTTTAATATCACCTGCTTTAGATAAAGAAGCTATTCGTTTTATTGCCTGGGTAACTGAATCATTCTGTACACGTTTCCCGGGACAGCATCTGGAGGAATCATTTTCCTGGGAAAAAATATTTTGTGTTTGACTAAAGTTAAAATCTATCACCCGATGTTACCCCCCGTATTACCTTCTATTATGTTTCTAAATTTTTATTGTTAAAATATGATTAATTAAAAGATTAATTTTTTTTCATTCAAATTTTCATATTTATGTTTAAGATTAAATAAAGAGTTGTCCACACCATTAAGACTTATTGATCAGTGATAACTTCTTTCACATTTTCACCAGTATGCTTCTGTAATAAATCAATTAAATTAAAGTCATGTACAAGCCTATCAACGGAGCTTCTCATGGCAGAGTTTAAAAACTCATCTGATGAGCCGATTCTATTTGTGCCTATTTCACTTACAGTTAATCCAAGGTTTGCAAACCTTATAGCCTCTTGAATCCTTGAACTCAAGGAAAGTGGCATATCTCCATCATTAATTACTTCTGTAATCTCTGCTAAAAGTTCATCCAGTTCTTTTGACATCTCTTCAATTTTATCTGTATCTTTTTCACTAATTAATACCAGAGTGGAAACTCTTAAAAACATACACAATTCAGTTACTGCCAGCTGCTGTACAAGCGGGAGTTTATACTGTAAGTATTTTAAAAGCGATCTTGCTGATGTTATGCAGGAATACTTATCTTTATTCAGGAGAAATGAAGCTACTCTGGCTATAACAAACTTAATTTGTTCTTTTTCATTATCTTCAATGTTCTGTCTTTCAACTTCCCTGAAAGACTGCTCAATTAACTGCACTCCATGTTGAATATCGTTAGTAAAGGAGATATCTTTCCTTAAGAGCTTTAACAATTCCTCTAGCTTCTGTGATGACATTTGTTTTTCCCCTATCCACCCAAAAGACAAATCAGATCATGAGCTTATAACAAAATAAAACAGGCCTTTCTTCATACATCCGATTAGTTTTACATTTATAGAAAATCCTGGAAGACCTATTTCAAGAATCATATTTGTTTCTCCAAATATATAAAGAATTGTCCTTGTAAATTTTGACAAAGTTATAATAGTAATATGAATTTTAAGCAGTTCTTAATTAGAGCAGAATTGGTAAAAAACGAAGAAATTCAAAAGGATTACTTTGTAAGCTGGTTCCATTCCCCTGATATATCAAAGTTTACAAAGCCAGGTCAGTTTGTAATGATGGAGTCAGGACAGTATCTTTTAAGACCTTTTAGCATTTATGAGATTGAAAAAGAATGTGCTGGATTCCTTTACAGGGTAATTGGAGGTGGAACGGGTTTTTTAAGCAGGCTCAGACCAAATGAAAGAGTTCTTATACATGGGCCTCTCGGAAAAGGATTTAATTTCAGTGGAAATAAATCAAAACCAATTTTAATTGTTGCAGGCGGCATTGGAATAGCTACATTTCCTCTTGTAGCAAGGTCAGCTTTTGAGTCAGGCTATAAAATTAAGACTTTATACGGTGCAAGATCAAATAACGATCTGGTATGTATTGATCAAATGAAAAAATATGGTGATATTGAAATTATTACTGATGATGGGAGTTCAGGGCAAAAAGGATTCGTCACTGAATTGCTTACAAATGAGCTAAATAAAAATAAAGAGCAGGATATTTTTGTCTGTGGACCTACACCAATGCTGAAAAGCGTAATAAAGGCATGTAATGAATTCAATGTCACAGCACAGGTTTCTTTTGAAGAGTATATGGCCTGTGGTTATGGAGTATGCATGTCCTGTGTTATAAAATCGGGGGATAAGTATGTAAGGACTTGCATAGAAGGCCCTGTAATGAGATCAAATGCAATTAATTTCTGATATTACAACTTACTTTTTTGCTGTAAGTTCCTTATCTATTTTCTGAAGAAATTGCTGCATTACACTAAGAAGTTCATTTAATTCAAATATTTTCAGATTTCTATCAGCACCATTAAGTCCTTCTATTGGTTTCAGGAATTCTCTTAGAGTTTCATCTTCACTCTTTATACCTAAGGATTCAAATGAAACTGTTTGATTATTTTCCATCCTGATTAAAACAGAATGCCCAGTCTCCTGAACAGGATCCAGTAGATTAAACATGGCAGAAATAACAATTCTCTCGCCTATATGTTCAGCACTTAAATCCATCTCCCTGCCTGAGCTAAGAATATATTTTTTATTTGAAAAAATCGCTTTACGCATAATTTAACATTCTACTACAGCAATAACATCAAGAAAGTCCATATATATGAAAGTTAAAATACATCAGTAACTACTCACCATCCATAAAATGACCACAATAGCAATTTATCAAGAAAGGTTTTGTCCGACTTGTTCGGCAAAACCTGGACATTGTGGTAAGAAGTAGATATTTAGTAAACTCTGGAAAGGTGGCGAAGCGAATTATGAGCAAGCCACCGGAGTAAAAACATACATCAGTAATTGGTTATTAGCAGTTCACTGATTTTCCCTCGTCCATTACCTTTACAGTTTACATATCTTGGAGCATAAATAACATGTTTTAAAAAGTGGTTCATTGTGTAAAGATCTGAAATAACCTTTGTCATTGAATTTGAAAGCATAATATAAACACCTTTTTTATCAAGTTTCTTAATAAACTCAGCAAGTCTCACTTGATCCTCTAGTGAAAAATTCTGCTTTGTATATTTGGTAAAAGAGTTTTCTTTTTTAGGAAAGTAAGGAGGATCAAAATAAACAAAATCCCCTTTGCCTGGTCTTATTTTTGTAAAGTCACAAAGTGATATTTTTGTCCTCTTAAGTAAATCATGGCATGCAATTATATTTTCTTCCTGAACAATATCAGGATTTTTATAATCACCTATCGGTACATTAAAATAGCCACTGTTATTTACCCTGTACAGCCCGTTATAGCAGGTTTTATTAAGATATAAAAACCTGGCTGCTATATCAACGATATCCCTGGAAGAAGATCTTCTTATGTAATAGTAATAACCTTCAGAGTGTTTTGCTGCATGTTTCTTTAGTTCCTTTATAAGTGTTCGCGGGGATGATTTTATAACCTTATATGCTGCAATAAGATCAGGATTATTATCAGATAAAAATGCTTCTTGCTTTTTCTCCTCCAAAGAAAAAAACACTGCTCCACCACCAACAAATGGTTCAAAGTAGGCATTAAAATCATTCGGCAGCCTTTTATTTATTTGATCAATTACGGTTCTTTTTCCGCCTGCCCACTTTACAAAAGGGCGGGGTTTAAATTTATTTTTTTTCATTTTTAGTATCCACCCTTTTCACAATCACAATAAAAATAAATTTGCAATAGTATCTTTCTCCAGATTGTTTTAAACAACTCTTAATTTTATCTGATTAAAAAGGAATTAAAATGAAATAAAAATTTTTTCATTTAGTTTAGCTCGGCCGATTAAATAAATCTAATAAATCCCTGATTTAACATCAAATTCGTTGATCAAAACAAGAAAGCTGCTTTCTCAGGTGTTCAAATGATCTTCAATAAAAATAACTTTATTGAAATCCTTAACTTAAGCCTAAACATTATGGTCTTTATTTAAGGTCTGGGGGGAGCACTACTTAATATGGTTTTTTACCTTAGTAGAGGGGGGTAACATGAGTAAACATTTGGGGCTAGCTAGAGATAGCTATAATAACTGTTTTTTTACATCCAGTATTGTGGAAAAATATTCTAGGGAAACAATAAATACTTTTTTTAAAAACCCGGAAGATAATAACATCAGCAACACTCAGGAAAATAGAATAGATTCAAACTGCAATATATCTGACATTGAAGATACTCTTTTATCAGATGTAACCGTACCTATTGATGATTCAATAAAACTTTACCTGAAAGAAATTGGTAAAGTGCCTCTGTTAAAACCCATTGAAGAAATGGAAATTTCAAGGGAAGTTGCAAGAGGCGGGGAAAATGCAGAGTTCGCAAAAGGGAAATTAATTACTGCAAATCTTAGACTTGTTGTTTCAATAGCAAAAAGATACCTTGGAAGAGGACTAAATCTTCTTGATTTAATTCAGGAAGGAAACATCGGGTTAATGAGAGCTGCAGAAAAATTTGACAGTGACAAAGGATTTAAATTTTCAACATATGCGACCTGGTGGATAAAACAATCTATTTCCAGGGCAATTGCAGACAAAGCTCATGCAATCAGAGTTCCTGTTCATATGGTTGAAAATCTTTACAGGGTAAGACGGGTAGCAAATTATCTTGCAAATCAGTTAAATAGAAAACCAACAGAAGAAGAGCTTGCAAAAGCAATGAAACTTTCAAAAGACAGGCTTGATGAAATACTTAAGTCAGTTAAAGAACCTGTCTCACTTGAAACCCCTTTTGGAAAAGAGGAGGATGCGAAGCTTTCCGATTTTATTGAAGATAGCAGCGCTCTACAGCCTGATAATTTTGTTTCAAATGAACTGCTCAGAAAAGATCTGGATAAAGCCCTTGAGGAACTTAATGAAAGGGAAAGAGAATTAATCAGTCTGAGGTTTGGTCTTGAAGACGGGCAACAAAGATCACTTGATGAAGTAAGTAAATTATTTCAACTTCCAAGGGAACGGGTAAGGCAGATTGAATTTAAAGCACTAAGAAAACTTCGTCACCCTTCAAGAAGCGGTAAACTTAAAGATTATCTGTCAAAAGCATAGACTGAAAAATTAGTGGTAAGCATTTACTTTAATGCTTTTAAAATTATCACCATTACTATATAAAACAGTTCTTACCCCTGTAATGCCTACATGTCTTTTCCTCTTTTTATCAAGTTCCATTTCAAAGCTTACAACACCGTGTTCAAAAAAATGGCTTATAAAATTTGCATTGTTAATCTGTTTCTTATAAGCTCCTCGTATATTTTTTGGGAATAAAACATCAGCTATTGTATTTGCTTCTCTTTCAGTAATTAGAAGCTTGCTTACTTTTGAACCTTTTGGTCTGGCTGTTTCTGAAAAAACCCTGCCGTCCCTGAATATTGACTCAACCTGCCATCCAAGCATTGGAAACTGGTAAATTTTTTTACCGGAGAATTTTTTTTCCTCATTATTAAAAGCTTTTGTGATAATCTCTTTCCCATACTTTCTTTTGTTTTCATTGATACTGTTCCTCAGGCTTGGAAATACCTGAATTGGAGAAAATAATAAAACAATAAAAATAACTTTAAAAAAAACTTTTTTCATGCTTGTTTTGACCTAGCCCAGATACCTACAGTAAAAATATACGCATAACATGCAAATGCTACAAGCATTCCTATGTGCCAGTTAGGATTCTGGACCGAGCCGGCTATTTCACCAACTTTTGTAATCACAGGTGCAATTACAGCCCCGCCAATTATTGCTGTACAAAGTATCCCTGAAACAATGCCAGAGTATTCCTTACTGTATGATTCAATTGCAAGTCCATAAATTGAAGGAAACATTATTGAAATGAAAAAACCAACCATAGGGAATGACCATAAAACCACATTAATATCTTTAGAAAAGATAGCTGATGCAAGTGCTACCGCAGCAAAGGTAATGTATATTTTAATAGCTTTTTTTGCAGGTATTCTGTCAAGAATAAATCCACCAATAAGACGACCAATTAAAAGACCTAACCAATAATTCCCAACTGCTGCATTTTTAGCAGCTTCAGCTCCCTGTCCAAGCACAGCTGAAATCTTATGAACATCTTCCAGAAATAGTCCAATATTAACTGCAACTCCGACTTCCACTCCAACATATAGAAAAATGCCAAGAGCATATAAAGCAATCATTGGGTCTTTGAGGAGATCCAAAATACCTACTCTGCTTTCTTTTTCCTTTGTTTCCAGTCTTTTTTCCTCAGGATATTCTGGAAAGGCAACCAATAAAAGCATAATTAAAGACATAACAGTAAAAAACCAGTAAGTGTAGTTCCATCCAAGTCCAATGGATTTTATAAAAGTAACAATATACGGTGCAAAAGTAGAACCAACACCAAAAAGAACCATAAACAAGGTAAGATTTCTTGAATATTTTTCAGGATTGCTGATTTTCTGAACAAGTGGGTTTGCTGCAACCTGAAGTGCAGTTATTCCAATACCGCAGATAAACATTGCAGCCATATTTGCATAATAGCCTGGAATACTTGCAAACATAAACACACCAACAGTTGTAATAACTGAACCGATAACAAGGGTGAATTTTGAACCCAGTTTATTAATTAAAGAACCAAAAGGTACAGAAGTTAGTCCATATGCAATAAAAAAAACAGATGCTAAAAAACTTGATGCAGATCCGCTTACCTGGTATGTTTCTTTTATTTTGGGGACTATTGCCCCTGCTACATTTGTTACTGCACCAAATGTCAAATAAGTAAATGCTACTGCAATAAGCAAAGGAAAATAACTTTTCTTTGAGTCAGCCATTTCTTAAATATATCATGATGAAATTAAATAAACTGATTTTCATCAAAAGATGTAAGTTTTAGCTGGTATTAAAATATTTTTTAAGGTAAAATTATCTTCAATTTAAATAGACAATTTATAAATAGTTTATTGAGAAATATTTGAGGAGACAACTCTAATGTCAACCATCTCTGTGCATGATTCTGTAAGAATACCGTCATTTCATATACCAGGCCAAATCTATCACGAAGGAATGCCTAATTTTGTTGATCCTGGTGATTTATTGCTATTAGATCAGGATCAGATTCTTGCTGACATGATGAAAAAAACTGGTGGAATGACAGGAGATAAAAATCAAACCCCAGGTGTTTTTGCACGGATGATCTCTTACGGACACATGCCGGTAAATGACATGCAGGCTGCCTGGAGAAACGGATTAACTGGTGCTGCTGAAACATCAATAAGGGCACTTACAGATCTAATAGGTATTGGTCTTAGGCACTCTGAAGACGTTGTTGATAGTTGGATAAAAGGTTATGGCGGAAAACCACCTCATGACATACCGCCTATGCTTAGAAGAGAATATGATTATGAAAGAGCCTTATTCAGAGCCAGAGAAAGTCAATTTCATTCTGTTCTGGGAAATCCTTCAGATGCAATGCATGACTGGATGGAAAGGCTCTCACTTACATCAGGAATGCTTGAACAAGCACTGATAAATCCTTATGCAATTGATTCTGATCCTTATCCTTTTATAAAATCAGATGAATTGCTAAGGATGAGAGAACTAGGGCTTTTTGCACTTAAAATTCCAAAAGAATATGGTGGTCTTGAACTTAATCAGAGAGAATATGACAGGGTTTTAAGAGCAGTAATAAGATCAATGTCCGGAACAATGGGCGGCATTGTAAGTGCACATAGTACTATCGGATCAGCACCGCTTGTACATTATGGTACTGATGCCCAGAAAAGATTCTATCTTTCTGAAATAGCCAAAGGGCTTTCTCTCTGTGCATTTGGGCTTACAGAACGTGGTTCAGGTACAGATGCAATAGACGGTGCATCGACAACTGCAAAAAGAGTTGGTGATGATTATGTTATGAACGGTTCAAAAATATTTATTACAAATACACAAAGATCAGGCGTAATGTTTGTTCTTGCTAAATTAGTAGATAGTGCCGGTGAATCCAAACCAACTGTTTTTATAGTGGATCTTCCATTCAGGATTACTGATTCTGTTGACTTAATGAACGCTAAAAGAAAAACCCTTGCAAAAGGGGAACTTGGAGAATTGTCTGAAGCTGAAGGCAGAGCATTAGCTGAAGCTAATCTATCTGAAAGTGAAAAAAGAGCATTAAACCAGGAAGGGAAAATCATAATAAGCAACCCTCTTGACTTAATGATGATTAGGGGAAGCAATCAGGCTTATATTGAGTTTAAGGATTTCAAACTTCCTGTCGTAAAAGATTTTAATGGTACAAAAGTAGAATCTATATTAGGAGGTCAGGAAGGAATTGGCGCAGGTGCAAAACAAATATTTAACAGCTTAAACAAAGGACGTGCTGGTTTTGGTTCATTCTGTGCTGAAGGTGCAACATGTGCATTTGAAGCAGCTGTAATTGAAGCTGTTCAGAGAAGCAGATTCCCACTATACGGTGGAAGGCTTGCTGATTTACCTAAAGTAAAAGAATACATTTCAAAAATGGCAGTAAAGGTTGCTGCATTAAATGCAGTATCAGAACTTACTACTAGACTCATCGACACATATCCAAACATGAACATAATTGCAGAGTCGGCAGCAATAAAAGCCTATGCTACAGAAGAAGCATGGGAAATAATTCCAACAGTTGCCAGAATATTTGGCGGTATGGGAACTATGAAAGGAAGTCCAATAGAACTGATGCTCCGTGACATGTGGATCCCTCTTATTGTTGAAGGTGTAAATGAAGCACTTAAACAACATCTGGTTCTGGTATCATCCAAACCAGCAATGAGAGCACAAAAAGCCCTTTCTCTACAAATGGATGGAATTAGAGAAGCTGGAAAAGTTTTAGCTGGCAGATTTAAATATGAAAAAGGTGATCTTGGGCTCTCTGATGCATGGTGGCTTCAAAGACAGACCAAAAACCTTTCATGGGACGCACTTATGCTGGGTAAAAAATATGGAAATAAAACTGCACTTCACCAAAATGAAATTTTAGACATTGCAGACAGAGCAATAGATCTTTATGTCACTACTGCAGTACTAATAAAATTACAGGATCTGCAAGAGCCTAAAACACTTAAGGAAAAAGCTGAAAAGAGAGCACTTGAACAATTTATAACTAATATGAGTGCAGGAAAAGGTAATGAAGAATACCCCCCTGCTATTGCAAATCTATACATTGATAATGCAATGGTAGAAGTAGGACAACTCAGGTATGAAAACGGTATTCTTGTTCAGGAACAACTAAGAAAAGAAGCGACAACACCAGAACTTGTTAAAGCTACTGTTTAAACTTACAGAAGTTTTAAATCAACTTCAGGGATAATTTTTGTAACTCTATCTTCAAAAGCTGCATCTGCAACAGCACTTGATACTGTAGAAGCAACCTGTTTGTTAAATATGCTTGGAATGATGTAGCTTTCATTTAATTCATAGTCCTGAACAATTGATGCAATTGCAACTGCTGCATTATATTTCATTTTCTCAGTTACTCTTGTAGCATAACTATCTAAGAGCCCCCTGAAAAACCCGGGGAAACAAAGAACATTATTTATCTGGTTAGGATAGTCTGATCTGCCTGTTGCCATAACCCTGACATATGGTTTTACAAGCTCTGGTTTTATTTCCGGATCAGGATTTGAAAGTGCAAAAACAATAGGATCCTTAGCCATTGATTTAATATCATCAGGAGTAACTAAATCCGGTCCTGAAACCCCTATAAATACATCTGCTCCCTTTATTACATCAGAAAGTACTCCTTTTTCCTTATTTGGGTTAGTAAGGTTTGCAAGCTCTTCTTTTGAATTATTCATTTCTTTTCTGCCCATGTAAATTGCGCCATTTCTGTCAGTTACAATAATATTTCTGATTCCTGCAAAAAGGAGTATTTTAGCTACTGAAACACCTGCTGCACCTGCGCCTGTAATTACAACCTCAAGATCTTCAAGTTTTTTATCTACTACCTTTGCTGCATTAAACAATGCTGAAAGTACAACAACTGCTGTTCCATGCTGATCATCATGAAACACAGGAATATCAAGTTCACTCTGTAGCCTTCTTTCAATTTCAAAACATTTTGGAGCAGCTATGTCTTCTAGATTTATCCCGCCAAATCCCGGGGCAATTGCTTTAACAACAGCTACTATTTCATCAGGTGTTTTAGCATCCAGGCATATAGGGTATGCATCAATATCAGCAAGTATTTTAAAAAGCATAGCCTTGCCTTCCATTACAGGCATTCCGGCAAAAGGTCCAAGATTTCCAAGCCCAAGAACTGCAGAACCATCAGTTACAACAGCTACTGAGTTTCTTTTTATAGTAAGGTTATATGCAAGTCTTTTATCCTGCTGTATTGTTCTGCATACCTCAGCAACACCAGGAGTATAAACTATTGAAAGATCTTTATAATTGGTGACATCTTTTTTTAATTTAATACCTATTTTCCCGCCAACATGAGCACTATAAACCTCATTCTGAACATCAAGTATCTGGGTTCCGGGGAAATCATGCAGCTTTGAAACAATTTCTCTGGCTTGAATTGTACTTGCTGTAAAGTAAACATATCTTTTAACAAAATTCTGATTGCTTTCTACTACTTTTATATCTCCAATGTGCCCACCGCATGAATTTATAACAGCTGCAATATCTGAAAATGAACCACTGAGAGAGCTTAATTTGACACAGTACAGGAGAGGGTTAAATGCTGTAGGTATATATTCCTGCAGTTCCTGTTTTTTATCTTTCATTATCAATTCTTCTTTTTTAATCACCATATTAAAAGATAATCTTGGAATCTAATCTACAACAATATCTTAATTCAACAGCAATTAAAATCTTCAGGCTATAGAAAGATTTAATTTTTAATTAATAGTTCCAGGGCAAATATGATAAAATATCAGTCAAATATGAAAAAAAGAATAGTTCTAAATTTATTACCGGTCACCTTAGTTCTAGTTTTTTTCTTTGGAAGCGCAAATGCTCAGAGTCCTGAGCCACAAAAAGATTTTAATAATCCAAAACCAGCAAGTGCAAGTGTTTATAATCTAGGATTAAAGAGTTACGAACAGGGTGACATAGAATCTGCGATAACTTTTTTTAAAAAAGCGATTGAACTTGATCCTGATTTTGTTGATGCTTACTATAACCTGGGTGCAATTTACAAAAAACAAAAAAAATATTTCTATGCAATAGAGGCACTCCAGAAAGCAATTCAAATAAACCCTGATGACATTGAAATTGCATATGAACTTGGGATCTGTTATTTAGAAGAAAAAAAATATCCTGAAGCAAAAAAATATTTTTCTCTGATAACAACTGACTATCCAAAATACAATGAAGCAAAACAAAACCTTGAAAAGATAGAAACATATCTTGCTTTAGATATAACTCCTCCTGAAGCAAGACCAGAAGTTATACAAGCACCGGAGGTACAGGCACAACTGCTTGTTGACGCTTTGGAAAAATCGGAACAAAAGATTATAGCAGAACCACAGAAAAACCTGCCACAAGGAGAACTCCTTATAAACACGCTTACAAAACCACTTGATGAAGGAGGGACAAAAGAAAAGTTCAAAACTATATCAGATAACTTTTCCGGTCCTGCAGGCATAGCAAAGGACAGCAAGAAGAATCTATATATTGCAAATTTCACAAAAGATAGCATTGAAAAAATAAGCCCTGAGGGGAAGAAAGAAATTTTTGTTGAAAATATTGGATTAAAAGGACCTGTTGGGATTGCTGTCGATGAAAATGATAATCTTTTTGTAGCAAATTACTCAGGAAATTCAATTATTAAAATCACACCGGAAAAATTAGTTTCAGTCTTAATTGACAGGCTTGAAAAGCCCTATTATGTATTTTACGATTCGACTTCAAATAAATTATATGCAACTGTTCAGGGAAATGGCTCCCTGATTGAAATTGATACAAAGAATGTTTCCAAACAGCCTATAACATCACGATAAGTATTCCAATTCAATGAAACAATTTACAGTTAATCCCTTAAGTAACCCTATAAAAACAACAATTTCGGTTCCATCCGACAAATCTATTTCTCATAGATCCATTATTATTGCTTCAATTGCAAACGGGAAAACTGAAATTAAAAATTTTCTGCCAAGTCAGGACTGTCTGAATACATTAAAAATCATGCAACAACTTGGTGTTGAAATAAACTATTTCAATAACTATGAAACTATTACTGTTTACGGAAAAGGGCTTCATTCACTAAGTGAATCAAAAAATATACTTAATTGCGGAAATTCAGGCACAACTATTCGTCTATTAAGCGGTCTTTTAAGTGGACAGAATTTTCTTTCAATCCTTACTGGTGATGATTCACTTTTAAACCGTCCAATGGGCAGGGTTATTGAACCACTTACTTTAATGGGTGCAAAAATCGCCGGAAGAGAACACAATACAAAAGCACCAATTGTAATTTCGCCAAGTGTGCTTCATGCAATTACATATGAAATGCCTGTCAGTAGTGCACAGGTAAAATCAGGAATTATGCTTGCAGCACTCCAGGCAAAGGGTGAAACCAAAATAATTGAAAAAGAAAAATCCAGAGATCACACAGAACGAATGCTAAGTGCATTTGGTGCAACAATAAAATATGAAAAAAATGAAATAATTATAGGCTCAGAGCAGAAATTAACAGCTCAGAGTATATTTGTCCCTGGAGATATTTCATCTGCAGCATTTTTTATGGCTGCATGCAGTATAATCCCACAATCTGAAATTGTACTTCAGAAAGTACTTGTAAATCCGACCAGAACAGGAATTATAAATGCACTTAAAAAAATGGGAGTAAAAATTGAATTTACAAATAAAAAAGAAATCTCAGGAGAACCAATAGCAGATATATTTGTAACTTCAGAAAATCTCACTGCAATTGAAATAAAAGGTAATTCTGTTCCATTGCTTATAGATGAAATCCCCATTTTATGCATCATCATGGCACAAGCTAAAGGAAGATCAATAATAAAAGATGCAAAAGAATTAAGGTTTAAGGAATCTGACAGAATAAAAACAATGGCACAGGTACTAAAAAAGCTTGGAGTAGAAATAAATGAGCTTGAGGACGGACTTGAAATAGAAGGACTTGCAGGTAAACCTTTTACAATAGATCCTTCAATCGAATGGCCAAAGCATTCTGATCACAGAATTGCAATGTCAGTTGCTATTGCTGGGTTAAAAGCAAATGAGCCTGTTTTAGTGCCAGGCACTGAGTGGATTTCTACATCATTCCCAAACTTTGACAAACTAATTAATCAGCTTCATATGGCTGCAGTTTAAGGTTAATGTGTACCTGATAGAATTAAAACTAAAGGAGAAAATAATGTCAAAAATTAAACTGTACGATCTTATTGAATCCCAAAATGGTTATAAGGTTCGTCTGGCTCTTTCAAATTTGAAGATTGATTATGAATTAATTCCAGTTGATCTAATGAAGGGAGAGCATAAAAAGGAATGGTTTTTAAGTCTCAACCCAAATGGTCAGATACCTGTACTTTTGGATGATGATTTTCCTATTTGGGAATCAAATGCAATATTGCTTTATTTAGGCAGAAAATTTGCACCAAATAATTTAATTCCTCAGGATGTAAAAAAATTAGGCATAATGCTTGAATGGGTCATGTTTGAAGCTACTAAATTACAGCCATACCTTCAACCATGCCGGTTTATGACCACTGTCGGACCTAGGTTTATTCCAAATTATAAAGTAGATGAGGCTAAGTTAAAGGATGCAAGAGATAAATCCAATTTTTACCTGAAAATATTGGACAACCATCTTTCCAAAAACAATTTTATTGCTGGTGATTATTCAATGGCAGATATTGCATGCTATGGTCAGATTTATCCTTCATCAGAAGGAGGAATTGACATATCAGGATTTAAAAATATTAAAGCCTGGCAGAAGAAGGTAGAATCACAGCCGGGATATATTGAAATGAGGAAAATAAAAACAGCTGTTTAAAATTTGGGTTATATAGTAACGGGAGAACTCTCTATTATTCCTAAATAGCGTCCTGCAAGTGGGGCAAATCTTTCATTTCCACCTGCGATTTCACTGTTAAAAAATCTAACCAATTCACCTATTAAAATACTATTCCCAGACTTTCTAGTAGTCACAAGAACATTTTGAATTGATTCATCTAAAAGCCTGGCTTGTTCTTCCCTCTCAGGATTGCCTCTCCCCTCTACAATATTTGTTCTTACATGAACTAAAGTGTCATATAGTCCGGAAACTAGTCTTAGTCCGTTTTCTCCTGAATAATTCCTGGATAATTCAACAAGAGCATTGGTTGAACCTTTTTGCAGAACAGGTTTTTCATCATCCTTAGCAAAACGCAGAGAAAGCCCTAAAGATCTTCTAGGACTGACAAATTCAGGTACAATGCCATGTGCAAAAAGTACCCCCGCTGACAGATCACTTACAGCTGCTGTATTATCACACTTTTCATTAAAGCTTGCTTCAAGAAAATCCCTTTCACCATAATCATCTCTATCTCTCACACCAGCAAGTTCATCAGACAACATAGAGTTAAGTGATGCTAATAAATCATTTTGTTCATCTGTCATAGGAATATCCATTGAACAAAATTTGTCCGATGTTTTTACAAGAGTATTATGCAAATATGGAATTGCCTGATATCCACAGGTTTCCACTTCAGTACCAGCTACATTATTTAGTATATTGATTGAAGTATTCTGAAGCTCTGAGTCTCCACTATTATCAATAAATCTTAAAGCTAAGTCAGTTACATCATCAGATCCAAGAAAAACATAAACACCACTCTTTAAAATACCTTCTGCAGTAGTATCATCTATGCTTGTACTATCAGGATAAAGATCATTAAATGAATCATTTAGCTGCGATATTTCATCCGGGTCATTTCTTTCCAGGATTTTATCTACACCCTCCTGAACCTTTGTTTCTATTTCTCTTATAAGTGTTGCTTCATGAGCTTCCAGTGGGGGATCCAGAGACGAGAAAGAATTATTAATATCAGTATATAATCCATATAAACTAATCAAGGCTTGCTGGGACTCGTCAGCAGACATTCTGTTAACAGCCTCAGTTAATGAACTAATTGCAGTTTTCTGTAATTCTGGCTCAGATCTGCTAGATGCATAGTAATAAGAAACATTTGCAGCATTGTTAGCATTTAAGTATTTTGAAGGAATTCCATTTTTAAGTAGTACTTCTGCTGTAACATCACAAAGATTTGCAGGATCTTCTAAATGTTTATTAAAAAATTTACATAAATATTCAGCATTATCACCTTCACTTAAAACTTCAAGGGATCTTGAAAAAGCTTTTTCAAGTGAATTTAAATATGCAGTCTGTTCTTCACTTAATGGTCCAATTAAAGCACTATATTCTCTTTTTGTTTCTATAAACAACTTAAATATACGAGGTAATGCGATTCTTTCACCTGTTTCTGCAAGCGCTAGAGCTGCACCTCCGCGTAAACCAAGCGATATTTCTTCATCATTATGGACTACAGGTACAAGCTTGACATCGTCCCCATCAGGAACAAGTTCAACATCAAGAGCATCCGGATTTTCCCTTAAGACTTCTCCTTTGCCTTCAAGACATCCTAAAAGAATACTAATAACCGGAATATCATCATTTTTTCTGTAAAGCCTGGCAAGTTCAATTAATACATCCTTTCTCTCATCTTCTGTTTTAGTTCTGTCCTTTAAAATTGCAAGATGTTCTTTTGCAAGTTCCCTAGGATCTCTTTCTGGTACTGTTAGAGTGTTTTCAGGCAACGGTAAATTTACCGGATATGCATTTTCACTAGAAGAAGTACCTGACTTTTTAAAGAAAAGAGAAACAACAGTTGTAGCCAGTCCGCCAATTGTAAATATTTTTCCAAACCTGCTTCCTTTGAAATACCACAAAAGACCACCGAATAAAAGTGCTGTCGTCCCTCCAGCAGCAATATAATCACCTACTTTACTTTCAGTCTCAGGATTAGTTAAACCAATCCTTTGTTTAATCTGACCTACTCGGCCGACACCATCCATTAATAATTTTTACCTCTTCAAACTCCCCATCAAACACAGAAAATCCCACAAACTGTCTATTTATACAAAGTCAGAGCAACTAAAATTTGACATAAAAGAGCTAGGATCCTCTTTAATTTTTTGTAATTTAACCAAATTTTAATTATGTACCGTAGCCAGAATAAGAACCACTACGCAATGCTGTTACAGATATTGGAGTACGAAAAGTCCGTGGGCGAGAACGGTAAACTCTTCTCTCTTGGGAATCTTTGTTTGAAGTATCATCTTGAGAGCCATTAGGACTAAGTTTGTTTAAAAGATCTGTATGTCTTGCAATATAATCTAATCCAAGACATGCAACTGCTGCTGCAGTTCCAGTGCCACCAATTGTTTTTGAAGTTTCACTGTCTTCTTTGAAACCTAATAATGCAAGTCCTATTGAAGCAGCAGCAAGTCCTAAACCTGAAACTGCAAGATATGAAAGACCATTCGATGAATTGCTATGCTCACCTATCCACTTATTAGCCTCAGGTGTATTCGGTCTTAAATATTTAGGCATTCGGATTGGCCTGGTTATAGAGACTAAAAGATTGGTTATCATTGACATAAATGATTCCGAAATAGTTTATCCGAACATTATATTTCCCCGGGCAGGGAATTTCATTAAGAGATGATACTAAAAGTTACAAAATTGATTAATTTGTTTTAATTTTTAAATTTTAAGCCTTGTTTTGTACCTCTTTTGACAAGTTCAGCCTCAATCATTCTTAAGATTTGCTGTTTATTTCTCCTGCCACCATCCTGTTCTGCCCATTTTGGTGCAATTAACTCTCCTGGCTTTGCTTCAGCAAAAAGCCTGTGAATAACAACATCTGGTGAAAGTATTTCAAGAAAATCACATACAAGATTTATATAGTCCTTAAGTTCAAGCTCTTTAAATAGTCCATCACTATACTGTTTTGCAATTTTTGTTTTCTCAAGTACTAAAAGCTGATGAATTTTAATAGCATCGATGGGCGAATCTGCAAGTTTTCTCATCGTTTCATAGTACATATCAGTGGTTTCCCCTGGGAGCCCAAATATTGTGTGGGCACAAACAATTAAATCTCTTTTTTTTGCCCTGTAAAGAGCATCAAAGAATTCTTCAGAACTATGTACCCTGTTTATAAAATCTAACGTGGTGTTATGTACTGTTTGTAATCCGACATCAAGCCAGATTTCAACTTTCTCCTTATAAGATTCAATTAAATCAAGTACTTCATTAGAAAGACAGTCAGGTCTTGTTCCAATGGCTAAAACTACAACATCAGGATGTGATATAGCTTCATCGTATATTTTTTTTAGTTTTTCTACAGGTGCATATGTATTTGTAAAAGATTGAAGATATGAGATAAATTTTGATGCACCAAATCTTTTTGAGAAAAGTTTTACACCGTCCTGTAATTGTTCTGATATTGGATCATTTACATCAAATGCACCAGCACTTGACCCATCTGCAGTACAAAAGCTACAGCCTCCAAATGCCTTTAGACCATCACGGTTCGGACAATCAAGATTTGCTTCAAGTGTTACTCTTTGTACTTTTGTCCCAAATCTTTCTTTCAAATAAGAGCTGAGGCTGTGATAAAGATATTTATTGTCATTGGTAACTTTACTTCCATCTTTTATATTATTCATTTAACGATATAATAATGTATCTAAAGCAAAATTGTAAGTACTACACTTTCTACAAATGGTTAAATACAAAGATTATTATGAAATTTTAGGCGTACCAAGAAATGCAGCCGAAAAGGAGATTAAATCTGCATTCAGAAAGCTTGCGCGGAAATTTCACCCGGATACAAACAGGGGAAACAAAGACGCAGAAGAAAAGTTTAAGGAAATAAATGAGGCATATGAAGTTTTAAGCGATCCCGACAAAAAAAGAAGATATGACACTCTGGGTTCAAGCTTTAATCCAGGCAGTGATTTTACACCACCGCCTGGTTTTGATTTTTCATTTAATGATTTCAATAAAGGCTTTACCCAAACACATGAAGCACCATTCAGTGATTTTTTCGAAATGCTGTTTGGTGAGGCTTTTAAAAATAAAACTACCACACACTTTGATGATCTTTTTACACAGGGATACCCCAGACAGCAGACAAAAAGACGGGGTGATGATCAATCAATAAAACTTGAGCTAACTATTGAAGAAGCATATCGCGGTACCACAAGAAAAATGGATATAAATATTCCCGGACTATTACCAAAAAGACTTGAGGTAAAAATCCCGCCAAATGTAAGAGAAGGGTCAAAAATCAGAATGGCAGGTGAAGGATCTTCTGGAAAGAATGGAGGCCATGCAGGAGATTTGTTTCTGGTGGTTACTCTGAAAGAGCATCCCTTTTTTAAAATAGAAAATGATGATATAAACTCTGAAATATTAATTACTCCAAGTAATGCTGTTCTTGGAACAGAAATTGAAGTACCTACACTGGATGGGCCAGTAAAAATGGTTATTCCTCCCGGTACACAGAATGACAAAATGCTCAGGCTTCGCAGCAAAGGCATGCCACACCAGAAAAGAGAAGGCAGGGGAGACCACTTCGTAAAAGTAAAAATCAATACTCCTACTGTCATTTCAGAAGAAGAGAAAAAGCTTTATCAGGAGCTTTCAAAGATTGAAAAAAGAAGGAAATAAAGCTAATCCGACTAAGACAATCGGCTTTTTAAACATTATTTAATACAGAATTCTTGTAATACATAGGTATTATTGATAGTATTCAGGCAGGTATAGATTATATCCGAGTATTTAAGTAAGATATATGCCAAGTCCAATCCCACCAGTTACAGCTAGTGCAGCTAATTCAAGGACACTAACCCAAACAAAAAGAGGTTATGGCCAGGATTTAGCTGGTTTCCCGGCAGATGAAGATCCAGACAAAATATTTCAGGGTGTAAAAAAGAAATTTACCTTTTTTGCATGGACAGCAGCTCTTGCAACTGGTGCAGGAATGCTCCCTTTTGTATGGAAAGAGGGATTAAAGGCACCTGCAAGAATACTTCAGGTTGTTGGAGATTTCTTTGGCTCAGCTGCTACTCTATCAGCCCCTTTTGCACTCATTACAAATGAACTTAAAAATCATGGCGCACTCACCGGAAGATCAAATGGCAATGGAAATAGTAATATGTTTGACAAGGTAAGAGAAGTTTTTTACAGGTGCTGCAGTCTTGGTTTTACACCATTTATATTTGAACCATTTATTAATCCGGAGAAATTTGGAAAATCAATTTTCCATAAACTTGCAACTATTGCAAACATTCCAAATCTGATTTTTACAGGCGGTGCATGGGGCTTTGGGAATTTTCAGGCACTCCTTGCATGGGGTCTTAGACAAAACGAGAGCAGGCAAGCAGATAATTTAATTAGTCCTGAAAAAAGAGCTTATCTTGAAAAAGCCCAAAATGCACGAACATCTGGAGAAAAAGAATTTTATTTAGCCAAAGCAGAAGAACTTACAACACATGAAGAAAAAAGAATAAGGGCAAAAGAAAAAGGCTTTGACAGAATATATTCCAGTGCAAAAAGACTTGCAACAATTGGCAGTATTGCAAATCCTACAATGCAAGGTTTAAGACAAGCCGCTGATTCACTTGCCCTGCTTACAGGACAAATGTCAAGAGAAGAGTTTTTCCAAAGACCGCTTCTTGGAGCAAGCAGGATTGTAAGTCTCTTTGTAGGAATACCTGAATTTTTTATTAAAGGTATTGATTCAGTAGTAAGGGTGCTTGATGAAAGTAAACATCTTGAACCTGTTCTTCCTGAATCTGTAAACAAACAAATTAAAAGTGCATCTGAATATCTTAATGCACAGATAAAAACAGGCAAGCCAAGTTTTTTAAGATCCCTTATACACAACACTGAAATCCTGTTTCACACACTAAGCCCGCTTTCCATGTTTGCACTTTTTACCCCAATGCTTGATGAGTCATCTCAAAGTGAAGAAGCTCAGAGCAGAGGCGGAATAACCGGGCTTCTTGATAAAGTAATTGGCAGAACAGGAAAAATTCTTACCGTCATTTTCACCGGATCATATGTGGCTTTTGCAAGGTTGCCACAGACACTTATGCAATCAGTGTTCTATATAAACAAAAAATTCCTTGGTAAATCAGATAATGAACTCAAAGATGTTCTTCACAACAAACTTGCAAATAACACAGTTATTTCCGGCGTTTCAAATGCTGCAAGGAAATGCATAGATTTTCTTGTAGAAAATTATTATACTGCTGAACATCAGCACAGCTATCTTACATTTGAACAGGTTGCAGGAAATGAAAGTTTTGATCAAGCAAAAGAAGAATTTAAAACTGAAATGAGTCATGCTGTAAAAGGAAAACAAATATCACCTGAGCTTGAAAGTGCAATCGTTAAATATTGCCTCGACTATTCAAAAGGTGATGCCATAAAAAACTTCCACAAATTAACACCAACAGAATTAGCAAATATTGAAAAGCTTGTGAGAAGTAAAATCAAACATACAATTGGTCTGCCAAATGGAGATAATGGTATTAAACCTCAACTAAAACCCAAATTCCCTGGTGCATATTTCCTGGCAACATATATCGCCAGATTATTTGATATTAAAGAAAGGATATTAAACACTGACTGTACAAGCAGCCACAGAAACATGAAGACTGTTTATAAGAGAGAAGAGCTGGATATTTCATTTGAAGGAGAGCTATATCCAGTTCTTACCGAGTGTGTACAGGGATTAAGAAGAACTGTTAATTTAGTTCAAGGAATAGCCAGTTAATTTATACCGCTCGCTTTCCGCCGAAGGACGGACCCGTCCTCTGGCGGGCGCACGAATGCTCAGCTCGCTTTTTAGTTACAGCACTCAGAATATTCCTCACCGGAACATTCCTCGCTTAGATTATTATTTTATAAATCAATAGCCTCTGCGACCAAATCTGTTTTTTTGCTTAACTCAATCCAAGTGCACTTATTATTTTTTCAAAATGCTCAACAGGATAAGCACCAAGGATCTTTACACCATTTAGTGCAAAGGCCGGAGTGCCATTAAAGCCCAAAGAATTGGCTTGCTCACTTTCTTTTTTAATCTGATCTTCAATTTCTTTACTGTTTCTGTCTGTATTAAATTTTTCCATGTTCAAACCAAGTTCCTGTGCAATTTTTACATAAGTATCTTCTCCAAGCTGTGTCTGGTTTTCAAAAAGCTTGTCATGGTACTCATAGAATTTCCCTTGTTTACTAGCAGCAAGAGCAGCTCTTGCCGATGGCATTGCTTCAGGATGAAAAGGTAGAGGCAAATTTTTATAAACAAAATTTAATTTGTCACCATATTTTTGCTTGAGAGCATTTATCGTCTCAGCTCCTCGTTTTGAAAACGGACACTGGAAATCACTAAATACCACAATCATAATTGCAGCATCAGGCTTTCCAAGAACAGGCGTGTTTCCTAAATCAACCTGAACCTTGTTAGCAAGAGCATCTTTCAGTTGGTCTTCTTCATTTGGTGGTGCACTTGGTCTTTGTCCCTGCCCTAATGCAGTCCTGAAAGCATCAGGATTTTTCTTAACGACCTCAATAACTGACTTTTCAAAGTTCTTCTTTGTCTCATGATTAATGAGATTTAACACAACAATTGCTATTGCTGCAACTGTTATTATGTTTAAGGTTTCTTTTGATAATTTGTTCATAGCAATTCTATATTCTACTAGACTAATTAAAAAGTAAAAGGTTCTTTTTCTATAAAGTAAAATTTTTGATAAGTATAGACCATCTTTAGGACGATAAATCCTTACCAACTGCTAGGTATAATTAGTTTCATTCATGGCACTGGAAATTACAGAAAAAGTTATTAAAGATAATGTAAAAGGTACTGAAGTTACATACCAGTTTCTGGCTACTATAGAAGAACTTAAAAAAAATGGACAACTTACCAAATGGATAGATGATCACGACATTCTTTTATATGAGCATGAAGGAGAAATTAAAGCCATAAGCAATATATGTAGGCACTTTGGGGGTCCTGTCGGATATCACAAATGTAAAGATGGTAAGTTTACATGTCTCTGGCATAACTGGGAATATTCAGCAAAAGATGGTTCTTGTTTAACACAACCAGGTTTACCATTAAGGCAATATGACATAAAAATAATCGATGAAAAAATATATATTAACCTTCTAGGATAGAAATTATATGAAATCTTGTACATTAACACTTAAATGCGAAAAAGAAATGGACTGTCCAAAAGAAGTGGTTATGTGGAATTACTATGACCATGAACATCTGGTTGGCACACATTTTAAGCTTTATTACAAAGCAAGAGTTCTTGCAGAAAGAGATGACTGGGCACTTGTTTACAGAGAACCAAAAATACCAGGAATTCCAATATCAAATTCTGGGCTTGCCCTCCAATACATGGAAGGCGATGTAATGAAAACTTTTCACAAAGACTGGCTGGGGTTTTTGCTAGAGATGGAAGTACATTTTAAGGATTTACCAAATGATCGTTCATTAATAACAGTTATTTATAAAATGAATGTACCTCAGTTTTATAAGATATTTGAACCAATCTTTAAATGGGCTTTCAGGAATTGGTTTGAAGCTGCATGGATAGAAGATGAACCAATGAGACTTCGCAGATGGAAAGTCTACAAACTTGGGTTTAAGGATTTTTATGGTATTGATTATATTAATAAAAGGTTGCCAAAATCTGAAAAAACAGAGGTGCCAAAATACAAGTTTAATCCACCAATTGCATCATTTTCTACAATAAATAAAACAGAAGGAATGGAACGTCCTTTCAGCAAAAGTTTCGAACTTGGCTATAATGACTAACAACCCAGGTGAACTGTATAGTCTGCAATTCAGATAAAAAAACACGGTTGTTTAAAAACACTGAAGACTATGAGTATGGAACTTACAGAAATGTAAATTTCTCTGAATGCCAGAAATGTAATCTTATATTCCAGGACCCATTGCCACCAAAGGAAATAATTGGTTCATTTTATCCTGAAAATTACAGAAATTATATATCAGATAATGGGAGCCTTTTCTCAGTTTTAAAAAAGTTACAGTTTAAAACACTTGCTAAAAAAATTCTAAGTAAAGTTAATAATAATGACAAGTACATAAAAATCTTGGATGTGGGTTTTGGCAATGGTGAACTTCTTCTTGCATTAAAAGAAAAAGGATATAAAAATCTTTATGGTACAGATTTCTCAAACAAAAACTTTGAAAGACTTAAAAAGAAAGAGATAAATATTGAGCTGTCTGATGTTGAAGAATGCCTGCCTTTTAAGGAAGAATTTGACGCAATAATAATGAATCATGTGATTGAACATTTTCTTGATCCTGTCAGGGTGCTTAAAAATTGCCTCGAAAGACTAAAAACAAATGGAAAACTTATACTTTTAACACCAAATACTAATGCTCTTGAATATTCGATTTTTAAAAAATATTGGGCAGGATTACATATACCGAGGCATACATTTATATTTAATGACAAAAATATTAAACAACTTGGAGAAACTCTTGGTTTCAGGATGATAAAGATTTGTGCTGTATCAGATCCTGGACAGTGGTCAATTTCACTTCAAAACGTATTGCAAAGTTTCAGTTTTTCAAAAGTAAATTTAAAAAACGGCATGGCATGGTATTCAGTCCCAGTGAGTGCTGTTTTTATACCTATAACATTGTTACAAAGTATTATTGGTAAAAGTACAAGCATTATGTGCATATTTAGCAAGAACTAACCTTGTAAAGAATTACAAAAAGCTTCGATTTTACTTGTTAATTCCTTAAGCCCTTCTTTATTTTCTGCAGAAACAAATATAGGACTAAAACAGTTATAGTGCTCGGATATTATATCTTTATCTAAGCCGGGGTTTAAATCAACTTTGTTAAAAACATAAACCTTTGGTTTTTTATCCACGCCAAGCTCATTTAAGATATCTTCCACAACAAGGATTTTTGATTCATAAAGAGGATCGCTCACATCAATTACATGAAGCAGCAAATCTGCATCAATGATTTCACTAAGCGTGGATTTAAATGCATCTATAAGATCAGGGGGCAGGTCCTGAATAAAACCAATCGTATCTGAAAGCAGTGCAATTTTCTGTGATTCAGGAAGAAAAAGCTGTCCAACAGTGGTTTCCAACGTAGCAAATAATTTGTCTGCCACATAAACTCCTTTTTTAGTAAGGGCATTTAAGAGTGTGCTTTTGCCGGCATTTGTATATCCAACAAGTGATATTGTTTTTAAGTCTTTTTTTCGTCTTTGTTTTCTGTGATTTGCCTGAACCAGATCGTAATGTTTTAACTTCTCTTTTATTTTCTGCTCTCTTCTTCTCAAGTGCCGTTTCATAATCTGGATATTTGTTTCACCAATACCACGGGTACCAATACCACCTGCCTGCCTGGTAAGTTCAAGACCCAGTCCGTAAATCCTGGGTCCCATATGTCTTATTGCAGCAAGTTCAATTTGTAACTTTGACTCTACGCTTTTTGCATGTTTGTCAAATATTTTTAAAATTAAATCAACCCTGTCCCATACTTCTATTCCATCTTTTGTACATATTTCGCCAAGATTATATATCTGGGAAGGTTTTAAAAGATTATTAATAATTAAAAGGTTTGCTCTTTTCTCTTTTCCATTTTGTTTGTTCTCATTAAGCACTCCCTCTATTTTCCCAGAACCTATATAAGTTCTGTAATCAGGCATTCCTCTTTTCTGAATAACTTTTACAACAACAATGCCACCATAAGTTTTCACTAGATTTTCAAGCTCAGAAAGCCGCTCCTGACTCTGTTCTTTTGTAACATCAGAAGAAATAACATCAACAAGTATTGTTTTTTGCATTTTTTACCTAGCACTCCGCGATTTTAAGAGTAAATAAATCTAATATCTTTTTCAATCTCTGGTAATAAACTATGATGTACCGGGCACGTATGTGCTGCTTTTTCAAGCTTCTTTCTCTGTTCTGAAGTCAAACCTGCTGGCATATTTATTTCTAGCACAATTTTACTTATTCTTCGCGGGCTTTCACTCATATGCTTCTCTGC
>DUDS01000007.1:69053-77133 GCA_004769085.1 Candidatus Melainabacteria bacterium SSGW_16
GTCATCATGCATGAACCAAGCGCTGCAGTAACCAAATCTGTCGGTGAAAAACGAGCTCCTTTCCCCTGATTATCAGTCGGTGCATCAGTTTCAATAACAGAACCTGAAGGACCATGAGTGAGTTTTACCCTCAGATCACCTTCATATTGTCCTTTAATTTCTACAGTCATATTTTCATTTATTATACCGCTCGCTTTCCGCCGAAGGACGGACCCGTCCTCTGGCGGGCGCACAAATGCTCAGCTCGCTTCTCAATAACGGCACTCAGAATATTCCTCACCGGAACATTCTTCGCTTAGATTTTTATGCTATATATAAATAGCCTTTACAACTTAATACATTTCTTATAAGAACTATTCTAAAATATGTTACGGATAACTAACATGACAAAAATCAAAATTGCATGGGTGCAGGGAAAATCACAAGGTGATTTTAAGAAAAATCTTGACTACTATACTGAAAAAATTAAAAGCATTTCTGATTTAAAAAAAAATACAGACCAACCAAGACTTGTAGTATTACCAGAGCTTTTCTTATGGGATTATTTCCCGATTACTGAAGACAAAAAACATTTTGATACTGCAATAAATACTGATTCAGAATATGTTAAATATTTTCAGAAGCTTGCAAAAGAGTTAAAGACTGTTCTTGTTTTTCCTTTTTTTGAAAAAAGGTCAGAAGGTGTTTATCACAATAGCTGTCTGATTATTGAAAATAACGGAGAAATTGCCGGTCATTACAGAAAGATGCATATTCCTGATGATCCGGGTTTTTATGAAAAGTATTATTTTACCCCAGGTGATCTTGGATTTGTGGTTGCAAACACTTCAGCAGGAAAAATCGGCGTGTTAATCTGCTGGGATCAGTGGTTTCCTGAAGCAGCTAGAATAACCGCTTTAAAAGGTGCCGATATAATCATTTATCCTACTGCAATTGCATGGGATACAAAGGATTCTAAAGAAACACATGCACAGGAATTAGAATCATGGACCATGGTCATGCGTTCACATGCAATAGCAAATAATGTTCATGTTATTGCAGTTAACAGAATAGGAAAAGAAGGATACTTGGATTTCTGGGGACATTCATTCATATGTGATCCTTATGGAAAGCTTGTTTATCGGGATAAAACAGAGGAATCAACCGGAATAACAGAAATTGATCTTTCAAAAAAAGAAAGTTCAAGAAGAACATGGCCTTTTTTCAGAGACAGAAGAGTTGATAAATACGAGCCTATTTTAAGTGTGTGGGACTCAAAATAAATGGAAACAGAAGGAAAGAGAATCGTACACCATGCCATTCAAAAGGGAAGGTGCTACCACGGGGAATGGGAAAAGCAAAAAACCGTCTGGCTATCCTGGCCTCATAATGTAAAAGAATGGGGAGAACAAAGGCTTCCAAAAATAAGAAAATTCTACAATGACTTAATAAATATTGTTCTTGATTTCCAAGACGTAAATCTTATTCTTACAAGTGAAGAATTGCTGGATGAAACAAAAAATATTCCCGCAAAAGATAAAAAACATTCCTGCAAAAAAATAGTTATTCCAAATGATGATATCTGGATTAGAGATTATGGTCCATTTTTTATTGAAAGGTACGGTAAAAAAGGAACATTAATACTTGATTTTGGGTTTAATGCATGGGGCGGTAAATTTCCTCCTTGGAACAGAGACGATACTGTACCAAAAGAAATTGCATTTTATCTTGGTTGTGAATCAGAGTCATATCCTTTGATACTTGAGGGGGGCGCGCTTGAATTTTCTGGCGACGGATTAGTCCTGACTACAGAAGAATGCATCTTAAATAAAAACAGAAATTCCGAAATCACAAAAGAAAGCATTGAGTCTGTTATAAAAAATGCATTTGGAGTTAATGAGGTTATTTTTCTTAAAAAAGGACTTGTAAATGATCACACAGATGGACATATAGATAACGTAGCCAGATTTATAGATAAAAGAAAAGTCCTTGTAGCCAGATCTTTTAATAGAAAAAATGAAAATTTTGATCATCTTATTGAAAGTGAAAATATTCTTAAAAACTGGTCTCATCCTCAAAGAGGCTACAAGCTTGATGTTATTGAACTTCCACTTCCTGAATGTAATGATTCTTCAATGCCATATTCATACGCAAACTTTATTTTCATAAATAATGGTGTGATTGTTCCTCTATACAACTGCCAAACTGATGAGATGGTATTAAAAATCTTTAAGCTGTTATTTCCTGAAAGAAATGTAATCGGGATAGATTGCAATGTACTCATTGAAGAAGGTGGATCACTTCACTGTATGACAAAACAGGAATCACTTATCCATTAATAATATTTATTATTTTCAAAAAAAACTCTTTATCTTTTTTATGCGTTAAAAGTTCAGCAACTTTTTCCTTTTTCACCCACCGTGCCTCGGGATTCCCAGGATCAATTGGTTCTAGTTTTTCTTCTTCAGTTTTAAATAAAAACATATAAATTGTTTTTGTCTCGGATTTATCTTCCCCACCATCTATGCCTATTCTATATCGTTCATAAAATCCAAGATCCTTAATAAGGTTTAAATTTTTAATTCCTGACTCCTCATATATCTCTCTGATTGCAGCCTGAAGTTTCTCTTCGCCTTCATCAATATGTCCTTTGGGCAGAGACCATGAATTTCCATTCTGGTTTACAACCAGAACAAAGCCTTCTTTATTAAGCACTACACCGCCTGCTGAATATGTGTGTTCCATTTATTTTAGAAGTTTTACCATTTCATCCAGAAGATATTTCATTGAAGCAGTATTTTGTCCTGTTATAAGCCTTTCACTGACTGCAACCCTTGGTTTCCAGTTCGGAGCTTCTGTAAATTTAGCTCCCCGCTTGGTGATTTCATCTTCAAGTGAAAAAGGTAAAAATTCAGTAAGTTTCATTTCCGCTTCCTGTTCATTATTAAAAGCAGTTACAGATCTCCCTTCAATAAGTTTTCTGCCATATGAAAGTTTTACATCCAGAAGTGCTGCCTGACCATGTTCAATTGCAGCTATAATCCCGCCATTTTCATAAATATTTACAGCAATTTTTTCAAGTTGATTATTATCAACAAAATCCCATAATGCTCCATGCCCACCTATAAAAACCACAACTGAATAATTATCAGGCTTTATATCTTTTAGCTTAAGTGTGTTTTCAAGTTTACTAACTGCATCTTTCTTTTCATAAAAAGTTTTGTTAACAGGATTTTCAGGTTCAAGGCTTCTCTCATCTATAGGAGCTTTGCCACCTCTTGGGCTAACAAAGTCAATCTCATATCCTTTCTTTTCAAGAGCCAAATATGCATGCGTAGCTTCACAAAGCCAGAATCCTGTCTGCTTACCGGAATTACCAAGCTTATCATGGCTGGTCACAATAATTAATGCTTTTTTCTTACCCTCAGCAGCCTCAGAAAAATAAGGAAAAGAAAATATAATTAAGAAAATAAAAAATATTTTATATAAAGCTTTCATTATTATAGCTCCGGAATCTTTCTAAAATAAATTATCTCAGAATCTTTCAAAAATAGCTAACCATAATACTAATCATAAGGGTTCCAGGCAGGTTTTGCATTCAAAAGGAAATTTTTTACCTTATTAACAAATACCTCAGGGTTTATACTGCTCTCAGAATCATCCTCCAGGTGCAATGAAGGTGTTATTAAATTAACTCCATCAAAAATCCATTTTGCTTTTCCATTTTCATCCCGGGTAAGTTCCTGTGCAAGCATAGTTAAATCAACTCTGGGTACAGGCTTTTTGGACATATATTGAACCCAGGTTTCATACCGGTACTCAAGTTCATAGGTATGTCCCTGTATATATAACACTCTAAAACAGTTTGTTGAATTATGCACTGCCATTGGATGACAAACTGCTTTTCTTTCCAACGTAAATCTGTGTACCTTTTTCCCTGGTATAGTTTCAGGAATTTTTACAATTGCAAGATCTATATCCGGTATTTCTTCTATCGTAATATCACCACGCCAGATTGCTGCTTCACTGGCATTAAGCATTTCTTCTTCATACTGCCAGAACCTTTTAAACCTGTCAGGTGAACTTATAATATCAGGAAGAAGGTCAAGCATGTGATTATAAAGTGCTTCAGCTATATCAGGATATTCCTTTTCAAATATTTCAGCATTCAATGGAGAAAAATCAGGATCTGCATACGCTGATAAAACAAAGGCAATTCTTGCAGACTCGCGATTCTTATATGTACCAAAATCTCCTGCTCTTCCAATGTCAATTAAAATATCTTTCTGCTTTAATGCTTTCTCAGGATTAATCAGTGCATACATTCCAGCAAGTCCGTCTTCATCAAAATGATTATTGGAGACTGTTTCGCATTTCACATGAAACTCTGGTTTTTCCAGATATTTAAAAACAATCTGAACTGATAGATCATCTTTTAGTTCTTTAGGAGTATTACTTAAAGGCCAGTGTGAAAGATTCAGTACTGTATTTTCATTGCCTGCACCATCAACAATTATGTTTGGTGTTGATCCAAGCTTATGAAAAGGGATGTAATTCATTTATTTTTTCTTTCTATCCGCCCTCCTCGCTCATTCTTCGCTTGTCGGGCTTTGCAATGTACATTTGGAGCAGTTTCTTATCGCATTGCTCAGATTTTACCGAATAAATCGGATAAAATCTTACCTCATAAACAGCATACTCAGAAATGTTATCCTAGCCAGGCAGTAATCATTTATTTTTTGTCTAACTTTAACGACACAGAGTTTATGCAATATCTTACCCCGGTCGGGGCAGGTCCATCATTAAATACATGCCCAAGATGAGCACCACACTTGCTACATGCTACCTCAACTCTTTTCATTCCGTAAGTATTATCAGTATGTAATTCAACATTTTCCTTTGAAAAAGGATTCCAGAAGCTAGGCCATCCTGTACCAGAATCAAATTTTGTATCAGATAAAAAGAGTTCATTACCACAGCATTTACATCTGTAAACGCCTTTTTCTTTTGAATCATAATATTCACCAGTAAAAGGTTTTTCAGTCCCTTTCTGTCTGGTTACAGAATATTCTTCATCGGTTAACTGTGATTTCCATTCAGAATCAGATTTTGTAATTTTTTCACTCATACTATCTATAGGTTTAATTCTACTGCAGGAACAAACATTTTGTTTAGGTACCGGCATTAGGTAATAAAACAAAACAAAAAGAGATAGAATCAAAATAACAAAAATAGTTTTCATATTACATCACACATTATTTTTAACGAGAGCTGGTTAAGTTTTATTTCCTTCAATACTATGGTTAAAACGTTAAGATCCTATATACTTTATGAATAAATTAAACAATATTTCGTCATATTTAAAGAAATAATGAAAAAAATATTTGTGGTTTTTTTAATGATTCTTGCTTCAGTTGGTTTCGCACCAATTAATGGAGTCATGTCAACTGAAAATACTAATATTCAATGGACCACAAAATGGACAGAATCAATATTTGAACAGGCAAAAAAAGAAAATAAATTTATTATCCTTGATTTGGAAGCTGTATGGTGCCACTGGTGCCATGTAATGCATAAGGAGACTTATAGTAATCCTGGTGTTATTAGCCTTTTAAAAGAACATTATATTCCTGTACGGGTAGATCAGGATTCAAGACCGGATCTTTCAAATCGTTATAAAGACTACGGATGGCCTGCAACAATTGTTTTTAATTCAAAAGGGGAAGAAATTATAAAACGTTCTGGATATATCCAGCCTGAATTAATGAAGCAGCTGCTTCAGAAGATTATTAATGACCCCAGACCGGAAAGTGATGATATCGACGATTCTGAAATCATTTTTCTGAGCGATCAGGAAATGATCGATGAATTGCGTAAAAAATTAAAAACCAATCATTATTCAAGTTATGATCAAAATCTCGGAGGTTTAAAACTATTTCAGAAATTTTTGGATAGTGATTCAGTAGAATATTCACTTAAACTTGCAGCAGAAAAGAATATAGCTGAAGATGAAATGGCAAAGAAAACTCTCTACGCTGCAATTGCACTTGTTGACCCGGTTTGGGGTGGTGCTTACCAATACTCCACTATGGGAGGCTGGGACAGCCCGCATTACGAAAAACTTGCAACAATGCAGGCTCGCTTCATGCGAATTTATTCAAAAGCATATGAGCATTATAAAGATCCAAAATATCTGAACGTCATAAAAGATATCCACAGATACTTAAAAGATTTTCTTATGAGTCCTGAAGGTGTATTTTATGTAAGTCAGGATGCGGATGTAATTCAGGGTGAGCACAGTAAAGAATATTATTTAAAAGATGATTCAGAGAGAAGAAACATTGGAATCCCCAGAATAGATACCCATATTTATTCAAACCAGAACGGACTGATTATAGATGCTCTGGTAAGTGCTTACAATGCTACTAGTGATAAAGTCTATCTGGATGATGCAATCCGTGCTGCTGAATGGGTTGTTAAACACAGATCATCAGGATTTAATTTACAGGACAATTTAAAAAGAATTTTTTCTGACATTACAGAGCCTGTAACAGTAATTGAATCATTAAAATGGATTGTATTTAATATGTCCTGGCTTGAAAGGGGATTCAAGCATGATGAAAAGAATGACGCAGGACCATTTCTGGCAGATACATTAAATATGGGAAGAGCTTTTATAAGTTTGTACAATGCAACAAATAATAAAAAGTGGTTAAAGAGAGCTGAACAGACAGCAAGATTTATAGACAGGCATTTTACTTCACCTGTTGTAGGATTTGCTACCAGTGAGGCTTCATGTAAAGTTTGTGCAGTAAGAAGACCCAGCAGACTTGTAGAAGAAAATATAGAGCTGGCAAGATTCACAAATAATTTATTCCTTTCAACAAATTATTCTCTGTACAAAGAGATGGCAAATCATGCAATGCGGTTTCTCGCTACACCAGAGATAGCACTTAGAACACTCACTGAGCCAGGGATATTAATCGCTGACATGGAGATAAACGGAACAAAAGAATTTTAAAGAGTTATTTAATCAATGTCAGTTGTTTTACTTCTTGTACCTGCCCGGATGATACAGCAGCAAAAACAATATCAAATGTTTCATCAGTAGAAAGTGAATTAGTCAATTTCCAGCCGTCTGTTGTTTTTCTACAGGCAACTGTTTCAGCTACTTTTATATTTTTAGGATACTCCTGCTCTATAAAAAGAAGTAGGTGTCCTTTGTATTTTGCTTCACCCCTGATAACTTCTGACTGTATTTTTTTTGCAGCTTCCTGACTTTCTTTTAAAGTCTTTTTATCTTTAAACAAATTTAGGATTTTATCTTTCTCCTCATCTACAAAATTTTCAGCTATCCAGCTAACATCTCCTTTTTTACTGGCTGAAATATATGATGCTATAAGCCCTTCAGGTGTACTTCTATCTATATTTTTTTTATCAATCTCTTTTATTGTTTTTGGACTTGAGTAAAGTTCTCCTTCTAAAAATACCTGAGCTGTTTCCGACACATCTTTTTCTTTTAAATCTTTTGCATGTTTATACCAAAGATTTGCCCTCTTTGTAACAAAGGCTAGTTTTTTCTTTTCAGAAGGGGGTTCATTGGTCTCGCTATAAGCATAGAAACAAGCTGTATAAGATACTAAAAACGTTAAAGTAAAAAGAATTATAAAAGATTTTGTATTCATTATTTTTAACCTCAATGGTTTATCTTAACAGAAGTAAGAGAAAATTAATCAAACCGCGCTGGCTCTTTTGCCTCAACAAGTTGTCTATCCCTTTTGTCTGGTACTGCTAACCCATTAAACAATTTAAATGTTATCGCATAAATAATTATGGCTGAAAGAACTCCTGTTAAAAAATCTGTAATTATAACCATAAGTGCTGTATAAATCATTAATCCCGCATGAAATTTATTATGGCTTAAAACACCCAAAACTTCTGCTGGTTTAACCATATTAAATGCAACATAAATAAGTACTCCACCAATACAAGCCATTGGCACATGTTCAAGGTAAGTTGCAAGATAACCAGCCAAAAATAATTTAAGAAAACACTTAAATATTCCTGCAAGAGGAGTGGTGCCTCCTACTTTGATATTAGT